>NZ_JBXWQP010000029.1:0-914653 GCF_059612445.1 Ruegeria sp. TASC047
CTTGGCGGTTACGATGAGCCAGAAACCCTCTCTTATCAAATCGACCAAAACTGTCCCATTGGTGCTGACGTCAGACAATTGGATGGGTGCTGGGCCCAATAGTGACTCCGATACTGGTTCTCTTTGGAATGTCCGCTGGCGCAGTCATGGATTTTTCAAATAAAGCAGTCGAGAGACGAGTAATGGCATCTTTAGCCGAGTTTAACGCTCTGAAAACCGGGATCAGCTAATGGAACACGGTTGGTTTGATGGCGTCGTTGACGTTGTTCACGACGATATGCGGTTCAAGGCAAAGCTGGGGATTGGCGAGAACGCCTACACGTCCATTCGCGTGAAAAAAGCGCTATTTGAAGCTTGGGATGTCGCAGGAATTGCCGCGACGGGAGCTCAAGTTGCCAGCTCTGCTATGATCGCTCAGAAGTTCTTTGCTGCTCCGAGTTTGCTCGCTGCTATAGGACTCGGAACTGCGACTGCGGCCACTCCGGTCGGATGGATAGCTGCGGCCAGCGTTATTTCTGGTGGCGCGTGGCTCGGAATTACCCGTTATCTGAAATCTGATAACAAAAAGACGACCGTAATTCCCACTTTCATCAACACACCTCTGGACGTCTTGGGGCTAGGCATTTTCGACCTATTGGCCCCGCTTGCCATGAAGGTTGCCCAAGTTGACGAAAGAGTCGATGAAGCAGAAGAAGCAGCCATTAGGTGCTATTTCGTAGAAGAGTGGGGTTATTCGGAGCAATTTGCCGAACGTGGTTTTGAGTTCGTGAAACTTCGACTGGATGAATATAACATCAAAGCGACGGCGCAAACACTTGGCGCGTTCACCAGAGATAACCCTGATTGCAGTTTTCAGCATATGTATTCAGACATTATGACTTTCCTGCAAGCTGTCGCTGAAGCTGACGGCATCCTAGATGAGCGAGAAGAAATGGCCTTGGAGCGGATTTCAAAGGTGTTCGCAGACGAAGGAAAATTCTCCGTATCTAGAACCGTGGCACCAGTGGGTAGCGCAATTGGGTCGGCGGCAGCGTCTGTCGGTGGCGCCATTGGCGCTGTTCCGTCGCAGTTAGCAAGCCTAAACCCACCGAGGCGTAGAGAAAGTGGGGATACACAAACCGATCCAGATAAAGAAAGCGAGCACTAGCGGTCCCAGAGGATTGAGCTCTAGAAGGCCCGAAAGTTTCAGAAGTTATGCATAGTCAGCCTCAACCTTTAGGCTGTTTCCATTCTGATTGAAGATTATTAATTTAAAGATTGCAGTTGGCGCAGTTTGTGACATTCACGCGGTACCTTAGAGGCCTTCAATGTCAGCTAACCGCACTCGAATTCAGTGGTAGCGGTTCACTTGGCGTTGCATCTGGGTGCAATGACGCAAGATACGCACAACCGGGTGTATCATGGTTACTGCGTGTTCGGTGTGAGTGTGCCAGGTATTTGAAGCCTTACGAAGCATTGCGACCTCCCAATGATGACGTGACGTTAACCTGGATGAACGAGAGGTTCTGTGAACTGGGACACAGAGCGCCAGTACAAGTTTCCGCCCCAGCACCAGCGACCCCCGTCAGCCCCCGGAAACACTCGTCAGCGGTCGTCTCAGCGCCAGAGAACGATCGATCTAGCGGTCTCGTCAGCACCCGTCGGCACCAGTAAACGGGTAAGTCAGCGGTTGAAAATGCCCCCGAAACCGCCCCAGTTCCGGTCACCGGTTGGAAAAGCTCTTTGGTTTCATCGGTCGGCAAGGATTCCTACCACCCCAGCCAGCTCATCAGAACATGGAACAACGACAGGCGCTTGGGTCACCGATACCCGAGAAATGCCCCCGTTTATGCCCCAGTGGTTTCGGGTGTTCCGACGTCCTCTTTCCTAACCTCTAGCAGGGGTTCTATGGGGGTGGGGAATAGGTATAAGTAATGAATAGAAACCGGAGGATAGAGAGACCCGAGTATCCTCGTTCCTGATCATAATACACAGAGGGAGGAGGAGGTTATGGGGGAGATAGAGGACCCATGGCACTCGCGGCCAATCGACGTTCACCGCTGGTCGGATCACCCCGAGGTCGCTGAATTGGTCGACCGCATCTGGGACGGCTACCTGCCGAGTGATCAGACGTCCGGACCGAAGCCGAAGACTGCATTCAGGCATCAACTGCGGGTGTTGGTTCTAGACCTGTATGTCGCTTGGTTGGAAGACCCGGAACTGTCTATCGGCGTATCCATGTCCTCGAACTACTGGGACACGTCTTCCCGCTATAACGCGATCCATATATCCAAGAAGATCATCCCGATCATTCACAGCCTAATCGAAGCAGGACTATTGGATGTTGCAAAGGGCAGTTACTCGGGTCCTCTGGCTCGGGGGAACAGAACGACGAGGATACGAGCCTCTGAGGTGCTGCAGGGATGGTTCGCCGAAGTGGCATTCAGACGAGATGATATTGGTCGGGTCGAAGGTGAAGAAATCATCATTCTCAGAGGCGACAACGCAGAGGCACTGGTCGAGTACGAGGATACCGACGAGATCGTTAGAATGCGGGCTGAGCTTGAGCGCTATAACCAAGTAATCGCTGATGCTTTCATTGATATCCCTGTATTGGATGAACCAAGGGTCGATGATGTCACCACCGACCATCATCACAAGTTCACCCGCCGGATATTCAGCCGCGCAAACTTCAACCTGAATGGGCGCTTTCACGGTGGTTGGTGGCAGCAGATCAACAGTGACTGGAGGTCGAAGATCTTCATCAACGATACGCCCGTCGTCGAGGTGGACTTCCGCAGTCTCCATGTCTCGTTGCTCAGCCTTCGAGCAGGAAAAGAACTTGCTGGCGATCCCTATGAGTTGCCCGACATACTGGGTGCATGGCTACCTCCAGTGCTACAGCGTCAATTTATCAAGCGGCTTGTACTCACAGCGGTAAACGCTGGTTCTAGGGATGCTGCTTTCCGGGCGTTTCGTGATGGCTTTCCAACCGGCCACGCAGGCAAGACACTGACTAACGAGCAACTGGATGCTCTACTGGCTGGCTTCCTGGAGAAGACCCCTCACATCAGGGACTTTCTGTTCGCAGATCAAGGTATCCAGTTGATGAACCTTGATAGCCAGATAGCGGAGCGCGTTCATCGTTACTTCTGCGATCAAGTCGTTCCAGTCTTATCCGTGCATGACAGTTTTATCGTCGATTACACCAGAGTGGGCGAACTGAAGCGGGTGATGGCCGAGGCTTCAGAAGAAGTGGTCGGTGCTCCGTTGCCAACGTCGAACCAGTTCTATGGGCTGGACGAACAAGCCGACTCCAGTGCCGACCATGTGAAAGATTATGTGATATGGCGGCAGACGGCCCGGTCCGAAGGATATCTTCAGAGGTTGGCGGAACATGAGAGGCGGACAGGGCGAGAGGTGGTGCCGTATACATAGATGGCACTGAATTCGGAACCGCCGGAGTGAACCATTGGGTAAAATTTGGATCTGGGAGAATAGCCACTACGGGTGAAGACGACCGAGTATCTCAGAGCGGATGTTCTGTGATGCAGTTGAATCCAAGTGGAACACCACGCTTGTAATGCGATCCATATGTGAGGCGATTAAATTCAATCGTTCATTGGTTAACGTTAAGTCTTCGTAGCTGATTTCCCGAGGTTTGCCATTCAATGCAGTCTGGATGAACACAGTGGACGCGGTACCTCCCTCCGCATAAAGCCCGGTAATGCCATGAGCAATTCTGTTCCGCATTTCCAAACCTTCCGACATCGTAACGAATAGGTCTTCGATGAAATCTGTGTTTGAAATGTTTTTGCCAGCCAATTCTCCGAGCAACTTCTTCCAACGCTCAAGGACTCTAGAAATGCCGTACACAGCTTGCGTTGTGCTCTGCCGTTCAAGGTACGCCAACGATTGCGCTAGTTGTCTCTCTAGGAGCGACCAGACGAAGAAATGGGAGCCCACAGCAGCTTTTAGGTCGTCTAAGCCTACTACGCCACTTCTGGTACGTTCATTGCGTTTGCTTGCCAACTTGATGCTCGATCACGAATTTCGTCAGTCTCCCGGAGGCATATCACTGGAGGACGGCTATGCCTAGAAAGGACCAACACCCGGAGTTGATGCCTGAATGCAGTCTTCGGCTTCGGTCCGGACGTCTGATCACTCGGCAGGTAGCCGTCCCAGATGCGGTCGACCAATTCAGCGACCTCGGGGTGATCCGACCAGCGGTGAACGTCGATTGGCCGCGAGTGCCATGGGTCCTCTATCTCCCCCATAACCTCCTCCTCCCTCTGTGTATTATGATCAGGAACGAGGATACTCGGGTCTCTCTATCCTCCGGTTTCTATTCATTACTTATACCTATTCCCCACCCCCATAGAACCCCTGCTAGAGGTTAGGAAAGAGGACGTCGGAACACCCGAAACCACTGGGGCATAAACGGGGGCATTTCTCGGGTATCGGTGACCCAAGCGCCTGTCGTTGTTCCATGTTCTGATGAGCTGGCTGGGGTGGTAGGATTCGAACCTACGATACACGGTACCAAAAACCGCTGCCTTACCACTTGGCTACACCCCAACGGTGAGCGGCTATCTACGATTGTTGATGGCAGGGTTCAAGAGCGTTTTGCAAAAAAAGCGAGCGCCGTAAAATTTTTTTGAAGGCCCCTCATTTGGTGTCGATCAACACCGCTCCGATACGGTTGCCTTCCTGTACCATCGCATGGGCGGCAGCGCATTCTTCCAGTGTAAAGACCTTATGTACGGGGCAGGTCAATGCGCCATCAGTCAGTGCCTTGTGGAGTGTCTTTATTGCGGCGGCGCGCAAATCTGCGGGCAGCAGGTAGATCAGGACCGCCTCGAGTGTCACGGCCTTGAACATCATGGGTCCAAAGGGAAAGACAGGTGTCATATTCCGGGCAGATCCATATGCGTTGATACGGCCGTTCTCGGCGATGACGGCAATGTTGGTGTTAAGGTTCTGTCCAAATTCGACATCGACGATTCGACCAATTGCACGTCCATCATTTGCGTCGAGAATCTGATCCGAAAGGTGTTCACCGGAGTAGTCGAGAACGACATCTGCACCGGCTGCTTTGACCCGGTCAAAGCTGCGAGTGCTGGCCGTTGCGATCACTTTGGCTCCGGCCCATTTGGCAAGCTGGACAGCCAGATACCCGACAGTACCCGCCCCACCATGGATCAAAATGGTTTGCCCGCGCGGCGTGCCGCCCGAGAACACTGCGTGGCTTGCGGTAAGGCCCGGAATTCCAAGAATCGCTCCGGTTTCAAGTGACACCGTCTCGGGCAGTTCCACAGCCTGAGATTCAGGCAGGGTGATGTGGCTGGCAGCTGTACCGAACGCGCGTTGCCATTGCCCGTTCCAAATCCACACGCGCTGACCAATCCGCGTCGCGGGTACGCCATCGCCAACCGCTGTGATGACTCCAGCCCCGTCGCTGTGCGGAACGATCAGCGGAAACGGAGGTTCTGTGACACCCGGTCGGGTTCCCGCGCGGGCCTTGACGTCCGAGGGATTTACGCCGGAATAAGACAACTCGACCGTGACTTCACCCGGTCCAGGCGGAACCGGGGGAATATCCTGAACACGCAAGACATCGACAGCGTCTCCGAAGGCTGAATAGGTGACTGCGCGCATAGGGTCCTCCGTTTAGGTCGAGTTAAGCGGCGATTGGGCCGGTAACTCAAACAGCTTGTCGCGCTTTTTCGGGGCGATGCGCAACCGCGGATACCGGAATTTGTCTTTCACCTATTCCCGAATTTCGGAAGGATCGACGCCCCAAAGGTTCGATTTCAGTGTCCAGCCACGGTATCCGCCGGCGGTGATCCTGCACCAGTCCAGCGAACAGGCTCCAAGTCGCGCCACTACTCCGGTCTCGAAATGGGCATTCACGGGCGAGGTCGGGTCGGGGCGGGCATAAACAGGCAGCATCTCGGATTCGATCAGCACCGTTCGGACGCCAGACAACAAGGCATAGTGAACCCAGCCACCCGCGCCGTCGCGGTCTTGGACCTTGCGCCAGTTGCCATATTCGGCAGTGACCTGCAGCGGCATGCCACGCCTTTTGAATACCCAATCGATTCGGTGGGTTAGGGATGGTCCGCGCCGCACGTTCCCTTCGGCTGCCTTCATCGACACATATCGGGGCAGGGGCAGGTTGGTGACCGATCCGCGTTTGACTTCGGCATGTGCGGCGCACGCACCGAACATGACCAGAAATGCGGAAACTACCGCCAAAGATCGGCGTTTTACCGGTCGAATACCACTCACTGACTGCCCGCTCTTATGCCTGTTGATCCGGTTTTGAAAAAAGGTCGACTCAATGCCATTGGGGTTCTTGTGCCCCGCCTTATCCTGCGCCACGATGCCATGGCGCGCGTCCGTTTGCAAAGCAGTGGGAGAGCCGAGGTGCCAAGAGAACGTTTAAGTGTTGTCGTTACGCGACGGTTGCCTGAGGCAGTAGAAACCCGGTTAAGCGAATTGTTTGACGTGCGCCTGCGCGACGACGACACCCCAATGACGCGTGAAGAATTAGTAGCAGCGGTGCAGGATGCCGATGTTCTGGTGCCTACGGTGACCGATACCATTGATGGCGGACTATTGGGTCAGGCAGGTGAAAAACTGCGGCTGATCGCCAATTACGGGGCCGGTGTCGACAATATCGATGTGGCGACGGCGCGGCAGCGCGGCATATTGGTGTCCAACACGCCCGGTGTGCTGACCGACGACACGGCAGATATGACCATGGCCCTGATTCTCGCTGTCACACGGCGCATTCCCGAAGGGTTGAGCGTCATGCAGCAAGGCGACTGGACCGGGTGGGCCCCCACCGCGTTTCTGGGTGGTCGCATTGGCGGGCGGCGTTTGGGTATTCTGGGCATGGGCCGGATCGGACAGGCTGTGGCCCGCCGCGCCAAGGCGTTTGGTATGCAGATCCATTATCACAACCGCCGCAGATTGCGCCCAGAGATTGAGCAAGAGCTGGAGGCGACCTATTGGGAAAGCCTGGATCAGATGGTGGCGCGTATGGACGTGATATCAATCAACTGCCCATCGACGCCGTCGACCTTCCACCTGATGAACGCGCGCCGCCTAAAGCTGATGAAACCCTCGGCAGTGATCGTGAATACTTCGCGGGGTGAGGTTATTGACGAGAACGCTTTGACCCGGATGATCCGCGCGGGTGAAATTGCGGGCGCGGGGCTGGATGTCTACGAACAGGGAACCGGTGTGAACCCGCGCTTGCGGCAGTTGCCCAACGTGGTTCTGCTGCCGCATATGGGGTCGGCCACGCTGGAGGGCCGGGTTGAGATGGGTGAAAAAGTCATCATCAACATCAAAACCTTCGAAGATGGCCACCGCCCACCGGATCAGGTTGTGCCTGCGATGCTCTGACGCGTCGGAAAGGATCATGGATGGACGTGTTTGAAGGGGGATGCCGTTGTGGAAAACTGCGCGTCACGGCTTCGGGTTGTCCTCTTCGCGTCGGGATTTGCCATTGTCTGGACTGCCGCAAACACCATGGCGCGTTGTTTTACGCAGCGGCTATTTTTCCGGCGGATGCGGTTAAGATCACTGGAAATGTGAAAGGTTATTCTGACCGGTACTTTTGCCCTGATTGCGGATCTCCGGTATTTGCCCGAAGCGGTGCCGAAGTCGAAGTGCATCTGGGCTGTCTTGACGCGCCTGACCAATTCATACCGACATATGAATGCTGGACCAAACGGCGCGAGGCGTGGCTACCCGAATTTGCCGAGACAACCCGCTATGATCAGGATCGTCGCGCCGAAGAAACCGAACCATAGGGGAAATGGCGAAACTTCGCTGTGATAACACGCTGCCATGCCTGATCGTTGCAGAGGGGGCAAAATCCTTACAGGATTGAAAATAAATATTGTATTGGAGGGTTAGAACAGATGAGACATGTTTCAGCACTGCTGCTTACTACCGCACTTGCTATTTCGACACCGGGGTTCGCGCAGGAAACAGCCGATGCCGTTGCACCCGAAGCCGCGACAGAAGGGCAGGTTCAGGCGATGACCGACGAGGTTATTGCGGCCCTCGAAGCCAAGCTTGAGGGAGTTCCTGTCACATCCGAAAACTGGATGATAGCTGCGGCCAATCCGCTGGCGGTCGAGGCCGGGGCCAAAGTGCTGCGCGCGGGCGGGTCTGCCGCGGATGCGATGGTTGCCGTGCAGGTCGTGCTGGGGCTGGTCGAGCCGCAATCTTCTGGTCTGGGCGGGGGTGCGTTTCTGGTTTGGTACGACGCGGCCAGCGGGCAGATGACAACGCTGGACGGGCGCGAAACGGCACCCCTTGCCGCTACCCCGACGCTGTTTCAGGATGAAAACGGCGAGCCGCTGAAATTCTTCGATGCGGTGGTGGGCGGATTGTCGGTGGGTACACCGGGTACGCCTGCACTGCTGGAAGAGGCGCATCGAAGATGGGGGCGCGCGTCTTGGCCCGGACTGTTTGCCGACGGTATCCGATTGGCGGATGAAGGGTTTCTGGTTTCCCCGCGTCTGGCCAGCCTTGTAGAAAACGATGCTGACCGCCTGTCGCGCTTTCCCGAAACAGCCGCATATTTCCTGCCTGACGGTCAGCCGTTGCAGCAGGGGCAGCGGTTGATGAACCCGGATTATGCCGAAACATTGCGCGTGCTGGCCAGCGATGGCGCTGCCGGTTTTTACGGAGGTGAAATCGCTTCGGATATCGTGCGAACTGTTCGCAATGCCCCAGGAAATCCCGGCGTTCTTGCAGGGGTGGATTTGGCGCTCTACCAGGTGATCGAACGTGAACCGGTCTGTGCCGAATACCGCGCCTACGAGGTTTGCGGCATGGGCCCGCCGTCGTCGGGTGCGCTGACCGTCGGGCAGATTCTGGGGATGTTGAACAGCTATGATCTTGCAGCAATGGGCGCTGAGAGCGTCGAGGCATGGCGCTTGATCGGCGATGCTTCGCGCCTCGCCTTTGCGGATCGTGGGCGGTACATGGCCGATAGTGATTTCATACCCATGCCCACCAAGGGGCTGGTTGATCCGGGTTATTTGACCCAGCGGGCAGCCTTGCTGGAAAGCGAGGTGGCCTTGTCCGAGGTCGCACCGGGTAAACCGGAATTTGACCATGCTTTGATTTGGGCAGACGACGTGTCGCTGGAACTGCCGTCAACCTCGCATATCTCGATCGTGGACAGCTATGGCAATGTGCTGTCGATGACGACTACGATCGAGAATGGTTTTGGGTCACGCCTGATGACAAACGGGTTTCTGCTGAACAACGAGCTTACAGATTTCTCGTTCAAGACACACAGCGACGGCGTGCCGATTGCCAACCGGCTGGAGCCTGGCAAGCGTCCGCGCTCATCCATGAGCCCGACTATCGTGTTGCAGGATGGTGAGCCGGTTCTGGCTATCGGGTCTCCGGGCGGCAGCCGGATTATCGGCTATGTCGCCAAGTCCATCATCGCCTGGGCCGATTGGGGATTGGACGTGCAGCAGGCGGTTTCCCTGCCTCATCTGGTCAACCGGTTCGGAACATATGATGTCGAGGCAGCGACTTCTGCGGAAGGATTTACAGACGCGCTTGCTCAGCTGGGTTTTGAAGTCAACGCACGCGACCTGACTTCGGGGCTGCACGCCATCGAAATCGGTGACGGGCTGAGCGGTGGTGCCGACCCGCGCCGCGAAGGGATTGCGCTGGGCGAATAGACCCTCGGTATTAGTGGGGATTGCCTGCTTTCAACGGGCCTTTTAGTCATAGGTTGAAAGGCCCGAAATGCTTTGGGGCAGGGGAGGATGACAATGGTGCAGGCAACCGCATTGCCAAGGAATGAAGCTGGTATTGAAACCGTCATAAGCATTCTCAAGCAGCGCTTTGGCGACAGGTTGCAAACGGGTGCCGCTGTCCGTGAACAACATGGGCACACCACGACCTGGATCGAAAACCAAAGCCCCGATGCCGTGGTTTTCCCGCATTCGACGCAGGATGTTTCGGACATCGTCAAAACCTGCGCGGCGCATCGGGTGCCAGTGATCCCGTTCGGAACAGGAACATCTCTGGAAGGGCATGTAAATGCGCCAGCGGGGGGCATCTCGGTCGATCTGACGCAAATGGATAGTGTGCTTGCAGTTCATGCTGAGGATCTGGATTGTGTCGTGCAGCCCGGTGTCACGCGCGAAGCGTTGAATACCCATCTGCGCGATCTGGGCCTGTTCTTTCCGATTGATCCCGGGGCGAATGCGTCGCTGGGTGGAATGGCTGCCACTCGCGCGTCGGGCACCAATGCGGTGCGCTATGGGACGATGAAGGACAACGTTCTCAGCCTTGAAGCCGTGATGCCAGACGGTCAGATCATCCGTACCGGGCACCGGGCCAAGAAATCTTCGGCCGGCTATGATCTGGCCCGTCTTCTGATCGGGGCGGAAGGCACGCTGGGAATCATCACCGAGCTGACATTGCGGTTGCAGGGTATCCCCGAAGCGATCAGTTCGGCCCGGTGTTCCTTTCCGACTGTCGATGCCGCGTGCCGTGCGGTGATGATGACGATTCAGTATGGCATCCCGGTTGCCCGGATCGAGTTGCTGGACGAGTTGTCGGTTCAGGCCGCCAACGCCTATTCCGGGCTGAGTCTGCCGGATACACCGTTGTTGTTGCTGGAGTTTCACGGCTCGGAAAGCGGTGCCACAGAGCAGGCTGAAACCTTTGGTCAGATCGCCGAAGAGTTTGGCGGCACGGATTTTGCAGCGACTTCGACCACCGAAGAACGGAACAAACTTTGGCAGGCACGGCACGATATGTATTGGGCGTGTCTGCAACTGCGCCCCGGTGCGCGGGGCATCTCGACCGATGTCTGTGTACCGATCTCGCGCCTGGCCGAATGTGTGACCGAAACGCAGAAGAAAGCTGCTGGCCTCGGCTTGCTGGCCCCCATCGTGGGCCATGTGGGGGACGGCAATTTCCATACGCTGCTGCTGATCGACATGGAAAACGTTGAAGAAGTTGCCAAGGCCGAGGCGTTTGTCGGCTGGCTGAACGACATGGCGATATCCATGGAAGGCACATGTACCGGTGAACATGGCATCGGGCAGGGAAAGCGACCGTATCTGAACAGGGAACTGGGTGCTGCCACGCGGTACATGGCTGCGATCAAGGCCGCGCTGGACCCAAACAACATCATGAATCCCGGCAAGATCTTGTCGGACGACACGTAGCCGTATTCGCCCTCTAGTCCGTATTTGCGCCCTCAAAACGTCCACATGTTCTGGTTTCACAGGGTTGATGACAGAGGATGGTCGACATGAGCGTAAAATATCTGGCGGGGTTTGTAGCCATCTGCGGGTTGGCCGTTGCAGGGCTGGACAATGTTCAGCAAGCCAAAGCATCGGAAAGTGGTTTGGGCGTGAAAGAATATCTTGCCTCGGTATCCTTGCGTGTCGGTCTTTCTGACGGCTGGTTCACGGCAGAGGCGCAGCCTTCGCCATCACAGGAACCGGCGGTGAAGAATCCCTCGGAAGAAAGTGGCAAATTAGTTTGCGTCTCGGTCGGAACAAGCAAACGTTGCCGTTCCGGTGGTTGAGGGCAGCGGTCCAACGAATGAATTGCGACCCGCTTTCGATATTCGGGTCGTTTTTTTCATATCACTGGTCGGATGAATGTCGCGCTTTCCCCCTTAAGTGCGCCATATGGTGTCAACTGATTTCAAGGGGAGACGCCCGGTTATGAAAACCCAAGTCAAAGCATTGGTCGTAGGCGGCGGCGCCGTCGGGACCTCGATTGCCTATCATCTGGCCAAAGCGGGCTGGGACGATGTGATGTTGATCGAACGGGACGAACTGACGTCCGGGTCCACCTGGCACGCCGCGGGCCTGTTGCCGCTGTTCAACATGTCCTATGCGACGACCCATATCCACAAGTATTCGGTGGATTTCTACAAGACGCTTGAGGAAGAAACCGGCCTGAATGCAGGCTTCGCGGTTGTGGGCAACCTGCGCATGGCACAGACGCAAGAGCGTATGGACGAATACATGCTCTATGCCTCGACCGCCGAAACCTGTGATGTGAAATACGAATGGCTGACCCCGGACCAGATCAAGGGACGCTGGCCGCTGATCGAGACATCGGATCTGAAGGGCGCGATCTATCACACCGAGGACGGTTATATTAACCCTGCCGACGTGACTCAGGCGATGGCCAAGGGGGCCCGTCAGCGTGGCGTCGAAATCGTGCGCAAGATGCAGGCTGACGCCTTCCACTGGAACGGCACTCACTGGGAAGTGACCTGCACCAAGATGGTCGAAAAGGGCGGCAACCTGGTGCCTTCCGACGAGCAGGTCGTAATCACCGCCGAACATGTTGTGACCGCGTCGGGCAACCACGCGCAGCGCACTGCCAAGATGCTGGGCATCAAAATGCCTGCAATCCCGGTCGAACACACCTTTATCGTCATGGACAAAGACCCCGAGTTGGTCAAATGGCGCGAAGCAGGCAACCCAGAGCACCCCGTTGTCCGCGATGCCGACAACGAATCCTATGCACGTGAAGAACGCGGTGGCTGGATTCTTGGTATCTACGAACACGGCGCCCCTGCGCAGTTCGAATTCGGCGTTCCGGACAGCTTCCGCGCCGACCTGTTCCCGCTGGATCTGGACCGGATCGCCGAGCAGTATATGGCAATGGCCGAGCGCGTGCCGTCCTGTGCCGAATCCGGCCTGAAGGATGATTTCAACGGCCCGATCTGCTATACACCGGATGGCAACCCGCTGGTTGGTCCGGCTCCGGGTTTGCGCAACATGTGGCTGGCTGAGGGTTTCAGCTTTGGCATCACCGCTGCGGGCGGCACCGGCTATTATCTGGCACAGATGATGGTCGATGGCGAAGCCGAGATCGACATGGCATCGCTGGACCCTAAGCGTTACAGCAGCAACTGGATGACCACCGAGTTCGCGGCGCGTAAGAATGAAGAATGCTACGAGCATGTCTACATCCTGCACCACCCGGATGAAGAGCGTGAAGCCTGCCGTCCGCTGCGCACCGTTCCGGCCTATGATCGCCAGAAAGCCCGCGGTGCTCAATTCGGCTGGGTCAATGGCTGGGAACGCCCGAACTATTTCGGCCCGCTGGACGCGCCCGAGAATTTCGACAAGGAAGCGCGCTCGTTCCGCCGTGGCGGCTGGTGGCAATATGCCGTCGAAGAGGCCAAAGCGATCCGCGAAGGCGTTGGCCTGATCGACGCATCGGCCTTCACCAAGCATGTTGTCAAAGGCCCCGGTGCCACGCAGTTCCTGGATTGGTTCACCTGCAACAAGCTGCCCAAGGTCGGTCGTATCAACCTGACCTACGCGCTGACCTCGAATGGCACCACCCGCACCGAATACACCATCGTCCGCAATGGCGAGAACAACTACTACATCGTCTCTGCCGGTGCATGGACTGAGTACGACGCCGACTACCTGCGTAAAGCGGCCGAGGACAAGATGGCGGAGTTCGGTTACATCGAAATCCAGGACGTGACCACGCAATGGGGCGTCTTCGCCATCGCCGGACCCAAGTCGCGTGACGTTTTGAAAGAAGTCATCAAGGACGCCGATCCGGAAACCGCACTGTCCAACAAGCGCTTCCCGTGGCTGTCGGCCCGTCAGATCGAGTTGGGCATGTGCCCGGTCAACGCGATCCGCGTGGCCTATACCGGTGAGCTGGGCTGGGAACTGCACCATCCGATCGAGATGCAGAACTACCTGTTCGACCTGCTGGAAAAAGCCGGTGAAAAGCACGGCATGAAACTGGTTGGTGCTCGTGCCCAGAACTGGCTGCGTCAGGAGAAGTCCTATCGCGCCTTTGGCACCGAACTGGGCCGCGATGCGACCCCGCTGGAAGCCGACCTGCCGCGCTTTGTCGACCTGTCCAAGGACTTCCACGGCAAGGCCAAGCTGGAAGAGACCGGTGTGCGCGTCAAGTGCTGCACCTTGCTGATCGACGGTCCAGCGGATGCTGACCCGTGGGGCCGCGAGGCGCTGTATACGCCGGAAGGCGAGCGTGTAGGTCGACTGACCTCGGGCGGCTATTCTGTCGCGTTCGAGAAGTCGATCGGCATTGGCTATGTGAGGCCTGATCTGGCGGTCGAAGGCACCAAGCTGAAGGTCAAGATGCAGGACAAGTTGTGGGATGCTGTCGTGACATGCGACAGCCCCTATGATCCGAAAAACGAAACCATCCGCAAGGACGGCTGATCAATCTAAGGCCCCGGAATTTCCGGGGCCTTTTCTGTTGGTTACGCGGATAGTTCGTCGAAACATTCCAACGCCTTGGCAGCATACATCATGGCTGGTCCACCACCCATCTGAATGGCCATACCCAAAACGTCGGACACCTCCTCGCGTGTTGCGCCCGCTTTGACCAACGCATCGGTGTGCAGAGTAATGCAGGGCTCGCAGCGGAGCGATACCGACATGCCCAACGCAATAAATTCCTTGGTTTTATAGTCGAGCGTTCCGCCTTCCTTCACAGCCTTCCCAAGCGCGCCGAATGCGCGCGAAGTGTCGGGAATGGCCCCGTTGAGGTTGCGCAAACTGGTGCGCGTCGCCGAGAGCTTTTCTTGCCAAGCCATTTTGAGTGCCTTTTTCATATAAGATAACGGGAATATGTGCGGGCAGTGGTAAGTTGACTTTGATCTCGATCAGTTGACCGGGCGCTCGGAAACAAATGCAAGGTTATTTGCGGGCATGTCGATGGTTTTCAGCACGCGCAACCCTACGTCCTTAAACAGGCCAAGCATATCTTCGTCGTTCTTGTATCCAATGTCTGGATCTTGCCCGATCAGAGCCTCGTGAAACCTTTTGTCCCCGTCGCTTGTCAATTGGCCCGAGCGTTTGAATGGGCCGTACAAAACGAACCTCCCATTTTCAGTCAGGGACTGAGCGATTTCGGCGAAAATGGTTCTGGTGTCCTGCCAACTGATCAAATGTATCAGGTTGATCAAGACGATCAGGTCCTGCGGTGGGAAGCGCGTATGCCAGCCCGAATTCGTTGCGTCCAGATATTCGGCGCCTGCCACGTTGGGTAAGGCGCTGGCATAGGCGTCGATGCTATTGCGGCGCTCAGGGTCAGGTTCGGTGGGATGCCACGTCAGATCGGGCAGCAAATCAGCAAATCCACAGACATGCTGACCGGTTCCGCTTGCAATCTCCAGCGCGTGCCCGCGGCGCGGTGCCCAGTCTTGTAGCAACGCACAAAGCGCATCCAAGTTTCGCGTCGCTGCCGGGGCCACCAGTTTTCCATCCTCACCCGCGTTGGCGACACTCGCAGAGGGCGGTAGATTGCGTTTTATCATCTGTCCAACCTGTTTGGGGTCAGCGATTTGATGCTGTCTGGATCCAGCACCGGCGTGTTTCCAACGACCAGATCACACAACAACTGCGAAGCTGCTGGTGCTGTTTGAAAACCATACCCGCCTTGACCCGCAGACCAGATGAACGATGGATCAATCGGGTCAGGCCCAAGCACCAAGGTTCCATCTGGTGCGAAACTGCGCAATCCTGCCCAGTTTGTTTCGACGCGTGTTACTGGTTCGGTCATCAATTCTTCATAGCGCGCCAGACCTTCGGCCAGCACCATATCGTCGGCATAGGCGTCCTGAGGTGGTACCGGGTCGGCTTCGGCAGGCGAAACAAGCAGCTTGCCCGCGTCCGGTTTGGCGTACCATGTTTCACCCGTGCCCAGCATCATGGGCCATCCGGATACATCATGGCCCCCGGGGGCGGGCAGCCGCGCCATTGATCGGCGGCGAGGAGAGATGCCGATAGGCGGTATGCCGGCAAGCTTGGCGATCTCGTCCACCCATGCACCGGTCGCATTTACCAAATTGCGGGCTTCGAAGATTTGCCCGGCCTCGACCAGCCAATGCCGCTCTTTTCGAATACCGGTTACTTTGCTTTTCGTTGCAACGGTTCCTCCGTTCTGGCGAATGGCCCGCGCGAAATCCTGCAACAGGCGATCGGTATCGATGTCAAACGCAGCTTCACTGATAGCCGCGAAACCCACCTTGGCCGGGTTCAGGATCGGAACGCTCGAAACCGCCTGATCGATGGGAATTCTTTCCATGTTCAGATCTTTGCGGTCGGCTTCGAAAACTTCGATTTGGTCAAACGAACCGATCAACATCAGTCCGCGCCGTGTCAGGTACCCACCGTTCTGTGTGTGCAGGAACGCGGCCCCAGCCCTGTTCAGCGCCACCACGGATGGCGGGCCATAGCTTTGCTCAAACAGGGCTGCCGAGCGACCCGACGCGTGATACCCCAAGGCGTCTTCGGCTTCCAAAACCATCACGGTTCCATGTTCCGACAAGCGCGCGCCCGCACTCAACCCGGCAATTCCGCCCCCGATGACGAAGAAATCGATCATTATTTGTGTTCCTTCCGCAGCAGGTTCGCCACAAGTTTTCTGGGTTTCATTTAACTCTCTGGGTCAAGCACTTGGCATTTCGAAGAATCTCCGAACTATAAGCAGCCTTGAATTTGGGCTTCAACCCGTTCAAAGAAGTATCAAAACGAACAGGAGGGCAAGGTGACCGCAGCAGATCTTCATCCAATGGCCACTGGGCACATTCCCCGATATATCGTCGCAGCTGACGGAAGCGATTACCTTTTTTCGGCTATGGTCGTCTTCTTTGTCATTCTCGTGGTGCTGATCGGTGTTGGGTACCTGACGCTTCATTCGGTTCCGGAAAAAATGGCGCACGAGAACAACCATCCGCAATTTCAGTTGGTGGGCATTCTGGCACTGCTGGCCCTGTTTACACATAACGGGATATTCTGGATTGCCGCTGTACTGGTCGCAGGATTCCAGTTTCCGGATTTCGCCTCCCCACTTAGAAACATCGCCGATGCCATTCGTTCTCTTGGAGGTGCAATTGCTCCGGAACCGGTGCCCGAGGCACCTGCTCCAACCCCTGGCGTTTCAGAAGTCACCGACGTGCAGGAGCAAAACACATGATTGAGACCCTGCTGTGCGCCTTGATCACGGTACTGCCCGATTATCTGTTCCGCCGGTTTGTTCAGGGCAAACGTATCGGTCACGAGATCACCCTTTTCACTATGTGGTACGAATTGCGCTGGGGTCTTACGACCTGTGCCATTCTGGCGCTGACGGTAATCACCACGCTGTTCTATTTTCACCCAGCCAGTAAAACCGCAGCGTCCTATTTTCGAACCGTGACGATCCTGCCGCAACTTGGCGGTCGCGTTTCGGAAATATTTGTCAAGAATAACGAGTTGGTAACCGCTGGTCAGCCGATTTTCAGGATCGAAGATTTCAGCCAGGCAGCGCAGGTTCAGGCGGCAAATGCACAGATCGCACAGGTTCAGGCCTCGCTGCGTGTCGCTGAAACTGATCTGGCCGAGGCTGATGCCGGTATTGCCGGTGCCAAGGCAGCTTTGGCGCAGTCCTTGGACGATCTTGAAAGAAATACGACCCTGCGCGACCAAGGTTCAAGCGCTGTCCGACTGACCGAGATTGAGCGGTTGGAAAACCTTGTTGCCGAGCGTGAGGCGCAGGTTGTTGCGGCCGAATCTAGACGTGCGGCAGTTGAACAGCAGATCGAGGAGCTGATCCCCGCGCAACTGGCCAGTGCCATAGCACAGCTGGACGCCGCGCAGACCGAGTTGGACAAAACACTGATTGTCGCCGGTGTTACCGGACGGGTCGAGCAGTTTAGCCTGCAAGTCGGTGATTACGTGAGCCCCTTGTTGCGCCCTGCTGGCATCCTCGTTCCATCGCATACCGGACATGACCGTTTTCAGGCGGCTTTCAACCAGCTGTCTGCTCAGGTGATCAAACCAGGTATGATCGGTGAGTTGGGCTGCATGACCAAGCCTTTCACCGTTATCCCCACTGTGGTGATCGAGGTGCAGGATGTCATACCGTCCGGCCAGATCCGTCCATCAGATGAATTGCGGGATGTACAGAACAATACTAATCCCGGATCAATTCTGGTCTTTATGGAGCCGCTGTATAAAGGTATGGCCGATGACATTCCTCCAGGCAGCAACTGTCTGGCCAATGTCTACACCGACAACCATGACCGTCTGGAACACGAGGATTTGGGCTTTTGGCAAGCTGCTTTCCTGCATGTGGTTGACACAATTGGCGTGGTCCATGCGGCAGGTTTGCGTTTGCGCCTGATCCTGATGCCGGTCAACACTCTGGTACTGACCGGGCATTGATCCGGCACCAGTAGAACAGTTCTTAAAGCGCCCGGCAGGTTCCTTGCCGGGCGCTTGTTTTTTTACAGTGCTGCTTTGAACAGCTGTGTCAGGTTTCCTTTGGTCAACTCAATCGGGTTCCCGCCGCATGAAGGGTCGATGATTGCGCCTTCGACGAGGGTTGGGATTGAGGTTTCGGTCACGCCGAGGTCTGCCAGCTTTCGCGGGATACCAAGGCTGTCGTTGAATTCCTGCACAAAGGCGCGGAAGCCATCGAACCCGCCTTTGATGCCCAGATAGGCGGCAGCGTTCTGGAACCGGTCGGCGATGGCGGGGGCGTTAAAGTTCAGCACGGCAGGCATACAGACCGCGTTTGTGGTGCCGTGATGGGTGTTAAAGTGCGCGCCAACCGGGTGGCTCATGGCGTGGATCGCGCCCAGTCCCTTCTGGAACGCGGTCGCGCCCATGGCCGCCGCGCTCATCATCTGGGCGCGGGCCTCAATGTCGCTGCCATCTGCGTAGGCGCGCGGCAGATAGTCTTTCACCAAACGCATGCCTTCCAGTGCGATGCCCTGGCTCATCGGGTGATAATGCGGGCTCGAATAGGCTTCGACGCAATGCGCGAAGGCGTCCAGACCGGTGCCTGCGGTGATGAATTTGGGCATCCCAACCGTCAGTTCAGGATCGCAGATCACCACCGTCGGCAGGACCTTGGGGTGGAAGATGATCTTTTTGGCGTGGGTCTCGGAATTGGTGATGACACTGGCACGACCAACCTCGGACCCGGTCCCCGCAGTCGTTGGAACCGCAATGATCGGCGCGATTGCATCCGCGTCGGCGCGGGTCCACCAGTCGCCGATATCCTCAAAGTCCCATACCGGGAGCGTTTGGCCGCACATGAAGGCGACCATCTTGCCCAGATCCAGCCCCGAGCCGCCGCCAAAGGCAATCACACCATCGTGCCCACCGGCCTTGTATGCCGCAACGCCTGCGTCGAGGTTTTTCTCATTTGGGTTTGGGTCCACATCACTGAATACACCGCGGCCCAGACCGGCCGCCTCCATGATATCCAGCGTCGCCGCTGTGATCGGCAGATCGGCCAACCCTTTGTCCGTGACCAGCAGGGGTTTCTTCATCCCGGCTGCGGCACAGGCTGCGGGCAGTTCCTTGATGCGCCCGGCACCAAATTTGATTGCGGTCGGATAGGACCAGTTTCCAACAAGTGACATGTCAGGTTTCCTTTGTGATTTGAGACCTGCTCGGGCGAGGAGGTCAGACCCGAGCAGGCCGTCGTCCTTAGCCCGTGACCTTCTTCAGGTGGTAGGATTTTGGACGGGTGAGATTGTGATAGCCGATGACCGAAAGACCACCGCCGCGTCCGGTATTCTTGCAACCGGTCCAGCACAGCCCAGGATCCAGATAATCGGCCCGGTTCATGAAGACGGTGCCGGTCTCGATCTGGTCGCCCACACGCGCCGCGCGATCCACATCGCGGGTCCAAAGGCTGGCAGTCAGGCCAAATTCGCTGTCATTCATCAGCGCGATGGCCTCGGCATCCGAGGACACTTTCATGATGCCCACAACTGGGCCAAAGCTTTCGTCCCGCATCACCCGCATATCATGGGTGACATTGGTCAGGATCTGCGGCGTCAGATACGCGCCGCCATCATCCTCGGGGAAGGGGTCGATATGCGCGACCGCGCCGGCCTCAACCGCTTCGGCAATTTGTGCGCGCACCTCGTCAGCGAAACGCACATTTGCCATTGGGCCTATCGTGGTTTCGGTGTCCAGCGGATTGCCCAGCTTGTATCCCTTCACGATGTCTACGGCCTTGGCGACAAAGTCGTCATAAAGGCTTTCGTGAACGTAAATACGCTCGATCCCACAGCAGCATTGGCCCGAATTGAACATTGCGCCGTCGATCAGCGTGTCAACCGCCGCGTCCAGATCGGCGTCGTCCATGACATAACCCGGATCCTTGCCGCCCAGTTCAGTGCCGACGCCCGTAAAAGTCCCCGCCGCCGCACGCTCCATGGCCTGACCGCCACCAACCGAACCGGTGAAGTTCACAAAGTCGAACGCGTTGCCCGCGATTAGATCATTGGTCACGTCGTGGCTGAGGAACACGTTCTGGAACACGTCTTCAGGCACACCCGCCGAATGGAACGCCTGCGCCATCCGCTCACCAACCAACAAGGTCTGGGTCGCGTGTTTCAGAACAACGGTGTTGCCCGCGATCAAAGCGGGGGCTACCGTGTTGATCGCCGTCATGTAGGGGTAGTTCCAGGGCGCAACTACAAAGACCACCCCATGCGGAATGCGCTTGATATAGCGTTTGAAGGTTTCATCCTCGCCCACGGCAATATCTGCCAGTGACGTCTCGGCGATCTTTGCCATATGGCTGGCGCGTTCGTTGAATCCCCCAAACTCGCCGCCATAGCGCACCGGGCGGCCCATCATATGGGCCAGTTCCGGAACAATCTCATCATTCATCGCGCCGACCGCCGCGACGCCCGCCATCACCAGATCAATCCGCTCCTGCAACGGACGCGCTGCCCATCCGGCCTGCGCCGCCCGCGCACGGTCAGCAATTTCAAACGCAGCATCTCGAGACAGTACTTCTCGTTCGGCAAATACCGATCCATCGATCGGCGAGACACATTGCAACATCTGCCCCATAGTCACTCCATCTCTAAAGAGAGCAGGATCCCTGCTTCATCTGGCCATAAATATCCCGGGGTGCGCGAAGGGGCCGGCCCCTCGCTTCCTCCATCTCAAGCCCGCTCAAACCCGCGGGCAATTTCCCAATCGGTTACCACGCGTTCGAATTCCTCGATTTCGACCTCAGCTGCGCGGGTATAGTGATCGACAACGTCATCGCCCATGGCCGCGCGCAGCATCTGTGATCCGTGCAAAGCGTTGCGTGCATCCTTCAAAGTACCCGGGATCTTTCCCGTCTCGCCCTGATAGACATCGCCTTTGGTCGGCGGCTGCAACTCCAGCCCTTCTTCGATCCCCGCGATCCCTGCCGCCAGCATCCCTGCAATCGCCAGATAAGGGTTCATGTCCGATCCCGGAATACGGCACTCGACCCGTATCGCCTTGGTGCCATCCCCGCACAGGCGGTACCCAGCCGTACGGTTGTCTACCGACCAGATGATCCGCGTCGGCGCAAAGGTGCCCTTCATGAACCGCTTGTAGCTGTTGATGTACGGCGCCATGAAATACGTGTAATCAGCGGCGTATTTCAGCAGGCCGGCCATATAGCTTTTCATCAGCGCCGACATGCCCAGTTCATCCCCGGCATCATAGAAGGCAGGTTTGCCATCCGCCCAAAGCGACTGATGCACATGCGACGAGCTGCCAACCCTTTCATGATGCCATTTCGGCAGGAAGGTCGCCGCATGACCCTGCTGCCAGGCGATCTCTTTCACCGCGTTCTTGGCGATCGAGTGATACTCTGCCGTGTCCATCGCAGGCGCGTATTTGATGTTCAGTTCTTCCTGTCCGGCCTCGGCTTCACCTTTGGTGTTCTCGACCGGAATACCCGCATCCCACAGGTGGTTCCGGATCGGGCGCATCACATGCTCTTCCTTGGTGGTCTGCAGAATGTGATAATCTTCGTTATACCCCGAGATCGGCTCCAGATCGCGGAACCCTTCTTTGCGGATCGCATCAAAGCTTTTCGCGAACAGGAAGAATTCCAGCTCGGTGGCGCACATCGCCTCATACCCCATCGCCTTCAGGCGGTTCACCTGCTTTTTCAGGATCGAGCGCGGCGCATGTGGCACTTCCTCATGGGTGTGGTGATCCAGCATATCGCACATCACCATCGCGGTGCCTTCCAGCCAGGGCACCGGGCGCAATGTGCTCAGGTCTGGCTTCATCACATAGTCGCCATAACCCCGCTCCCAGCTGGTCGAGGCATACCCATCCGGCGTTGCCATCTCGAGATCCGTGGCCAGCAGGTAATTACAGCAATGAGTCTCTTCCCACGCGCCAGCCACAAAATGACCTGCATGAAAACGCTTGCCCATCAACCGACCCTGCATGTCAACCATGCAAACCAATACTGTGTCGATCGCGCCGTCCGCGACAAGCGATTTCAGGGTTTCGAAAGTCAGAGTTGCGGTCATGAAACAAACCTCATGCGTTGAGTAGGGGCGCTGAATGACAGCGCCCCTGTTTTGATATCAATCGAAAGTGTAAGGAGCGCCGGCCTGGTTGATGACCGAGTTGTACTCACGGAAGATGCCAACGATCTTCTGGTGAATTTCGCCTTCCTGTGCGACCTCGTCCCAGAATTCGATAGCGGCATTTTCCACTTCTTTCCATTCTGCCGCCGGAACCTGTCGCAACTGCAGTTTGTCGCCATTCGCGCGCAAGGCTGCTTCGCCGCCCCAATACCACTGGTTACGATAGGTGTGGCCTGCTTCGACACCTGCCATCACAACCGATTTCAGGTGGTCAGGCAACTCGGCCCAGCGTTCCTGGTTTGCAAACCAGGACCCGATCCACGCGCCTGAGATGTTGTTGGTCAGGAAATAGTCGGTCACATTGGCCCAGCCAACAGTGTAATCTTCAGTGATGCCCGACCAGGCCATTCCGTCCAACTCACCGGTTTGTACCGCCACTTCCGCGTCTTCGTAAGGGATATTGACCGGCACAACACCAAACTTGGCCAGAAAACGCCCGGCCGTCGGGAAGGTATAGAGCTTCAGCCCATCCAGGTCGCCAAGGCTCTTGATTTCCTTTTTGGTGTTAAAGTTGCAGGGGTCCTGACCCGCTGCCGACAGCCACGTCACGCCAACCTTCTCATATTCCGAGCGCCAGATATCAGCCAGACCGTATTGGTTGAACAGCACCGGAACGTCCAGAATATGCTTGGTGGCGAAGGGGAAATAACCACCGAACTGACGCAGCGGAGTAGGCGAAGCCATGGAATCGTCGTCTGAATGCACACCGTCAATCGTGCCGCGTTGCAGGGCCTGGAACAGTTCACCTGTCGGAACGATCTGGTCCGCATAGAACAGTTCGATCTCAAGTTCGCCATTGGCATTGGCGTTGATGTAATCGATGGCTGGCTTGGTCACATGTTCGCCCAATGCGCCACCGGCATAGGTCTGGAACCGCCACTTGATGGCGGATTGCGCTTTGACGATCGCAGGAGATGCCAGTGTGGCGGCCCCCGCCAGACCGGCGGAACTTAGAAATCTGCGTCTTGTAGTCATTGTCTTTCTCCTCTGTTTAGTCTTGCTGAACTTCGCCCCTTGCCGGGGTCTTGTGACTTAATTTCCATAGACATAATTCGGCAGCCAAAGCGCGATTTCAGGAAAGATGATGATTATGGCCAAGGCGCAGACCATCACCAGAACAAAAGGAACGATCGAACTGTAGATATCGCGCAGCGAAATCTCCGGGGGGGCCATCGCGCGCATCAGGAACAAGTTATAGCCGAATGGCGGCGTCATGTATGCGATCTGCGTGGTGATCGTATAAAGCACGCCGTACCAGATAAGATCAAATCCAAGCGCACCCACCAGCGGAACGTAAAGCGGCGCGACGATAACCAGCATGGCAGTATCGTCCAGAAACGTACCCATCAGGATAAAGCTGAGCTGCATGAGAACCAGGATCATCCACGGGGAAAGACCCAGTTTTTCGGTAAACAGGCTTTCGATTGCCTTGACCGCACCCAACCCGTCGAAGACAGCGCCAAAAGCCAGAGCCGCCAGAATGATCCACATGAACATACACGAGATGCCCAGGGTGTGCCGAATTGAATTCTCGAAAACCGTGCGTGTCAGCCGTCCTTTCAGAAAGGCAGCCAGCATGGCCGTAGTGGCTCCGATGGCGGAGGATTCCACCAACGAAGTCCAGCCGTTAACAAAAGGGACCATCATCACCATGAAAATGCCCAAGGGTAACAATCCGGCTTGCAACAGCAGCAGCTTTTCTCGCAACGGAATGTCGCGGTCTTCCGCGGGCAGGACCGGGCCGAGCGACGGGTTGATGCGGCAACGGATGACAATGTAGATGATGAACATGGCCGCCATCATCAGCCCGGGTATCACTCCGGCAAGCCATAGCTGGCCAACGGGTTGCCGCGCGATCATGGCATAAAGAACCAGAACAACGGATGGTGGCACCAGAATCCCAAGGGATGATCCGGCCTGAATGACGCCGGTCACCATGCGCTTGTCATAGTTCCGGCGCAGCAATTCCGGCAAGGCGATCGTGGCACCAATCGCCATTCCAGCAACGGACAGCCCGTTCATTGCCGAGATCAGAACCATCAGCCCGATGGTTCCGACAGCCAGACCACCGGACAAGCCGCCCATCCAGACATGGAACATCTTGTAAAGGTCATCTGCGATCCGACTTTCGGATAGGATGTATCCCATGAAGATGAACATGGGCAGTGTCAGCAGCGGGTACCACTTCATGACTTTGATCGCAGCGGCAAAACCTAAGTCGTAGCCGCCCCTATCTCCCCATAGGAACAAGGCCGAAACCACAGCGACACAGCCGATTGCACCAAAGACGCGCTGGCCGGTCAGCATCATAAGCATCATTGATGCAAACATCAGCAAGGCAATCATCTCGTATGACATCAGATTACCTCACGCGGGATATCGTCGCCGCACAGGCGCAAAATATCCTTGAACAACTCGGAAACGGCCTGCAGCAGCATCAGGAAGATGCCGATAACCATGATCAGCTTGACCGGCCACAGGTAGGGCCGCCAGATCGTCGCGCTGCGCTCACCACCATATTGGAAGGAATACATCAGGCTGTCCCATCCCCCCCACATCAAGATGACCAGATAAATGATCAGGAATACGACCGTGAAGGCATCCGTCCAGGCCTTGCGGCGATGAGACCATTCGCCATAAAGCAGGTCCATTCGCACGTTCGACCCCATCTGGATCGAATAAGGGCCACCAAGCATGTAGTAGGCCACCATGGCGAACTGAGCCATCTCGAGCGTCCAGAGAGACGGCACGAAAAAGGTTTTAGAGACCGAAGACCAGAACAGAATACCCATCATGACGAATATGCCGTACATGACGACGCGCCCGATCCAGCGGTTCGTTCGGTCAATGACCGCCACGTAGCCCCGCAAGAACTTCATCTCGTTACCTCAACTCTCATTGTTTCGCCTCTGTGTGCGAATACGCATTAATGACCGTTTGCAGGATCGGCGCCAGTATCCCGGCAATTCGGTCTACTCCCGTTGGAGTGTCGATAAGATCGTTTCGAACCTCGACCATGACATTCGGAAGCCCCCGACTGATCGCATGTTCCTGCAACGTATGCGTGACGCCATCCGTGGCAGAGTAAGGTTCGTTCAACGCGGCTTTCAGATCCGAGTCCTTTGCACAGCGCAGCATAAGTTGGGCTGCCCGGTCGTCTTCGTCATGAAGAATGCCCAGTTCGACTGATCGTGTTTTTCCGTTGTAGACGGGCGTGAAACTGTGCATCGTGACAACGACAGGCGGCCGGTCCCGCGCGTCCAAAGTGGACGACAAAAGCTGATTGAACGGCTCATAAACCTCGCGGATCCTTTGGGCACGTTGAGCGTCCGTCAGGTTTTTGTTGCCGGGGATGGAAAACACTTCGCTTACCTGCGGCATTGCATCTGAACGCTCAGGCGAGCGGTTGCAGTCGTAAACTAGACGGCTGATGCAGGAATGAACTAGAGGCGCGTCCAAAGACATCATCAGTTCGACCGAAAGCGCCAATGCGCCAATATCCCATGCTGCATGAGACAATGCAGCGTCTTCAGTCAAGCCCAATCCGTTCAGTGACGCTGGGATGAATCGGCTAGCATGTTCGCATACCAAAACGCACTGTGCCCGGCCGTTGGCGTTCTGCACGCGGGCTGCCGGAGCTTCAGTTGGTAGTAGTATTGGTGTTTCGGAATCGTGGTGCATAAGTAGCATTTGTTACAGCAACCTCAGACCTGTCAAGAAAATTACTGTAGACAAAATTACAAACAAACATATCCTGTAAAAAATTTGAGAAACGAAGGTGCCTATGGCCACCGTTGCGAAACTTGTCAAACAACGGATACAGGAAGAGCTTGACGATCTGACACGGTCAGAACGGCAGCTGGCCTCAGTACTTTTGCAGGATTACCCGATGACTGGCTTGCAATCGATCACCAAGCTGGCCGCTGCGGCGCAGGTCTCGACCCCGACGGTCATACGTATGGCTCGCAAGCTGGGTTTCGACGGTTTTCCCGCCCTGCAGGAAGCCCTGCGAGAGGAGGTGGCGGCACAGATCAAAAAGCCGATCTCTAAACGGGATGCCTGGGTTGTGGATGACGAGGCGGAACATCCCACAACGCGGTTTGCGCAGGCCGTTTGGACAAATATGCGCCACACGCTGGAACGTCTGGACAAAGAGATGTTCGACACCGTTGCCCAGCTTCTGGCTAACACAGATCACCATCTTTACGTCGTGGGCGGGCGTATCACACGTTCAAATGCGGACTATCTGTTCAATCACATGCAGATTATTCGACCCAATGTGACGATGCTGGGCAATTCGGCAAACGTTTGGCCGCAGTACCTGCTTGATATGGATGAAACCTCGGTTCTGGTGATTTTTGATATCCGCCGATACGAGGCCTATCTCGAGAAGCTGGCGCAGGTCGCGTCCAACCGCGGTGTGACGGTTATCCTGTTCACCGACCAGTGGGGATCACCGATAGGCAAGACCGCCAATTACACCTTTCACGCACTGGTCGAGGCACCATCCAGCTGGGATTCAACAATTGCATTGCAGCTGATATCGGAAACCCTGATCGCTGAAGTGCAAGAGGCGCGGTGGGAAGAAAGCAAGGAACGCATTGAGGAACTTGAGCGGTTTTTCTCCTCGACGCGGATATTCCGCAGTCACGATTGAAGGCCGTACATCCACCGGGAAATATCACGGTTTTGGTCGCGCGAATTTTCACACTTCCCGCTTGACGCGCCCCGGCGCATGACTTAACCAGCGCAAACCATTTGCGGGTATAGCTTAATGGTAAAGCCCCTGCCTTCCAAGCAGGCTATGTCGGTTCGATTCCGTCTACCCGCTCCAATCCCCACTGATTTCTGCGTCAAATGGCCCTTATGGCTGGCTGTTTTTGGCAGGAATGCTTGACCGGAACGACGGCTGAGGCCAAGAAAGCGTTCACTTTGTAGCGTTCAATTCACAAGGGCCGGACATGGCAAGACAGACCGCCAATAAACCAGCACAATCAGCGGCTCCTGGCGCTAGCGAAGAGCGGGCCCGCTCAAGGAAAATCGGGGTGCTGGGGTCGCTCTGGCCCTTTATGAAGCCTTACAGGTTATTGATGATCGGGGCGACACTGGCTCTGATCCTGACGGCCAGCATGACGTTGACCCTGCCATTGGCCGTGCGACGCGTGGTTGACAATTTCCGCATTCAGGACGGTGAATTGCTGGACTGGTACTTTTTGGCAGCGTTGGGCATTGCCGCTGTTCTGGCTGCGGGAACCGGTATCAGATATGCGTTGGTCACACGGTTGGGGGAACGTGTGGTTGCCGATATCCGCAAGGCTGTGTTCGATCGCGTGATCGGCATGAGCCCCGAATTCTACGAACGTATTATGACCGGTGAAGTGCTGAGCAGGATTACCACCGACACGACCCTCATCCAATCGGTTCTAGGCTCATCCGTGTCCATCGCGCTGCGCAATATGCTGATGTTTATCGGCGGGTTGGTTCTGATGCTGTTGACCTCGGCCAAGCTGACCGGGCTTGTCTTGCTGCTTATCCCCGTGGTGGTGGTGCCGATATTGATTCTGGGTCGGCGTCTGCGCGTGATCAGCCGTGAAAACCAGGATTGGATCGCTGCGTCATCCGGAAACGCGGGCGAGGCATTGGGGGCGGTACAGACGGTGCAGGCCTTTACCCACGAACAGGCCAGCCGCCAGCAATTCGATGAGATGACCGAGATGTCCTATACTGTTTCACTGCGTCGGATTCAGACCCGTGCAGTGCTGACGGTGATTGTGATCTTTCTGGTATTTTCAGGTATCGTCGGCGTTCTGTGGATGGGTGCAAATGACGTGCGCAACGGTGTGATGACCGAAGGCGTTTTGATTCAATTCGTGATCTACTCGATCATCATGGCGGGTTCTGTTGCGGCCCTGTCCGAGATTTGGAGCGAGCTTCAGCGCGCAGCCGGAGCCACCGAGCGTCTTGTCGAATTGCTGAATGCCGAAGATACGGTTTCGGACCCCGTTAACCCCGCTCCTTTGCCAAAGGACGTCCGAGGCGAAATCCGGTTCGAAGATGTCAGTTTTCGCTATCCCGCGCGCCCTAATACAATCGCGCTGGATCACTTGTCGCTTCAGGTAAACCCGGGCGAGACCGTTGCCTTTGTCGGGCCGTCAGGGGCGGGCAAGACGACGATCATTCAATTGATTCAACGGTTTTATGACCCGAACTCAGGCCGGGTGATGTTGGATGGCCATGATCTGCGGGAATTGGATCGCACAGATTTCCGGAAGTATATGTCTTTGGTGCCGCAGGATCCGGTGATCTTTGCCGCCTCAGCCCGCGAAAACATTCGCTTCGGTCGTCTGGACGCAACGGATGCCGAAGTAGAAGCCGCAGCCCGTGCCGCCATCGCACATGATTTCATTGCCGCCTTGCCCGATGGGTATGACAGTTTTGTCGGCGAACGCGGTGTCATGCTGTCGGGTGGGCAAAAACAGCGTATCGCAATCGCCCGCGCCATTTTACGCGACGCACCCGTGCTGCTGCTGGACGAGGCGACCTCGGCTCTTGATGCGGAGAGTGAACGTGCGGTGCAGGGCGCCGTGGATCAGATGCGTGCCGGCCGCACGACCCTGATTGTTGCGCACAGATTGGCGACCGTAAAGAAAGCCGACCGTATTGTCGTGCTGGAAGAAGGCCGTATCGTGGCGCAGGGCAGCCATGATGATCTGGTGTCCCAAGATGGGCTATATGCGCGCCTTGCACGACTGCAGTTCACAGATGGCGTTGCGGCAGAATAGGAGTGACGCGCGGGCATTTGTCAATTCGCCGTAGCGTCATTCTATTTTTTACCCCCTTTGAAGGCTAAGGCCTCGCTTGCGCGAGGGTTGTTTTGCTTCCATCTTGGTTGTGAACAACAAGCTCGTGCAAAAACACGGGAGAAAAACGGGAGGAACCACATGGCCTTTGTGGGATTGGAAGACAAGACGCGCATGGAACAGGAAATGTCGTGGGAGGATCGGGATCTGCCTGTCACCTTCCATCAGCTCCTGTCGCGCACGGCGGGGAAGTTCCCGAACCACAATGCCATCAGTTTTCAGCTTTTTTCTGGCCCCAATGACAAAGCCGAAACCCTGACCTGGTCTGAACTTCTGGGCAAGGTCAATCAGGCGGCAAACCTGTTTCGTGCGCTGGGTGTGGGTGAAAAAGATGTGGTGGCCTATGTGCTGCCAAACTGTAACGAAACACTGATTACCATGATGGGCGGTGCAGTTGCGGGGATTGTGAACCCGATCAATCCGTTGCTGGAGCCCGAACAGATTGCGGCGATCCTGCGCGAGACAGGCGCCAAAGTGGTTGTTACATTGAAGTCTTTCCCGAAAACGGATGTTGCCCAGAAGGTGGAAGAGGCGGTGCGCCACGCGCCCAAGGTCAACACCATTCTGGAAATTGACCTGAATCGGTACCTGACGCCGCCCAAATCGTGGCTGGTTCCCTTCCTGCGCCCCAAGATGGGCGAAAAGGAAAAACTGGCACATGCAGACTACAAGAGTTTCAACAAGGAACTTGCCAAGCAACCAACGACGCTGACATTCGAGGACAGCAAGGACGATCGCGTTGCTTGTTTCTTCCACACCGGTGGGACCACCGGGATGCCCAAGGTGGCGCAGCATAAATACTCGGGCCTGATCTACAACGGCTGGCTGGGCAACACGCTGTTGTTTGACGAGAATGACGTCATCATGTGCCCGCTGCCGATGTTCCACGTCTTTGCAGTGCATGTGATCGTTATGGCCGCCGTGTCGTCGGGTGCGCATGTGATATTCCCGACACCTGCAGGTTATCGCGGTGACGGTGTATTCGACAATTTCTGGAAGCTGATAGAGCGCTGGAAGGTGAGCTTTATCATCACTGTTCCAACCGCGATATCAGCCAAGATGCAACGCCCGGTGGACGCAGATATCTCAAGTGTGAGAACCGCCTTTTCGGGTTCAGCGCCACTGCCGGTGGAGTTGTTCCGCCGCTTCGAAGAGGCGACGGGCGTCACCATCGTCGAAGGCTACGGCCTGACCGAAGCCACCTGTCTGGTCTCGTGCAACCCCGTGGATGGCGAGAAAAAGATCGGTTCGATCGGTATTCCGTTCCCCTATACGGATGTCAAAATCCTGCTGGATGGGCCGGATGGGCCGACAGAGTGCGGCACTGATCAGATTGGTGAGATCTGCATCTCGAACCCCGGTGTGTACGCAGGCAACACGTATTCTGAGGCCGACAAGAACATTGGTCTTTATCACTTTGACAAATACTTGCGTACGGGCGATCTGGGGCGGTTTGACGAAGACGGCTACCTTTGGATCACCGGTCGCGCCAAGGACCTGATCATTCGCGGTGGCCACAATATCGATCCTGCCGAAATCGAAGAGGCACTGCTGGGTCACAATGCGGTTGCCTTCGCGGGGGCGATCGGCCAGCCGGACGCGCATTCGGGCGAAGTGCCCTGCGCCTATGTCGAATTGGTCGATGGGGCGTCGGTCACTGAAAATGAGCTGCTGGAATATTGCAAGGTTCACGTGCATGAGCGTGCCGCGCAACCCAAGCACATTACCATTCTTGACGAGTTGCCGAAAACTGCGGTCGGCAAGGTATTCAAGCCGGACCTGCGTAAAAAGGCCATCACCCGCATCTACAACGGTGCTCTTGACGCTGCGGGTCTTGCTGCGCGGGTTGTTCTGGTGATCGACGATAAGAAGCGCGGCCTTGTCGCGCAGCTTGACGCGAACGGATCTTCGGAAGACGATGTCGCGAAAGTCCTAGGCGCATACACCCGGCCCTGGGAGTGGTCCAAATAAGTTGGAGGAACAATGGACTATGAACGCCTGATCGACGAAGAAACCTGGGCGTTCATACGCCGCACGGCTGAAAGCTATCCCGATGATGCGGTCGATTTGTCCATCGAGGACCAGCGTCGCGTCTATGACGCGATGTGCAAGAAATTTCGCCAACAGCGCCCTGCCGGTGTCGAAACTCAGGACCTGTACGCCGATGGGGTGCCGGTCCGCCATTATACATCCGGGCAACCGACCCGAACGATCGTCTATTTCCACGGCGGCGGGTTTGTTGTTGGCGGGCTGGACAGCCATGATGATGTCTGTGCCGAGTTCTGTGCCCAAACGGGATACCGCGTCGTTTCAGTTGACTACAGGCTGTGCCCTGAACATGTGCATCCGGCGCAGTTCCAGGATTGCTGGACGGCTGTGAAGTGGGCGGCGGCAGAGTATGGCGACCCGCTTGTCCTGGCCGGGGATAGTGCAGGTGGAAATCTGGCAGCAGCTATCGCCCACCATGCGCGCGGGCGGCTGGACAATATACTGGGGCAGGTGCTGATCTACCCCGGTTTTGGCGGAGACCAATCGCGCGGCTCATATCTTGAGCACGCCCATGCTCCTTTACTGACACTGGACGATATTAAATTCTACGAAACCGTCCGATACGCAGGTACCCCGCCTCAGGGCGATCCGACTTGCGCGCCCTTACAGGACAATGATTTCTCGAAACTGCCGCCTACTGTTGTGATTACCGCTGATTGTGATCCGCTCCGTGATGACGGGAAGGTCTATTGCGAGCGGATCAGCGCAGCTGGTGGTCTGGCCCATTGGATCAACGAACCTGGCCTTGTCCATGGGTACCTGCGCGCGCGAACCTCGGTAAAGCGCGCAGCAGACAGTTTCGAACGGATCTCGATCGCAATCGAAGCACTTGGGCAAGAAATCTGGCCCTACGACTGACGCCAGCCAGTTACTTCAGGAACGGCTTAGCCTTCATCGTCTCTGCGAGGGGCGCACCCAAGCGGTTCAGAATGGTCGGTGCCAATTGGACCTGGTCTATCACGGTTTCAGCGTCAGGCCCGTCGGCATCACCGAAGTAATACAGCGCGGTTTCCTGTTGCAGTGGGCTGCGCCCACCGTGGTGTCCGCGCTCGTCCTGACCGTGATCGGCGGTGACGATCACCTCATACCCTAGTTGGCGCCAGCGTGGGATGAACGGGGCCAGCATCTCGTCTGCAACAAAACAGGCATGATCCATTTCCTCGCAGTCGTGATAGAAACGGTGACCCATGCTGTCCAGTGTGCAGGTGTGCAGGATTCCATAGTCCAACCCAAAGCGCAGACACAGATTGGTCAGGGTCGCAAATAGATCGACGTCGGACGGGGTCATCTGATTGTCTTTGCCGTAACCGGTCATGCTGTGAAAGCGACCGTGATTGATGGTCTGGCTCTCTGGCTCGTCATATTCGACGTCGCGGACATAGTCGAACGGGTGGCGGTTGAAGAACTGCGACCAAAAACTGTGCGTTACTGCCCCAGTCACGCCGCCGGCCTCACGTACCTGGCTAAAGATATCCTTGTGGCTCAGGCGAAAAACGTTGCCGTTTCCGGTGCAGCCGTGTTCTTGCGGGGTTACGCCCGTATGGATCGATGCATAGCAACTGGCCGAAGTTGAAGGCAGCACCGCGCGGTGCTTCCACACCCGAGCTTCGCCGCTGTCGGCCCAACCTTCCAGGTTGCCGAACAGGCGGCGGAAGTTCCGGTATGGTACTCCGTCTAGGATGATCAATAGTAGTTTACGGTCCATGGTTCGGCCTTTTGATCTGAGTATTTCATGCGGACGATACGCGAGTTGAAACCATGCGCCTGCCAAATCGCGTCCCAAATAATAAATTCCCGACGTCAGCCAAGATGCAAAACGCCGGGAATCCATTTCTTCAAAGTGATGTTACAGGCGCAGAGATCAGTTCCCCGCGCTTTCCATTTTGCGATGGGCAACGACCTCTTCCAGCCAGCCCAGATGCATCTCGGGCACCGAGCTCAGCAGCAGGTCTGTATAGTCGTCGAATGGCGGGCTGAGCACCTGGCTCTTTGGGCCATAGCGCGCCACGCGTCCCTGATACATCACCGCGATGCTGTCGCTGATCGCCCGAACCGTCGCCAAATCGTGGGTGATAAACAGGTAGGCCACATCCTCGATCTTCTGCAAATCCAGCAGCAGCTTGAGGATACCGTCCGCCACAAGCGGGTCGAGCGCCGATGTCACCTCGTCGCAGATGATCATCTTGGGCTTGGCCGCCAAAGACCGCGCGATACACACGCGTTGCTTCTGGCCACCGGACAACTCGGCTGGGTAACGGTCGATGAACTTCTCGCCCAACTCGATCTCGTCCAGCAACTCGACGACCCGTTTGCGTTTTTCGGCACCACGCATGTTGAAGTAGAACTCCAGCGGGCGCCCGATGATCGTGCCGACGGTCTGGCGCGGGTTCATTGCCACGTCAGCCATCTGATAGATCATCTGCAACTCGCGCAGGTCCTCGCGGGATCGTCCGGCAAGATCAGGCGAAAGCTTGCGTCCAGCAAACGTAATCTCGCCATCGCGCGGTGGCAACAGGCCGGTGATCACCCGAGCGAGAGTCGACTTACCAGAACCGGATTCGCCCACAACTGCCAGCGTCTGCCCCGGATGAAGCTCGACATTGACGTTGTGCAGCACGTCGAAATTCAATCCCTTGTAGCGCGCGGTGATACCGTCAACGCTCAACAGCGGTTCCGCTGTGGGCTGTTTTTCCTCGTGCTCGATCGAACGGACCGAGACCAGAGCTTGCGTGTACTCTTCCTGCGGGTTGTTGATGATCTGATCGGTTGACCCGTATTCAATCGTATTTCCCATCCGCAGAACCATGATTTCGTCGCTGACCTGCGCCACGACCGCAAGGTCGTGCGTGATGTAAAGAGCAGCAACACCGGTATCGCGAATGGCTTCTTTGATTGCCATCAGCACGTCGATCTGCGTGGTCACATCCAGCGCCGTGGTAGGTTCATCGAACACCACCAGGTCAGGTTCGGGGCACAGCGCCAGCGCAGTCATGCATCGCTGCAACTGTCCGCCTGAAACCTGGTGCGGGTAGCGGTCACCGATATTATCCGGGTCGGGTAGGCCTAGTTTGGCGAACAGTTCCCGCGCGCGGCCTTCGGCCTCTTTTCGCGAAAACTTCTTGTGCTCGACCGCAGCTTCGACAACCTGATCCATGATCTTCTTGGCCGGGTTGAACGACGCGGCAGCGGATTGCGACACATACGCAACCTCACCCCCGCGCAGATTGCGGATATCGCCATGTGACGATTTCAGGATATCGCGCCCATTTACCCAAACCTCGCCGCCAGTGATTTCAACACCACCCCGGCCATAGGCCATGGAAGCGAGGCCGATGGTGGACTTACCGGCCCCGGATTCTCCGATCAGCCCCAGAACCTTGCCGCGTTCGAGGTCAAAACTGACCCCGTGCACGATTTCGATGTCATGGGGTTTTTCACCCGGTGGATAGACCGTTGCACCGATCTTGAGGTCACGGACCTTGAGAAGGGTATCACTCATCCCCGACCTCCTTTCAGCGATGTGGTTCGGTTCAGGATCCAGTCAGCCACAAGGTTGACCGAGATCGCGAGCGTCGCGATGGCAACAGCCGGGTACAAAGCTGCGCCAATGCCATACACGATGCCATCCTTGTTCTCTTTCACGATGCCGCCCCAGTCGGCCAGCGGGGGCTGGACGCCCAGCCCCAGAAACGAAAGGGTCGAGATGAAGAGGACCATAAAGATGAACCGCAGCCCGAACTCGGCCACCAGCGGTGACAGGGCGTTCGGCAGGATTTCACGGAAGATGATCCAGGCACGGCCTTCGCCGCGCAATTTGGCGGCCTCGACATAATCCATCACGTTGATGTCGACAGCAACCGATCGCGACAGACGATACGGGCGTGTCGCGTCCAGAAGGCCCATCACCAGGATCAGGATCGGGACCGTCACCGGGACGATGGCAAGAATGACAAGTGCCAGGATCAGCGTCGGGATCGACATGACCAGGTCAACCGCCCGGCTGAAAACCTGATCAGCCCAACCGCCCAGAACCGCAGCCAGCAAACCCAGCGACGTGCCGGTTACAAAGCTGAGGATCGTAGCCGCAGCCGCAATGAAGATCGTCGTGCGCCCGCCGTAGATCATGCGTGTGAGCAGATCCCGTCCAATATTGTCTGTGCCCAACAGATGTTCTGCGCTTGATGGCTCCCACACATCGCCAACCACTTCGGCCATACCGTAGGGCGCAATAAGCGGTGCAGCCAAGGCGACAAAGAAATAGAGACCTGTGAACAACAGACCGATCATTGCCGAAATTGGAATATTTTTCATCATTTCGGATGCCTCAGTCTTGGGTTGGCCAGGATCGATACGATATCGGCCACCATGTTCAGCCCGATATAGACGGCGGCAAAGACCACACCACACGCCAGTACGACCGGCACGTCACGTTTGGTTACCGAGTCCACCAGGTATTGCCCCATGCCGGGATAAACGAACACCACTTCGACCACGACAACGCCCACGACCAGATAGGCCAGGTTCAGCATCACCACGTTTACAATGGGCGAGATCGCGTTCGGAAAGGCGTGTCTCGCGATGACCTGAAAGTTTGACAACCCCTTCAGTTCCGCCGTTTCGATATAGGCCGACTGCATCAGGTTGAGGATCGCCGCGCGGGTCATGCGCATCATCTGCGCCAAGACCACCAGCGTCAGCACGAAAGCGGGCAACGCGATTGCATTGAGTTTTTGCCCGAATGACATCGAATCATTGATCATCGCAAGCGAGGAAAACCAGCCCAGCTTTACCGAGACATAGTAGATCACCACGTAGCCGATCAGAAACTCTGGTATCGACACTGTCGTAAGCGTGATGGCAGAGATCAGCTTGTCCGGCCAGCGGTTGCGGTAGCGGACTGCCAGCAAGCCCAGGAAGATGGCAAGCGGAACCGAAACCACGGCTGCGGCGCATGCCAGAAACAACGTGTTGCCCAACCGTTTGCCAATGCTTTCCGCAATGTCCAGCTTGTTGGTCAGGGACTGACCCAGATCACCTTGAACGATACCGCCCAGCCATTCGAAATAGCGGGTCAGGGCAGGCCGGTTCAGGCCCATTTCTTCGCGCAGGTTTGCAAGGGCCTCGGGGGTTGCGGACTGCCCCAGGACGGCTTGCGCTGCGTCTCCGGGAAGGGCTTCGGTCAGGCCAAAAATCAGGGCCGAAGCGCCAAACAGCAATAGGAGTCCCAGCGCAAGGCGCTGGGAAACCAGTTTGATGATAGGATGCATGATCCGTGGCCCGTTTTAGACGAACCACATTTTGCGGGACATGTTGCCGTTCATCATCTCTTGGTTCGGGTCTGATTCCCAACCATCCAGCTGATTACTGACGCCTTCAACAAAGTTGTTGAACATCGGGCAAATCAAGCCGCCTTCGTCGCGGACCATACGGCCCATCTGGCTATAGATGCCTTTGCGCTTCTCTGCATCCAACTCTGCACGCGCCGCAAACAACAGATCGTCAAAGGCCTGAACTTTGAAACGAGTGTCGTTCCAATCCGCAGTTGACAGGTAAGCGGTAGTATACATCTGGTCCTGTACAGGGCGACCACCCCAGTACGACGCACAGAAGGGCTGGACATTCCAGACTTCGGACCAGTAGCCATCGTTGGGCTCACGTTTGATTTCCAGTGGAATACCAGCTTGCGCAGCGGTTTGCTGGAACAAAGCTGCTGCGTCGACAGCACCTGGGAAGGCACCATCCGCAACACGCAGGATAATCGGCGAGCCATCGTGGCCGGACTTTTTGTAGTGCTCGGCTGCTTTTTCGATGCTGAATTCGCGCTGCTCGATTGTTTCGTCAAACAGTGGGTAGGCCGCGTTGATCGGCATATCATTACCGATCGAACCGTAGCCTCGCAGAACCTTGTCTACCAGGTCTGCCCGGTTGATGGCGTACTTCAGCGCGGTGCGCAGTTCATTGTTATCAAACGGTGCCGTGTCACAATGCATGATGAAGACATAGTGACCGCGACCAGCGGTTGAATGTACGGTCAGGTTGGGTGCGCGGCCCAACAGGTCGGCAACTTTGGGTTCCACGCGGTTGACCGCGTGGACCTGTCCGGATTGCAGGGCAGCGGTACGCGCAGTTGCGTCGTTGATGACGATGACTTCGACACTGTCGAAATTGCCGTAATCGCTGTTCCAGTGGTTTTCGTTCTTTGTAAACAAGTGACGCACACCGGGTTCGTCAACTTCCAATTTGTACGGTCCAGTCCCGATACCTGCCCCTGGATTATCCATACCGCCATCAGGCTGAATGATTAGGTGGTAATCGGCCATTAGATAGGGCAGGTCGGCGTTTGGCTCGGTCAGGGTGACCTGGAAGTTGTCGCCATCAGCTTTCATTGACTCAATGCCCTTCATGATGCCCAGGGCACCGGACTTGGAGTCTTCGTTCGAGTGGCGCTGCATGGTTTTCAGCACGTCTTCGCTGGTCATGGTCTTGCCGTTGTGGAATTCGACACCCTGACGCAGCTTGAAAGTCCAAACCTTGGCATCAGCGCTGCCTTCAACACTTTCCGCCAGACGAGGTTCGATCGAACCGTCCGGTGCAACTTCGACAAGCTGGTCACCAAACTGTTTACCGTTCTGGAAGGGAACAGAGCTTGCGTAGGTCGCCGGGTCCAGAGAGTTAGTGGATTCACCACCCTGAAGACCAAATTTCAAATCACCGCCCTTTTTCGGGCCAGCAGCCCGAGCGGCGTCTGCGAACATTGTGCTGGCCATCGCAGCCGAAACACCCAGCGCCGCGGCTTTCCCCATGAATTCGCGGCGGGTCATTTTTCCGGCTGTGACCTGACCGGCCATATGCGTGATTTGTTCGTTCATCGAGTATTCTCCCTATCGAGTGGTTTTAACCCTTTTCGGGTTTTTGTTGACGCATGAGTCAACGTTGACTTATTTCGGCGGACCGGGCAAGGGTATTTCTCCTTGATGCCGAAGGCCGAAGCGCAAGTAACTTTGTTTGGCGCGATGCCCTTTCCACAAGAATATTATGATACAATTCTGTTTCAGGCCAGTTTCCGGGCCTTTACGGTCTGGGGTGGTGTGATATGCGTCAGTTCATCCACGTATTGCGACAACCAAGTCCATGACATTGGTGCCAGTTGGCCCGGTTGTCAGCAAGGCTTGGGCTTTGTCCAGAAACGACCCGCTGTCAGCATTTATAAGCGCGGTCATCCCGCTGTCGTTCCATGTTGCACCGGTAATGATTCCCCCTGCCGCATTGGTCGGTCCGTCTGTGCCGTCCGTTCCGCCGACAACAACTGTCAGGTTTGGCTGCCCGGCAATCTCCTGCGCCAGCGCAAGTGCCAGTGCTTGGTTTCGTCCACCGCGCCCAGGGTGATCCGGCAAGACCACAGTCGGTTCCCCACCGAAGACCATCACGCCTTTTTCCATTCCGCGCAGCAGTTGGCCAAGATGTGCGGCGACCTTCAGATAGTCATCATGCAGCGCCTCTTCATTGGCCCAAACCTTTAGCCCAGCTGCTTCGGCGGCTTGCACAACCGCATTGCGGGCATGGGCGTTTGAGGCCACGATCCGAGTGGTGGCTCCAAATGTGTGGCTGGAAGGCAAAGCGCCGATACCCGATCCAATGACATTGAGGTCGTCGCCCGGTACGTCCGAGATGGCCAGAACAGTCGCGCGCGCGCCCGCAAAGTGCGACAGTAACCCCCCGCCTTTGATGCGGGACAGTTTGCGCCGCTCAGCGTTCATCGCACTGATATCCATCCCCTCTGATAGCAACTTGCGGTTCAATGCTTCGAGATCGCTCATTGATTTTCCGGGCAAAAGATCCTCGGCCAACGAAGATGCGCCACCCGACACCAGAAGCAGCACATGTGATCCGGGGTCCATCTGTTCCAGCGCCTTACGCAGAGCACGCCCGCCCGCAAGGCTGCGGTTGTCCGGAACCGGGTGCGAGGCTTCGATCACCTCGACAGTGTCCGGCAAGTCACGGCCGTGATCGACCTTGGTCACAACAAGCGTGGGAACCGTGCCAAACCGCGCCAACGCCGCCCGTGCCATGGCGGCGGCAGGCTTGCCTACGGCCAGAATACGATCCGGTTTCGGGATGTCGTGCAGGGCGGCCTCGGTGGCGGTGTATCCGTCAACGGCCTCAACCCCGGCGCGCCAAAGTTGAACGGCTTGCTTTTCAGTATCCATCAAGTCTCCACCCAGATTGTGACCGGTCCGTCGTTGACAAGTTCAACGGCCATGTCGGCCCCGAATTGTCCAGTTTCTACCGCTACACCTTGCGCAGCAAGGTAGTTTGCGAAGGTGTTATACAGATGCTCGCCCAGTTCGGGCGGTGCTGCAGTTGAAAACCCCGGCCTGTTACCGCTTGTTGTATCTGCCGCCAATGTAAACTGGCTGATCACCAAGGCTGACCCTTTTACATCCAGAAGCGAGCGGTTCATCTTGCCCACATCGTCCTTGAAAATCCTGAGTCTGGCGGTTTTCCGGGCCAGTTTTTCAGCCTGGGCTTCATCGTCCCCCTGCATGGCGCAGACAAGAATCAAAAGCCCCGGACCGGATGCGCCAATGACATTGCCATCGACCGATACTTTGGCTTGCGAAACTCTTTGCAGCAATGCGCGCACGCGGTTCCCCCCTTTGGCGATTATCTTGCCTGAGCGATGGTTTAGCCGCGCCAGTCGACAAAGTCACCCAGCGCGGCACGATCTGTGCGAAAGTTATTTGCGGGATGCTTTCTGTCTGAATACCCAAAGGAAATCGCGCACAGGATCAGACGGTCTTTCGGGATCTGAAAATATCTGTGCAGGAACGGGCCATACGCAGCTAATGCGGCCTGAGGAATGGTTGCCACGCCCAACGCCTGCGCTGCCAGCGAGAAAGCCGTAACAAACCCTCCGCAATCCATTGCGCCATATGGTCCAAGTTCCGCCGGGCTTGAGACGATGGCGCAATGCGGTGCGTCGAACAGAGCGAAGTTGCGCATCATTTGTTGGGCCGATCCTGCCCGGTCCCCGCGCTCCACACCAACTGCTTCATACAGCGCCCAACCGCACGCGCGGCGGCGGTCTTGATAGACGCCGGAGTATGACGCGGGAAACGGAAGATCGGGGGCCGGTGCGCCTGTTTCAGCTTCGTTTTGCATCGCCGCACGGAACCTGTCGGTCTCTGCGCCGCTTGTGATTACCAATTGCCACGGCTGCGCGTTACACCAACTTGGGACCCGGGCCGCGCTGCCCACGATTTGTTCGATCTGCTCTTTTGGCACAGGATCGGGCAGGAAGGCCCGGCAGGAATGACGTTTCTCCAGAAGGTTATTCAGTTCTGCAAATGACACGGGCGCCTCGTTTCTACGTCTCGACCCTTAGGATGATCATGCCGTGCGTTTTGTACAAGTGGCTGTTATTGCTGCCCGTTAGCCACCAGATATCCGACAACCCCGGCAACCAGCAGGCCCAGAACAACGGCAATCGTGATCTTGATGGCGGACCAGGGGCGTTCCCCCTGAACCCGTCCGGTTCGGCCGTTCACCACAAATCGATAGGTCTGCCCGCGATATTTGTAGGCCGCCATCCAGATTGGCAGCAGAATATGTTTGAAGGTGACATCGCGCACCTCAGTGTCCACCGCGTGGATACGTTGCTTGTCGCCCCCAATATCGAAGCGAACATCCCGTTCGATCACGCGCGCCATATGCGCGCGGGCCTCGGTATAGCCCTCATTTAGTTCAACTGTATATGCCTCGGCGCGAAATCCGGCGAGGTATTCTGGCTGGTAAGATTCAAGTGCCGGCAGATCCCAAGGCTGCAACGCGTCAGTGTAAGCCTTGGGCAACGACTGCGAAGCCAGCACCAGGACATCGTCAAAAAACCGCGCAACACGACCCGATTTGGGCGACCAGCGCACCTTTGGTACTTGTTGCTGAACCCGTTTACCGTCCCGCATCACAGTGTGGGTTTCATAATAGATCACGCCGCGCTCACCTCGGTAGGCGGATTTGGTGTCGGCATCAAAGGTCCAGTACGGCACATAAATGCCCTGCATCTTGCGGCCCTTGCGGGCATAGTCCTTCAACCCGTTTGGCGCGAACCATAACCGCCCCAGCCAATCGCTCATCGCCTTATGCGCCTCGCGCTCGTCGAAGGCAAAAGGCAGAACGCCCTTCGGCTTGATATGCCGGTTCACGCCGGTGTCGGTTACCACCGGCGTGGCACAGAACGGGCATTCCGCAGCGTGCGTGTTGGGGTCGAATTCAACCTGCGCTGCGCAGTTCGGACAGGACAGAACGCGGGTCTGTTCCAGCTCGCTGTCAGGCAGACGGTCCGCAATGGCCGCGTCAAAATCCAGTTCGCGCAGGCTGGCACCTTGCCAAGGACCCGATCCGATAGGTTCGGAATGACCACAATGATCACATGTTAGCGTACCGTTGCTAGGACTGAACCGGTAATCCGCGCCGCATTGCTGGCAGGGGAAGCGGTGCTCTGCAAGGTCAGGGGCGTGTGTCATACATTACCCAGAAGTGTCAGGACAGATGGAGGAGTATCGCGTTTTGGTCAGGTCCCCGGCGGCGGCGGAGGCAGAATGGTGAACAGTTGTGCAAGTTCCTGCACGTCTCCAGCTTTCTTCCAGCCGTCCTGGCCCGCGGTCCATACATAGGTCTCGCGCGTCAGATCGCCTTCGCTGGCCATACGGCCCATCCTGGCCTTGGAAAACGGGCCGCTGGTCTGCCCATCCACGGCAATATGCCAAACATGCTCAACTGGTGGCGGGGGCGGCGGGGCCACATGGGCTGCCGGTCGTGGGGCAGCGGGGGCAGGCGATCCCCACGGGCCGCTTGGCTGGCCCGCTGCCATGTTCGACATCTGCTGTGCCATCGCCATGCCCATTCCCATGCCAAGACCTGCGCCCATGCCACCGCCCTGGCTTGGGTTGCTGGCCGCAGCCGTCATCGCCTCGGCTGCGGAATACTGTGTGAATTTGCCCAGATCTCCGGCCAATCCCATCGAGGTCCGCTTGTCCAATGCGGCCTCGACCGCAGGCGGAAGCGAGATGTTCTCGATGTAGAATTCCGGCATCTCCAGCCCATAGCCTTCCAGCACTGGGGAAACTTCGGCCGCGATCAATTTGCCCAGATCAGCCGTGTTCGCTGCCATGTCCAACACAGGAATGCCAGACCCCGAAATAACGCGGCTGAACTCCTGCACAATGATGTTGCGCACCTGAAAGCTGATCTCGCTCATGGTGAATTCGCCGTCAGTTCCAACGATTTCCACAAGGAACCTGGCCGGGTCTTTGACCCGAACGGTATAGGTGCCATAGGCGCGAATGCGGGTCGGACCAAACTCGGGGTCGCGCAGCATGATCGGGTTCTTGGTCCCCCATTTCAGGTCGTTGAACCGGGTCGTGTTGACGAAGTAGATCTCGGACTTGAACGGCGACTGAAAGCCATGATCCCAGTGCTGTAATGTGGTCAGGATCGGCATGTTGTTGGTCTCAAGCATATAGAGACCTGGCGTGAACACATCTGCCAATTGCCCTTCGTGCACAAATACAGCCGCCTGACCTTCGCGCACCGTCAGCTTGGCACCGTATTTGATTTCATGGCCTTCACGCTCGAACCGCCAGACCATGATGTCGCGAGTGTCGTCAACCCAATGGATGACGTCAATGAATTCTCCGGTCAGAAAATCGAATATTCCCATTTGGGTTCTCCTGTCCTTGGGGTCAGAGCGGCTGCCCCATCAATTCCCGGGCAATGACATGCACGATGGGGCGGGCCTGATCGACTGTCACGCCGGGCTCAAGCCGCTTGTCATAAAGCATTGTCAGCAGTTTTTCATCATGGCTCGTCAGCAGGGCAAACTCGTCATCATCATTGAAGATCGATGGGCGCGCTGCCGGGCTATCGTTCGACAATCCCAGCCCCTGTGCGATTTCTTCGTGGATACAACTGCGACGGACCAGATCAGTCAATTCGGCCCGGATCAACGCAACGGCGCGTACATATTTATACGGAGACGCCGTTGTCGCCGAGGCAAAAACAAAACAATCGAAATTCGATCTCGGATTTGCGACCAGATCAAGCGAAGCCTGACTGATATTCGGGATCAGCTGTTTCAGTCGTGACACCACATAGGTGCTGTCGTCCTTGCCCGCGAAGAAGACGTGGAAATTTGCGTTTCGGGAGACCACGGAAATCGGATGATCCGTCAGCCTCGCCAGGCGCGAGGCAAAGGACTGAACCCGTTCCGCATCCTGTTCCCGTACAGCAGGCAGCACGGAAGGCCCAAACTCAGTCTGGATGCGCACCGGTCCCGACCAACGGCTGAGCTGCCCGTCTGTCTGGCGCGAACCGATGGAAACGTTTTGGGTCGGATATTCGCTGTAGAACGCAATCGCTTCGAAATTTCGCGCCAGATCCTGGGCGTCATAAGGCGTATCGGGCCCGCCCCCGTCTGTCCGCAATAACCCCCGCACCAGAAGGTCGCGTTCGACACGCTGGTAAAACCGCGCCAGATCCTGACTTGCGGCAGAGGGCGGTACATAGGCATTCGCCGCAACAGAAACAGGCGCCGGGCGCGCTTGCGGCGCAATCGAGGATGTCAGTGTTTCATCGCAATTGGCCAAAGCCAAAAACGCCGCCGTCCCCAACCCCAGTTTCAGATATGTAATATCCCGCACGCCCAGTTCAGCCTCAGCCGGGGACAGCGGTTCCGGCGTTGTCGCCGGTCCCGTCTCGACGCGCCTTGGCGGATGCCAGAGTGTCGCGCAGTTCCGCCTCCATCTTCTGCAGCTCGGCCTCGGCCGCGGCACGTTTGGCTTTTCCTTCATCCGCAATGGCCAGGCTTTCGTTGATGGTGCCGATCAGGTCTGCGTTGGCCTTTTTGACAGCTTCGATATCGAACACGCCGCGTTCCATTTCCTCACGGATCATCTTGTTCGACTGACGCAGATTGGCAGCATTCGAAGTCAAAAGCTCGTTGGTCAAATCGTTGGCGTCGCGCACCGCGGCGGCAGCTTCGGCGCTGCGCTGAATGGTGACGGCCTGTGCCAGTTGCGTTTCCCACAGCGGCACGGTGTTCACCAGCGTCGAGTTGATCTTCGTGACCAGCGACTTGTCGTTCTCCTGCACCAGCCGGATCGACGGAAGCGACTGCATCGTGACCTGACGGGTCAGTTTCAGATCGTGCACGCGGCGCTCCAGATCGTCACGCGCGGCGCGCATGTCCCGCAGTTCCTGCGCTTTCATCATCTGTTCTTCTTCTGGCGCGGCCTGAACGGCGGCTTCCCTTTCGGGGATGTCATGGCTGTCCAACTCGGTCAGCTTTTCTTCACCCGCTGCGATGTACAGCGCCAGTTCATCGTAAAAACCCAGAGTTTTCTCGTACAGCAGGTCCAGCGATTTGATGTCCTTGAGCAGTGTATGCTCATGTCCCAGAAGATCGTCGGTAATGCGGTCGATCTGCTCCTGAACTTCTTCAAACTGAGCGGTAAATTTCGCAAATGGTGCGGCTCTGCCCAGCAGCCTTTCCCACCAGCTACGCTCGCGGCGCACGTCCAGCTCACTGACCGAAAATCCGCGGATCGTGGTCACGATATTGCGCAGGCTGTCGCCTGCCGGGCCAACATCCTTGTTGCGCACATCCGCAAGCATGGCCTGACTGATTTCCTGCAATTCGGCCTGAGCGGAAGACCCGAAAGCAACAATCGAGTTGGTGTTGCCCATGTCGATCTCGTCCATGCGCTTGCGGATCTCGGCACTCACGGGTTCATCGGCTTCTTCAAGCGAGATAACCTCGGCCTTTGGTTCGGGCAGGGCAACTGCGGTGACTTCCTGCACCAGTGTTTCGGCCTGAGCCGCCTTGTTCTTGATCTCATCGGACATGGGGATGTTCCTCGCTCAAATAATGGCCGGTCAGTCCAACCGGACGCCTTCGCGCTGCAGTCTTTCGCGCAGCACGTCGATTTCGACCGTCAGATCACTGCGGTCATCCAATAGCATTTTCCGCGTACGCGCGGCAAAATTCTGTTCCAGATCATCCAGCAAGGCGACATAGTCTGTCATCGCCTGGGCATCACGGGTCCGGGCGTAAACATCGGCAAACTTGACCGTCGCATCACGCGCGCCCTGTAGATAAACCGTCATGTATTTTCGCGCGCCCGCCAGATCGCGGGGGTCTTCCTCGACCGTTCGAAAAAGGTCACGTGCGGTGTCCTGAAACCGTTCCAAACGGGCTTCGATCCGGCGATCACCCGCGCGTTTGATGGCGTCCGTCATCTCGGAAAGACGGTTTTCCGCATCCTCAACGACCCGGGCAACGCGATCTTGCTGAAAGGTGTCAATTCCTTCCATGCCCTTGTTCTTCATCGGATCAAACCCGAAGGAGGCCGAATGCAGCACGGTTGCTGCAGCGCCGAACAAGACGGGGGCAAGCAGGCTGACTTGCGATGACGTTTCCGCATTCAGAAACTCGGTCCGGTAGGACGCAAGAGCGGCGCCCAGACCTGTCAGAAGGCTGGCAAAGATTTTACGGGGAAACGCAGGCCGGCGGGCAGCCTTACGGGCGTTAAACGCGGCTTCGGCCCGCAGACCTTCCCGCAGCAAAAACGCAGCTGCCGTCAGCAGGCCAGCTGCGATCAGACCAATGGTCATGCCAATCGCGCCGTCGTTCAGCGACAGAAATACCAATGGGATGGCCGGTATGAACAGGACATTGGCACGCGCACCCGCAGGTTCGACCCGCGCGCCATCGAATTGCCCACGGGGCTGAAGAGTGTCGCCGGACGCGTTGTCCTGAGGGCTGTATTTGCCGCCAAATCGCTTTGCCATGCGTTACAAGCCCCCAAGCACGCCTGTGCACACGCCAAACAAAAGCACCAGCAATACGGCGTAGGCGAATTTTTGCACTCCGCTTCCGGACATCACGCTCCCCAAATAGCAGCAATCACAGAAAATTTAGGGGATACGCAGGCTTGGCGCTAGGGGGAAGGTTGCCGAACCTGCATCACTTGCGGGGATTCTTGCCGATGGGCGGGCGTTTTCTTTGTGGTCGCGTCGGGCGTTTGTGGGCCGCTTCGGGTTTGGCATCCGAATCCAGCCCAAGTTGATCGCGCATAACGCGGCGGCGGATTTCTTCGACTTCGCCCGGCTTCAGATTGCCCAACTGGAACGGGCCATAAGAAACCCGCAACAAACGGTTCACATTTAAACCAATATCTTCCATCGCGCGACGGATTTCTCGGTTCTTTCCTTCGCGCAGACCGATGGTCAGCCAGGCATTGGCCCCTTGCTGGCGATCCAGCGTGACGGTCATCGGCTGGAACCGCTCTCCCTCAATCACCAGCCCTTTGCGCAACGGTTCGAAATCTTCGTCTTTCGGGCGGCCGTTTACCCGCACACGGTATTTGCGCAACCAGCCGGTCGCGGGCAGTTCAAGTTTACGCTTGATAGCGCCGTCATTAGTCAGCAGCAGCAGACCTTCGGAATTCAGGTCAAGCCGGCCAACGCTCATCACCCGAGGCATGTCTTCGGGCAGCTTGTCGAAAATCGTATCGCGCCCTTTTTCGTCGCGGGTTGTCGTAACCAGCCCAGCGGGCTTGTGATACAGCCACAAGCGCGAGGGTTCCGGTTCCGAGACCGGTTTGCCGTCGACCACGATCTTGTCTTTCGCCGTCACGTTCAGGGCGGGGCTGTCGATGGTCTTGCCATTCACGGCCACGCGGCCAGCTTCGATCATGCGCTCGGCCTCGCGCCGCGACGCGACGCCAGCGCGGGCCAGGACTTTGGCGATCCGGTCGCCGGGAGGAGGGGTCTTGTTCATGTCTGGGCCATACCCTATCCCGCGCGCTTGCGAAAGGCAGGTTTCTGATGCAGTCAGGGGCATGGTGTTCAAATCGTATATGGAACAGGCGCTGCGTGAGGCGCGCGCAGCAGCGGATCGCGGCGAAGTGCCCGTTGGCGCGGTCATTGTCGGGCCGGATGGCTCTGTTGTGGCGGAGGCAGGAAACCGGACGCGTGAGTTGAAGGATCCTACCGCGCATGCAGAAATCCTGGCTTTGCGCGCGGCCTGTGCCAATGCCGGATCTGAAAGACTGCCCGGACATGATATCTATGTGACACTGGAACCCTGCGCCATGTGTGCAGCGGCACTGGCGGCCGCGCGCATCCGGCGCGTTTACTATGGGGCGTCCGATCCCAAATCCGGCGGCGTGGCCCATGGCGCGCGGGTTTTTTCCCACCCGCAAGCGCATCACAAGCCCGAGGTCTATGACGGCATAGCCGCCAAAGAATGTGAAACCCTGCTGCTGGATTTTTTCGCGGAAAAGCGAATAGAAAAATGACCGGGATCTGACAGGACGGCCACTGTCAGTTCCAGTCCAGGCGATACACTGTCTGCTGCCCGCCGAACCCTTTCAGTGCGACCGATTTTGGCGAGCTAAATCTCAGACCGCCCTCCGGGCTGACCAGCAATCTGGTCACGTCGGTGACATGAATTTCATTCGGGCCACTTACGTCTGTCACGCGCGCGGCCTTATTGACGACGGACCCGAAGAAATCCTCATCTTTCTGTATGACGTCGCCGGTATGAATTCCAATCCGCAGACCCAGAGGTGTTTCGGAATTTGCCAATGCGTTCTTTCTTTGCAGCTCGATTGCTGCCTGAATCGCATCCTGGACCGTCGGGAAGATCGACATCGTGCCATCCCCAAGGGATTTGACCAGTCGTCCCTGATGGGCTTGGATAAGGTGTTCAGCCAGATCAAAATGACCGGAAATAAGCTGGGCCCATTTTTTGTCACCCAAGTGCCGGGTGATATCTGACGACCCGACAATGTCAGTGAACATGACCGAGGCGGTTCCCTCGGTCTGATCCTGTGTGAACTCCTGCTTTGCGGCTTCGATCAGTGCATTCAACGCCGAATGCTCGATGCCGATCTTTTTCATGTTCGAGGTTGGGTTAGACACATGCAGCTGCACCATTTTCCAGACGCCGTCTTCCAGATGCAGAACAAATGTAAAGCGGTGCCAGGCTGAATTGCCGTTCGAATGAAAGGTCAGCGTCGCTTCGCAAAATGCCCAGCCTACATCCCCACATTCAAACGCTTCCAGCGAATGTTCCTGCCAGTCATAGTCCGGGATTTCCTTGGTGTGATCCGCGAAGCCACGGCGAAACACCTGCCCGGACCATGCCTCTTCATCCGCCGAGCCCTGATACCGCAGGTGTTCCGAAGATGACAGCATATTGACCAGCGCAGCCCGATCCTTGTCATGAACGGCCTGATTCCATCGCCGTACAACTGCGATCAGTTCCGGTGAAGGGACAATGTCGCTGGTCATATCATCCCTACAGCTTTATCGCCTGCATAACCTGCGGTTCGATGACGTCTACGCCAGACAAAGCACCTGCCAGCGCCTGAGCGGATTGCTCAAGAATCGGGAAGGTCTTGTAGTGGCAGGGAATTACCGTCTTGAAGTTGAAGTATCTTTTGGCGGCGTAGGCGGCAGCTTTCATATCCATGGTGAAATGCCCGCCCGCTGACAGGATGCCGACATCGGGTTTGTAGTAATCCCCCATCCAGTCCATGTCGGCCATGATGTCGGTATCACCTGAAACATAAAGCATGCGCCCCTCGGCACTGATCATGAAGCCGACCTCACTGCCGCCTGTGCGCAGGCCGTCCGGTGTCGAAAAGGTCGAGCTGTGAGAGGCCGGGACCATTGTTACCTTGACCCCGTTCAAGTTGACCGTGCCGCCCTTGTTGAAACCAATGGTCTCGATGCTTTCGGCTTCGGCCCAGTACCCCATCAGGTCATATTGTCCCACAACCGGAATCTTCAGGTGTTTGGCCAAAGGCAGAACGTCGACGACATGGTCAAAATGCGTATGGGTCAGAAGGATGTGGGTGGCGCCATCAACGGCGGCGTCATGCTGTTCCTCGGGCAAGACCGGGTTGCCGGTCAGCCAGGGGTCGATTAGCAGCACCTGTCCCTGGGTTTCGATACGGAAACTTCCATGGCCCAACCAGATAATGTTCATAATTATTTCCTCCCAATCATTCTGTTGGCGGCAGCCTAACATCGGATAAGTAAATTTCCATGGATTGGTTTCGTGAAATAGACGGGTACTGCGAGCGGCTGTCTCCAGCCTACTGGGCCGAGCCCGTTAACGCGGTCACAAACGCTGCTTTTCTGATTTGCGCATGGGTCATGTGGCGGCGCGTGCGCAATCAGAACATGCCGCTGGCCAAGGTTTTGGTGGCGCTTCTGGCGATCATCGGGTTTGGCAGTTACCTGTTCCACACGCATGCGCAGGTATGGGCGGCTTTGGCGGATGTCGCGCCCATACTGTTGTTCATATTGGTCTATGTTTTTGCGGTGAATAAAGACATCTGGAGGATGCCTTTGGGGGTGGCGTTCGGGGGAATGCTTCTTTTTCTTCCCTATGCGACGGCTGCTGTCCCACTGTTCCAACATGTTCCGGGGCTTGGAGGGTCGGCGGTTTATGCGCCGGTCCCTTTTCTGATCCTGATCTATGCTGTTCTTTTGCGTGGCCGTGATCCGATTCTGGCCAAAGGACTGACAATCGGGGCGTTGATCCTGATCTTGTCGATTACCTTCCGTGCCCTCGATATGCGTTTCTGCGGCCAATGGCCGGTGGGGACACATTTCATGTGGCATCTCCTGAATGCCATTATGCTGGGCTGGATGATCGAAGTGTATCGAGCGGCCCTCATCAGGGGCCGCGTCACCCAAACTCGTGGATCATGAGCAAATGGCGCGGAGGCCTGTCGTGACCATCCTTCAGACTTATTATTCGGTCGATGAAACGGCGTTGGCCTTTTCTCAGTCTTGAAAGGCTGCGGCCAGATGATCCGGCAGGTCGAATTCGCTTAAAACCCGTGCGCGGCCCTCGGGCGACATCTTGCGGGCAGTCTTTTCAACAATGCTCTGGATTTTCTCGGCTGAGTGTTTCGCCGCAAAGGGCTGGAAATACCATTTCAGAAACACAAAGCAGATCACATCTTCCAGCGCCTGCACCTCTGCATCGCGTTTGATGCCTTGCTTGCGCAACATGCGACCCGCGGCTTCGGCCTGCTCAGCGTCATAGCCTTCTTGGGTCATCAAACTCATCACCACGTCCGCGTGATGCACACCTTGCGCCTTGCGCCAGGCCAGATAACCCGCCCGACCTTCCGGAAATTCATTGCGGGCAAGCTTCCACCGCTCCACATGTTGACCACGCGCCGCAATCTGCAAAGCGTCGGACGCGCCTGGAAACAGGCGGTCAAGCTCTGCGCTCATGCGCTCGCCGTAAAGCTGCGCTTCGGGGCGACCATCATCGCGGTTGGGGTCATTTGCATTCGCCGCATCGATGGCATCCAGGACCGCTTTTTTTTGCGTGTTCATCAGCTGCTCCACTTGCTTGTCAGAACCGCAAGTGCCTTATGCAGTTCCCTTTTGGTATTTGCAGCAATGCTAACGACTCGCTTTGGGCTGTGCATCTCGAAAATGCGCTTTGGCCGGGTCGGAGAGGGGAAATCCGACCCGGCCGCAACCTGCGCGTCACTTTGCAGGTTTAACCTTGTCCTGAGTGACCGGTTCCGTCACGGGCGAGGGGAAGGTCAACGTGCGTGTCAGGTTGCTTGTGTCGATACCCAAGGCCATGGCCGGTGCGGCCAAAAAGGTGGCGGACAAGACTGCGGCAATCATCAGGGGTTTCATGTTTTTCTCCGGTTTGCGTTGTGTCGCACAACTAGAAATGAACAGTACAGTACAGTTTTCAAGGACAATATTGAACTAATTAGTTTACTTTTTTGCATACCACTCATTCAGTTTTGAATGGCGGGTGTCATGCGGTGGATCTCAAACTCGGGACGGCCCATGGCGCAGCGGTCTTGCGACTGCCGCAACAGACAGGTAAATGCCCCATAACGTAGATGAGGGAAGCCGATGTCGATTGACCAAAGCACCGCCGCCAAAGTGGCCAAACTGGCCCGGATCAAGGTCGAGGATGACGCGCTGCCGGCGCTGGCATCCGAGTTCAACACCATCCTCGGGTTCATCGAACAGCTGAACGAAGTGGATGTCGAAGGTGTCGAGCCGATGGTCTCGGTCACGCCGATGCGGCTGAAACGCCGTAAGGACGAGGTAACCGACGGCAACCAGCAGGGCAAGGTGCTGGCCAACGCCCCTGACGCCCGCGAAGGGTTCTTCGCAGTTCCCAAAGTGGTGGAGTAAGACATGAGCGAGCTGAACAAACTGGGTCTGGCCGAGGCGCGCGATGCGCTGCGCTCCGGTGACGTCACTTCTGTCGAGCTGACCGACGCCTGCCTGAAAGCCATTGACGAGGCAGATGCGCTGAACGCCTTTGTCCACAAGACACCCGAACTTGCAATGGAGCGCGCCAAGGCCGCGGATGAGCGGATCCGGCGTGGCGACGCACCGTCGATGTGTGGCCTGCCGATCGGCATCAAAGATCTGTTTTGCACCAAGGGTGTGCCGTCGCAGGCGGCATCGAAAATCCTGGAAGGGTTCAAGCCGGAATACGAATCCACTGTTTCACAGCAACTGGCCGACGCAGGCGCGGTGATGCTGGGTAAACTGAACATGGACGAATTCGCCATGGGATCGTCCAACGAAACCTCGACCTATGGCAATGCGGTCAGCCCGTGGCGCCGTGGCAACGATGATGCGGAACTGACACCGGGGGGCTCCTCTGGCGGGTCTGCATCTGCCGTGGCTGCTGATTTGTGCCTGGCTGCGACAGGTACCGACACCGGAGGCTCGATCCGCCAGCCTGCGGCCTTCGTTGGCATCACGGGCATCAAACCCACCTATGGTCGTTGCTCTCGGTGGGGTATCGTCGCCTTTGCGTCCTCGCTGGATCAGGCAGGACCAATGACCAAGAACGTGCGTGATGCAGCGATCATGCTGGAAACCATGTGCGGACATGACCCCAAGGATTCGACCAGTGCCGAACTGGCGGTCCCGAATTTCGAGGCCATGCTGACCGGTGACATCAAGGGCAAGAAGATCGGTATCCCGAAAGAGTACCGTATGGACGGTATGCCCGCCGAGATCGAAAAACTCTGGGCCGATGGCGCAGCGATGCTGAAAGCCGCGGGGGCCGAGATTGTCGATATCTCGCTTCCGCACACCAAATACGCGCTGCCGGCCTATTACGTGATTGCTCCGGCCGAGGCATCTTCGAACCTCGCCCGTTATGACGGTGTTCGCTATGGTCGCCGTGCACAGCTCGCGCAGGGCGATGGCATCACCGAGATGTACGAAAAGACCCGCGCCGAAGGTTTTGGCCCCGAGGTGCAGCGCCGCGTGATGGTCGGCACATATGTGCTGTCCGCAGGTTTCTATGACGCCTATTACAATCGCGCACGCCGGGTCCGGACCCTGATCAAGAAAGACTTCGAAGACGTGTTTGCTGCGGGCATCGATGCCATTCTGACACCGGCAACCCCTTCGGCGGCTTTCGGTCTGGGGGAAATGACCGAGGCGGACCCTGTTCAAATGTATTTGAACGACGTCTTTACGGTTACCGTGAACCTCGCTGGCTTGCCCGGTATCTCGGTCCCCGCAGGGCTGGATGCACAAGGTCTTCCCTTGGGGTTGCAGCTGATCGGGCGCCCGTGGGAAGAAGGTGACTTGCTCAACACCGCTTATGCGCTGGAAAACGCAGCCGGTTTTGTGGCCAAGCCCGGCAAATGGTGGTAAGCCTTCGGGCAAGTGAATTACTGAAGACGGAGCCAATTAATGCGTGTTTTGCTTTTGGTCCCGGCCCTGACACTGGCTGCGGCCTGCACCAATGTCGCGCCGTTGACCAGCACGGGTTTCAACACGCCTGAATATCAGGCGCAGCGCGAGGCTCAATTGGCAGGCCAGGGTGGGGCGATCAATCCGCTGCTGGCTCCGGTCGATGTTTCCCAGCAACCACTGGGCACACCGGGATCATCGACCTTTGCAACAGGTGAGAATGCGGACATCGCCAACCAGACCGCCGCAGCGTTGGCCAGCACGTCCGGGCAATCCTCGGTCTCCGCGTCGCCGTCTTCCGGCTCCAACAGCAGCGCAATCTCTGACGAGCAGGACTTCGCGGCCGTGTCCGAGAGGCGCAGCATCCAATCCGATGCCGCCCGGATTGAGCAAAACCGCCAGACCTACGAAGTCGTCGCTCCAACCGCCGTGCCTGAGCGGACGGCGAGCGGCCAACCGAATATCGTACAATATGCGCTGAGCACCACCAATCCGGTGGGCACGCAACTCTACAGCCGTTCCGGTTTCAACCTGCAAGCCAAGGCACAGCGGAACTGCGCGCAATTCCCGTCACCGGATCAGGCTCAGATCGAATTCCTGTCCAACGGCGGTCCGCAACGTGACCGCAAGGGGCTGGACCCGGACGGCGACGGCTATGCCTGTGGCTGGGACCCCAGCCCGTTCCGCAGTGCCGTTAACAACTGACGCCTTAACGCCGATCTGGCATCCGTCTCCGAGTTTCGGCAAGCGCCGGGGCGGGCTGTTGCCATCCTTGATCGTGATCCACTATACGGCCATGGACAGCGCGCAGGCGGCTCTGGATCGTCTGTGCGACCCGGCTTCCGAAGTTTCGGCTCATTACCTGATCGGGGGTGATGGCACCCTGTGGCAAATGGTGCGTGAAGAAGATCGCGCCTGGCATGCCGGGGCAGGGGAATGGGACGGCAAGGACGACATCAACTCGCGCTCGGTTGGGATCGAACTGGAAAACACCGGCAAACATCCGTTCTCGCAGCCGCAAATGGCGGTGCTGGAACAGTTGTTGCCCCTGATCATGACCCGCTGGTCCATTACTCCGTCCGGGGTTATCGGGCATTCCGACATGGCGCCCGGGCGAAAATCCGACCCTGGGCCGCGCTTTGACTGGAACAGGCTCGAAAAGCAGGCGATGGCCAAACCGCGCGGCACAGGAGTTGATCCGATTTCACCCGATGCAGAAGCATTTCGCGCCTCTGCTCGGATGGCAGGTTTCACCGCCCCCGTGGACGATGCAAAACTACTGGCCGCTGTCCGATTGCGATTTCGCCCCTGGGCGAAAGGTCCGCTGGACATGGCGGATATGAATGTGCTCACCCCGTCGGACACAACAACCTGATCCGCTCTTCATCAGGCTAAAAATATCCCGGGGTTGAGTTGGCCGCAGGCCAAGAAAGGGCTGGCCCCTTCTCAGACCTGTCAGCTCTTGACGCCGCAGACCACAAAGCCTACCCAGCCCGGGCGCGGAGGGCCGGATGGCCGCTGGGGCGTATGCCCGAGAGGAAAGTCCGGACTCCACAAGACAATGGTGCCGGGTAACGCCCGGGCGGGGCAACCCGACGGAAAGCGCCACAGAAATCAGACCGCCCAGGGCCTCGGCCCCGGGTAAGGGTGAAACGGTGGGGTAAGAGCCCACCGCGTCCCTGGCAACAGGGGCGGCACGGCAAGCCCCACCGGGAGCAATGCCAAATAGGGTCCCCGCGCGGGCCGGTCGGCGCAAGCCGATACCGCCGCTAAGCGCGTCTTGGCCGAGAGGGACCGGGTTGGCAGCTTGAGCCGTGCAGCAATGCACGGCCTAGAGGAATGGTCATCGAAGGGGGTAACCCCGGAACAAGATCCGGCTTACAGGCCCTCCGCGCGTGTCTACTTATCCTCCGGGCGGCGTGTAGGTCCCCGCCAATCTTGCGGCTTTCTCAGTGACCGAAACGAACTCGTCCGCAGTCCAGGCCCGAACCGTTTCTATGTTCGTGACCGCACCCGATGCCGCGACCGCCATGCCGACCGCCACAGCATCTGTTCCGTCTGGCGCTTCGCTGATCACGACCACGTCATTGCTGCCGGTCGTCATGTAAAAGGATAGCAGTCGACCGCCGACTTTCTCCAGCAATGCTTTCACTGGGCCGGTACGGTTCTCGGGCTTTTGCAACATGCCTTTGACACCAGCTTGCGAATAAGTTGCGTAGGTAATGAAAACAGGCATTGGTACCTCCTTTTTAACGAGAAATCACAGGGCCTTTCAGTCAGCCGCCCCGGGGGCCGTCTTGCGTCAGATGCCGGAGATCAACGGTGCCGCGATGTGCCAAAGACCTGCTCCAATAAGCGCCACACCTGACACCGGCGCCAGCCACCGGGCTGTCGGCAGAAGCTTTTCCAGCGCGACATAGGCGGCAATGCCAACGATCCAGTAGAGGTTCATGATCCCTCCGACGAACAGCAGCAGCATCAACGCCCAGCAGCAGCCCAGGCAATACGTGCCGTGCAGGGCTCCGGTTCTGAGCGCGCCGAAGGGTCCGGGCCGGTTGTGACCGGCCAGAAACCTTGCGGGGCTTTGGCAGTAACGAAGGCACGCATTCTTCAAACTTGAAAACTGATAGAACCCGGCAGCCAGCAGAACACTTCCCGCGAAGGGGCCAGAGCGGATTGTCATCATCGGCCCGCTTGACAGCCCGATATGTTCCAATCCCCACTGCAATGCCGTTGCAGTCAGGCTGAACGCACCCCAGGTCACCAGATAGCCCAACAGGAAACACAGGCTGAACGTTGCGGCGCGGTCTTTCTCAGGGCCCATGCGCTTTGTCGCTGCAAACAAAAGCACGGCTGGCGCGGCACTTGGGGTCATCATGGCAATCATCATGATCCACCACATCAGGAAGATGAGCAGAGTGTAACCGAAGCTCCAGGCGGTTGCGGAACCCATCTGCATGGGCTCCCCAACCGGCCCTGCCATGCGGGTCATTTCGACCGCAGACATTTTCATCCCGACGCCGGCAACTGTGTACCAGGTGGCAGCAAGAATGATCAGAAGGACGCTGCCCAACACGATTGCATTGTCCTGCCTCAACAGCCGCTCAATCGCCCCGGCAGGGGCTGTCGCACTCTGTCTGGTCATGAAAGAGTCTCCGGCTACGCGCCCAGAACACCGTGACCCGAGAGGTTGAGATGTGCGAGATGGGCGTGCGTGGCATCAAAGGTAAGGCTGATCTCACCGCCCGTTGTTTTGGCCGACCCCGAGGCAGCCTCGGCGTGGCGGTACTCAAAGCCATTCGGCAGCTGGATTGATGCCCTGTGCGCAGCGCCCGATACGATATGAGGAATCGGGCTGACCTCAACGTCGAATACCCCCGGAACCTTGGCGTAGCCGCTGCGGTCATCGCGGTTCCAGTTCAATTCGATTGGGACAAAAAGCGTATCATATTTCGTCGGGGCCATCGCACTGTAGACGTACCACATGGTTGCCATTTCATCGGTGTCTTCGCCGGTCATGATGGCCTGCAATGCTGCGCGCTGTTCGGCTGTAGCACTTTCGTCAATAATCAGTTGCATCTGACCATTGCCTTCGTGGATCGGTCCCGGCCAGTGATAAACACCTGCTGCCCGCAAACCGGCCAGATCAGTATCGCCATAATGCCCGCTTTCGATGTCGAAAACGACAACAGCCTCGCAATTTCCGTGTGATGGAAGAACGCTGAATTGGCAGGGACAGCCGAAATTGCAATTACAATTGGCCAGTTCTTCGCCCTGAATAACCCATTCTGTCATGATTGCCCCCCAAGAAAAGCTGCGTAAAACAACACTGCTCCGCGCGGGCATTACCTGTTCACACTGCCTTGGTCGTCGAGCCTGAAGTTGGCCTCTTGGACGTATCAGTTGCGGCAAACCTATCACGATATCGTGATATGTACAAACTTATTCACTGTCTTTTGGTCCTCATCGGCTTGGAAATTCAGTCCGGAATCCCGTGGGGGTTGAACGTGGTATTCGCCTTTGCATTCCTTTGATAGAACTGGGGCGTATTTTGAAAAACCGGGAGGATTGTCATGAGCTTTATGAAGACACTTGCGTCCGTTGCAGTTGGTTTCGCGGCTGCGAAGGGGATGGAGAAATACCAGAAAATGGGCGGAATGGCTGGCTTGCAGGACATGATGCAAGGCGCAGGCGGCGGCCTTGGTATGGATCAGCTTGGCAAAATGGCCGAACAGTTCGGCCTTCCCGGAGGTGCGACAGGCCTTCAGGACATGATGGGTAAGATGGGGCTGGGTGGCAGTGCCGCAGGTGCCGCCGGTCTTGGCGGGCTTTTGAATGCGATGCAGGGGGCGGCCAGAACTGGCAGCCAGCAGACCACCGACATGATGGAGACGGTGTTTGGCGGAACACCAGCCGGGGCTGCCATGGAAGCTCAGGCCAAGCTCATGTTGCGGGCGATGATCCAGGCGGCAAAGGCAGACGGCGAGCTGGACGAGCACGAGAAAGAAACGATCCTCGGAGAGTTGGGCGATGACATCAGTGACGAGGAACGCGCATTCGTGCAGGAACAACTGAACGCACCTGTCGACGTCATGGGTCTGGCAGCTGATTCTGGGGCACCGCTCAGAACGCAGATTTATGCGACATCTCTGGCGGCAATACGGTTGGACAATGATCGTGAGGCCGCATATTTGCGGCAATTGTCCACTGCGCTGGGTCTTTCGGACAGTGAAAGGGACCAGATTCACAGCTATATGGGCGCGCCAACGTTACCGGGTTGAACCTGTGCCCGATTCCTGGGCCGGGATCGTCCGATTGGCCTTGACATGCACGGCGTAGCGCGTAAAAGCGCACGCTCATAGGAATTCAACCGAAAGGCCCCTGCCTTTCCGGACGCAGGAGATAACCATGGCGAAGCCGACGACAATCAAGATCCGTCTGAACTCGACCGCGGGCACGGGCCACTTCTACGTGACCAAAAAGAATGCGCGCACCATGACCGAGAAAATGACCATTCGTAAATACGATCCGGTCGTTCGCAAGCATGTCGAGTACAAGGAAGGCAAGATCAAGTAATCTTGCCGTTCCATTTGGACTTTCCAAAAGGGCTCTGCTTGGCAGAGCCTTTTTTGTGCTGAATTCCGGTGGTTTGTTACCAAGAATGTCAGCATGCCCACCTGGGGCCGTTGCAGGAGCGCATCAGCCACCGATGCAATCGCATGGCCTGTGGCTTGCTTTTTGTGCCGACCTGCAAGTACGCTTGAGCAAACCGCCACAAAATGTTGACCGCCATGAAAAAAATCTTGTTATCCACAATAGCCGTTCTGACTTTGGCGGCCTGTGAAGACCCGTTTAACCGCAAAGGTGTCGGGTTTACCGGAATCGATGGCGAACCCCGCACGATTTCCGACATTCCCGGAGCCGTCGCATTTCTGCCGCCTGAAACGAATGTCCCGGCCGAGCTGGCAGAACTTCAGACCGTTACTCTCTTGGCTGATGAAGTGGACCCCTCCAAGGTGGCAGCCGTTGCTATCGACAATGGCGGGCGGACGCCGGACAATGCGGTCCAGCTACAGGGCAGCGATACGAATCTGTTCCTGAGCACCGTCAGCGTCAACGGAACCTTGTATGGTGTCCTTCGCACACCGACGAACAGCGTAAAGGTCGACAACTCGGTCGGCGTTGGTTTCGCGCAAGAGGCTGAGCGTTTCACCGGGTGTCTGCCTGCCGGCGATGTGTTCCGCAAAGGCACGTCCGAGCGTAGTTCGGGCTTTGCTGTACCGTTGAATTGCAGCTAAGTCTTATACCTTCTGATGTATCAAGCCCTCGCTGATCTAGCGGGGGCTTTTTCTTTGCGGGGTACGCGGACGTCGTCGCCTTGTCCGCTAGGATTCATGTACCGGGCAAGCGCGATCGCAGCTGGTTCAAAACGAAAAAAGGCCGGTCCGATGACCGGCCTTTTCCCTTACATTGGTTTGCAATTACTCGCGGTTACCCAAGAATTGCAACAGGAACATGAACAGGTTGATGAAGTCCAGGTACAGGTTCAACGCGCCCATGATAGCGGCCTTGCCCAGCCATTCCTGATCGCCACTATGGGCCATTTGCAGGTATGTGTTCTTGATATTCTGGGTGTCATAGGCGGTTAAGCCCGCGAAGATCAGAACGCCGATGGCCGAGATTGCAAAGGCAACCGCCGAAGACTCCAGAAAGATGTTCACAACCATCGCGACGATCAGGCCGATCAGGCCCATCATCAGGAAAGTGCCCATGGCGGACAAGTCTTTCTTGGTTGTGTAACCATACAGGGACAGGCCCGCAAACGCGATTGCGGTGATCAGGAAGACCTGAATGACCGACTCACCGGTGAAAACAAGGAAGATCCAGCTGATCGAAACGCCCATCACCGCCGCAAAAACGTAGAACACCAGCTGTGCGGCAGCCGCCGACATACGGTTGATCCCGGCGCTGAAGCCGAAGACAAACAGCAGAGGTGCAAACATGATGACCCAGCGCAGGGGCGACGCGTAAATGCTATAGCCCAGCGATGTAAGATAGGTATCGGCATTCAACTGTGCCGCTGCGGCTGACGGATCGCTTGTGGTTGCCAGGCCTGCGATGGCCCAGGCTGCTGCGAATGTGATGAGCATGCCTACGGACATAGTGCCATAGACTTTGTTCATATGGGCGCGCAGGCCCTCATCAATCTCGGCAGCGCGCGCGCCGGCCGCCGTCCGGATCGTGTCGAATTGTGCCATCAAAGGGTCTCCCTTTACATAATTATTCAGCCCCCCGGCTGTGCGAGAAGCGTTCTAGGCAAATATCGGCAACTCAGGGCTGTGTTTCAAGTATTTACCGCGGAAAACCAACTAATTTACGCAACAAAAGTGACGGTCCGCATCAGCCGACCGCCACTCATGAAGTTACTATTTGATTTTGCATCACTTCTGCCAGAATTCCGGCGCGTCCCAGACGAAACGGCTGGCTTCGGCATCAGCCTCTGATCTGGAGACTCCGATGTCCTGAAGGGCGCGATCATCAAGCCGTGCCAGTTGGCGGCGTTGACGCTTCAGGGAAGCAGCACGCCTGATGATAGTGCCGAGCGATTGCTTCTGGGGCTTGCAAGGGCGATGAATGGCAATTTGGGTCATACTTATTGTCCTTTCGTGTGTTTACGATGGTTTCTCTCGTCTTTATCAATTTCCTTGATTGATATGGGGAGTATGACATATATTGAAAACGAATATTTTTGATGAAACACATAAGGAATCGTGAAGGTGCGGAATCTGGACATTACAACCCTGCGTTCATTTGTTGCTGTGGCGGATCAGGGTGGGGTGACGCGCGCTGCAGGTTTCCTGCATCTGACGCAATCTGCGGTCTCGATGCAGTTGAAACGGCTGGAGGAGCTGCTTGGCCTTCAGCTGTTGGACCGCAGTGGCAGAACGATTGCCCTGACCGCGTCCGGTGAACAATTGCTGGCTTATGCGCGCCGTATGATCGCGTTGAATGATGAGGTTATCTCGAAACTGACCGATCAGGCCTTTGAAGGTGAGGTGGTATTGGGGGTTCCTCACGACATAGTTTACCCGGCCATCCCACGGGTCCTGCAACGGTTCAACGCGGATTTCCCGCGAGTCCGAGTTCAGTTGGTGTCGTCTTATTCATTGCAATTGAAAGAGATGTACAAACGCGGCGAATGTGACGTGATCCTGACCACGGAACCGTCGTCGGTGGACGGTGCGGAAACCATTGCAGAGCTGCCCTTGCGCTGGATAGGTGCGCCGGGCGGGTCGGCCTGGCGCAAGCGTCCGCTGCCTTTGGCACTTGGACGTCGCTGCTTGTTTCGACCACAGGTGATATCGGCGCTGGATGCGGCCGGTATCCCCTGGGAGCTGTCGGTGGAAACTGAAAACGACCGCACAATCGAGGCCACGGTCAGCGCTGATCTGGCAGTGTATGCAGCACTGGAAGGTACCGAAGCCGCACATCTCGAACAGATCGAAGGCGGCGGTGCGCTACCGGACCTGCCTGCGCACATGATCAACCTGTATGGTGGAGAGCCGGGTCGAGACGCGGTTGTCGAAGCATTGGCGCAGTTAGTGCGTCAGAACTTTCGCCTCCTTGGAGGGACACAGCTGCGCGCCGTGGTGGGCTGATTGCGGTCAGGGGGTGATCACAATTTTGCCTGTCGATTTACGCTCTTTTAGCAACCGCATGCCCTGCGCGACCTCATCAAGTGGCAAGACGTGGCTGATGTGTGGATTGATGCGGCCCTCGGTGTGCCAGCGGAAAAGGGTGTCAAAACTTTCGCGTACGGCTTCTGGCCGGAATTTCAGATACCCGCCAATGTAAAAGCCGATCACGGTCAGGTTCTTGACCAGCAGATGATTGGCGGGGATTTGCGGAACTTCCCCGCCGGCAAACCCGATGGGCAGCAGACGGCCTTCGGGATTGGTGGCGCGGAAGGCCGCCTTGAACACATCGCCGCCGATTGCGTCATAAACGACATCCGCGCCGCCAAGCGATCTGACCCGAGCCCTTAGATCCTCTGAGGCATCAATCAGGTGATCGGCCCCTGCGGCGCGGGCAACGGCCAGCTTTTCGGGGCCGCGGGCCTGTGCGATGACGGTGGCACCCATGAGCTTGCCGATTTCAACCGCGGTCAACCCAACACCGCCTGCTGCGCCGGTGACCAGAAGCGTCTCACCGGGTTGCAGACGGGCGCGGTGGTCAAGGGCCATGTGACTGGTGCCATAGGCTATCTGGATCGCTGCCGCGTCTTCGAAACGGGTCGTGTCCGGCAGCGGGATCGCGCGATCGGCGTCGAAAACGCCATACTCTGCCAGACCGCCCTGACCGGAATAGACGGCGATCCGGTCGCCCGGCTTCAAGGTGGACACACCTGGACCGATGGTATCCACGACACCGGCGATTTCCATACCCAAAGTAAACGGCGCAGGCGGTGTATCCTGATACGTGCCTTTCTGCATCAGCAGATCAGCGAAATTCAACCCGCAGGCTTTGATCGCAACCCGCACCTGACCCTCAACCGGCTCGGGTTTCGGTACATCGCACAGCTGGGCAACTGCCCCGTCAGATCTAATACAATAGGCCTTCATTTGGTTCCTCACGTGCTTGGGGCATAGGCACGTGGGCTGTGCGAGATGTCAATTCCTTATGCGCGGCGTCCTGAAACGTCTGAAAATCTGTCGCATATCCAGCCGGGCCACACGAACAGCGGGCAGGGCATTTGACGCATACAACCACAGCCCTTGTGAGGGGGGATCGACTCAACCAGCTTGAAAAAAAATTCAAAACCGGCAATATTGGCAAGCAGTGCTGGTAACGGGGGACGGCACAGTCCGGATTTGGGGGCGGTTAAGGAAGCCCCTATTGGTATTGCGATCTCGGACGTCGCACGATCCCGTACAAATGTGTGTGTAGTAGAGGAGAATACCAATGACTCATCACGTCGATGTCCATGTGGGCAAGCGCGTTCGGCATCGCCGCTGGCTGATTGGGATGACCCAGCAACAATTGGCGCAGCAAGTTGGTATCAAGTTTCAGCAAATCCAGAAATATGAGACCGGAGCCAACCGAATCAGCGCGTCCCGCCTGTGGGACATTGCCGAGGCATTGGACGTACCGGTCAGCTTCTTCTTTGAAGGTCTGGAAGAAGCCCAGAAAAGCAGCGCGGAAAAGAAATCTGTTCCAGCTGACCTGATGGGCGATAAAGAAGCCCTGGATCTAGTTCGCTCTTACTACGCAATTCCGGAAAACCAGCGCCGCCGCCTATTTGAACTTGCACGTGTCCTCAGCGACGTCGCCTGATCAGACCGGCTTGACTTTGTCAGGTAATGCACGCACCAGAGTGCCATGCATCCGGCGAGTTTAAACGACATTAAAATTGCAGAAGAAATGGCCGAAGCGGCACGCGCGGCCATTCTTCCTTTTTTCCGTCAGACCAATCTGGAAACTGCGAACAAGCTGACCGAAGGGTTTGACCCAGTCACCGTAGCGGATCGGGCCGCTGAAAAAGCCATGCGAGAAGTGCTGTCCCGGTTGCGCCCTGAAGATGGCGTATTGGGTGAAGAATACGGTGCGCACAAGGGCAGCAGTGGCCGAACCTGGGTTCTGGACCCCATCGACGGCACGCGCGGGTTTATCAGTGGCACACCAACCTGGGGCGTTCTGATCGCGCTCAGCACAGCAGACGGGCCGATCATGGGGGTGATTGATCAGCCCTACATTGGCGAACGCTTTGTCGGATCGACAGCTGGTGCGCACCTTACAGGGCCACAGGGCACCAGTAAGCTGCAAACACGGGGGACGAAATCTCTGGCACAGGCGACGCTGTTCACCACTTTTCCTGAAGTCGGCACCCCGGATGACCGGGCCGGGTTTCAGGCCGTGTCGGAGCAGGTGCAATTGACGCGTTATGGAATGGACTGCTACGCTTATGCCTTGTTGGCCGCAGGGCAAGCAGATCTGGTGATCGAAGCTGGGCTGAACGCGTATGACATTCAGGCCCCTATCGCGGTTATTCAGGCGGCAGGCGGAATTGTGACCGATTGGCAAGGCGGCCCGGCGCATGAGGGCGGTCGGGCATTGGCCGCAGCCAACGCAGAAATACATGCAGAGGCCCTTAAGATCCTGCGTCGATTCTGAAACCTGTTGTCGCAGATCCCGATGGCGGGTACATAATACCCGGTCGGTTCTTAAGCCCGTTTTCCGCCGACCTTCGCACTCCTTGCAAGAGACGGGCAGATGCAGGAGCGCGACATGACAGAAATCCTACTCAAAAACGCTGATCTGATCCTGACGATGGACGAGTCCCGGCAGGAGCTCCCCGCGGCGGACATTCTGATCCGCGACGGCCAGATCGCGGGGATCGGGCACGGATTGCAAACACAAGGCGAGGTTCACGATGTTTCGGGCTGTCTGGTGACACCCGGGTTTGTGAACACCCATCACCATCTTTACCAAACGTTGACCCGCGCGGTGCCGGGCGGGCAGGACGCATTGCTGTTCGGGTGGCTTCAAACACTTTATCCGATTTGGGAGAAGTTCGGACCGGACGAGATGTTCACCTCGGCCCAGATCGGTTTGGCAGAGCTGGCGCTGTCAGGCTGTACGCTCAGTTCTGATCACCTGTACCTCTATCCCAATGGTTCGCGGCTGGAGGACACGATTGCTGCCGCATCCGAGTTGGGGATGCGATTTCACCCGACACGTGGCGCGATGAGTATTGGTGAAAGCGATGGCGGCCTGCCTCCGGACAGTCTGGTGGAAGAAGAAACTGCCATTCTGGACGACATGATCCGCGTCGTGGATGCTTTTCACGATCCGTCAGAAGGGTCGATGTGCCGCGTAGGTCTTGCCCCGTGTTCACCGTTTTCCGTCAGCCGGGACCTGATGCGAGATGCAGCCCTTCTTGCACGGGACAAAGGCGTGATGTTGCATACACATCTGGCTGAAAACGATGAAGATATCGCCTATTCACAGGCTCAGTTCGGCTGTCGGCCCGGTCAATACGCCGAAGATCTGGGTTGGACCGGCCCGGATGTCTGGCACGCTCATTGCGTCAAGCTGGACGGGGCCGAGATTGATCTGTTTTCGCGCACCAAAACCGGCGTCGCTCATTGCCCATGTTCGAACTGCCGTCTGGGATCAGGCATCGCGCCGGTGCGGGCGATGCGCGATGCGGGGGTAAAGGTAGGCCTCGGCGCTGATGGCTCGGCCAGTAATGACAACGGTAATCTGATGCTTGAGGCCCGGCAGGCGCTGCTGTTGCAACGGGTGGTCAATGGGGCGGATGCGATGTCGGCCCGCGAAGCATTGGAGATTGCAACACGTGGCGGGGCCGATGTGCTGGGGCGTCCCGACTGCGGGCGGCTTATGCCGGGAAAACGCGCGGATGTCGCTGTCTGGGATATGCGCAGTATCGAATGCGCAGGCAGCTGGGACCCGGCAGCTCTGCTTCTGGCCGGTCCGATGCAAGTAAAGCACCTGTTTGTCGAAGGCCGCCAGATCGTGCGGGATGGGCATATCACGACGATTGACCTGCCCCGCGTGATTGAGCGTCAAAACAGTCTTGCCAAGGGGTTGCAGGCCTAAGCGGCCTGCCGCCCACCAATCCAGACCTCGGCCACAGCCCGATCATCACCCATCATGATGGTCGGGAAGATTGCCTCCCAAACATCGTTTGCACAAGCTTCGCGCTGGGCGATGGCCGGGGTCGAGGCGAGATCAATCACGACCAGATCCGCCTCCATTCCCGGAACAATGTTGCCGATGCAATCATCCATCCGCAGGCTGCGCGCCGACCCGACTGTACCCAGCCACAGCAATTGCGCCGGATGCAGGGGGCGCCCACGCAACTGACCGATTTCATAAGCGGCAGCCATGGTGCGAAGCATTGAAAAACTTGATCCGCCACCTGTATCTGTGGCCAGACCGATCCGGTGGCCATCGTGGATCAAGCCGTTCATGTCGAACAGACCCGACCCGATGAAGGTGTTCGAGGTGGGGCAGTGGATCAGCGACGCATCAACCTCGCGCAGACGATCGCGTTCCCGGTCTTCCAGATGGATGACATGCCCATAAAGTCCGTTCTGCCCCAGCAGCCCGAACTTTTCGTAAGTGTCCAGATAGTCCCACGCATCGGGGAACAGGGAGCGGACCCACTCGATTTCGTCTGTCTGCTCGCTCAGGTGGGTTTGCATCAGGCAATGGGGATGTTCCGCCCAAAGCGCGCCCATGGCCTCAAGCTGTTCAGGGGTGGACGTAGGTGAAAACCGGGGCGTGATGGCATAGGACAGGCGGTCGACACGGTGCCATTTCTCAAGCAGCGCGGCAGATTGGTCATAGGCGGTCTGGGCTGTGTCACGCAGACCTTCAGGCGCATTGCGATCCATGCAGGTCTTGCCCGCGACCACGCGCTGTCCCCGTTGTTGCGCGGCAGTGAAAAAGGCATCCACGCTTTCGGGGTGGATGGTGCAAAAACTGCACATCGTCGTGGTGCCATGGGCGGCAGTCAGATCCAGATAACGGTTGGCGATTTCAGAGGCGTATTCAGGATCACCAAACTTCATCTCTTCGGGGAAGGTGTAGGTGTTCAGCCAGTCGATCAACCGCTTACCCCAACTGGCAATCATGGCCGTCTGTGGGTAGTGCACATGCGGGTCAACGAAACCTGCAATGATCAGGTGATTGCCATGGTCCTTGATGACGGCATCAGGGTGACGCCGCATCAGCGCATCAGACGCGCCGACATCAGCAACGCGTCCTTTGTCAATCACGACAGCTTCGTCCAGTCGGGTCGCTTCGGTTGGCTCTCCGTTAAAGGGTGAGCCTGTGAAACTCAGAACGCGCCCTTTCAAAAGCGTCTTTTGCGCCATTTGCCCTGTTCTCCACCTGTTTGGGACCGCGCTGTAGCATAGGCAGACGAAAGAAGTGGGTAAATCGGCGCATTGTCATTGTTTTCTGGTAGCTGCTTCTTCTATTTAGAGGCCAATCGCCGAAAGAAGGGGGCAGCGCATGACGACAGGCAGTGATCAAGCCGAACACGATCTGCCCCAGGACGATGACGCGTATGCGCTGGATCGCCGGACAGTGGCGGCGATCCTATACGCCGTCGATGTGGATGATCGCGACAAGCTGATTGAGCTGATGGAGCCACTGCACGCGGCTGATATCGCTGACCTACTGGAGCAGATCAATCCTTATGACCGGGCGCGGCTGATCCGGCTTTATGACAAGGAATTTGACGGCGACATCCTGTCTGAACTGGACGAAGCGGTCCGCGAGGAAATCATCGCCGTCCTGACCCCCGAGGTTCTGGCGGAAGCCGTGCGCGAGATGGAAAGCGACGACGTCGTTGACCTTCTGGAAGATCTTGAGGAACCGCAGCAGGAAGCCATTCTGGGCGCGCTCGAAGATTCCGAGCGGCTAGCGGCGCAACAGGCGCTTGCTTACCCCGAGAGTTCGGCTGGTCGTTTGATGCAGCGTGAGGTCGTCATGGCGCCCGAGCATTGGACCGTCGGTCAGGCCATCGACTTCATGCGTGCCAATGACGATCTGCCCGAGCAGTTCTATCATGTTGTTCTGGTCGATCCGCGCCTGAAACCAACAGCGCAGGTGACATTGGGCAAGCTGATGGCGTCCCGTCGTGAGGTGCCGTTGCGCGATCTGGCGGAAGAGGAGTTTCACATCATCCCCGTTGATCAGGACGAGGAGGACGTGGCTTACGCCTTCAACCAGTATCACCTGATCTCGGCCCCTGTGGTGGATGCCGATGGGCGTCTGGTTGGTGTGATCACCATCGATGACGCGATGGTCGTTCTGGATGAAGAGCACGAAGAAGACATCCTGCGCCTTGCCGGTGTGAGCGACGAAAGCTCTCTGTCCGACAGTGTCGCGGCGACCAGTCGGCGACGGTTGCCCTGGCTGGCGGTAAACCTGTGCACGGCAATCTGTGCTTCGTTGGTAATCTCGCAATTTGCGGCGGCAATTGACCAGCTTGTCGCGCTGGCCATCCTGATGCCGATTGTTGCATCCATGGGGGGCAATGCGGGTACTCAGTCGCTGACCGTTGCAGTGCGCGCACTGGCGACGCGCGATCTGACCAATTCAAACGTGATGCGCGTTATCAGGCGGGAACTGCTGGTGGGCATGTTGAACGGGCTCTGTTTTGCCATTGTACTGGGGACCGTGGGGATGCTGTGGTTCGGTTCACCTTGGCTGGGTGTCGTGATTGGGTCAGCCTTGGTCGTGAACATGATCATCGCGGGCTTTGCAGGTACGGTAGTACCGGTAGTGCTGGATCGTCTGGGAATTGACCCGGCTCTGGCGTCAGGAACCTTTGTGACAACCACAACCGATGTCATGGGATTCTTCATCTTTCTTGGGCTTGCCAGTGTGGTGCTATTGTGACCGATCTGACTGAAATCAAAGCAGCTGCACGCAAAGCGGCATTTGCGCGCCGCAAGGTCGCGTTCGACACGCGTGTTCCCGGTGCAGCCGGACGTTTGTCCGAGGTTCTGGCGGGTTATCGCGGTGTGCCCTTGTCAGGCTACATGCCGATCCGGACCGAGATCGACCCGGTATCCGCCATGGCTGAAGCTTCGGCTTATGGGCCTGTTGGTGTTCCAGTGATCCAAGCCGCTGGAAAACCGCTGAAATTTTCGCGCTGGACGCCAGAAGGACCGCTGAAAGATGGCCCATTCGGTGCCAGAGTGCCCGAGGTCGATGATTATTTCGACCCCGAGATCCTGATCGTGCCGCTGGTGGCTTTTGATGACAACGGCGGGCGTCTGGGATATGGCGGTGGATTTTATGATCGCACGCTGGAAGGATTGCGAGGCAAGCGCGCGACACTGGCGATCGGTTTCGCTTTTGACGCGCAAGAGGCGCAGGATCTGCCACTGGAGCCGACCGATCAGCCGCTGGACATGGTTGTCACGGAAAGCCGGGTGCTGACGTTCTAGCTGCTACTGTTCGAAATGGCTGCGCAAGTAATCCCAGGCATCCACTTCCGTGCCGTCCTTCAGGATGCAGACACCAAAGACGCTTCCGTCTTCGTTCTTCCGAAGTTGGTAAACTCCATCATTCTCGACGCAAAAGGTTGCCGCGGGATTGGGCATGGATGTCTTTGTGCCTTGCGCCATAACGCCCGAAGCGACCACAAGGCCGAATGTCAATATTGCCAATAACTTCACAACATGTCCTTTTGATATAAGCGCATGGCTAAGACTTTGCCACGCCTGCAAGCAATTTCAAGTTCGGGCTCAACTTAAATTTCACGGTTCCGCCTTGTTATTGCCCAGCACAGCCCCTACGACCCGGATCATGAGGATTTTGTTTCTTGGTGATGTCATGGGGCGTGCGGGGCGCGCGGCCGTTCAGCAGCATTTGCCGCGCCTGCGCGATGAATGGCGGCTGGATTTCGTTGTGGTCAATGGCGAAAACGCGTCGAACGGCATGGGGTTGAGCGGCGATCACGCCAAGCTGCTGCTGGATGCCGGTGCAGATTGCCTGACATTGGGCGACCATGCGTTCGACCAGAAGGACATGCTGCAATATATCGAGAAAGAACAGCGCATCGTGCGCCCGGTGAACTATGCCAAGGGCGCGCCGGGGCGGGGGCACCGGCTGTTCAACGCACCCGGAGGGCGCAAGGTTCTGGTGGTGCAGGTGTTGGGGCAGGTCTTTATGAAACGGCCATTCGACGACCCGTTCTCGGCCATAGAGCCCATCCTGAAATCGCACCCCAGGGGCGGGCAGGCACAAGCCATCATTGTCGATATGCATTGTGAGGCGACGTCCGAGAAGATGGCCATGGGTCACTATTGCGACAAGCGCGCCAGCCTTGTGGTGGGCACACATACCCATGTACCGACAGCGGATTCGCAGATTCTGCCGGGCGGCACAGGCTATCTGACGGATGCGGGCATGTGCGGCGACTATGACTCGGTCATTGGTATGGACAAGCAGGAACCGATGCGCCGGTTCATAACCGGGATGCCCAAGACCCGGTTTACCCCTGCCAATGGCGAGGCCACGCTGAGCGGAGTGTTCGTCGAAACGGATGATCGCGACGGTCAGGCCAAATCTGTTCGCATGGTGCGCGTTGGTGGGCGTTTGGAACAAGCCGGGCCTGATTAACGAACGTCGGGCTTGCCCTGCCACGCGCAATGCGTGAAACTGCATGTCATCAGGCGCTTGGGCCAGGGTTCGGACAGAATACCACGAATGAATTTCCTTTCACTGACAGAGACGGGCAGCGCAATTCTGGCGCTGCTGATTGTTGCGAGCATGTTCGTCATGTTCCTGCGCGAGGTTTATCCGACCGAGGTCGTGGCCATCGGCGGTGTCTCACTGATGCTGGTCACAGGGATATTGCCCTATCAAAGCGCGCTGGCGGTCTTGTCCAATCCCGCGCCCTGGACGATTGGGGCGATGTTCATCATCATGGGGGCCTTGGTGCGGACCGGGGCCTTGGACGCCTTCACGTCGACCGCGCAAAGGCAGGCGCAGGTCAACCCGCGCATTGCCATCGGATTGCTGATGGGGTTTGTCGTTCTGGCCTCGGCTTTTGTGTCTAACACGCCCGTTGTTGTGGTCATGATCCCGGTCTTTGTTCAGATCGCCCGTACGCTGAATGTACCCGCGTCAAAACTTCTAATTCCGCTCAGCTATGCCGCCATTCTTGGCGGGACACTGACATTGATCGGAACGTCCACCAACCTGCTGGTGGATGGTGTGGCCCGCGCGCAGGGGATGAAAGCCTTTTCGATATTCGAGGTCACGCCGCTGGGAATTGCACTGGTGATCTACGGCATGATCTATCTGCGCTTCATCGCCCCCAGATTACTGCCCGAGCGGGACAGCATGGCCTCGCTGCTCAGCGACCGGTCCAGAATGAAGTTTTTCACCGAAGCGGTCATTCCGCCCGACAGCAACCTGATCGGGCGTGAAGTGACCGGTGTTCAGTTGTTCAAACGTCCCGGCGTGCGTCTGATCGACGTGGTCCGGGGCGATGAATCGCTGCGGCGCAATCTGAAGGGCGTTGAATTGCAGGTCGGTGACCGCGTGGTCCTGCGGACCGAGATGACCGAACTTCTGAGCCTTCAGACCAACAAAGAGCTCAAGCGCGTGGATCAGGTTTCCGCTGTCGAGACCAAGACAGTCGAGGTTCTGATCACACCCGGATGCCGGATGGTGGGGCGGACATTGGGAATGCTGCGGTTGCGGCGCCGGTATGGTGTCTATGTTCTGGCCGTTCACCGCCGCAATCAGAGTATTGGTCGTCAGTTGGATGATCTGGTGGTGCGGGTAGGGGATACACTACTGCTGGAGGGCGCCCCGGCAGATATCCAGCGCCTTGCGGCGGACATGGATATGGTGGATGTCAGCCAGCCTTCTGCACGCGCCTTCCGTCGCAGCCATGCGCCAATTGCAATTGGCGCGCTGGTCGGGATCGTCGTCCTTGCAGCGCTGGGTGTCGCGCCGATCCTGCTGTTGTCGATTGTGGCCGTAGCCGTGGTTCTTCTGACCCGCTGCATCGACGCGGACGAGGCGTTCTCCTTTGTCGAAGGTCGCCTGTTGGCGCTGATCTTCGCGATGCTCGCCATCGGTGCGTCACTGGACAGCTCTGGCGCGGTTTCACTGATTGTCGAGGCCGTGGCGCCGGGACTAAGCGCTCTGCCGCCCTTCCTGATCATCTGGGCGATCTACCTGCTGACCTCGGTGCTGACCGAACTGGTCTCCAACAATGCGGTCGCGGTTGTGGTCACGCCAATAGCCATTGGACTGGCCCAGGCCGTCGGAATGGACCCGCGCCCGTTGGTGGTTGCCGTTATGGTCGCGGCTTCGGCGTCCTTTGCAACACCGATCGGATACCAGACCAACATGATGGTCTACGGCCCTGGCGGCTACAGGTTCACCGATTTCATGAAGGTGGGTGTTCCGCTAAATCTGACAGTCGGATTGCTGGCATCCCTGCTTATTCCGTTGATCTGGCCTTTGTGATTTCGGCGCAGAATTGCCACTTTGTCGAAGCACATCTTGCAAAGACCCAAGGGCACACGATCTTTTGCGAAGAGGGTTTGCAAAAGGAATTGACCTATGCAGCAATTAAGTCGCGCAATATGGGTGGGTGCAGCAACTTGGGCAGCGTTAAGCGGTGTCGCCATTGCTGGTGCAGTTGAAGGGACCGCCACATACCGAGAGCGCATTGCACTGCCACCGGACGCAACCCTTTATGTCGAGCTTCAGGATATCTCGCTGGCCGATGCTCCCGCTGTCACGCTTGCCGCGCAACGGTATGCGCTGAGTGGGGTGCCCGCGCAGTTCAAATTGACCTATGACGATGCACTGATCATGGATGCTCATCGCTATAGCGTTCGGGCATCTGTGATGCAGGGGCAAAACCTGCTGTTCACCACAGATACCGTTTACCCCGTTCTGACGAATGGGGCAGAAAATGCCGCTGATCTTCTGTTGGTTCAGGTCCAGGGGCAGGGGGCGGAAGCGCTGGACAACACCCAATGGGCCGCCTCGGGCCTGAATGGTGCGCCTGTCGAATCCGAGAAACGCCCCGAGCTTGTCTTTGGTCAGGATGGGGTTTTTTCAGGAAGCAGCGGCTGCAACCGGTTCAGCGGTCAGGCCGAGATTTCCGGTAATCGCATTGCGTTTCCAGACAACATGGCGGCAACACTCATGGCGTGCCCGCCCCCGCTGGACGCGGTTGAGCGGCAATTCCTGCAAGCCTTGCAGAACGTCACGACATTCGCGATGGAGGGCAACGCTCTGGCTCTGCTAGATGCGCAGGGCCAACCGGTGATCAAACTGGTGCGCAAGTAACAGGGAAAGTGCGTCAGGCGACGGCCCTTGAACGCCCGGCATTGCGACCGGAAAAGATGCAGCCGCCCAGGAATGTGCCCTCCAGCGCGTTGTAGCCGTGATAGCCGCCACCGCCGAATCCGGCGACTTCGCCAGCAGCGAACAGGCCCGGTACGACATTGCCGTCTGATCCAATCATCTGACTGTCCAGATTGGTCTGCAACCCACCCAGAGATTTGCGTGTCAGAATATGCAGCTTGACGGCAATCAGCGGGCCGTTGGCCGAATCCAGAAACTTGTGCGGTTTGGCTGTGCGGATCAGTTTATCTCCGCGGTAATTGCGCGCGGCAAGGATCGCCATCATCTGCGCATCTTTCGAAAAGGGGTTGTCGACCTGCGAATCCCGGGCTTCGATCTGGGCACGCAGATGAGCCTCGTCTATCGGAGTGTCGCCCAGATGGTTCATGCCATTGACCAGTTCGGTCAGCGTGTTGGCGACAACAAAATCCTCACCTTTTTCCTTGAACGCCTCAACCGGGGCAGTTGCGCTGGAACCTGACAGAATGCGTTGGCGGATAACCTCTTTCCAGCTGCCCGAAGTGAAGTCGGGGTTTTGTTCCGACCCGGACAGCGCAAATTCCTTTTTGATCACCTTCTGGGTCAGAACAAACCAGCTGTATTCATACCCGGTTTTCAGAATCTCACGCAGTGTCCCCAATGTGTCGAACCCCGGCAGGCACGGCGGAGCAAGGCGGTTACCTCTGGCGTCAAACCACATTGAGCTTGGGCCGGGCAGGATACGAATGCCGTGGGCGGGCCAGATCGGGTCCCAGTTGCGCACGCCTTCGGTGTAGTGCCACATCCGATCACCATTGATGACATGGCCCCCCGCTTTTTCGCTGATTGCGATCATGCGGCCATCGACGTGAAAGGGCACCCCTGCAACCATATCTTTTGGTGGCTCACCCAAACGGTCCCGGGGCCAATTTTGACGCACCATATCAAAATTGCCACCAATACCGCCGGACGTGACGATGATCGACGGGGCATAAACTTCGAACTCGCCAACCTCATCACGGTTGGTTTTGCCGCCGCGCCGGGAGGTGTCATCGGCCAGAATTTCTCCGGAAACACCTTTGGCGGTTCCGTTCTGCATGATGATATGGCTGACCTGGTGGCGGAACTTCATCTGGATCAACCCGGCGCTGACATGGTCGCGGACGCGTCGGATAAAATGTTCCAGAACGCCGGGGCCGGTGCCCCATGTGATATGAAAGCGCGGTACCGAGTTGCCATGCCCCGTCGCATAAGACCCGCCACGTTCGGCCCAACCAACGACCGGAAACCAGCGCAAGCCCATCTCGTGCAGCCATGGGCGCATCTCGCCAGCCGCAAACTCGATATAGGCTTCGGCCCATTTGCGGGGCCACGCGTCTTCGTCACGGTCAAACTGTGCGCTGCCCATCCAGTCGCGCAGCGCCAACTCGTGGCTGTCGCGTATACCCATGCGGCGCTGTTCGGGGGTGTCGACCATGAACAGTCCGCCAAGGCTCCAGAACGCCTGACCACCCAGAAAGCTTTCGGGTTCCTGATCGACAATGATCACCTTCTTGCCCCGGTCGCCCAGTTCCGCCGCAGCGGCCAGCCCGGCCAACCCGGAACCGACGATAATCGCATCTGCAGTATTGTTTGTCATGAACACTCCTTTCAGCGGCGGCGGAACAATGCGGTGAACGGCAGATCCACGGCAGGCAATATGATGCCAAAGATGGCCGAAAGCAGTGCCAGCAAAACAAGGCGGCCGGCAATGGCAACCTGATGATCCGCAATCATCCCCTCGCAAAGTTGAGTCAGATCAGCCTAAGCGAGGCGGAATGGCGCAGGCAACCGCGCCGTTGGGTCACTCGTATCGCTGGACGAAACGGCGCAGGATTTCGCCGGGCTGCGTAACCTCTGCCGAATGGCAGTGGTCGATCAGTTTCTGCGCGTCTTCGGGCGGGAAGTAACCGTGGTTCCTGTAGATGTTGATGCGCTGTTCAAAGTCTTTGGCATCGGCTTCCGGATGGAACTGAGTGGCATAGACGTTCCGGCCCCAGCGGATCATCTGAAACGGGCAGGGGTCGGACGCAACAAGGTGAACGCAGCCCTCAGGCAAGGCTTGAACCGCTTCTTTGTGGCCAACAAACGCATCAAAGGTGGCGTCCAATTCTGCGGTCAATGGGTCTTGTTGTCCTTCGGGGGTCAGGCGGCACCTGGACGGTCCCACAGGCTCGCCATACCGGGCTTTGCTGACGTTGCCATCCAAATGTACCGCCAGAATACCAAGGCCATAGCAGCACCCCATGAAGGGATGATCCTGCGCGGTAATCTGCGGCATCAAACCCAGGATTGCGGCTTCGATCCGCGCATCCGTCGCGGATTTGGTTGCGGGGTCATCACTGACGCATCCCGGCCCACCGCCTACAATTACCCCCGCATAGTCCGCGACTTTCAGCCCTTCTGGCAGGTCTTCGCGATCCAGACGGATGCGATGCGTGCGTTCGGGCGACAACCCGCTGCGGTTCAGGATCGAAGCAAATTCTGCGTCGGAGGCATCCGTTTCCGGGCGCAGTTGCAGGATCAAAAAGCGTTTCATGATCAGCCTTTACCCGTCACAGCGGCCAAAAGACAAGGATGGCGGGGACGGAAACCGCGATGATCAGAGCCTCCAGCGGCAGGCCCATGCGCCAGTAGTCGCCAAAATGATAGCCGCCGGGGCCCAGAACCAGCGTGTTGTTCTTGTGACCGATAGGCGTCAGGAACGCAGCCGAAGCCGCAACGGCAACGGTCATCAGGAAAGGGTCGGGCGACACCCCGAGCGTTTGGGCCATCTGGATGCCCACCGGTGCCGCGACGATGGCGGTGGCGGTGTTGTTCAGTACATCCGACAAGGTCATCGTCACGACCATCAGTACCGTCAGGATCGCCCATGCAGGCAGACCGTCGGTCAGCTGAATCAGCGCATTGGCAATCAGCTCGGTGCCGCCGGATGTTTCCAAAGCGCTGCCCAGTGGGATCATCGAACCCAGCAGCACGACAACGGGCCATTCGATGTGGTTATAGATCTCCGTGATTGGCATGACTTTGGTCAGCACATAGGCAATGACGACAAGCCCCAATGCGACGGGAAGGTAAATCAACCCAACACTGGCTGCGAAGACGGCAGCGGCAAACAGACCGATGGCCAACCAGGCCTTGTCGTTTGCCGTCACGTTCAATCCGCGTTCGGCCAGTGGCAGACACCCCAGCCAATCGGTCACATCAGCGCTGCGATCACGAGGGCAAAGCAGCAGAAGGATGTCTCCCGGTTGAACCTCGGTCTTGCGAACCTGTTCGGTGATCTGACGACCCTTACGCGAGATGCCCAGCAGGACGGTACTTTGGCGCCAGGCCAACCCGATACCCTGCGCAGTACGGCCGGTTATGCGCGCGCTTTCGGGAACGACCACTTCGATTACTTCCAGACCTTCGCCTTCAGCCGTCAGCAGCTCCTGCCGTCGCGTGTCCGAGAAATCCAGTTTCAGCGCAGAACGGAATTCGTCCAGTGCTTCGGGGCGTGCTTCCAGCACCAGCGCGTCGCCGTCGTTCAATGTGGCATGGGTTGACCGGCCATATCGCCGTTTCCCATCCCGGATCAGGCCGATGATAGCCACGTCGGATTTTTCGGCCGTTTCATAAAGTTCGCTGACCCGTTTACCGATATGGGCAGAGCCCGGCGGGATCGTCAGTTCGGCAATGTATTCGGCCAGCACCTCGGATGTTTCTTGTTGCACGCCGCGATTGGGGATCAATCGCCATCCGATCAGCGCGACAAATGCCAGACCGGCAATCGCTGCAATTCCACCAACAGGGGCGAAATCGAACATGTGAAACGGCTCGCCCAGCGTTTCCTGCCGGATCGAAGCGATGATGATATTCGGCGGGGTGCCGATCAGGGTGACCATGCCCCCCAGAATGGTAGCAAAGCTCAGCGGCATCAGGGACAGGCCGGGGGGCCGACCCGCTTTGCGCGCGGTCTGAATATCCACGGGCATCAGCAGGGCAAGCGCCGCGACATTGTTCATGAAGGCCGACAGAATCGCACTGATCCCGCCCATCAGGGCGATATGTGCGCCCAGCCCCCGTGACGCATCAACCAGAGTGCGGGTGATCAGAAAGACCGCACCCGACCTGACCAAGCCTGCAGAGACCACAAGCACCAGCGCGACGATAATGGTCGCCGGGTGGCCAAAGCCCGCAAAGGCGCCACCCACCGGCACAACACCCAGCATGACGCCGAACATAAGCGCGGCAAAAGCCACAAGGTCGTATCGAAACCGACCCCAAAGCAGCATTCCGAAGACAGTGATGAAAAGGGCAAAAAGTATGATCTGATCTGTCGTCATGCCGTCACCATACAAGGCGGAGAGGTCGTCGCAAGCCGCTCTCTTGATCCTGCCCCCCGCAAACGTCTATATGAGCGCCGAACACGCAAACATGATGACGAGGACGCAATATGGCAGGCCACTCCAAATGGGCCAACATCCAGCACCGCAAGGGGCGTCAGGACGCCGCGCGGTCCAAACTGTTTTCCAAACTGTCGAAAGAGATCACCGTGGCCGCCAAGATGGGCGACCCCGATCCCGACAAGAACCCGCGCCTGCGTCTGGCGGTGAAAGAAGCCAAGTCGAACTCGGTCCCCAAGGACGTGATCGACCGCGCGATCAAGAAATCACAAGCGGGTGAAGGCGACGATTACGAAGAAATCCGCTATGAGGGCTATGGGCCCAATGGTGTTGCGGTAATTGTCGAAACCATGACCGACAACCGCAACCGGACCGCATCGACCGTTCGTTCCACGTTCTCGAAGAACGGTGGCAATCTGGGCGAGACCGGCTCGGTTGGGTTCATGTTTGACCGCAAGGGTGAGGTCATTTACCCGGCAGATGCTGGCGATGCCGACACGATTTTTGAGGCCGCCATTGAGGCCGGAGCCGAAGACGTCGAAAGCTCGGAAGACGGTCACATCATCTGGTGCGCGGATACCGATCTGAACGATGTCTCCTCTGCATTGGAAACCGCGCTTGGAGAATCAGAATCCACCAAGTTGGTCTGGAAACCGACCACAACGACGGAACTGGGCCTTGAGGACATGCAAAAGCTGATGAAGCTGGTCGATGCGCTGGAAGACGATGACGATGTGCAGCGTGTCACGACCAACTTCGAAGCCACCGATGAGGTCATGGCGCAGCTTTAAGCTGACCCATACCAGCTCATTGAAACCCGGTCGCAACGGCCGGGTTTTTTGGTTTTTGATGGTTTTATTGAATTATTGGCTGAAACAGTCGATGCGCCTAGGCTGAAAGTGGCGGAAATCCAGGAAACACGAAGACACAGTACTAATGACATCCGAAACTTCCGATCGAACCAAGCGCAACGTGCCCGTCCTAGCCGGGCAAAGTATCCTGTCTCAGGTCGCGTGGACGCTCGGCAGCCCGTCGGTTGTTTTACCTTTTCTAGCCGTTTCCTTCGAGTTGCCGATGTTTGTGGCGGGGGCGCTGGTGTCGGTGCGGATGGTCGGTTGCTTGATTGCGGATTTCTTTCTCGCACAACCCGTTGCGGCAAGAAGCAAGAAGAAACGTGCGATTGCGTTGACCGAAGCGGTCATTGGCGCCTGTCTGGTTCTGGCAATCGCTGCGGCCGCAACCGGGGCTGTCCCATTGATCGCGGTGGTTTTCCTGTCTGTGTTTTTGGTGATCGGGCTTGTCAGCGAAGTGCAGACCCTGATGCTTACGGATCTGCTCGGGGACCACGTTCAGGCGCGTTCGCGCATGGTCATGCAATACCTGCAGCTTGGTGCCGGGGGGCTATGTGCCATTGGCCTTGCGTTGCTGGTGCATCAGATCACCAAGGATAATCCACCCTTTTCGCGCCATTCAGTCATGATTGGCGTTTCGGTTTTATTCTTCCTTCTGTCGGGTCTGTTCATGCTGGCGATGACGGAAACCGTGCGTGAGGGTGCACCGACGACGCCGCAGAAGTCCGAAAGGGGCATTTCGATTAAGGCGAATATCAAGGGTATTCTGGACATGTTCGAATACCAGTGGTTCCGGCGGTATATGATCATGCGTCTGCCCTTGGTTGCTGTGTCGCTGTCTGTTCCGTTCTTCGCGCTCATCGCAGCCGAAGCGCATCACAGCTCGACACAGGGATTGACCGCGATGATCGTTTCTTCCGCTTCGGGATACCTTGTATCGGGTCCTCTGTGGCAAATCATCAACATGAAATCCCATCGTGCGGTCATGGTGGTCGGGACATTGATGGTCGCCGCAACAGGCAGTGTCCTTTTGGTGTTCCACTATTTGGGCATCGACCATCAGGTTCACTTGCATGCAATTGCGCTGTTCATTGTCACCGTTGCGGTGACCGGGATCAGCAGTGCGCGTAAGCTCTATTTTCTGGATGTGGCACCCAAAGAGCAGCGGGTACGGGGATCGGCGGCGGTCAAGGCGTTCGCGCGTTTAACCGCGGTGTTGTTGTCTGCGGGCCTTGCCGCTGTCGCCCATATGCACGAGGTCGCAATGGCCGTCGCATTCATCGTCGTCGCCAGTCTGGTGTCCTGTATAAACTGCTACCGCATGATGCAACCAGAACGGAAAAAGGCGGAACAGCCCTCGAATTGAGTTTTCGGCGAGCGTGGCGAAAGCCTCAGAAGAGGGATGAAATCTCTTCCAGGGGTTTCTTGAGTTTTGCCACAGCAGGCACAGTCGCGTCTTCTGACGGATGCCCCACTGCAATAATCATGGTTGGTTTTTCCGACGCGGGCCGGTCCAGCGCGTCGTTCAGAAACCGCATCGGGTTCGGGGTGTGGGTTAGGGTGCTGAGGCCCGCGTGATGCAGCGCAGCAATCAGAAAGCCGGTGGCAATGTTTACACTCTCCGGGACGTAGTAGTTCTTGTACCGCGTTCCATCCTCGAACTGCCCCCAGCGCTGGGCAAAAACCACGATCAGCCAAGGGGCGACTGTCAGATGTTCTTTGACCGCGTTGGTGCCGATGGGCTCCAGTGCTTTGATCCATTCATCCCCGGCGCCACCTGCGTAGAACCGGCGTTCTTCTTCTTCGGCTTCTTCCCGGATGCAGTGTTTCAGGGCAGGGTCCGAGATGGCTGCAAAATGCCAGGGTTGGTGATTGGCGCCTGACGGGGCGGTACCCGCAGTGCGCAGACTGGTTTCGATTACCTCACGGGCAACGGGGCGGGGGCTGAAATCCCGGATAGTATGACGCTGACGCATCTTTTCATAAAATGCCTGCGCCGCGCCCAGCATGTCTGTATCGCTGATGTCGCATCGGTCTGGCAGGGGAATAGGGTCATAGCCAAGAGCGTCACGTGAGAACATCGGTCCCTCCGAAAATGTCGTGTCTGTTTAGCTGCTTTGAGGCGGAAGCAAAATCCGTTCTGACGCACGTTTTACAGCCTGGGTCAGAGGTTTGAGTGCGGGCGCAAGAACACGCCCAACCTGCCAGCTCAGCGCGACATCCAGCGGCGCATTGGGCACAATGGGGCGCAGCAGCCCTTGTTTCAAAACCTCCCGCACCAGAGCCGCGGGGTTCATGCCCCACCCAAGCCCGGCAATCGCCGCGTCCACAAATCCGTGTGAAGAAGGCAGGAAATGAGACGGGGGTGAAAGGCGTTTGCCAGTGTGCTGAACAATCCATGCCCTTTGCAGCCCGTCCTTTTGGTTGAAAACCAGGCAGGGTGCCTTGCCCAGTTCTGCCTCGGTCACTTTGTCCCGAAACCAGGTGTTGATGAATTCCGGGCTGGCCGTTGGCAGGTACCGCAACACGCCCAGTGGGATCGCGTCGCACCCGGTCACTGTCTGGCCACCAACGGTGACGGCGGCGCTTACCTCGCCCCGCCGCAGCCAGTCTGCGGAGTGATCCTGATCGTCGATCACCAGATCAAACAGCATGTCAGGCACCTGCGCCATCGCATCAACAAACCAGGTGGCCAGACTGTCTGCCGGTACGGCAATGCGGACGCGGGCGGACCTTGATTCCTGCTCCAGCGTAAGCTCTCGAACCAGCTGTGCCTCAAGCAGTCCGACATCTTCCGCGTAACGGGCGATGCGCAGCCCGGCGGGCGTTCCGGTGCAAGGGGTGCCCCGATGTATCAGGGTGGCTCCAATCCGATCCTCAAGCGCCCTGATCCGCTGGGATATCGCCGAGGGCGTCACCGCCAGCTCTGCCGCAGCCGCATCAAAGCTGCCATGACGCAGAATGGCAGCCAAAGCGGACAGGTGAAGAGGATCTAGCAACATTAGTCAGGCTTAACTCGGGGTAACATCTTTAATTTGATAGATCGCACCAACGGCCTTAGTCAACGTCTTGCAATAGCAGGAGGTCCCATGCCCACGTCCATGATCGCCGGTTTCGCGCTGGGTTTCAGTCTGATCCTCGCCATCGGGGCACAGAACGCCTTTATTTTGCGACAGGGGTTGCGGCGTGAACATGTGTTTCTTCTGTGCCTGACCTGCTCAATGTCTGACGCGGTTTTGATTGTTGCAGGCGTCACAGGGTTCGGGACTCTGGCGCATTCAGCCCCCTGGTTTGAACCTGTACTGCGATTTGGCGGGGCCGCTTTTCTGACGTGGTATGGGCTGCGCAGCTTCGGGTCTGCCCTGCGGGGTGGCGCGGTAATGGAAACGGGCAACGGCCCGCGAACCAGCCTTAAAACCGCGATGCTTACCGTTCTCGCCTTCACCTGGCTGAACCCGCATGTCTATCTGGATACAGTGGTTCTGATCGGTTCCATCTCGGCACAGTATGATGACCGGGTCGGATTTGCCATCGGGGCGGTCATTTCCAGCTTTGTCTTCTTCTTTTCACTTGGATACGGCGCAGGTGTTCTGTCTCCGGTGTTTGCGCGCCCGCGCGCCTGGCAGGTGCTGGATGCAGTGATCGGTGTCGTAATGCTGGGTATCGCACTGAAACTTGTTGTCATGTGAAGGGTTGTTCCCGGCAGGGTTTCGGTGTTCAACCTAAGCCATGACATCGCTTGCCGTTTCGTCGCGCCCGCTTGCCGGTATGTTCTGGATGTTTGCCGCAGGGCTGTCCTTTGTTGTGATGACCGCATTGGTCAAATCTCTGGGCACGACGATGAATCCGATCCAGGCCGCATTCCTGCGTTATGCGCTGGGATTGGTGTTTCTGTTACCGGCCTTGCGGTCGATCATGGCGACCCGGCTGACACCCCGCCTGCTGACGCTGTTCGGTTTGCGCGGTGTCGTACACGCGATTGCTGTCATGCTTTGGTTCTTCGCCATGACACAAATTCCCTTGGCCGAAGTCACTGCGATGAACTACATGACGCCGGTTTATGTCACCTTGGGTGCAGCCCTGTTTTTGGGCGAGAAGCTGGCTTTTCGCAGGGTCGCCGCGATTCTGGTCGCTTTGGTGGGCGTGCTGGTCATCCTGCGCCCCGGGTTTCGCGAGGTCTCACAAGGTCACCTTGCCATGCTCGGAACGGCCCTGATGCTAAGTGGGTCCTATTTGCTGGCCAAGCTTCTTGTCCGCGACGTTCCACCTTCGGTTGTCGTGGCGCACCTTTCCATCTGGGTAACCATCGCCTTGATCCCCTTTGCGGTTGCCGTCTGGACCCGGCCCAGTATGCAAGAACTCGGGGTTCTGTTTCTGGTGGCCAGCTTTGCGACCGCAGGTCATTACTTCATGACATTGGCGTTGCAGGCCGCGCCTGTGGCCGTCACACAACCCGTCACATTCCTGCAGTTGATCTGGGCCACGCTTGTGGGTGCAGCGATCTTCCACGAAAGTGTCGACCTATGGGTTGTGGCTGGCGGAACCCTGATACTGGGCGCAGTAAGCTTCATCTCATGGCGCGAGTTCATGTTGAACCGGCGGGACTTGACGCCTCCCAGTATTGCGCCGAAGCTGTAACAAGACATCTCTGCGCTTACGTTGATTGACGAGTCAATAAAAACATCCTAGCTTGGTCGCATGACACCTGTATGGGGAAAGCGATGCCAAAAGTTGGAATGGAGCCGATCCGCAAGGACGCGATTGTTCGAGCGACGATTGCTGAACTGGGTGTCAAGAAATCCCTGGATGTAACCGTCAGCCAGATTGCCAAACGCGCGGGCATGTCCAGCGCACTGGCACACCATTATTTTGGCGGAAAGGATCAGATATTTCTGGCCGCAATGCGTCAGATCCTCGCTGACTTTAGCGACGAAGCCAGGGCCCAGTTGAAAGCGGCCAAACCGGGCAATCGGGCAGAGGCGATTATCCACGCCTGTTTTGCTCCCTCATGTTTCACACCTGACGTGATTGCCGCCTGGATGACCTTTTACGTGTTGGCGCAGACCAATAGTGACGCGCTGCGTTTGTGGCAGATCTATCAGGCGCGCATAAGATCGAACCTGGTCCATGCCCTGCGTCCCAGGATACAGGATCCGGTTGAGGCGGCCGAGAACATGATTGCCCTGATTGACGGGCTCTATATTCGCGCAGCGCTCAGCGCCCCGGAAGAACCGCAACTGGCCGTGAACCACGCAATGCGCGTGCTCGATACTCTGCTCGAGGCTGAAAAATGACAAAACCGAACATTCTGATCCTGATGGTGGATCAGCTGAACGGAACCCTCTTTCCCGACGGTCCCGCTGACTGGCTTCATGCTCCGAACCTGAAGAAACTGGCCGAACGGTCGACCCGCTTTGCCAACGCTTATACTGCGTCGCCGCTTTGTGCGCCGGGGCGGGCCAGCTTCATGTCCGGTCAATTGCCCTCACGCACCGGCGTCTATGACAACGCGGCAGAGTTTCGCAGCGATATCCCAACTTACGCACATCACCTGCGTCGCGCGGGCTATTACACCTGTCTGTCAGGCAAAATGCACTTTGTCGGGCCGGACCAGATGCACGGGTTTGAGGATCGCCTGACAACTGATATCTACCCGGCCGATTTTGGCTGGACACCGGATTACCGAAAGCCGGGTGAGCGGATCGACTGGTGGTATCACAACATGGGGTCGGTGACCGGCGCGGGTATTGCCGAGATTTCCAACCAGATGGAGTATGATGACGAGGTCGCCTATAACGCCAAGGCCAAACTGTATGACCTTGCGCGCGGCAAGGATGACCGCCCATGGTGCGTGACGGTCAGCTTCACCCATCCGCATGATCCCTATGTCGCCCGGCGCAAATACTGGGACCTCTACGAGGATTGCGAGCATCTGCTGCCTGAAATCGCTGATATCGGCTATGAAAACCAGGATCCTCACGCCAAGCGAATCTTCGACGCCAATGACTGGCGTAACTTCGACATCACCGAGGAAGACATTCGCAAGTCCCGCCGTGCCTATTTAGCCAACATCACATATCTCGATGACAAGATTGGTGAAATCCTCGAAGTGCTGGAAACGACACGGCAAGAGGCGATCATCCTGTTCGTCTCGGATCACGGTGACATGCTGGGTGAACGGGGCTTGTGGTTCAAAATGAACTTCTACGAAGGCTCGGCGCGCGTTCCTTTGATGATTTCATCCCCGGATTTGCCTGCGGGGCGGATCGATACACCGGTTTCCACCATTGATGTGACACCCACACTCGGGGCTCTGGCAGGTGTTGACATGGCCGAGATCGCCCCATGGACGGACGGTGAAAACCTGGTGCCGCTGGCGCAAGGCGGGGAACGAACCGCACCTGTGGCCATGGAATACGCGGCCGAGGCATCGTATGCGCCGCTGGTGTCGCTGCGCTATGGCAAGTGGAAATACAATCGATGCGCGCTGGACCCGGATCAATTGTTTGATCTCGAGGCAGACCCGCATGAGCTGACCAATCTGGCAGGCAGCCCCGAACATGCGGGAACGCTGCAAACCCTGCGCGCAAAGTCCGAGGCCCGCTGGGATTTGGAGCGCTTCGACGCGGATGTCCGTGCCAGTCAGGCGCGACGCTGGGTCGTGTACGAAGCACTGCGGCAAGGCGGATATTATCCATGGGATTATCAGCCGCTGCAAAAGGCGTCCGAACGCTACATGCGCAATCATATGGATCTGAACATCGTCGAGGAAAACGCCCGGTTCCCACGCGGCGAGTAACCTCTTCATCTTTATTAAAAACTCCCGCCGGAGGCGTCATACCCGGCGGGCGAGGAGTTGTGAATATGGAAGCAGATTTTGTCATCGTTGGCGCAGGGTCCGCAGGCTGCGCAATGGCATATCGTCTGAGCGAAGGTGGGGCCTCGGTCCTTGTGATCGAGCACGGTGGTACCGACATGGGGCCGTTTATCCAGATGCCTGCCGCGCTCAGCTATCCGATGAACATGTCGCGCTATGACTGGGGGTATCAGTCCGAGCCCGAACCGCATCTGAACAACCGCCGTCTGGCCTGCCCGCGCGGCAAGGTGATCGGCGGGTCGTCGTCGATCAACGGCATGGTCTATGTGCGCGGTCACGCACGCGATTTCGACACCTGGGCCGAGATGGGGGCTGACGGTTGGTCTTATGCGGATGTGCTGCCCTATTACAAACGCATGGAGACATGGCATGACGGCGGCCATGGGGGCGATCCGGCCTGGCGCGGAACCAACGGGCCGTTGCACGTATCGCGCGGTCCACGAGCAAACCCACTGTTTCAGGCCTTTGTCGATGCAGGCCAGCAAGCGGGATACGAGGTCACCGGCGACTATAACGGAGAAAAGCAGGAAGGCTTTGGCCCGATGGAGCAGACCGTCTGGAAAGGGCGGCGCTGGTCGGCGGCAAATGCCTATCTGAAGCCCGCGCTCAAACGCGACAATTGTGATATCGTGCGGGGTCTTGCGTCTCGAGTTGTTATGGAAAACGGTCGCGCCACTGGCGTAGAACTAATCCGTGGCGGCAAGAAAGAGATCATCAAGGCCCGGCGCGAGGTCGTTCTGGCCGCGTCCTCGATCAACTCGCCCAAACTGCTTATGCTGTCCGGTATCGGCCCGGGCGCACATCTGGCGGAACATGGGATCAACGTCGTTGCGGATCGTCCGGGGGTGGGTGCGAACCTTCAGGATCATCTGGAGCTGTATATTCAACAAGCTTCGCTACAGCCGATTACGCTCTACAAGCACTGGAACCTGTTCAGCAAGGGTCTGATCGGGGCGCAATGGCTGTTCACCAAAACAGGTTTGGGCGCATCGAACCAGTTTGAAAGCGCGGCATTCATCCGGTCGAAGCCAGGTGTGGAGTATCCCGACATTCAGTACCACTTCCTGCCGATCGCAGTTCGCTATGACGGGCAGGCGGCGGCAGAGGGGCACGGGTTCCAGGCGCATGTCGGCCCGATGCGGTCCCCGTCACGCGGGGCGGTCACATTGCGATCTGCGCAAGCCGCAGACGCGCCGGTGATCAAGTTCAACTACATGAGCCATGAAGAGGATTGGGAAGACTTCCGCACCTGTATCCGGCTGACCCGCGAAATCTTTGGACAAAACGCTTTCAAACCCTATGCGGGCAAGGAAATTCAGCCGGGTGCCGCTGTGCAAACCGATGAAGAGCTGAACGCCTTTATCGCGGAACATGCCGAAAGCGCCTATCACCCCTGTGGCACCTGCCGGATGGGGCGTGCGGATGACAAAGGTGCGGTGGTCGATCCCGAGGGTCGCGTCATCGGCGTGGACGGGCTGCGCGTCGCGGACAGTTCGATTTTCCCGCAGATCACCAACGGCAATCTCAACGCGCCCTCGATCATGGTGGGCGAGAAAGTATCGGATTCTCTGCTGGGCAAAGACCCGTTACCCAAGGCCAATGATCGCCCGTGGATCCACCCCGGCTGGGCAACCGCGCAGCGATAATGATACTTAACTGCTCCCGGTTGAATACGCTATTCAGCGCTTGCCGGGGGCATGTTAGGAAAAGGTTCAGCGTTCTTGTCCAGAAAAGGTTGAGCCACGTTTCAGCACAACTTGCCCTCGGCACGGCAGGATGGCGCGTGGAGCTTTTTTGAAATTCGCGGGATTATTGCGGGTAGTTGATCCCGGTCAAAGCGATAACCCGATCACGCTTCTATCACTGGTTTGCAACGACATATGAAGGAGCGAACAGAGATGTCTCACACCCCGCATGAACTGGCCGAAGAGTTTCCGGACAAAGTTGAACTGATGAGCCAGCTCAAGCAGTCGGATGCGCATTTCGCCCGGCTGGCCGATGAATATCATGAGGTCAACCGCGAAGTGCACCGCGCCGAAACCAATGTCGAACCCATGGAGGAACTGGCCGAGGTTGACCTGCGCAAAAAACGCGCGGCGCTGAAGGATGAGATCTGGGCGATCCTGTCCAAGGCTTAAATTCATTGGCGGGGGCTATGCCCCCGTCGTGCCCAGAGACGTGACGCAGATAGGGCTTAGTCGCCAGACCAAGATCAGTTCACTTCATAGGGCAGGGTGCCGCGAATATGGGTGTCGATGCTTAGACGGCGTTCCAGCGGCGGAACCGAACGCTGGTGACATGTTTGCCGCTCGCAGATGCGGCAGGAAATTCCAATGGGCTCGTAAGCGCTGGCATTGTTGATGTCGAGGTTATCAGCATAAACAAGCGCCGGGGCATGGCGGACCTCGCACCCCAACGCAATGGCGTACCGTCTGACGGGCGCACCAAACGAACCCCCCGATTTTGAGACATCCCGCGCCAGCGAGATATAGCGAACGCCATCTGGTGTTTCCGCCAGCTGTCGCAGGAAATGCCCGGGCGTTTCAAAGGCCCGATGCACGTTCCAAAGCGGGCAAGCGCCACCAAAGCGTGCAAATTGCAGGCGTGTGGCCGAGTGCCGCTTGGTGATCGTCCCCGCCTGATCAACCCGGACGAAGAAGAACGGGATACCCTTGGCGCCGGGACGCTGTAGTGTCGACAGCCGATGTGCAACCTGCTCGACCGACGCCCCGAACCGGTTGCTGAGCAGCTCCAGATCGTGACGCTCTTCCTGAGCAGCAGTCAAAAACGCGGTATAAGGCATCAGAGAGGCACCAGCGAAATAGTTGGCAAGACCGATCTTGGCGATGGCGCGGGCTTCGTCACTTTGGAACTTGGCGAAATCCAGCGTCGCCTCCAGCAACTGGTCCTGACTGATCAGCGCGACCTGTAACAGAAGCTGGAACACCTGCGTCTGCGGCGCTGCACGGGAGGACAGGCGCAAAATTTTGCTGTCGACATCATAAGCGCGCAAGGGGCCCATATCTGAAAAAACCACCTGAATTCCGCGTTCTGAAAGGCTGCTCAGGGCGGCTTGCCGGATACCGCCGGGGCCGTCGGCGCGGTTGGCAAACAGTTCCGCTGCCCTGTCCACGGCGTCGATGTAGTTGTCGCAATAGTGGAAGAAATCACGCACTTCTTCCCACGGGCTGGCCTGAATACGTGCATCTTCACGCCCCAAAGCCTCGTCCAGCGAGGCAAGTCGTTCATGTGTCTGCCGGTAAGTTTTGTGCAATTCGATAAACGCGCGCGCCAGGGCCGGGGCGTTGGAAGCTGTCAGGCGCAGATCGGCCAGAGGGGGCTGTATGTCGGCAAAAACAGGATCGGCCAGCGCCTCGCGCATGTCTGAAACAAGACGTTCGCTGTCGCCGGTGCTGAGTTCGGTAACATCCATTCCGAATTCCTGCGCCAGAGCCAGCACAACCGTGGTCGAGATCGGCCGGTTGTTGTTCTCCATCTGGTTCAGATAAGGCAGTGAAACGCCCAGTTTGGCGGCAAATTCGCGCTGCGTCAGGGTCAGGCGCGTACGCATTTCGCGCAGTTTCGCTCCCGCATAGAGCTTTTGGGTGGCCATAGGGTGCCTTTGCAAGTTTTCCAATTTCCGAGGTTAACTTTGCAAAGTCATTGGGGCAAGCGGTTACAGCCCCAATTGTCGTTCTCTTCGTACGACAGTTGAAATTGCGACGATCGCCAGAACGGCTGTTGCCAGCATCAGCCAAAGCAGCGGCATCGCGCCAGTTTCACGTGTCAGCAAGGCACCTGCCAGCGCGCTCAGCCCGGCGCCGCCGCCCAACATGATGGCCCCACTCAGGCCCGAGGCGGTTGCAGCCAGTTGAGGGCGCACTGATAGCGCGCCCGAAGTTGCGTTGGGGATGACCATGCCATTACCGACGCCCACAAATGTCATGAACCCAAAGAAACTGAGTGCGGTTCCGCGGTCCGCTAAAAACAGCAATGCCGATACAGCTACGCCAAACGCATTGAGCAGGCTTCCCCACAGCACCATGCGGTTCACGCCGAACCGCACTGAAAACCGCCCGCTCATGAAGTTGCCGACAAAATACCCAACTGCAGGTGCGCCAAAATAAATGCCAACCTGCGCCGCGCTCAACCCGAACAATTCTGTGCCGATGAATGGTGCGCCGCCGAGATAGGCGAAAAACGAACCCGATGAGAAGGCACAAGCCAGTGAGTATCCCCAGAACCGTGGCGAGGTCAAAAGTTCGGGGTATTCCTTGAACTGCTGGACAAGCGTTTTGCCGCTCTTTGCCGATGTTTCCCCAAAGTCCGAATAGGTCAGTGCCATAGTCAGCAGACCTACGGCAAAGGGCAGCCAGAAATTCGCTTTCCAGCCAAAACTCACTTCCAGCAAGCCGCCGATGGCAGGGCCAATCATCGGAACCACGGCCATGCCCATCGTTACATAACCGATCATTGAGGCAGCTTGGTCCTGATCGTACATGTCCCGCACCGCAGCGCGGCTGAGAACCATGCCGACGACCACAACAGCCTGACACATCCTGAACGCCAGAAAAACCGTGGCATTGGGGGCGAAGATGCACCCAAGGGTCGCTATCAGGAACAGGCCAAGGCCCCACAATAAAACTGGTCTGCGACCTGCCTGATCCGCAATTGGACCTATGAGAATTTGCAGAATGGCATTGATCAGCAGATAAAGCGCAATCGACAGCTGCATGACCTTGTAATCGGTTTCGAAATACTCGGCCATGTTTGGCAGGCTGGGCAGAAACAGGTTCATGCTCAGGGCGGACAGGCCCGAGAGTAAAACAAGCGTCGCCAATGTGGGTGGTGTGCGGTGGACCGCGTCAGAGCTAAACTGCATGGTTCACATGTATAGCCGTGGATTTTCGGATTGCCAGCCATTCGCAGAATTGCTTATAAAAATTCGCAGTTTTGCAGTTATCCAAATTACTGTTGCTGAAATTTTGCAAATTTGCCGAAAATAGCTTTGGATGAGCGGCCCAAGCAGGTAGGGTCCCGGCAAATTTATAAGGGGATAGTCGTCATGAAAGACATTCTTTCCGAATTGGAAGACCGCCGCGACAACGCACGCCTGGGCGGTGGGCAGAAACGGATCGATGCCCAGCACGCGCGCGGCAAACTGACCGCACGAGAACGGATCGAACTGCTGCTGGACGAGGGCAGCTTTGAAGAGTTTGACATGTTCGTCAGCCATCGCTGCACCGATTTCGGAATGGAAAAACAAAAGCCTGCGGGTGACGGCGTCGTCACCGGCTGGGGTACGATCAACGGGCGCATGGTTTATGTGTTCAGCCAGGATTTTACCGTCTTTGGCGGATCGCTGTCGGAAACCCATGCTCAGAAGATTTGCAAGATTATGGACATGGCGGTCCAGAACGGTGCGCCGGTGATTGGCATCAACGATTCGGGCGGCGCGCGCATTCAGGAAGGTGTGGCTTCGCTGGCGGGGTATGCCGAAGTGTTCCAGCGCAACATCATGGCCTCGGGCGTGGTGCCGCAGATCAGCGTTATCATGGGCCCCTGTGCGGGTGGCGCGGTGTACAGCCCGGCGATGACCGACTTTATCTTCATGGTCAAAGACACCTCTTACATGTTCGTGACCGGCCCTGATGTGGTGAAGACCGTAACCAACGAAGTGGTGACTGCCGAGGAACTGGGCGGGGCTTCGACCCATACCAAGAAATCCTCGGTCGCTGATGGCGCGTTCGAAAACGACGTCGAAGCTTTGGCCGAGGTGCGGCGCCTGGTGGACTTTCTGCCCCTCAACAACCGCGAAAAGCCGCCCGTGCGCCCGTTCTTTGACGAGCCCGGCCGGATCGAGGCTTCGCTAGACACTCTTGTGCCAGAGAATCCGAACACGCCCTACGACATGAAGGAACTCATAGCCAAAGTGGCGGACGAGGGCGATTTCTATGAAATTCAGGAAGATTTTGCCAAGAATATCATTACCGGGTTCATCCGGCTGGAAGGTCAGACCGTAGGCGTCGTCGCAAACCAGCCGATGGTGTTGGCCGGGTGTCTGGATATCGACTCCTCGCGCAAGGCTGCGCGCTTTGTGCGCTTCTGTGACTGCTTCGAAATCCCGATCCTGACATTAGTCGACGTTCCTGGCTTCCTGCCGGGAACAAGCCAGGAATATGGTGGTGTCATCAAGCATGGGGCCAAGTTGCTCTTTGCCTATGGTGAGGCAACCGTGCCGAAGGTGACAGTGATTACCCGAAAGGCCTATGGCGGTGCTTACGACGTTATGGCCTCCAAGCATTTGCGCGGTGATTTCAACTATGCCTGGCCCACCGCCGAAATTGCGGTCATGGGGGCCAAAGGGGCGACCGAGATCATTCATCGCGCCGATCTGGGGGATGCCGACAAGATCGCATCGCATACCAAGGATTACGAAGACCGATTTGCAAATCCCTTCGTGGCAGCCGAGCGCGGCTTCATCGATGAGGTGATCATGCCGCATTCGACCCGCCGTCGTGTATCCCGGGCATTTGCCAGCTTGCGCGGCAAACAGCTGAAGAACCCGTGGAAAAAGCACGACAATATCCCGCTGTGATCCATCTAGGGGCGGGATGGCCCGCCCCGCTCAATCTTTGACCGTCACAGCGGTTCCGAGGCTGAAACCCCCTCAAATTGAGGCGGAATTGACAAAAACCGGCAAATAGTTAAATGATCCGACCCGTCAGACATAGAACCGCGCAGACTAATCGTACTGCGCGCGCGACCCCGGAAGGAGGAGCTCGCCGCTGGTGGGTCCGGGGTCGCGCCATTTGTCTGGGTGCACTCACCTTCAGCCATCCTGCTTTTGCGGATTCCGATTCGTTGCTGCCGGTGCCGTCGGGCCAGCCAGTGCAACTGAGCGATGTCCTGCTGGACAACAACCCTGGCGAGCTTTGGCTGCGCTTTCGCTTTATCGCGCCCAGAATAGGCGCGTCAGTAGGGCGGATCGGGTATGATGTGGCGTCGAAGGATATGGAGCACCTGTGCCAGATTCTGGCCATTCCATATGTTGCTCAGCATGAATTGCATCCGGCGCGGGTCGTTATCTCTTTGTCCGATCGCCCGGTAGAGTTTGGTGATGCCGCCCCGGATGCGACCCAGTTTTTTGAGGCCTACCGGCTGGAGCAGTCCCGGTGTATCTGGGAGGGGCTTTGACCATGACCGCAAGACTTCATGAGTACAAAGCGTCTCAGACCAACTGTGCGGCTTTGGAGGTGCGCATCATGACCCCATCCTTTTTCGGGCTCGAATTGCTTTTGTCTGCAAGTATGACACAGGGGGGCCATTCATGCTGAAGCACCGTGGTTTTCCCGGTCGCCTTTCAGGCACCGACTTTCAGTTCACCATCCGTCGCGCCAACCCAAAGGGCGTTACACCGTTAACGCAGCGCGAGCGGTTTCGGGATCGTAAACCTGCGGACAGGCGCGCTGACATCGCTTTCATGGAGGCCCTTTGGGCCCATTTCGGCGACCAGCCGTTCGAACGGGGTAATCTGGATGCGGGGCGTCTGAGCTGGCTGTTCGGGCGCGAAGTCATTCCGGCAGAAGACCCCTTTGATCCGGCCAGCTATGATGCTTTGCTTGTCATCGACGTAAACGCTGCGCGCGTATCCTTCCCGGACATCATCGACGGGATGGACTGATTGTGACATTCGCAGCCGCACATAAACCAATCATGCCCGGTTTCGGGAAAATCCTGCCCGAAACCGGGCAGGATTTATGTGTGGTCTCAGAAGTTCAACTGGGCCGCAAGCTGAACGCGGCTACCATCAAAGGTTCTGCCGGTGGGCGCGTCGTTCCGCTCGCCATAGATGTATTCGGCGCTGAGCGTCAGACTGTCTGTCGCGTTGTAGAACGCGTTGACATGGATCGTTTCCAGCTCGGTGAAGGACAGCGTGCCGGTCGAGGTCGGCAGATCATAATCTTCGCGCCCGTAGGCAATGCCGACATTCCACTTTGCACCGATGTCCTGCCTGAATTCCACGGTGTAGCCATCCACATCGTTGGCCTGCCCACCGACAATGGCATCGCCGAGACCGATCAGGTATGGGCCAAGCGCCTCACCTGTGACGTAGTTGACCTGGAACAACCCGCCTTGCCAGGGGCGAATGCCGCCGGACAACGTAAAGCCGGTTTGATCCACTTCGACATTGCCGGAATTGGCTTTACCGTACAAAACGGCACCACGGGCGATATATGTGCCGTCGTTATATTCCGCCGAGGCCGTCAGGACGGGATCATCGGAATTCGACCCGCTGACGTTCTCTTCGATCGAGACCGCAAACTGTGCATTGCTGCCAAGCTGTCCGGTGTATCTCAGCTGCGGGACACGAGCGAATGCGATACCCACCGGTCCGTTGAATTCGACAGTGGTCGGGTAGGTGTCCAATGGTTGGAAGTTGGTCCAGTACTGACCGATCAGGAACTGGTCGCCGATGGTGATGTTGGCATGGCGTATGCGCAATTCAGCCGTGCCGCCGGAACCGAACAGGTCAAGCTCCAGCTGTCCGCCAATGTCACCGATCCCGCTTGGGGTGGTGGTACGCAGTCCGATCCGAGATTGGCGAACGGTTGCCCCGAAGGTGCCGTCGGTCGCAGCCGAGGGCTCGCCGATAACATTCACGAACGCCGTATCCCCCTGATCGTAGTCGAAGTCATAAAAGAAATCGGCCTTCACATACCCGTAAACGTCCAGAACGGTGTTGCCGATGCGGAAATCTCCATTGGCGGGGCTGCTTTTGGCGGCTTCCAGCGCCTTGATCCGGGCGCGCAAAGCGTCGAGCTCAGCTTGGGTCTGGGCGTCCTGAGCGAAAGCAAACGTGCCGGTCACACTGAGCGCAGAGGCAGCGAGCAGGAGTGCCTTTTTTCTAGTCATAGTCATGTGGGTGTTCCTTTGAGTGCGAGTGTGCCCAAGGACCGTTTCACGCAGCAGAAATCTTTGGAAATCACGAGAAAGAGAATAGAACCATCTGATTTATCAAGAAAATGTGCCTTTTTTGGCTTCTTGAATCACGGCGTCTTGAACCTGTCATCTAACGCGCTGCTGCGCCGTAATTCCTTCGCCGGTGGAGTGGCGGCGATTCGTGATGCTGCAACTGCAGAAAACATCGGAAGTGGTCCGTTTTGTAACGAAACTGTGACGGTGAACGGGTCTTTCGCGCTGGTATTTCACTTGAATGCTGTCGGCACGAAGTTGCGCGCCATTTTGCGGCTTGGGCAGAAACCAGCCGAGTTGTCCCAGGGAAACAATACTGTGTTTGCTCAACAGATTGTGCCGTGCAAACTTAATGGGCCGTGCGGCTCTACTTTGCCTGCGCCGCACATGCACCTACTATTCCGTACCCCTTCCTTGCGCGGGCAGGCTTGTGTTCCCCACATAGACCTGTCCGCGTTTTTCTTTTTGGCTCCTAAGGCCAAAGAGAAGCGAAAACCTGCACAAAACCTGCCTGCAACTGCATTGATATTGAATAACAGGCCCCATATCGCGCATCTGATTCCAAACGAACCAAGAAACCTAAAAGGGCAGACACAATGCGATTCTCGAAACTCATCCTTGTTGCGGCGACCTGTGCGGGTCTGGCCGCGTGCGGTGACACTACGGGCGAACAGGCACTCCTTGGCGGTGGTGCCGGGGCTGTGGGGGCTGCGGTCCTCAATGCCGACCCGCTGTTTGGCGCGGCCGTCGGTGCAGCGGGCAACGTGCTGTACTGCAAGACGCAGAACACCTGTAACTAACGCATATCCTTCGGGGCGCCTGGCGCCTCAGCCATCATTGCGCATCACGCCGTCGTGGGGATCGTTCTCTGCGGCGGCGTTTTGCGTTTCCGGAACACCAAGCCAAAGGACGTTTCATGTTCAATAAGATCCTGATCGCCAACCGGGGCGAGATCGCCTGCCGGGTCATCAAGACCGCCCGCAAGATGGGTATCGGCACCGTTGCCATTTATTCGGACGCGGACAAGAACGCGCTGCATGTGTCGATGGCCGACGAAGCCGTGCATATCGGACCGCCCCCGGCGAACCAGTCCTACATTGTGATCGACAAGGTCATGGATGCCATCCGTCAAAGCGGCGCGCAGGCAGTTCATCCCGGCTATGGCTTCCTGTCGGAGAACTCGAAATTCGCCGAGGCGCTCGAGGCCGAAGGTGTCGCCTTTGTTGGCCCCCCTGTCGGTGCAATCGAAAGCATGGGCGACAAGATCACTTCGAAGAAGATCGCACAGGAGGCCGGAGTTTCGACGGTTCCGGGTTACATGGGGCTGATCGAAGACGCGGACGAGGCGGTCAGGATCTCGAACGACATCGGTTATCCGGTCATGATCAAGGCCAGCGCCGGTGGTGGTGGCAAGGGTATGCGCATCGCGTGGAGCGATGAAGAGGCGCGCGAAGGCTTTCAGTCGTCAAAGAACGAAGCCGCAAACTCGTTCGGAGATGACCGGATCTTCATCGAAAAATTCGTAACCCAGCCGCGCCATATCGAAATTCAGGTTCTGTGCGACAGTCACGGAAATGGCATCTACCTGGGCGAGCGCGAATGCTCGATCCAGCGCCGGAACCAGAAAGTGGTGGAAGAGGCACCGTCACCCTTCCTTGATCCTGAAACCCGCAAGGCGATGGGTGAACAGGCTGTCGCTCTGGCCAAGGCCGTGAACTACGCAAGTGCAGGTACGGTCGAGTTCATCGTGGACGGAAACAAGAACTTCTACTTCCTCGAAATGAATACGCGCCTGCAAGTGGAACATCCTGTTACGGAACTGATCACCGGCGTCGATCTGGTTGAGCAGATGATCCGTGTCGCAGCGGGTGAAAAGCTATCGATAACGCAGGATGACGTGACCCTGACCGGCTGGGCGATTGAAAACCGTCTGTATGCGGAAGACCCGTATCGCAACTTCCTGCCGTCGATCGGTCGGCTGACCCGGTATCGCCCGCCGCAGGAAACTTCGGCTGGTCCGTTGCTGGTCAACGGCAAATGGCAGGGTGAAGCACCCGATGGTGAAACCGCCGTACGTAACGATACCGGCGTCTACGAGGGCGGCGAGATCAGCATGTATTACGACCCGATGATTGCCAAGCTCTGCACTTGGGCCCCGACCCGTGAGAAAGCCATCGAGGCGATGCGCGTGGCGCTGGACAGTTTCGAAGTGGAAGGCATCGGTCACAACCTGCCGTTCCTGTCGGCAGTGATGGATCACCCAAAGTTTGTCAGCGGTGACATGACAACGGCCTTTATCGCTGAAGAATATCCAGACGGATTCGAGGGCGTCACGTTGCCCGAAGTGGATCTGCGCCGGATTGCTGCGTCCTGCGCGGCCATGCACCGCGTCGCCGAAATCCGGCGCACCCGCGTGTCGGGCCGGATGGACAATCACGAACGCAAAGTAGGCAAGCGCTGGGTTGTGACATTGCAGGGGCAGGATTTCGCCGTGCAGGTCAATGCCGACAAAGAGGGGTCAACGGTCAAATTTGAGGACGGACCGTCCCTGCGTGTCGCTTCGGACTGGACCCCGGGCGATCAACTGGCGGTTCTGGACGTGGATGGCAGCCCGCTGGTTCTGAAAATCGGCAAGATCTCGGGCGGGTTCCGCGTTCGCAACCGCGGCGCGGACTTGAAAGTGCATGTACGCCGTCCGCGCCAGGCGGAACTGGCCAAGCTGATGCCGGAAAAACTGCCACCAGATACCTCGAAAATGCTGCTCTGTCCGATGCCCGGCCTTGTCGTGAAGATTGACGTCGAAGTTGGGCAGGAAGTGCAGGAAGGTCAGGCGCTATGCACAATTGAGGCGATGAAGATGGAAAACATCCTGCGCGCCGAAAAGAGGGGCGTGGTGGCCAAGGTCAATGCAGGCCCCGGTGACAGCCTTGCTGTAGACGACGTGATCATCGAGTTCGAATGACCATGTTGGCGCTTTCGGCATACAATCCAACGTTTCCAGCGCATCGCGCCGAGGCCTTTGGACATGGCGAAAGCGTTCAGCCCCCTTCGCGCCGTTCGCGGATCTCGCGTTCGCGCAGGGGGGTCTTGTCGATAGACCTGCCAATCTCACGCACGCTCCACGGGCTGGGTTTGCGCAGTTTGACCACGCCGTCCTTGTCGACGAACACCATCTGGAAGCCACGCGGCCGCAGCTTGGTCCGGATCGGAGACCGGGCAGACGGGTCCGTGTCTGTCAGCACGATGACATCACGGTCGCGCATGGCTGCTTCTTCTGCGACAAGCATATCGATCTGCTGCTGGAACCGCGGATCGGCGGGCGTGTCAGCGAAAACCACAATGGGGCGTTTGACCCACAAAAACTCGCTGAGTTCACTTTCACCCACCGGGCGGACAAAACTGTCATCAGACGGCGCGGTTCCGTCTGCCGCCAAGGCGGCCAGAGGGATTAGTGCCGAGAAAACAAAGGCAAGCGTGCGTGTCATGTGGCCTCCTGTTCTTTCGAATATAGCCCCTGTGCCCGCGATTGCGACCGGCGATTTGTGCCGGGTGACCACATTTTCGCGCTTGTGTCTGAAAGAACAGGCCAAGTGCAGGACCTTGGCGCGGACGCTTTCAGCGACCGCCATCCGTATTGACGAGAGGAAATCGAAATGACCGACACAAAGGACTGGAAAGCGCTTGCCGAGAAAGAGCTGCGCGGACGTCCGTTGGGCGACCTGACCAAGGAAACGCTGGAAGGTATCGCGGTCAAACCGCTTTACACCCAGGAAGACACCGCCGATCTGCCGCATATGGGGTCTTTGCCGGGGTTTGGCCCGTTTACCCGCGGTGTCAAGGCCACGATGTATGCCGGGCGTCCATGGACGATCCGCCAGTATGCGGGCTTTTCGACCGCCGAAGAATCCAACGCCTTCTATCGCCGCAACCTGGCGGCAGGCCAGCAGGGCGTTTCGGTTGCCTTCGATCTGGCGACACATCGCGGCTACGACAGTGATCACCCGCGCGTTGTGGGCGATGTCGGTAAGGCAGGTGTTGCCATCGACAGTGTCGAAGATATGAAAATACTGTTCGATGGCATCCCGCTCGACAAGGTCTCGGTCTCGATGACCATGAACGGCGCGGTTGTTCCGATCCTGGCCAGTTTCATTGTTGCGGGTGAAGAACAGGGTCACGACAAGTCTGTCCTGTCCGGCACCATTCAGAACGACATTCTGAAAGAATTCATGGTGCGCAACACCTATATCTACCCGCCGGAACCGTCGATGAAGATCATCTCGGACATCATCGAATACACGTCGAACGAGATGCCCAAGTTCAACTCGATCTCGATCTCGGGCTATCACATGCAAGAGGCCGGGGCGAACCTTGTACAGGAACTGGCCTATACGCTGGCTGATGGGCGTGAATACGTCCGTGCCGCGACTGAGGCCGGGATGGACGTGGACAAGTTCGCGGGCCGTTTGTCGTTCTTCTTTGCCATCGGCATGAATTTCTTCATGGAGATCGCCAAACTGCGCGCCGCTCGCACGCTATGGCACCGGGTAATGACCGAGTTTGGGGCAAAGTCCGAACGGTCGAAAATGCTGCGCACCCATTGCCAGACTTCCGGCGTTTCGCTTCAGGAACAGGACCCTTACAACAATGTCATCCGCACCGCCTATGAAGCGATGAGTGCAGTTCTTGGGGGCACCCAGTCCCTGCATACAAATGCTCTGGACGAGGCAATTGCGCTGCCCACCGATTTCTCGGCCCGCATTGCGCGGAACACCCAGCTCGTGCTTCAGGAAGAAACCGGTGTAACAGATGTGGTCGATCCTCTGGCCGGTTCTTACTATGTTGAAAGCCTGACCAATGAACTGGTCGAAAAAGCCTGGGCCCTGATGGAAGAGGTCGAGGAGATGGGTGGCATGACCAAGGCGGTTGCCTCGGGCATGCCCAAACTGCGCATCGAGGAAAGCGCAGCCCGCCGTCAGGCCATGATCGACCGGGGCGACGAAGTGATCGTCGGCGTCAACAAGTACCGCAAGGAACAGGAAGACCCGATCGACATTCTGGATGTCGACAACGTCGCCGTGCGCGAGGCGCAAGTGGCGCGGCTGGAACGCATTCGCGCAACCCGAAATAAAGCCGCGTGCCAAGCCGCGCTGAACGCCCTGACCAAGACCGCCCAGGAGGGCGGAAACCTGCTGGCCGCTGCGGTCGAAGCCGCCCGCGCCCGTGCATCCGTAGGAGAGATCAGCATGGCAATGGAGAAAGAATTCGGCCGCCACCGCGCCGAGGTGAAAACCCTGGCCGGTGTCTATGGCGCTGCTTATGAGGGCGACGAAGGCTTTGCCGCGATCCAGAAATCCATCGAGGACTTTGCCGAGGCCGAAGGCCGCCGCCCCCGTCTTCTGGTGGTCAAAATGGGGCAGGACGGGCATGATCGCGGTGCCAAGGTTATCGCCACGGCCTTTGCAGATATCGGGTTCGACGTGGACGTTGGCCCGCTGTTCCAGACACCTGCCGAGGCCGCGCAGGACGCGGTGGACAATGACGTGCATGTGGTCGGCATTTCCTCGCAGGCGGCGGGGCATAAAACACTGGCACCGCAGCTGGTGGAAGAGCTGAAGAAAGCAGGGGCCGACGATATCATCGTGATCTGTGGTGGGGTGATCCCGCAGCAGGATTACCAGTTCCTGTATGACCACGGGGTCAAGGCTATCTTTGGTCCGGGTACCAACATTCCCGAGGCCGCTCAGGACATTCTGCGCCTAATCCGCGAAGCGCGGCCCTGACACAAGGCAAGTCTTTAAACGAAAGCTCTTGTGATCCTGCGCCAATGGCGAAAACATGCGACCTGATCCCTTTGGGTCCGGTCGTTTTCGCAGGAGGGTGGACATGTTACTCGATCATCTGGCCGTCGCGGGCGAAACGCTTGAAGAAGCGTCTGCGCATATCGAACAGGCGCTTGGTGTTGCACTGCAACCCGGTGGGAAACACGGAAAATTCGGGACACATAACAGGCTGCTGGGGCTCAGGGACGGGCTCTATCTGGAAGCGATTGCCATCGATCCGCAGGCGCAGCCTCCGGGCAGGCTGCGATGGTTCGATCTGGACAATTTTCAGGGCGGACCGCGTTTGACGAACTGGATATGCCGGGTCGAGGATATCGAGGCCACACTGTCGATCTTCCCCGATGGCACCGGAGAGCCCATCGACCTGACCCGCGGCGCGTTGCAATGGCGCATGGCGGTTCCGCCAACGGGGCGTTTGCCGTTCGACAATCTGTTTCCCGCCCTTATCGAATGGCAAGGCGACCTGCACCCGGCAAACATGTTGCAGGACAGCGCGTGCCGGTTGCGGCGTCTGGTTGTCTATCACCCCGATGCCCTGACACTGGCCCGTCAACTGGGTGAACTGGATCATGTGGTGTTCGATACCGGCCCCGCCGCTTTGCAGTCAGAAATTGAGACACCTCATGGGCTTCGGGTGTTGGAATGAACATACGCCCGGCCACAGCGTCAGATGCACCAGCCATTGCCCGGATCACCAATGCGATCATCCGGGACACTTTGGTCACTTTCACGACGGACGAACGCAGCGCCGCCCAGATTGCCGAAGATATCAAGGCACGCGCGCCCGGTTATCTGGTTGCCGAGCACGACAGCCACGTTATCGGCTTTGCCACATATGGCCCTTTCCGCACCGGGCCCGGTTATGCGCAAACCTGCGAACATACGATCCAGCTGTCACCGGATGCGTGGGGCAAAGGGGTGGGGCGTGCGTTGATGTCAGAGCTGGAGGAAATCGCGCAAGCCCAAGGCGTTCATGTTCTTGTCGCGGGCATATCCTCGGCCAATCCGGGGGCTGAGGCGTTTCATGCCGCACTTGGCTATTCGAAAGTCGGGGTGATGCCCGAAGTCGGATTTAAGTTCGGCCAGCGGCTGGACCTTGTGCTGATGCAGAAAATTCTTGGTGCTGAATGACCTGTTGCACCTGACAGTCCCGAATTGTGACGCTAGGGTGCGGTCATGTCGATCTGGACCCGCATATCCGATGCGCTGAGCGCGCTTGCCCAGGGCGAAAGCCTGACCGCAGTTTTTGAAAAACTACGCTCGCCACCGGAACGGTCCGTGGCCTTTACGATTGCGGTCATCGCACTGGGTGCCAAAATGGCCAAGGCAGACGGTCAGGTGACCCGTGATGAGGTCACCGCCTTTCGCGACGTGTTTCAGATCGCACGCGAAGATGAGGAAGGTGCAGCCCGCGTCTTCAACATGGCCCGTACGGACGTGGCGGGATATCAGGACTACGCCCGCAAAATCGCCCGCATGTTTTCCGAAGACAGCACAACCCTGTGTGACCTGATGGAAGGTCTTTTTCACATCGCGATGGCGGATGGTTTCTATCATCCGAACGAAAACGCATTTCTCGAAGATGTCAGCCAGATTTTCGGGCAAACCGACGCGCAGTTCAAAGCGCTGCGGGCGCGCTTTGTTCCGGATGCGCCAAACGATCCTTACACGGTTCTGGGCGTTCCACATGACATGCCGCTGCCCGACATTCGCAATGTCTGGCGGCAGCTGGTTCGGGAAACGCACCCTGACGCCATGATGGCCCGGGGTGTCCCCGAAGAGGCGATCCGGTTGGCCGAGAAAAAGATGATCGACATCAATCGCGCCTGGGATGAAATCAACGGCGCGCGGGCCTGATCAGATGCGGCTGGCGACCTATAATATCGAATGGTTCGCCAATCTGTTTGACCAGAAAGACAGGCTGATCGTCGATGACAGCTGGTCCGGCAGACACGACGTCACCAAAGCGCAGCAGATCGAAGCAATTGCCAAGGTTCTGACTGCAATTGACGCAGATGCGATTGTGATCGTCGAGGCGCCCAACACGGGCAGACGCCAGAACACGGTTCGGGCCCTGCAAGCCTTTGCCGAAGCGTTCGACTTGCGCACGTCTGATGCGGTGATGGGCTATGCAAACGACACACATCAGGAACTGGCATTGCTCTATGACAGAACGGTGCTGAGTGTTCGCCACGATCCCAAGGGAGATATTGCAGATACCACAGCCCCCCGGTTCGATGGTGTATTCAAAATCGACCTCGACATTGATGCGACCGAGGATGTCGTGCGGTTCTCCAAACCGCCGATGGAACTGGCGGTGACGACGCAAGCGGGGCACAACATCCGCCTGATCGGGGCACATCTGAAATCCAAGGCACCGCACGGTGCCGAATCGCGGGACGAGGCGATCCGGATTTCGATTGCCAATCGCCGCAAACAGCTGGCGCAAGCGATCTGGCTTGCACGGCGCGTCGAATGGCATGTTGCGCAAAAACAGCCCGTCATTTTGCTGGGCGATCTGAACGATGGCCCCGGGCTGGATGAGTTTGAGCACCTCTTTGGCCGCTCGTCGGTCGAGGTGTTGCTGCAAGCCGGATTGTTCGACCCGAACGCCGTCACAGCCTACAGGTTTCGGCCCGGGCCGGTGCCTGCTACTGCGCGCTTTGCCCGCCCGGAAGAAGGTAAATTTCTGGACGCATTGCTGGATTACATAATGATTACCACGGACCTGCAAGCATATCGCCCGTCCTGGCGTATCTGGCACCCGTTTCAGGATGCCGCCTGTTGGGCTGAACCGGAATTGCGGCAGGCGCTTTTGACGGCCTCCGATCATTTTCCGGTCACGCTGGATATTGAACTGTGACCTTTCCAGCCTGCCACACGGGCCTTATATGTCAGGTATGAAACGCATCTTGCTGATCAGTACGATCTCAGTGTTCCTTGCTGCGCCTGCAATGGCGCAGGAAGACAATGAAAAATCCCTGATGGAACAGGGGGCCGAACTGTTTTTCGAAGGTTTGCGCAAGGAAATGGAACCGGCATTGGAAAACTTGCTGGGTCTGGCGGAAGAGCTTGGCCCGGCGATGCAGTCCTTCTTGCAGCAGATGGGCCCGGCGCTTGCTGAACTGGCCGCTGAGGTCAAGGACTGGAGCGTTTATGAGCCGCCCGAGATCCTGCCCAATGGCGATATCATTATCCGCAGAAAACCGACCCAAGAGCCATCCGAGCCCGAAAAGCGGGATATCGAGGTGCCAGAAGGACCCACAGATATCTGACCTGGTTAAAGGTCAGCCCCTGATAATCACGCGAGTCTGAGATTTCAGTGCTGCTGCCAAAGCGCTGAACCGGGCTTCAGCCACTTCGCTGAACAGGGGGGCAGCGGTTTCGGGCAGATACAGTTCCAGCTCTCGCTTTTTGGGGAAAAACTTGAGCTGCCCCATATTGGCATCGTTGTGCATCCACAACATCGCGCCAAACCGCATGGCCTTGCCCAGAATCTCGGCCTGTTTCTGGCTTTTTTCATCCAGCAATTCGTAAAGCCGAGAGAACCGATTGCCTTCCCGTTTGTTGCGATAGCGGTGTTGCAGTGCCAATCCGATGAAGACACGCTCGGAATGCTTCAAACCACCCAGATTGGCGCGCGTGACGTTGTCGAAACACACCTCGGCCCGATAGTCGGGATGCGCGCGCCAGCTTACATCGTGCAGCAGGCAGGCCGCCTTGATCAGGCGCACTCTGCTGGGCGGTGCCGATCTGAACAGCGGGATGACAAAATCATAGAGATTGCTGCCAAATCCGGGCAGGCGCGCGTCCTTGGCTTCCGAGAACCGGCTGGCTTCGATCAGCGGGTCGCGATCGCGCACTTCCTGTGGCATCTGCTCATATAGCAACCCCTCGCGAATCCCATAGCTTGAGATGGCGATATCTTTGGGTTTGAACGTGCGGATCAGCCGCGCCAGAACGTCCATCGCATACGGGATAAGCGCCATGCGCGAGCTCGACACGCCCGCCTGAGCACGCAGCTTTTCGCCATCGTGTTTTTCGATGTATTTGATCGTCTCGCGCACCTGTTTGGTGGTCATGCGGTATTCGTGCAGAACGTTCAGCGGATAGCCCCGCCGCAGCATGTCCAGCCGCGCAAAGGCGCGCCAGCTGCCGCCGACCAGAAACAAACGGTCTCGCTGCTGGCCCATCTGATTGCGCAGATCCTCCATCGTTTCCTTGATATGCGCTTTTCGCGCGCGCCGCCCGCCTTTGATGTCGCGCAGTTTCAGCGGCCCAAGCGGCGAGGTTACGCGACGGCCGACCTGACCACCGCCGATTTCAGCCAATTCCATCGACGACCCGCCGATATCGCAGATCAATCCATAGGCTCCGGGCCACCCCAAAAGGACACCCTGCGCCGACAGGCGGGCTTCCTCGTCACCGTCAATGATAGACACCTGCAAACCGGTTTCAGCCTGCACCTGATCGCAAAACTCGGGCCCATCCGAGGCTTCGCGCACAGCGGCGGTGGCGACAACATGCAAACCGGGCAAATCCAGATCCATTGCCAAGTGCTGGAACCGTCGTAGTGCCGACAAGGCGCGTTCGCGGCCACGCGGGTTCAGTCGCCCGGTTTCGGACAGGCCCGCCCCCAGTTCGCACATGACCTTTTCATTGTAGAAATAGGCAGGTGATCGGGCCGCCCCGTCGAAAATGACCATCCGGACCGAGTTCGACCCGACATCGACAACCCCGACGCGCGACAGCGCCCGTGCGTCCGGTTTGTCAAACAGGGGCTTTCCGAACGTTCCCCAGTCCGGGATATCGGTTTTGACGGTCTGATCCATGTGTGTTCCAGATAGTTCTGCCTGAGGATGCGAAATTGACGTCAGCGGGTCAATCATTGGTCTCGACCTCATCCGGGGCCGTGTTCAGTACGCGAATGGCAAGCGCGCGTGTAATGTCGCGTTTTTCAGCCAGGGCCAGTTGGTCCAGTTGGGATACAACGTCGGCTGCGCTTTCAAACCGCCGGTCCATATGCTTGACAAGATAGGCGATGACATCGGGGCCGGGGTTGAGCTGCCTGTCGACAAACAGCTTGGCAAGTACTGCGCCCAGCAATGCGTCGTCGGGCGGATCCAGTGCGACGTGATGCGCGCCTTCGACCCGGCTTTGCAGGTCGGCCAGCGGCAACTCCCAGAATTTCGGCGCAAGACGGCCGGTCATCAGCAGGGGGTGCCCCTCGGCCAGAACAAGATTATGCAGGTGGAACAGCGTTTTTTGCAGTTCGAGATCGCCGGCGATCAAAGGCACATCTTCGACCGCAATCGGCATACGCGCCAGGTCTGGCACATCGTCATATCTCAGGTCTCTGCCCTGAAGGATTCGACCGCCGGTTTCAGCGGCCCAGACATGGGCCAGATGGGTTTTGCCCGCGCCAGCAGGCCCACTCAGCACCAGTTTATTGCCGGGCCAGGACGTGGCCGAGATCATTGCCACCGCCAGCGCATTGGCCGGTGACACAAAGAAGTCCTCTCGCCCGAGCGCAGTTTTGGCGGGCAGATCAAAGCTGAGTTGTCGGGCCATTTATTCGGTTTCCTGATCCAGACCTTCAAGACCAGTGTACAATCTGCTGTCGAGGTATAGCGATGTGGCAAAGCGGGCCAGAACGCCCAATGCTGCGGCGACCGGGACTGCCACCAACATGCCCACAAAGCCAAACAGCGCGCCAAAGACTGACAGGGCCAGCAGCAACCAGACCGGATGCAGCCCGACAGAGCTGCCGACCAGCTTGGGTGTCAGGAAATTGCCTTCAGTGACCTGCCCAATGGCAAAGATACCCGCGATCAGCCCGATATGAGCCCAGTCGCCCCAGAACTGAAACAGCGCAAGCCCAATGGCCAGCGAGCCTCCGATAAGGGCGCCCAGATAGGGTATGAACGTGACCAGGCCCGCGATAAAACCCACAATCAGGCCGAATTGCAGACCAGCAAGCATTAGTGCGACCGCGTAATAGGTGCCAAGGATCAAACAAACTGTTCCCATGCCGCGCACGAACGAGGCCAGAACCGCATCGATCTCACCCGCCAGCCGCCTGATGATGGGGGCGTGGTCACGTGGCAGCAGCTCTCCGATGCGGGCGGTCATGCGATCCCAGTCCAACAGCAAGTAAACAGCCACGACCGGCACAATGACCAACAGAACAACGATGTTGATCGCGGAACCCAGCGAGGTCAGCAGCGTCTGCATAACGTCCCCGGTTTTGGATTTCAGCGTTTCGCCAAAGGACACCAGCATCGCGTGCGTGCTTGATTCCCGGTCAAGCAATGACGGGAACTGTTTTTCTATGAAACTGCGCAACTGTTTGAACAGATCAGGCAGTACATCGACAAGATCCAGCAACTGGGTGATCAGCGCAGGGACCACCATCAGAATTGCCAGTACAAATCCCAGAACACCGACGACCGTGATGACCGCCGTGGCGGCCATACGCGACAGGCCCAGCCGCTCCAGCCGGTCAGCGACCGGATCGAGGAAATAGGCAATGGCCCCGCCGATGACAAAAGGCAACAAGACATCGCCAAGGGCCCACATGATCAACGCGAAAACCGCAGCGGCGATGCTCCAGTATCTCAGCTGATCCTTAACCGGCAAAGCCATGGCGATCCCCTTGTTCAGGCCCTTGCAGGTGTTCTTGGCGCATCAAAGCCCATGATGCAAGCGGTTCATGGCGCTTGCGTTTGCAGGGGTCAGCCGCGCAAGGTTCCCAATTCAGGCGTGTCTTTGGTGGCGGTCTCATCGGGCCAGTTGGTGCGCCAAATCTCGGCCGACCAGTGCCCGCAATGAACCGCCGGGCGGTCAAAGCCGGGCAGGGGCGGCAGCAAAGGCGCGACGACGACGTTGTGACGGGGCACCGCGAAATAGGGAAAAGAATACCGTTCCTGACCCGATCGGTTTACAACCCGATGGGGTGTGGATTTCAACCGCCCGCCCGACCACAGTTCAAGCATGTCACCGATATTCACCACGAAACCACCGGGTGGGCAGCCGGGCGTGATCCAGCCGCCGCTGCGGGTCTGCACCTCAAGCCCGCCCACCGGATCGGGGGCAATGATGGTCAAGGCGTCGGTATCCTTGTGCGGATGGATGCCATAGCCTGCCTCATCTTCGGCCTGAGGCGGGTAATGCAACAGGGTCATGTTGGTCATCGGGTCCCGGAATGCACCGCGCAGCGAGTCGGCTTTCAAATCCAACCCTGCTTCTAACGCGCCCAGCAACAGATCGGTGACGCGATCCAGTTGCCGCCAGTAACCCAGAATGACCTCTTTCGCGCGTGGTACATCGTCCGGCCAGAGGTTCGGCCCGTATAACGCGCAATCCTCACGCACCGGGTCGTCTGCCGCGACCTCGTGATGCAGTTTGTACCCCTCGTATTTGTCGGCTTTGCCCGAGCCATCATTGGGTGTGAAAAACCCCATGGGAATATAGCCGCGATAGTTGGCGCGGGTGATGGCCTGATCCCATTTTCGTGCGTCATCGACGGCAAAGATCTGTCGGGTGATCTGACGCACCTGATCCACGGTTTGCTGGGATATGCCAGTCCCGGTGATCGACAAAAAGCCGATCCCCTGACAGGCCGCAAGGATGTGCCGGACCGTTGTGTCATAGGCTGCGGTTCCTGGTGCAGTCAAAGGCGCGATGTCAATCGTTGGGATATTGTCCATCAGTGAATCCTCACCCCCTGACGTTGCAGTTCCGCGTGAACAGGTGCCAGATTCAGCTGGTCCAGCTCCTGATTGCTTTTCAATGATACCGCTGCGGCGATTCCCGCGCCCTGACCCATGACCGCGCAACAGGCCATGTTGCGCGTGGCAGCATGCGCCACCCGGTCCGCGCCATGTGACCGTCCTGCAACCAGCAGGCCTTTGATGCCCTTGGGCAGCATCGACCGATAAGGGATTTGCATATACCGCCCCGTAGTTGGCAGGATCAGAATGCCATAGCCGTCGATGAACTCGGGATAGATACCTATTGTATCCTCGAACCGGCCCTGATGGCGGGCATCGTTTTCGGTCATGTTGTAAACCGCGTCGATCTTGCGGGTGTCGCGGATGCCGATGGTCATCCCAAAATTCCGCAAACGAGCGTTTTCGCAACCGGGCATGAACCGGCGCAGCGCGTCGATGGCCAGCATGGTCTGGCGGCGGCCTTCAATCTCGCCGCGCGTCAGGCTGTCGGGGTCAGTGCCATCGATCTCGGCCAGATGGATGAGGTTCATGTAGGTCAGCTCGCCCGTGTCATGCATCGCACCCCAGGTTCCGGCGATGGTATTCAGGTGCGGCGGGATCAGCCCCTCATCAATCGCTTGCTGGAACGGTTTGTGCACGAAGGGTGAGAACATGTCGTCCTCTTTCCCCGAGGTTTCGATATTCCACTCTCCGCCGCCGCCCCAGTCCTTGTAGGTCTGCGGGTCAGCTTTCACACCTTCCATGAAGGCGCGTTTATCGACGCCCGCCAGATGGAACATGACCGAAGCCGCCATCATGTCCTCGCGCGGAGTTTTGTGGGTCGGCGCGCCCGAACGATGGGCCACATCCGCGTCGCCGGTGGCATCGATGACGACCTTGGCCAAAATCGCTTCGCGTCCGGCTTTGGATTCTGTGATGACGCCGGTGATCCGGTCACCTTCCAGGATCGGGGCCACGAAATGCCGATGCAACATCGGATGCACACCCGCTTCTTCGACCAGCTTGTCGGCGACCAGTTTGAAGCCTTCGCTGTCCAGCTCATAGCTCAGCGACTGGCTTTCCGGAACGGCGGCGCCCATCTCCTTGGCGCGGGTCTCGAATTCCATCCCGATGCCACCTGCCTCGACGGTTTGCTCGTGCCGGTACCAGGCAAATCCTTCGACGCCGACGGCAGTGATGTTGCCACCCATGCAGCCGAACCGATCAATCAAAGATACCTCGGCCCCCGCACGTGCCGCTGCAAGCGCCGCTGCCAACCCGGCAGGGCCAGAGCCCACGACCAGAACATCGGTTTGATGAATGACGGGAATTTGGCGTGCGGGTTCCTGAATGGTTTGCATCAGCGCCTCATGAGATTTGCGTTTCCGCTACCATTGGGATTCCCGATTGGCGGGTCAATCAAAAAACTGACTGCCGCAAGGTCGGAAAAACACCAATGCGCGATTGCCCCCGGCGGGGCTTTGGCATAATCACCTGTCCAGTCGAATTCTTACCTTTGAAGGTCCGTCCATGCGCCTGAGCCGTTACTTTCTGCCCGTTCTCAAGGAAACCCCGTCCGAGGCTCAGATTGTCAGCCACCGGCTGATGCTGCGTGCAGGGATGATCAAGCAGGCCTCTGCCGGGATTTATTCCTGGTTGCCGCTGGGCTTCAAAGTGCTGCGCAAGCTGGAAAACATCGTCCACGAGGAACAGGCGCGGGCCGGTCACATCGCGATCCAGATGCCCATCATCCAGTCGGCGGATCTGTGGCGTGAATCCGGGCGCTATGACGATTACGGTCAGGAGATGCTGCGGATGAAGGACCGGCATGACCGGGACATGCTGTTCACGCCGACGGCCGAAGAACTGGTGACAGATATCTTCCGCGGCCACGTCAGCAGCTACAAGGACCTGCCGCTGACGCTCTACCAGATCCAGTGGAAGTTTCGCGATGAAATCCGCCCGCGTTTCGGCGTGATGCGGGGCCGTGAATTCTACATGAAGGACGGATACAATTTCGACCTGACCAAGGAAGATGCGCTGCACGCCTATAACCGCCATCTGGTCAGCTATTTGCGCACTTATGAACGGATGGGACTTCAGGCGATTCCGATGCGCGCCGATTCAGGCCCCATCGGTGGCGATGACACGCATGAGTTCCTGGTTCTGGCCGATACCGGTGAATCCGAGGTTTTCTATGACAGCGCCGTCACAGATCTGACCTTTGGCGACCGAGACATCGATTATGACAACCGCGAACAGTGTCAGGCCATTCTGGAAGAGTTCACTTCGAAATACGCCCGCACTGATGAAACCCATGACGAGGCGCTGTTCAATCAGATCCCCGAAGAACGCCGCCGCGTGGCGCGCGGCATCGAGGTGGGCCAAATCTTCTACTTTGGCACCAAATACTCCGATCCCTTGGGCGCGACTGTCCAAGGCCCGGATGGCAAACCGGTTCCGGTTCACATGGGCAGCCATGGTATCGGTGTCAGCCGCCTTGTGGGAGCAATCATCGAGGCCAGCCATGACGACAAGGGCATCATCTGGCCCGAGGGCGTGACCCCATTCCATTGCGGTATCGTCAACCTCAAGCAGGGCGATGAAGAAGCCGATGCAGCCTGTGACAAGATCTACACGGCGCTGACGGCTTTGGGTCTGGAGCCGCTCTATGACGACCGCAACGAACGCGCGGGCGGCAAATTCGCCACGATGGACCTGATCGGTCTGCCCTGGCGCATCACGGTTGGCCCGCGCGGTCTGAAGAATGGTGTAGTTGAACTGACCTGCCGCCGCACTGGCGAAAGCGAGGAACTAAGCCCCGAAGCGGCCGTCACCAAAGTTGCTGAGATTTACCAGCAGATCGCCTGAGCGACCATCAGTTGCTGCATTAAGCGGGCGTTGAAACACGCCCCGTGATCCAGAAGGGGTGCCGGAGGCTCAGACCTGGCGGCCCTTCCCAAGCTACCTGAAGGCCGACCGCGTCAGTCGGTCGGTTCTCAGTTTTGATCCGACGTCGGGCGTTCGGCCAGGACGTCTCCGTTGGCTCCGTCACCTGTGGCCACAACAATCGGGCGGCCAAGGCGGCTGATCAGTTCGCGAAACTCGATATCCAGAAAGCGCAATCCGCAAATCCGCGCATCGGTTGCCCGATCCGTGATACACAAACGGCCTTGCCGGAAAACCAGACGATATCCTTTGTCTTTCAGGATGTCTGCCAGATTGCCCCAGCTTGCCGCGGTGACAAAGATCGGCCGGATGGCCGCGCGCAGCAAGGCTGCGGTTTCACAATCCAATTCTGTTGAAGCCTGACGGGTCGAAATTGCACCCGCGCCATTGGTTGAAATTCGTAAATTCATTGAGCGACCCCCGCTCTTTAAATGTGTTCCCCCATGGTTAGGGTGGCAAAGTTTCTGAAAATAATCAAAAAGAGTAATAAAATTTCGCACTTGTTGTTGCCTTTACGATTCAGTGGCTCACGATGTGCGATGATTAACGTCATACCTGAAACAATCACCTTCTGTCTGTGATGCGCTTCACAACTCATGGTGTAGCGCCCGAATTGGAAGACACCTGTTTTGCACGTGTATTTTGACCGTGCCACGAAACGATTCGGCTCTTTCAGGCTGAGGAGCCAGTTCAGAGTGACAACCGGCTTGACCATTGGGCGAAATGCCGAAAGGGTCGCCGCAAACAAGAAAACCCGGAGCAGGCATGGCCAAGACACCCCCGCCCTTTGCCCCTTTTGAATGGAAAATCGCCTGGCGATATCTGCGCGCGCGCAGGGCCGAAGGCGGTGTCAGCGTGATGACATGGATCTCTTTGATCGGGATCACGCTTGCCGTGTTTGCGCTGATTGCAACGCTGGCTGTCCGTTCAGGTTTTCGCTCTGAATTCGTCGGCACCATCCTGGGCGCCAATGCGCATGTGACGGTCTATTCCTCGGGCGAATTTGACGCGCAGGGCCGGGTGGATCGGACGATTGCCGACTACAAGGAACGCACCGAACGCATAGCGCAGGTGCCCGGAGTTGAGCGTGCCGCACCGCTGGTGAAGGGACAGGTGCTGATCACCAATCGCGACAGCAGCAGCGGGGTCGAGGTGTTTGGCATCCGACCCGACGATCTGCTCGACCTGCCGGGTATCGCGCAGGCGGAACAGGCGGCGGGGGACCTGTCGGACTTCCAGACGGGTGAGGATGTCATCGCCATTGGATCGGGTGTGGCCCGCAGCATCGGGGCCACTGTCGGGGATGTGGTCAAACTGACCTCGCCCAACGGGGTCAAAACCGCCTTTGGCACGTCGCCGCGCGTGAATGCCTATCGCGTTGTCTATGTGTTTTCGGCCGGTCGCTATGACATCGACCGCACCCGCGTCTACATGCCGTTTTCGCAGGCGCAGGGCTTTTTCAACCGTGAAGGTGTGGCGGATGAGATAGAAGTGATGGTGGACAAGCCCGAAGATCTTGGCCCGATCCTGGTTCCCATTCTTGAGGCGTCGGGCGAGCGCAGCCAGATTTGGACGTGGCAGGACGCATCCGGCGGCTTTCTACGCGCGCTCGAGGTTGAGGATAATGTGATGTTCATCATCCTGTCGATCCTCGTTCTGATTGCTGCGATGAACATCGTTTCGGGCCTGATCATGCTGGTCAAGAACAAGGGGCGCGATATCGGTATCCTGCGCACGATCGGCCTGAGCGAAGGATCGGTTCTGCGCGTCTTTTTCATCTGCGGTGCGTTCACCGGCCTGATCGGAACGGCAATGGGGGTCATCCTGGGATGCCTCTTTGCGATCTACATTGATCCGATTTTCTCATTCGTAAACTACGTGATGGGCGGTGGCGTGTGGGATCCGTCGATCCGTGGCATCTACGCCCTGCCGGCCGAACTGCATCTGAGCGATGTGCTCAAGGCGACGGGCCTGTCGCTTGGCCTGTCTTTCATCGTCACCTATTTCCCCGCCCGCCGCGCGGCGCGGCTGAACCCGGTCGAGGCGCTGCGCTATGAATGATGTCACCTTGCGACTGAACGGTCTGACCAAGACCTACCTCAAAGGCACACCGGGCGAGGTGCAGGTTCTGCGCGGGGTCGATCTCGAGCTGCGCGCGGGTGAGGCCGTGGCCATGGTTGCGCCGTCAGGGGCGGGCAAATCAACGCTTTTGCACATTGCCGGTCTGCTGGATCGGCCTGACGACGGAACCGTCGAAATCGGGGGGCAGAATGTGAACGGCAAGGGCGACCGAACCAGAACGGCGTTGCGTCGGCAGGATATCGGGTTCGTATATCAGTTCCATCACCTGCTGCCCGAGTTTACGGCGCTGGAAAACATTACATTGCCGCAACTGGCCAATGGCGCGTCCGAAAAAGCTGCTCAGGCACGGGCATTGGACTTGCTGGACCGTGTGGGCGTCGCCCCGCGCGCCAGCCACCGCCCTGCGGCGCTTTCGGGCGGTGAACAACAACGCGTGGCTTTTTGCCGGGCGCTTGCCAACGCGCCACGTGTTTTGCTGGCAGACGAACCGACAGGCAATCTGGACCCTGAAACTTCGGATCAGGTGTTCGATGCGCTGATGACGCTGGTGCGGGACGAGGGATTGTCGGCGTTGATCGCGACCCACAACCTCGAACTGGCGGCGCGCATGGATCGCATGGTCAGGCTTGAGGGCGGCGTGCTCAGGCCAGTTGAGTGATCGCAACACCGATGGCCATGACCGCGATACCACCTGCCCGCATCAGGGTGAGGGGTGCCACCTGTGCGCCGAACAGGCCGAAGTGATCGATTGCCGCGGCACTGATCAATTGCCCCAACAGGACAAAGAACACGGCGTTTCCCACACCGAAATGCGGGGCGACATGGGTGATCGACAACACATAGAATGCAATCAGGATGCCAGCGAACAACAGGTGTTTCGGGGCCTGCGCAACCTTGGACAAGGCTGCAAAACCGGGAAACAACAGCATGGTCAGAACCGAGGCGGCCAGGGCAATTGCAAACAGCACCACAGCTGCCGTTGTCGGTGATCCGATGACCTTGCCAAGGGCCGCGTTAAGAGCGGCCAGTATCGGAATTCCAAATCCGGCGGCCAGCATGATGGCTGCGTATTGTGTCATTGCCCGAACCCTCTGCACCTGTTTCGTTGATCTGGATCATTGCGCCCATATGCCTGTCGGGCAACCCTGCAAATGTCAATTGTGACAGGAGGATACGATGTTCAAGGCAACGATCGGTATGCTGGTTCTCGGGGTTTCGGCTGCTGCCGCACAGGCTGCTTGGGCGCAGGATGCCGCGACCGGAGAGGAACTCTATTTGCATTACTGCGCGACCTGTCACGGGATTGACGCAACCGGGCAAGGGCCGATGGCCAGCGTGCTGGTTGTTCAGCCGTCCGATCTGACCGCATTGTCCAGCGAAAGCGGGGTGTTCCCGACCGCCCGCGTTGTTGCCCGCATCGACGGCAGGGACCCGCTGGTCAGCCATGGCAGCCCGATGCCGGTCTATGGCCCTTATTTCGACGGGCAGGACACATCCATGAAAACACCGGAAGGTCAGCCGATCCTGACCAGCCAGCCGATCGTTGATCTGGTGGCATATCTGGAAACCCTGCAGCGCGCCCGGAACTAACTGCAAATCCCTTCGATCCTGGCTTCGCTCCACGGGATCAGGACCGGGCGCTCGCGCCCCTGTTCCGGCAAGGGTGACAGATCAAATTGGGCACCCAGCATGTCATGAAGTCTTTTGGTGCGCTTGGCCTGAGGGGCCAGCGCGCGACAGCACACGTACTCCTCGACGATCGCGCCCTGCTGTTCGAACCCGTAGGTCAGAAAATCCGGAGAGGTTTCGAGGTCGAACAGATACGGATCCCTTCGGCCCCCATGTTCCGCCGCAGCGCGCAGGGGGTGGTAACCCGTGGTCCGGCGATTCTGCCATTGCCAGACATGCGTCAACTCATGGGCCAAAAGCATCGCGGCCAGCAGGTTCATCTGATCCGGAAAGTCGGACATATAGTCCTCCAGATACCAGTCGCGGGCAAAGTAGACTTTGTTGAAGAGGGCCACGGCAACAGGTTTGCCCGTCACCGGCCCGGGGTCCACCGGGGGCAGAATGCGTTCGCGGCAGGCCAGTCGCGGGCGTTCTTCGCGGAAATACGTCACGTTTGCCACCGGGGCACCTTCGACCAGACGGATATGATCCAGATCCAGGGTTTCCCCCTGAATGGTTTCCGCAAAATCGCGCTCCTGCTCGGTCAACTCACGACCGCAGGCGGCCAGCAACAAAAGAGAAGCAAAGAATACACGCAGAACCATAAGTTGAATCTTATTCCGCTGCGGGTATTCCGCAAACCGTTTTCACAGACTCATGGCCAGTACCCGGCTGATTTCCGTAAGTGATCGCCCGGACTGGCCCATCCATGTATTAAAGGCGTTCTGAACCGCCCCCAACGCTTTCTTCGAGGTGGCAGGCTTGTCAATCACACCTTCGGCAATCAGGCGGGCGGTGACATCCTGGGACAGAATGAAGCTGTCCCGCCCGGCAAACCGCATCGCGTACTGTGCCGAAGCGCCGCCCAGTCGGGCCCCGCGTTTGGCCAACATGGCCAGAAGATTGACGTAGTCATCAGATGGCCAGCCGCCCAGCACTTTACCCACGCCGCCTTCCTCGCGCAGCTCAAGCAGGAACGCAGCGTTATCCCGTACAGCCGCGATCTTGGTTCCATTCCTGACGATGCGCGTATCCTGCAACAGGGTGTCAAACTTCTCATCATCCATGAACGCGCATCGCCCCACGTCGAACCTGTCAAAGGCTGTTTCGAACCCGTCCCATTTGTTTTCGATGACTTTCCAATTGAAACCGGCCTGAAAGATGCATTTCGTGATGATCGACAGCCAGCGGTCCTCGGGCATCGCTGCCAGTTCCTCAGGGGTTTTCGGTTTGCTCAGTTTTGCGTCCAGTGCTTCTGGCCCGCCGTGGCGCGCGGCTGCGATTTCAAAGATTTCGTCAAACGTTCGCATCTGTCTAACCTTGATGTTGCCCGACAATGAATGTTTGTCTTTTGTTCTTGTTTGGCAATGAAAAATATGACCGTTTCCAGATTTGAGGCAGTCCCCGGAATAATCGAATTCGCAGAAAAATGCAGATTTTTGAAAGAAGTTCTCGACAAAAGGTGGCAAAATGTTTTCTGATTGACTCGTCAGTCAATGTCCCGTCTTAGCGAAATGAAACAAGGGCTAGCCGGGTTGGATGCATAAAGAGAGCCGGGAGGGGGGAACAATCTGGCAGAAAGATCTTTTCCACAATTTGGAAACGGATCACTGTTCTTTTCCAGCCAAATTTGTGCATGCTGCGGCATGGCATTGTCATCAGACAGAAAGACCGGCGGGAAAATCCTTGCCGGGATGGGCAAAACAAATATCACAGGGAGTTAAGTCCATGAAAAAACTAAGTGTAAGCGTAATGGCTCTGAGCGTTGCAGGCGCGGCGCAGGCGGCGGATATGGGCGCCGTGGATGAACCGATCAAACTGGCGATCAACGAATGGACCGGCCAGCACGTCACCACGCATGTGGCGGGTGAGATGCTCAAGGCAGCCGGGTACAACGTCGAATATGTGACCGCTGGCATGATGAACCAGTTCCAGGCGCTGGCCGATGGCGACATCGACGCGACACTGGAAATCTGGTCTTCCAACGTTTCCGATGAATACGCCAAGAAAATCGGTGAAGGCACTGTGGTCGAAATCGGTGATCTGGGTCTGGATGCCAAGGAAGGCATCGCATACCCGGCGCATGTGGCCGATCTGTGCCCGGGCCTGCCCGCATGGGAAGCGCTGAAAGATTGTGCACAGGTCTTTGCGACGGCGGAAACTCTGCCCGGTGGTCGTCTGGTCGACTACCCGGCCGATTGGGGTACTCCGGGCGCGGATCGCATGACCGGTCTGGAATTGCCTTTCAAAGCCGTACCTGCAGGGTCCGAAGGGGCGCTGATCGCGGAATTGCGCGCTTCGACCGAACGCAAATCGCCACTGCTGATCACCTTCTGGCAGCCGCATTGGGCGATGTCGGCCTATGACGTTCAGTTCGTTGAACTGCCCGCTGGTGAAGAGGCGTGCTTCAGTGATCCGGCCTGGGGCCCGAACCCGAACGCTGTCAATGACTGCGACTTCTCTCCCTCGCGCATCTTCAAAGCCGGCTGGAGCGGTATGGAAGAGAAATGGCCGGCAGCCTTTGAAATCCTGACCAACTATCAGCTGGCGGTTGAAGACCAGCAGCCGATGATGGGCGCGATCGACGTTGACGGCGGAAAGGTCGAAGAAGTTGTCGCCGCATGGATGGCTGAAAACGAAGGCAAATGGCGTCCGGTTGTTGACGCGGCAACCCAGTGAGCCCGCGTAAGTGACGGACACGACTATGCCAGCCATCGCCTGCCGGAATCTCTGGCAGGTGTTTGGCCCCGGCGCTGACAAAGCCCTGACCGACGCGCTGTCTCGGTCAGGGAATGACGCAGACAAGGCTGCCGCCGCCCTTCGGGAACAGGGGCTGATCCCTGCCGTTCAGGATGCCAATTTCGAAGTTCAGGAGGGCGAGCTTTTCGTCATCATGGGCCTGTCGGGCTCGGGCAAATCCACGCTGATCCGCTGCATTTCGCAGCTGCTGCCCGGCACGGGCGGTGAGATTCGGGTGGACGGCGAAAATGTCATCGGAGCCTCGAAGAAGGCCCTGACCGAGTTGCGCCGCAAAAAACTGGGCATGGTGTTCCAGCATTTCGGCCTGTTCCCGCATATGACCGTTTCCGAAAACGTGGCCTATCCGCTGCGCGTGCAGGGTGTGGGCAAGAAGGAACGGCTGGCGCGCGCACAGGAGGTGATCTCACTGGTCGGTCTGGAAGGGCGCGAAGACAGCTTTCCGCGCCAGCTTTCAGGTGGCCAACGTCAGCGTGTGGGCATTGCCCGCAGCCTCGCCGTAAATCCCGATATCTGGTTTCTGGATGAACCGTTCTCGGCCCTCGACCCATTGATCCGCCGCCAGTTGCAGGATGAATTCCTGCGCATTCAGGCGACGCTGAAGAAATCCATCGTCTTCATCACCCATGACATTCAAGAGGCGCTGAAGCTGGCCGACCGCATTGCAATCATGCGCGACGGCAAGATTGTTCAGATCGGAACGCCCACAGATATCGTGTTGCGCCCGGTGGATGATTACGTGCGCGAATTCTCGAAGGATGTCGCCAAAGGTCAGCACGCCAAGGTCGCCTCGGTCATGCGGAGCAAGGCGGAATGTGGCCCGGATGATCCCGGCCTCACCACCTCGATGACGCTGGACGCAGCCCTTGCGCATTGCATGGAGCTGTATGAACCCGTGCCCGTGCGGGATGAGGCGGGCAATGTCGTCGGTACGGTGCATCCGTCCGATCTGGCGGCAGCTCTTCAGGTGGACGAGACATGACCGCCATAACCGACCTCCCGACACGGCGCAGTGCGCAGTTGACGGCAGGTGCGAAGGCCGCCCTGATAACGGTTATCGTCGGTGCAGTTTGCCTTGCGCTCGAGGGTTTCGCCCCGTGGCTGGTCAAATGGCCCACCGCGTGGGAACTGCCTGCAACCCAATGGGTTGGCGCGTTTCTGGACTGGTTTCTGAACCTGATCAAACCGGCAATGCGGCTGTTTTCGGACCTGATGACCCACCCAATGAACTGGGCGAATTTCGTGCTGGGCAATACGCCATGGCCCATCCTGATCGGGATCGTGACCGCGTTGGGCTGGTATCTGGGCGGCATGTCCATGGCCGCACTTGGCTTTCTGGGCCTCAGCTTTGTTTTGGCCTCGGGCTATTGGGCGGAAAGCATGAATACGCTGGCGCTTGTCGCCGTGTCTGTCCCTGTGGCGCTGGTCATTGGGGGCGGTATCGGCATCCTCGCCAACGAAGTGCCAAAGGTGAAATCCTTTGTGCAGGCTGTCCTGGACATCATGCAGACGGTGCCCACCTTTGCCTATCTGACACCGCTGCTGCTGCTGTTTGGGTTTGGTCCTGTTGTCGGTCTGATTGCTTCGGCCATCTATGCCGCACCGCCCATGGCGCGCAATGTGATGCTAGGATTGGAACGGGTAGAGCCCGAGATCAAAGAGGCGGCCATCATGTCCGGCGGCACTCGGTTCCAGCAACTGTTCCAGGTCGAAATCCCTGCCGCCACCACTCAGATTATGGTCGGTGTGAACCAATGCCTGATGGCTGCTCTGTCGATGGTTATCATCGCCGCCGTCATCGGCGGGTTCAACGATATCGGCTGGGAGGTTCTGCTGACCATGCGCAAGGCGCAGTTCGGCGAGTCGCTGATGGCGGGTCTGGTTATCGTGGTCTTTGCTGTGGTGATCGACCGGATGAGCGGCACTTTGGCGACCGAGCGTAAACGCTATGACAGCCGTGTTGTCTGGGTGATGTTGGGTTTTGCTATTATCTTCACAGCGGCCTTCTGGGCGTGGTTGCCAAACCCTGCGGAGCTGACCCTGCTGGACCCGATGGCCGAAGCCGTGGACAGCGGCCTGACCGCATTCACGCAGGCCAATGGCCAGTGGCTGGACGCCCTCAAGAACAACTCGCTGTTCTATATTCTGCTGCCGCTGCGGATCGGGTTGGATCAGGCGGTGCTGCCCTTCACATGGGGCTTCCAGTGGACGTCGAGCATGAGCTATGGCCTGTTCGCGGCCGGTGCCGGGATTGCGCTTTTCATGGCGTGGCGCGGACGGCTGACTGGCGGGCTGGTCGTTCTGATTCTGATTGGAATGCTGGAAACCGGTATCGCGAACCTGCCGTGGCCCTTTGTCCTGACTGGCGCTGCCGCGCTGGGCTGGGTTGCCGGGGGCTGGCGCTTGGCCGCGCTCTGCGTGGGGCTGCTCTGCACCATCCTCGTCTCGGGCCTGTGGGAAAGGGCGCTGCTGTCGCTTTATCTCAGCGGTGCAGCGGTGTTTACCTGCGCTTTGGCGGGTGGGCTGATCGGCCTTGCCAGCGCGGTATGGCAGCCTGTGTGGAACGTGGTTCGACCGATCTGTGACATGTTGCAGACGATCCCCCTTTTCGTGTTCCTGATCCCGGTGCTGATGGTGTTCCAGATTGGCGAGTTCTCGGCCTTTCTGGCCATCTGTGCCTATGCGATTGTCCCGATGATCCGCTACACGCGGCACGGGCTGGTCAACACACCGGATGAGATGATGGAGGCCGCAATTTCAAGCGGTGCGACCGAGTGGCAGATCATGCGCGATGTGCGGGCGCCTTATGCCGCGCCCACGATCCTGCTGGGGCTGAACCAGACCATCCTTTATGCCTTTGCCATGCTGGTTATCGCGGCACTGATCGGGACCACCGGTCTGGGCCAGTCGATCTATCTGGCGCTGGGTCAGGCGGATGTGGGGCTTGGTATTTCGGCCGGGGCCGCGATGGCGATTCTGGCACTGATTGCCGACCGCATCGTGCAGGGCTTTGCCGAAGAACGCCGCGCGGCGCTTGGGCTGTAATACAGGCAGGGGCGGCGTATCCGCCCCTGCGGCCCAACTTGATTTCGGGCAAGGAAGTCGCTGCCCTCTCACTCTAGACCGACCCCAACACGTTTGGAGAATATCATGACCGGTTGGGGACTATTTCTTGCAGCACTCATCGCTTTCCTACTCAGCCATGCAATTCCTGTACGGCCCACCGTGCGGGGATGGCTGATCGGCACGCTCGGGCGCCGGGGGTATTTCGCGGCCTATTCACTTCTGTCGCTGGCCGTGCTGGCCTGGCTGATTGTCGCCGCTGCAAACGCCCCCTATGTCGAGGTCATCCCGCCGTTCGCAGTCTTGCGCTGGGTGCCAATACTGATCATGCCCGTGGTGTGCTGGCTGGCTGTGGCCGGGCTTGCGATCCAGAACCCGTTTTCTTTCGGTGGGATGGGCAAAAGGCCTTTTGACCCCGAACACCCCGGTATTCTGCGCACCACCCGCCACCCGATCCTTGCTGCGCTGCTATTGTGGTCCTTGGCGCATCTTCTGGCCAATGGAAGCCTGTCACATGTGATCCTGTTCGGCCTGTTTGCCGGATTTTCTGTTATGGGCATGGCCCTGATCGACAGGCGAAAATCGCGTGAGATTGGCTTTGAATGGGTCCGGTTGTCGCGAAATACGGCGCGGTTCTCACTGCGCTTACCGCGTCCATGGCCACGCCCTTGGATCTGGCTAACCGCACTGGCCGCTTACGCGGTTCTTCTTCACCTGCACGCACCTGTGATCGGTCTGTCGCCGCTGCCTTGACTGGAGGAGTGGCCGGGCAGCCCCTTGCGTGCTATTTGAAACGTCACAATCGATTTACAAGAGGTCCAAGATGCATCTGGCCTATGTTACCACCACCGACCGCGGCGCGACGGATCGCCTGCTCAGCGCTGTTGCTGAACGTCTGCTGGCGTCTGGCGCGAAACTGGCCGGTGTCGTGCAAACGAACACGGAATGTACCGACAGCAGCAAGTGCGACATGGATGTCCGCGTGTTGCCGGATGGTGAAACCATCCGAATCTCACAATCACTGGGCACCCAGTCGCGCGGCTGCCGTCTGGACCCGGCAGCGCTGGAACAGGCGGTGGGGTATGTGACCGCCTCGCTTGCGAACGCACCGGACCTGCTGATTATCAACAAATTCGGCAAACATGAATCCGATGGGCGCGGTTTTCGCCCCGTAATCGGCGAAGCACTGGCGCTGGATATTCCGGTGCTGGTCGGCGTGAATGGGCTGAACGCCGAAAAGTTCAACACCTTCGCCGAAGGTGCGGCCGAAGAGCTGCCTGCGGATTTGGACGACATCGTAGGCTGGTTCAACCGCATAGCGCAGATGCGCCCGGCTGCGGAATAGGTGCGCAATCGACTGGCGCGTTGATCTGAACGTCATGACATGCGGTGGCGAAGGCCACGCGGCACCTTTCGTTCACAATCCGGTCGCGTTAGCGCCGGTTTAAGATGTGTAAAACGGATCAGGTCTGTTGAATCTGAGAATGACGGCAGACCAACAGCAATAACACAGCTGACAGACAATAACGCAATGCGGACTACACGTCCTGACCATCTTCGAAATATGTTGGAAAGATGGTGGGCGACCCTGGAATCGAACCAGGCGTGCGTCTCCGCGAGGGAGTTACAGTCCCCTGCCACACCTTGCGGCCTGTCGCCCACTGTCAGGCGTTGCACCTGACGTGGAGGCGTGATTACTAGCGCACCAAAGGAGCGTCAACAGGAAAATTTCCCTTTGACGCAGGAAACCGAATTCCCGGCCCGGAGGCCCGTAAAATGAAGAAACCCAAATGGGTCGTCGAAAAGGAACAGGCGCGCAAAGCTGCTGCTGCGGAAACCGTCTGGCTGTTTGGCCTGCACGCGGTTCGCGATGCGCTGATGAACCCGAAACGGCAAAAATTACACCTGATGGTGACGCGGAATGCGTGTGACAAACTGGCGGAAGCTATTGAATTTGCGGGGATCGAGGCCGAGATGGTCGACCCGCGCAAGTTTTCTGCGCCCATCGATTCTGGATCCGTGCACCAGGGCGCAGCGCTGGAGGTCAAGCCGTTGGAATGGGGCAGTCTGGCAGATAACTGCATCGGTCGCGAAAACCCTCGCGTCATTCTGCTGGACCGGGTCACCGACCCGCACAATGTCGGGGCGATTCTGCGCTCGGCCGAAGTTCTGGGGGCCAGTGCTGTGGTCGGCACACGCCACCATTCCGCGCCCGAGACCGGGGCACTGGCAAAAACCGCCAGCGGTGCGCTTGAGCGGCAGCCTTATCTGCGGGTGCGCAACCTTGCGGACGCGATTGTCGAGCTTCAGGGCATGGGCTTTCTGGTCCTTGGGCTGGACGGAGAAGCCGACATGACAATCGAAGGTGCGCTAAGCGATGGCCGTGACCGCCCTGTCGCGCTTGTGCTGGGCGCGGAAGGTCCGGGCTTGCGGCAGAAGACAAAGGAAACCGTGGATCAGTTGGTTAAAATTGACGCAGCCGGGGGATTTGGCTCGCTGAACGTCTCAAATGCTGCGGCAATCGCCTTATATGCATCGCGACCCTGAGCAAAGGAGAGCTTCATTCCCGGTCCTGCCAAAATCGCGACCTGCTGCTATTGCGGCACCCGGGCTGCCTTGATCCTGAAAGGCAAGGAACGGCACGAGCTGAGCTGTTCCAGTTGTGGCGCACCTTTGCATGATCTGAAGATGCTGCCCGCGCGGAAAGTACATAAACCCGAACCGCTGCGCGTAGCTGCGTCTCATGCTGCCCCTCGGAAAGCAAAGCGCAAAAAGAGGAAGAAGACCATGCTTGCGCGCGTGTTCGACGAAGCATGGGACATGATCGAAGACATCTTTGACTAAGTTTCAACTGGCGAACACTCGTTCACATCCGCGTCAACAGGGGTTCCGAAAAGCGCGAAAAGTTGCATGTTGATAGTCTTGAATGTGCAGATTCCCAAATGACGATACTGAACCGACGTACTCTTCTTTGCTCGCTGAGCACTGTATTGCTGGCTCCTGCCGTGTTTGCGCAGGACAACCCCGTGTACTACGCCACTGACGGTGTGGCGTTGGCGGGGTATGATCCCGTGTCCTATTTTGACAGCGACGCGCCTTCAAAAGGGGCACCCGAAAACGCGGTCATGTGGAAGGGCGCCCGGTGGCATTTCAAATCGCAGACAAATCGCGAGCTCTTTGAAGGCAACCCGCGCGCCTTTGCGCCGCAGTTCGGTGGTTATTGCTCATATGCCATGGCGAAGGGAGTACTGAAAAGCACGGATCCCAAGGCGTGGCAGGTGGTCGATGGGCGCCTTTACCTGACGCATTCGCCCGAGGTCGAGGAAATCTGGCAGCAGGATCGGGCAGGGTACATTGCGATGGCCGAGGAAAACTGGCCCGCAATTCTCTACGGAAAATAGGCGACCGTCAGATAATTGTGAAAAGTCATCACAAAAATGCGCCACCCCTCTTTTTTTTAACAGATCCATGCTTAAATGTCACAGTGACCGCGGAACGGAACTGCCGCGGGTCATTTCACTGTCCCTCGTTCCAACAACTGGCGCCCAAGCTTTCTTGGGCGCTTTTTTCTTTTTGGAACCCTGTTAAGGATAGGGCATGTCAGACTATTCCGATCAGTACCTTAAGGCCATTTTGCAACGCACCAAGACGGTGGCCGTTGTCGGCGTTTCCATGAACCCAGTGCGACCCAGCTATTACGTGGCGCGCTATTTGTCTCTGAAAGGGTTCAAGGTGATTCCCGTCAATCCGGGCCACGCGGGTAAAGACTTGTTTGGTCAGACGGTTCGCGGCAGCCTGTCAGAGATCTCCGAGCCTTTGGACATGGTGGACATTTTCCGGCGGTCCGAGGGCGTGCCACCCATTGTGGATGAAGCGCTGGATGCTTTCCCGTCGCTCGGTACGATCTGGATGCAGATTGGCGTGGAACACCCTGAAGCGGCGGCAAAGGCCCAGGCCCGTGGCGTGGATGTGGTGATGAACCGTTGCCCAAAGATCGAATATCAGCGCCTGTTTGGCGAATTGCGCATGGGCGGATTTTCGACCGGGATCATCTCGTCCAAGCTTTAGGGTTTGGCGGGGACGTAAGGTTTCAGACGGGCGACCTGTTCCTTCCGCCGCTTTTCCAGCACCACGTCGCGCGGGACCCAGTCATACTGGGTATCCTCGACCAGCGGAGACCAGAACAACACGCCGCCATAACGCCACGGGTCCAATACGACACCGTCATACAGCGTCGCGCCTTTACTGCTGATGATTGCGGTGCTGTGGTCGATCCGCGTCGGGTTGTCCGCGTTTGCAATGGCACGGTGCAGCTCCAGTGTCCGGAAGTTTTCCTGTTTCAGCCGCCGCTCGATATCCTCGGCCCAATGCCAGCACAGCCCACGCGGGCGCAGCCCCTTGTTGACCTTCATGTTATGGATCAGGGGCGGGTCTGTGATCTGGTATTCCTCGACCAGCTGAGCAGTATAGGCGTAAGCAATTCCCGCTGCGCGTCGGGCCTCCTCAGGGTCGATATCCGGGCCAAGGCCCTGAATCTCCGTGGCGAGCCGCTGCACCTCATCCCCGGTCGAGCGCGGCGGCGCGGCGCAGCCCGCGACGATGGCAAGGGTCGCCACAAGCATCAAAATTCGGATCATATCGCGCCTTCGCCCTGACAATCTGGCATCCGAGTATAACGGCCCAGGAGCCAGTGCGGAACCCGGACCTTACCCTTTGGGGCGGGCAGCTTTTTCAGCGACACCACTGGTGCCCTGACGGCGGTCCAGCTCGGCCAGAACATCATCCAGCGCCACGTCCCGCGCGGCCAGCATGACCAGAAGATGATACAACACGTCCGCCGCTTCCGAGGTCAGCTTAACCTGATCCCCTTTTACGGCTTCGATGATGGCCTCTATGGCCTCCTCACCGAATTTCTCGGCGCATTTCTCAGGGCCTTTCGCAAGCAGCTTGGCCGTCCAGCTGCTTTCGGGATCAGCCCCCTTGCGTGCCTCGATCGTGGCGGCCAGATCGTGCAAGATGCTCATGTCAGCCTCATGGGGATGCCAGCGGCGGCCATATGTTCCTTGGCCTCGCGGATGGTGTATTCGCCGAAATGGAAAATCGATGCCGCCAACACGGCGCTTGCACCGCCCTTGGTGACGCCCTCGACCAGATGGTCCAAAGTACCAACACCGCCCGAGGCGATCACGGGCACATCCACCGCGTCGGAAATGGCGCGGGTCAGCGGCAGGTTGAACCCGGATTTGGTGCCGTCGCGGTCCATCGAGGTCAGCAGGATTTCACCGGCCCCCTTGGCGACTACGGTTCTTGCAAAGGCAACCGCATCAATGCCAGTGGGTTTGCGCCCACCATGGGTAAAGATTTCCCACTTGCCGGGGCTGACGGTCTTGGCGTCGATGGCGCAGACAATGCACTGACTGCCGAACTGATCTGCCGCTTCAGCAATCACATCCGGATTGGCAACCGCGGCCGAGTTGAAGCTGACCTTATCCGCCCCCGCCAGCAGCAAGGCGCGCACATCGTCTTTTGTTCGCACCCCGCCGCCCACGGTCAGCGGCACGAAACACTGTTCCGCCGTGCGCTGCACCACATCGAACATGGTGCCGCGATTCTCATGGGTCGCGTGAATGTCGAGAAAGCAGATCTCGTCCGCTCCGGCAGCATCATAGGCCTTGGCCGATTCCACCGGGTCGCCCGCATCGCGCAGGCCCAAGAAATTTACGCCTTTGACCACTCGGCCATCGGCAACATCAAGGCAGGGAATGATCCGGGTTTTCAGCATAGGATATCCTTTATGGGCGCACCTCTAGCGGCAAAGCCCTGCCGATGCCAGACTTGTGATTGTGAGAGGTCTCAATTCTGTGAAAACTGGGGTGAATTTCACAGAAGGAATATCGATATGCGTAGACTGATACTGGCTTGTGTTTTTTCAATCGGAGGCGCGCTGACCGCAATGGCAGATGATCTGATCAAGGTTCAAACCGACAAATCCGTGGCCGAGGCGCTGGACGCGCTGGAAGCCGCCGTCGGAAATGCAGGCGCAACCGTGTTTGCCCGCATCGACCACGCGGCCGGGGCGGAAAAGATCGGTACGTCCATTCCTGCCAATCAGGTGCTGATCTTCGGCAACCCGGCGCTGGGTACGCCAGCCATGCAGATCGACCCGCGCGCCGGGCTGTTTCTGCCTCTCAAGGTGCAGGCGTACGAAGACTCCAATGGCCAGGTCTGGCTGATCTATGAAGACCCGAAAGAGACATTGGACGACCTGAACGATGTCGACAAATCACCGGTCATCGAAAAGATGCGCGGTGCACTGGCCAAGCTGACCGCCGCAGCCGCGCAATAACCGATCACGACAGGGCGCGGATGGCCTCGGCCAGGTCAATTGCGCCATCATAAAGCGCCCGGCCTGAAATCGCGCCGTTCAGCGCAACGCCGCAATCGCGAAGGGCGATCAGGTCGTCCAGTGAACTGACACCGCCCGAGGCGATCACAGGGATGGAAACGGCCTGTGCCAGGGCAGCGGTCGCTTTGATGTTCGGGCCCTGCATGGCACCGTCGCGATTGATATCGGTGTAGATGATTGCCGCAACGCCCGCGTTTTCGAAACTACGGGCCAGATCAGTGACCTGAACATTGGTCTCTTCGGCCCAGCCCTTGGTGGCCACCATGCCATTGCGTGCGTCGATGCCGACAGCGACCTTGCCGGGAAAGGCTTTGGCTGCTTCGCGCACCAGATCTGGATTTTCGACAGCGACAGTGCCCAAAATGACCCGCGCCAGCCCCTTCTCGATCCATGTTTCGATCGTGGCCATGTCGCGGATGCCACCACCCAGTTGCGCAGGCACCTTGCACGCTTTCAGAATTGCCTCAACCGGTGCTGCGTTGACCGGCTCGCCTGCGAATGCACCGTTCAGGTCGACCAGATGCAGCCATTCGCACCCCGCCTCGACAAAGGCACGGGCCTGAGCGGCCGGGTCTTCGTTGAACACGGTGGCCTTGTCCATTTCACCGCGCAGCAGGCGTACGGCCTGGCCGTCTTTGAGGTCGATGGCGGGGTAGAGGATCATGTCGGGCGGCCCTATATCACTGTTACACGCGCGGGATATCGCACAAGCAGGGCAGGGGATGCAACGCGACGCTGGGTCATTCTTGCCCGCCGCCCATTAGCGGGTCAGACTGCCCACAAAACAGGGAGAAAATCATGAAGACTTCTACTCTTTCAGCGGGCCTGATGCTGCTTGCTACAGCTGCTTTTGCAGACGATCCGGTTGACGGCCTGTGGAAAACCGCGCCGGGCGACACGGGTGGCTATCTGCATGTGACGATTTCCGAATGCGGCAGTGCGATCTGCGGCTCCATCGATAGCGCGTTCGACGCGGATGGCAACCAGCAGCTGGAATATGAGAACCTTGGCAAAAAGATCATCTGGGACATGGTCCCCGAAGGGGGCGGCAGCTATGACAGCGGTAAGATCTGGGCCCCCGACCGGGACAAAACCTACAACTCGAAAATGTCTCTGGACGGCCAGAATGCGCTGACCGTCAAGGGCTGCGTGGCGGGCGGCCTGATCTGCCGCGGGCAAACCTGGACGCGGGTTCAGTAAGCCTCAGGGCTTCCAGGTCAGGAAGTTGCCCAGCATACGCAGGCCAACATCCTGGCTTTTCTCGGGGTGAAACTGCATCCCAACCATCGTGTCGCGGCCAATCACGGCCGTGACGTCCTGCCCGTATTCCACATAAGCCAATCGCTGCGCCGGGTCGGACACGCGAAAATGGTAGGAATGGACGAAATAGGTGTGATCGCCTGATTTCACCCCGGCAAAGATCGGGTGATCGCTTTCCAGAACCAGATCGTTCCAGCCCATATGCGGCACTTTCAGAGCGGCATCTGACGGTTCGATTCGAACAACATCGCCTGCCACCCAGCCCAGACCATCGGTCTCGGTGTATTCATGGCCTTTGGTTGCCATCAGTTGCATGCCAACGCAGATGCCCAGAAAAGGGCGGCCCTTCTGTTCGACCGCCTCGACCATCGCGTCATAAATACCCTTATGGCCGCGCAGCTCGGCAGCACAGGCCGGGAAGGCACCATCACCGGGCAGAACCAGTCGGTCCGCACGCGCAACCACATCCGCGTCCGAGGTGACAACAACGTCACCTGCGCCGACTTCTTGCGCCATGCGTTGAAACGCCTTTTCCGCTGAATGCAGATTGCCGCTTTCGTAATCAATTATGGCGGTGAGCATTTACAGGGCACCCTTGGTCGACGGAATCGCATCCGCCTTGCGCGGATCGGTTTCAACTGCATCCCGCAGGGCACGCGCGACTGCCTTGAACGCGGCCTCGACGATGTGGTGGCTGTTGAAGCCGTGCAACTGGTCAATATGCAAGGTGATGCCGCCATGGGTGCTGAGCGCCTGAAAAAACTCGCGCACCAGTTCTGTGTCGAACGTACCGATCTTTTGCGTCGACAGATCGATATTCCAGATCAGGAACGGGCGGCCCGAAAGGTCCAGCGCACAGCGTACCTGCGCGTCATCCATCGGCAGATGGCACTCGCCATAGCGACGAATGCCCTTTTTGTCGCCCAGGGCCTGTGTCAAAGCCTGACCCAGCGCGATGCCGGTATCCTCGACCGTGTGGTGATCGTCGATGTGATAGTCACCCTTGGCGCGGATTGTCATATCGATCAACGAGTGGCGCGCCAGCTGGTCCAGCATATGGTCAAAGAACCCGACGCCGGTCTGATTGTCATATGTACCGGTGCCATCCAGATTGACCGAGACCGAAATTTCGGTTTCGGCAGTCTTGCGGCTGATCGAAGCGGTGCGCATGGGCAAATTCCTTTTGCTACAGGCGCGCTTATAGACGGGGTGGGGTGGGTTGATCCAGACCATGCGTTGCAATCGCTGCAAACTGTTGCAAGGGATTGCACCCGGCCCGGCACCATGTCAGCTTGCAGACAACATGAACCAACAGGGCCAAGCCATGTCCACCTGCGTATTCATCCAGATCCGCTGCAAACCCGGCACCACCTACAAGGTGGCCGAGGAAATCGCCCTGCGCGAAATACACTCAGAGCTTTATTCCACCAGCGGTGAGTTTGATCTGATGCTCAAGCTCTACATCCCCGAAACCGAGGATGTGGGCCATTTCATCAACGAGCACCTGCTGGTGATTCCCAATATCGAACGCTCATTGACGACGATGACGTTCAAGGCGTTTTAACCCAGTTCAAAGGTGGTCACGCCAAAGATGCGGCTCAGGTCGATATCCGGCTGATCGCCGGAATACATCCGAGCCGTTTCGAACACTTTCACAAGCCCCAGCGCATCCGCCAAAGCAAAAGCGGCCGCGTTGGGCTGTGGCATGTCGATGAAAACCGCTTGGTCGCTGGCTGTTGCTGATACGGCAGTCAAAAGACTGGCAAGCAGGCCCCGTGCGACACCGGCGTCATCTGCGAAAAGCGGCCCGATCTTGTACCCTGTCTTACACGGTCTCAAGGTGGCATATCCCCTGATCTGCCCCTCCACTGTACACACCCGTGAGATATGATTCGGCGCACTCAGCCAACCTGTTAGAAACGCGTCGCGCTGCGCAGGGAAGAGTTGCCGGTCATAGGCGAACAGCTCCGGCGATGGCTGACTGAGCGGGCTGATTGATGCGTCATCGCTCTGCCCTAGAGTGTCGAGAATGCCTCTGACAGTGCCGGTGAAGCGGTAATTGTTATAGGCAAAGGTGAAACCAGACTTGCGGTAATTGTGTTGCTGATCAACGACCCCGTCGAGCCCGATATTGCGCCCGGTTCGTTGCGCCAAAGCCCGATGCCAGATTTTCAGCCCGTAACCCGACCCCCGAAATTCCGGACGTACAATGTAAAATCCCAGAAACGAAAACGCATCACCATAGTCCACCACAGACACTGATGCGATCATCTCATCGTCCAGAAACCCGCCCAGAAACCCGTTGGGGTCGGTGCCGTAGAAACAGGCGGCGTCGTGGTAGCCGGGGTTCCAGCCCTCTTGGCCTGCCCAGTCGACAGCGGTCTGCATTTCATCCGCAGTCAGGGGGCGAATGACATAGTCGGACATAAGCATTTCCCGTGCGTGATTGAAACCACAGCCACAATGGCGCAATGCCAACGAAAGAACCATATGTTTGGGAAAACTTGGTATCTGGAGCGGGCGAGGCGATTCGAACGCCCGACCCTAACCTTGGCAAGGTTATGCTCTACCCCTGAGCTACGCCCGCATCAGATACATATGTGGTCCGAAGACCTCTCAATGGAGCGGGCGAGGCGATTCGAACGCCCGACCCTAACCTTGGCAAGGTTATGCTCTACCCCTGAGCTACGCCCGCGCCGTTGAGTGAGGAGGGATGTATAAATTCCCACGCGGGGCTGCAAGCGGAAAAACACAAAAAGCGGGAAAAATCTTTTCGACGGAATCCGGCCCGTGGCCCGTTCAACCCGTAATGCAAATCAACGAAACACAGGCAGGAGGTGCCGTCATGATATCCGTTGCAGACCTGAAGATCGTGATGCTTGCCGCGATGATTCTGATCGGCGCTGCCATCCTGAAACCGGACCGGCATGAACATGACCGGTTCACACCGGTTCTGCTGGGCGCGCCGCAGATCGAAACAACCGTTCTGGCAGGGTAACACCCGCCAGACGGCCTAAAGCGCCAGAATCAGGTTTGCGAAGGCCGCACCCAGAATGGCGAGGAATGTCAGGCTCATGCCGGCCTGCCGTAGGATGACGATCTGTGGCGTCCGTCCAAATCCGTACGCGTGCAAAAGACGCCCCGCCAGCAACATCAGCCCCAGCAGATGGACCAAAACCCCGGCCGCGCCCTGCAACTCGGCCATAGCAATCAGCAACAGGGAAATCGGGGCGTATTCGGCGCAGTTCGAGTGTGTCCGTATCGCCTTGATCATCAGCTTGCTGCCACCATCCCCGACCGAGATTCTGTCGCTGCGCCGTTGCAGGATCACTTTGACGCTGAGTGTGACGTAGAGAAGTGCGACCAGGGCCGCATAGATCGGGGTGATTGCAAGCATAATGGGTCTCCGCTCAATCATAGAAAAAGGCCGTGTGGTCTCCCACACGGCCTGATGAACATTAGTTTGTTTTATGGCTTATTCCAGTTCGATCAGAAGGTCCTTTGCGTCAATCTGGCCGCCGGGCTGGATATGCACGGCTTTGACGGTCGCGTCGCGTTCGGCGTGGATGCCGGTTTCCATCTTCATCGCCTCGATGGTCAGCAGCATGTCGCCTTCCTTGACCTGCTGGCCCGCGGTCACAGTGACTGTGGCCACAACACCGGGCATCGGCGCACCGACATGATCGGGGTTGCCGACCTCGGCCTTGGGGCGCGCCTGAGTGGTTGATGTGACCATCCGGTTCGGCACCCGGATCACACGCGGCTGGCCGTTGAGTTCGAAGAACACTTTGACCTCGCCTTTTTCATCCGTCTCGCCGATAGCCTGACACCGGATTTCCAGCGTCTTGCCGGGGTCGATTTCGGCCGTGATCTCTTCGCCGGGCTCCATACCGTAGAAGAAGGTGCGCGTGGGAAGGGTGCGGACCGGGCCGTAAATCCGGTGACGGCCCATGTAATCCAGAAACACCTTGGGATACATCAGGTACCCGTTCAGATCCTCGTCATCGACCTCTTTGCCCTCAAGCTGCTTGGATAGCTCGGCGCGGGTGGCCTCAAGATCGACGGCAGGCACATCCTTGCCGGGTCTCTGCGTGTTGGGGGCCTCGTCCTTCAGCACCTTCTTGATGATGGTGTTCGGGAAGCCGCCCGGAGGCTGACCCAGATTGCCGCGCATCATGTCGACGACCGAGTCGGGGAAGGCCACATCTGTCGCCGGATCCTCGACCTGCTCGCGGGTCAGGCCCTGACTGACCATCATCAGGGCCATATCGCCAACAACCTTCGACGAGGGCGTTACCTTTACGATATCGCCGAACATCTGGTTTACATCGGCGTACATCTGCGCGACCTCGTGCCAGCGCTCTTCCAGACCCAGACTGCGCGCCTGCGCCTTGAGGTTTGTGAACTGACCACCCGGCATCTCGTGCAGATACACCTCGGACGCCGGGGCCTGAAGGCTTGATTCGAAGGCCGCATACTGTCCGCGCACGGCCTCGAAGTAATCGCTGATCTCGCGGATCGCCTTGATGTCCAGCCCGGTGTCACGGTCAGTATGGCGCAGCGCCTCGACCACGGTGCCCAGCGTTGCCTGAGACGTGTTGCCGCTGAAGCTGTCCATCGCGCAATCCACCGCGTCCACGCCCGCCTCAGAGGCGGCAAGGATGGTCGCGCTGGCGATACCGGCCGTGTCATGGGTGTGGAAGTGGATCGGCAGTCCAACCTCTTCCTTCAGCGCCCGGATCAGAATCTTGGCCGAGGCAGGTTTCAACAGGCCCGCCATATCCTTCAGACCCAGAACATGCGCGCCTGCGTCGCGCAACTCTTTGGCCATTCCGACATAGTATTTCAGGTTATATTTGGTGCGGTCAGGGTCCAGAATATCACCAGTGTAACAAACGGTACCCTCGCAGATCTTGCCGCTGTCGATAACAGCATCCATCGCAACGCGCATGTTCTCGACCCAGTTCAGCGAGTCGAAGACGCGGAAGACGTCGATGTTCTTCGATGCCTGGCGCACGAACTCCTGCACCACGTTGTCGGGATAATTGGTGTACCCAACCCCGTTCGCGCCCCGCAGCAGCATCTGTGTCATCAGGTTCGGCATTGCCTCGCGCAGGTCGCGCAGACGCTGCCATGGGCATTCCTGCAGGAACCGGTAGGCCACGTCGAACGTCGCACCGCCCCAGCACTCGACCGAGAACAGCTGCGGCAGGTTCGCGGCATAGGTTGGCGCCACCTTGATCATGTCGATCGACCGCATCCGGGTCGCTAACAGCGACTGGTGCCCGTCGCGCATGGTGGTGTCGGTGATCAGCAGCTGCCGCTGCGCTTTCATCCAGTCCGCCACGGCCTGCGGGCCTTTCTGCTCCAGCAGGTTGCGCGTGCCCATCCGCGGCTCAGCCTTCTGCGCGGGGGGCTTGGCGACTTTCAGGTCGGCGCGCGGCTTGGGGCGGTCCTTGGTTTCGGGATGACCATTCACCGTGATATCGGCGATATAGGTCAGAACCTTGGTGCCCCGGTCGCGGCGGCGCTTGAAGGCAAACAGATCCGGCGTCGTGTCGATGAACTTGGTGGTGTATTCATTCGACAGGAAGGTCGGGTGCTTCAGCAGGTTGATGACGAAGTCGATATTGGTGCTGACGCCGCGAATACGGAACTCGCGCAGGGCGCGGTCCATCCGGCTGATCGCCTTCTCGGGCGTCGGCGCCCAGGCGGTGACCTTTGTCAGCAGCGAGTCGTAGTACCGCGTAATGACACCGCCCGCATAGGCCGTGCCGCCATCCAGACGAATGCCCATGCCCGTGGCCGAGCGATAAGCGGTGATCCGGCCATAATCGGGGATGAAGTTGTTCTGCGGGTCTTCTGTGGTGATCCGTGTTTGCAGCGCGTGACCGTTCAGATGCACATCGGCCTGGCTGGCGGCGCCGGTGGCTTCGGCCAGAGTCTTGCCCTCGGCGATCAGGATCTGCGCCTGAACGATGTCGATCCCGGTGACCTCTTCGGTGACCGTGTGTTCGACCTGTACGCGGGGGTTCACCTCGATGAAGTAGAACTTGCCCGTCTCCATATCCATCAGAAACTCGACAGTGCCCGCGCATTCGTAATTCACATGGGCGCAGATCTTGCGGCCCAATTCGCAAATCTCAGCGCGCTGTTCTTCGCTCAGGTAAGGGGCAGGGGCGCGTTCGACGACCTTCTGGTTCCGGCGCTGGACCGAACAGTCGCGTTCATAAAGGTGATAAATCTCACCATGCTTGTCGCCCAGAATCTGCACCTCGACATGGCGGGCACGGGTGATCATCTTTTCCAGATAGCCTTCGCCATTGCCAAAGGCGGCCTCAGCCTCGCGGCGGCCTTCCAGAACCTTTTCTTCCAGCTCATCCTCCGACTGGATCGGGCGCATCCCGCGTCCGCCGCCACCCCAGGACGCCTTGAGCATCAGCGGGTATCCGATCTCGGCGGCCTCCTTGCGGATCGCGTCCATGTCATCACCCAGAACTTCGGTGGCTGGAATGACAGGCACACCGGCCGCGATGGCCACGCGCCGCGCGCTGGCCTTGTCGCCCAATGCGCGCATGGTCTCGGCCCGGGGGCCGATGAAGGTGATGCCGTTCTTGACACAGGCATCCACGAAATCCGGGTTTTCAGACAGCAGGCCATAGCCCGGATGGATCGCGTCCGCGCCGCAATGCTTGGCCACGCGGATGATCTCGTCAATCGACAGATACGCCGCGACCGGACCCATGCCCTCGCCAATCTGATAGGCCTCATCCGCCTTGAACCGGTGCAGGCCCAGTTTGTCTTCTTCAGCGTAAACAGCGACGGTGCGTTTGCCCATCTCGTTTGCTGCGCGCATGACGCGGATGGCAATCTCGCCGCGATTGGCGATCAGGATCTTGTTGAAGTCTGTCATATCAGGTCCCGGTCTTTGGTGTTTGGGCGTCTTATTGGGCGGAGAATACGCACAGGTACATCCGTTCTTCTGGGTAGAACCGGCATGTTATCGCTCGCAAACGCCCTTTGGCCTCGGCACACTTATAGGGATGCCGCGTTGCAGCATCAATAATTTAGCGTTTCGTCTCAAACTGACATAGATCGGCCAGTCCCATCTGACCCATATTCGCGTGCAGATCCTGCCTCAGGATATCGATCACATGCGCAGGGCCTTTGGCGCCAAGTGCCGCAAGACCGTACAAAAAAGCACGCCCCAGCATGACAAAGTCCGCGCCCAGCGACAGCGCACGCAGGATATCCAGCCCGCCTTCGACACCGCTGTCGAAAATCAGCGGCAGGCGGGTCGCGTTCCGGATCGCGGGAAGAACCTCAATGCTGGCCGGGGCTGCATCGAACTGTCTGCCCCCGTGATTCGACGCCCACAGGGCGTCCACACCCACCCGTTCCAGCCTGTCTGCATCCTCGGGACGCAGGATGCCTTTCACGACGAACGGCCCTTCCCAATGATCGCGCAGCCATTTGACGTAATCCAGATCCGGAGAGGTCCGCAGCAGGTATCCGACATGGGCCGTCGGCGGCAGATCACCAGGGTCATCGATATATTTGTCCAGCGTGCGCATATGCGGAACACCGCTGCGCAGCATACCCAAAGCCCAGGCGGGTCTTTGAGCGATCTGTACCAGCAGGCGCGGTGTCAGTTTCGGTGGCTGCCGCAGGCCCGAGCGCGTCTGCCGCTCCCTGCGCGAGGCGACAGGGACGTCAGCGGTCAGAACCAGAGTTCGAAATCCGGCCCCGCGCGCCCGGTTCAGCATGTCCATGCGAATTTCTGGATCCCTTGGCGGATACAGCTGGAACCACGCGGTCTCGCCCAGATAGGGGGCCAGGTCTTCGGGGCTCTGACTGGCCACCGTCGATAGCGAATAGGGAATGCCTGCCTTGGCGGCGGCCTGCGCCAGCAGTCGCTCTGCATCAGGCCAGACAAGCCCGGACATCCCGATTGGCGCAATGCCGAAGGGCAAAGGGCAGGTGCCACCCAGGATTTTCACCGACGTATCGAATTCAAGGTCCCCATGCAGGATCGAGGGGCTCAGACGGACATCATCCAGCGCCTTTCGATTGTGATGCCGCGTCGTTTCTATCCCGGTGCCACTGTCGATATATTCCCACACGAAGTGCGGCAGCCGACGGCGTGCGCGGCGTTTCAGATCGGGAATGCCCGGATAAGTGCTGTGCAGGTCCATAAGGATTGATCCGGCCTTCGGGGCGATTCGGCAAGGTTTTCAGGCGGCTTCCGGCGATGGGCGTTTACCCGTTGCGGGAACGCGCCTGGCCTGCTCCAGCACCCCGGCGGCGACGTGAACCTGATTGCGCCCCTTGTCCTTGGCGACATACAGCGCATCATCCGCGGCACGCATCAGATCCTGCGGCATGGTGCCGTGGGCCGGGTAATGTGCGACCCCGACCGAGATTGTGATACGGGGCAGGGCCTTTTCGCCATAGCGGACAATGACCGCCTCGACCGACTGGCGTAACTGCTCGGCCCGGGTCATGGCATCTTCGGGGCTGTTGTCGGGCAGGATCAGCATGAATTCCTCACCGCCGATGCGGCAGGCGATCTCGTCCCGGTCGCAGCCCTGTTCCAGCGCCGCGCCGACCGCGCGCAACACCATGTCTCCGGCGTCATGACCATGCGTGTCGTTGAATTTCTTGAAGTGATCGACGTCCACGGCAATCAGGCTCAGCGCGGCGCCGGTCTACTGGCTGCGGCTGATGGCCTTGCGCAATGTCTCGGTCATGTGGCGGCGGTTGAACAGCCCGGTCAGCGGGTCGCGCACCGATTGGTCATGCAGCTGATCGCGCATACGGACATTGGCGATTGCCATGCTGATCTGTTCGGCGCACAGCTGCGCCAGCTTGCGGCTTTTGTGGAAACAGGCCTCACGCCCCTCAGCCGCGCGCAGATGCAACAGACCAACGGTTTCCCCGTGGGCCAGAATGGGAAAACAGAAATAGGGCCGCCCGTCATGCGGTTCGGCATGTTCGCAGACAAAATCGATCTCAGAAGCACCGTACTCATAAGTCCGGCCGCGCCTCAAACCCCAGCATCCTTCTGGATGGATATGAGATTTATGCGTTCCCCCGTTCCAGCTGGCACACCCGTCCAGCACGTCGCGCGAGTTGGAATAGACGTACACGCTCCCTTCGGCCTCGGGCAGGATATGGGTCATAAAGCGCGCGACCATGTCGAAAAGCTCATCCAGTGAGCGGCTTGATTGCAGCCACTCGTTCAACTCGCCCAGCAGGCGCACCTCACGCGCCAGGCGAAGCTGCTCTCCCATCAGTTCGCGTTCTTTCACGGCGCGCTTGTGTAGATCGCGCATCTGACGGCGGTTGGTGCGGTGGACAATCAGGATGACCGTGGCCAGCGCCAGCAACGCGACGCTGCTCAGCAACGCCAGCGACAGACGCATGCGCGTTATGAACAGGGTTCTGAGATTGGTGATGTCCGAATAAAACTCGATAGCGCCAAGGAAAACGCCGTCCTTGATGATCGGTGTATAAACTTCGGCCACATGTCGGGTGTTTGGGCTCGCATGTCAGGCGGGGTCATTGTCAATCGACTCAACCTCTGCCGCGGGTTTTTCCTCGTGGTTGTAAAAAACCCTTCCGGCGGCGACGACTGAATGGAAGTAATGTTTTGTGTTCACGGCCCCGACATCACTGGCCCGGGTCGACCAGAACACCCGACCGGACGCATCAAACAGCTTGAACCGGTAGATGTCCGAGGTTTCGGGCAGCAGCATCAGGAATTCCGCGTCATGCTCGTGCAGTTCATGGTACCGAAACGTTGCATCCAGATCGTTCAGATGGCTTTCGACCTGACGGCTTAGCTGCATGGCGTCTTTTCGCAAATCCGATTCCAACATGCGGTCCACAACCGGGGCAGGGGCCGCGTAGATGCCCCATCCCGCTGCCGCTGTCAGCGCGATCAGAATCAGGGTAACACCCACAAGTTTCAGCCGTGACGACCCGCCCGTCAGTTCCTTCGCTTCCATCTGTTCCACTCCCACAGCAATGGAACCAGCATCCGGGCCAGGACTTGACAGAGGGTTAACAGCCCCACAGGGCAGCGGCATCTTTGTTTAGAATTGAATGCAAAAAGACGTGAAAAATCCTTGCGAACAAGCCGTGAACAAACTCTTTCCCTCGGCGATCATCCGGCGTAGTTTGGGGGCATGAGCAGTTTTGACGAAATGGACGCCTTCGAAGGCGCATCCCTGTCGGCGCGGGCTATGGCCGTGCGCCCTTCGCCCTATCTGGATGAGCTGAACCCGGCTCAACGTGACGCGGTCGAACGCCTGGACGGCCCGGTTCTGATGCTGGCTGGGGCGGGGACGGGCAAGACCAAGGCGCTGACGGCCCGGATTGCGCATCTGCTCAACACGGCGCGCGCGCGCCCGAACGAGATACTGTCGGTGACCTTCACCAACAAAGCCGCGCGCGAGATGAAGGAACGAGTAGGCCGCCTGCTTGGCCAACCCGCCGAAGGAATGCCATGGCTGGGCACCTTCCATTCCATTTGCGTCAAACTGCTGCGCCGCCACGCGGAACTGGTCGATCTGAAATCGAACTTCACCATTCTGGACAGCGACGACCAGCTGCGCCTGCTCAAGCAATTGGTTCGCGCCGCCAATATCGATGACAAACGCTGGCCCGCGCGTATGCTGGCGGGGATCATCGATGACTGGAAAAACCGTGCGCTGACGCCCGACAAGGTACCAGCGGCGGATGCCGGGGCCTATAACAACAAGGGCATTGAACTTTACGCCCAGTACCAGACCCGCCTGCGCGAGCTGAATGCGGTGGATTTCGGTGACCTGCTTTTGCACATGGTCACGATTTTCCAGACCCACCCGGATGTTCTGGAACAATACCAGCGCTGGTTCCGCTACATCCTTGTGGACGAGTATCAGGACACCAACGTCGCCCAGTACCTGTGGTTGCGGCTGCTGGCCGGGGGGCACAAGAACATCTGCTGCGTGGGCGATGACGACCAGTCGATCTATGGCTGGCGCGGGGCCGAGGTCGGCAACATCCTGCGGTTCGAAAAGGACTTTCCCGGTGCCTACGTGGTGCGGCTGGAGCAGAACTATCGCTCGACCCCGCATATTCTGGCGGCAGCTTCCAACGTCATTCGGGGGAACGAAAGCCGTTTGGGTAAGGAGCTTTGGACCGATGCCAAAGACGGCCACAAGGTCAACCTGATCGGCCATTGGGATGGCGAGGAAGAGGCCCGTTGGATCGGCGAGGAAATCGACGCGATGCAGGGCGGGACGCGCGGTATCCGACCGATGAATCTTGATGAGATGGCGATTCTCGTCCGCGCCTCGCACCAGATGCGCGCGTTCGAGGACCGGTTCCTGACCATCGGTCTGCCCTACAAGGTGATCGGCGGCCCGCGTTTCTACGAGCGGATGGAGATCCGCGATGCCATGGCCTATTTCCGGCTGGTGACCAGCCCCGAGGATGATCTGGCGTTCGAGCGGATCGTGAATACGCCGAAACGCGGATTGGGCGACAAGGCGCAGCAGACCATTCAGATTGTGGCGCGTGAGAACGGCGTGTCTCTGGTAGAAGGTGCGCGGATCGCAGTCGACAACGGGCTGATCAAGGGAAAAGGCGGCAAAGCGCTGCGCGAGTTGATCGACGGGTTGGTCCGGTGGAATGCGATGACACGCGGGCCTCGGATTGAGGTCGATGATGACACGGTTATCGATGATGGGGTTTCGCCGATCCGCTATGGCGCGCCCGAGCATACCCATATCGAGCTGGCCCAGATCATCCTCGACGAATCCGGCTACACGGCCCATTGGCAGAACGACAAGACCCCCGAAGCGCCGGGGCGTCTGGAAAACCTCAAGGAACTGGTCAACCAACTGGATAATTTCGAAAACCTGCAAGGGTTTCTGGAACATGTCAGCCTGGTCATGGACAATGAACAGGACGGTGACGGGGCCAAAGTCTCGATCATGACCCTGCACGCGGCCAAGGGGCTGGAGTTTCCCGTCGTCTTCCTGCCGGGGTGGGAAGACGGGCTGTTCCCCTCGCAACGGTCGATGGACGAAACCGGCCTCAAGGGGCTCGAGGAAGAACGCCGTCTGGCCTATGTCGGTATCACCCGCGCCGAAGAGGTTTGTACGATTTCCTTCGCCGCCAACCGGCGGGTATTCGGGCAATGGCAGAACTCGATGCCGTCACGGTTCATTGACGAGTTGCCCGAGGACCATGTCGAGGTGCTGACACCTCCGGGCCTTTATGGCGGCGGCCATCAGACGGCAGGCATAGAAACCCGCGCGGCCGAAGCCAACGTCTATAACTCGCCGGGTTGGAGACGGTTGCAGGCGCGGCAGGGCCAATATGGCATGTCGCAACCCCGCGAAAGCCGCAACACGGTGATCGACGCCACCGCACTGGCCAGTTTCACGCTGGGCGAACGGGTGTTTCACCAGAAATTCGGCTACGGCGCGGTGATCGGGATAGAAGGTGACAAGGTCGAGGTCGATTTCGACAAGGCGGGCATCAAGAAAGTGGTCTCGCGTTTTCTGACCAACAAGGATGACGTCCCGTTCTGAGGCGTCATATCCCGTCGACCAGAACCAGATTGGTGGTTGCGGTGGCCTTTCGGATCTTCGCCAGTTCGATGTAATCCGGGTCATCCTTCCAGGATTTCGCTGCTGCAAGATCCGGAAATTCCATCAACACAATTCCGCCTTCGGGCCAATTGCCTTCGATCCGTTCGACCGGTTTGGATGAGACCGTCAGCAGGCGACCGCCGTGGCGGTCGAAGATCGGCATGAAACCCGCCAGATAGCCCTGATATCCGTCCGGGTCGTGAATGTTGATCTGCGCAATGAAATAGGCGGCCATGGCGTCCTCCGCATCAGAAATCAGGACGCCATCCTACACCAGTGTCCGGAAAACAAAAAACGGCGGTTCCCAGGGAGGAGGAGAGGGAACCGCCGTCTTGTCAACATCAGAGCAGGGAGGAGGAGAGCCCTGATGTATGCGAACCCGGGTTTGAACCCGGTATGAGGAAGACGCGGCGATGTCAGGGAGGAGGAAGACATCGCCGCGCGCTTTCAACATCAAGGCAGGGAGGAGGACGCCCCGATGTATCCGTGTCCGGCGGGTTGAGGCCGGTATTAGGTGCGGCAACGTCAGGGAGGAGGAAGACGTTGCCGCTGATTACAGACCCTAAGGGAGGAGGAAGGGCCTGATCTCAGTATGCGTGTCGCGCTTATCGCGCGGTTTGTTCGTTTGCCGCCTGCAGGGCAACGCGGCGGATCATCGAGCGGTGCAGGCCAAGATCGGCCAGCTCGTGGTTCGACAGGGTGGACAGTTCATTGACCGTCTGGCGATACATGCGATAGCGCACGAACCGGGTCTTCGCGTTTTCCAGAACTGCGCCAAAACCGAACGCCGGTGCGTTCTTTACTGCTGTATGCGTGCTTGCGACTGCCATGCTCATCATCCGTATCTTTTTGTCTTGCCGGTATCGTCCGGCCCTTGCTTGAGACTGAAGATAGGCAAATGCTGCAATTGCACAATAGGTCGCGACATCAATGCTGCTATGCAGCAAATGCATAGATTGGCTCAGTTTTTTCATTTCGCAGCGATGCGCCTTGAAAATATGGGGTCGACCCTAGGTCAGCTTTGGCAGGGGCATCTGGCCTTTCCCGGTGGCCTGCCTTTGAATTGAGCGCACTCGGCGGGAAAATGGGCAAAACATATCCGTTCCGATGTTGACAAGGCTTGGGTAAATCGCTCGCGGGAAATCATGGGGCAATGTGGTCGCGTGGGGGAGATTGCTGGCAAACGCCCCGAAATTTTGAACGATTCGAAGGGCTGATTGTGCATTTGACGCCAATATTTCCAGTCAAAATGAAAAGATGTCAAAATTCTTGGGAAATCGCGGGAAAAATTTCGACCGATAAATTTTCCTATATATGGGGGTGGGCTTTTTGCTACCCGCTAAAACTGGTGTCATGAAGCTCGAATCCTTCAATGATAATCCAGTCTGGCCGTGTTCCTCATGACACGCTGCGCAAAATTCCTATTGATTTCCATGAATTCCCATGTCATCCCTTATACATCCGATGAGGACGAGGCAGCAGGGGCACCAAACGACCCCGACCAAAAATATTCAGGTTTCATACAGGCATCTCGCTTTCATCAACCAAGAGATCCGGCGCGCGGGCGAGCAGACATCCCCCCAGGTGGCGCGCGCAGCTGGACATCCCGCAAAGCGGGTCAATGCGGCGGGTTGATCAGTGGCAGCAGATCAACCCGCCGTTTTTCATCCGGGGGGAACGTGAATTCAAGGTGGGGCGCAAGCGAAAGGGACAGTCGTCTTGGCGCGCAGGTTTAGAGGTGAAAGCCACCATAAGGTGGATACGAAGGGCAGGGTGTCGATCCCGGCCTCGTTTCGCCGTGTGCTTGAATCGTCCGATCCCAACTGGCAGCCCGGTGACAACCCTGAACTGGTGATTGTCTATGGTGACCACCGCCGCAAATACCTTGAATGTTATACCATGCAGGCGATTGACGAGGTTGATGCCAAGATCGATGCCCTGCCGCGCGGCTCGATGCAGCGGCGGATGTTGCAGCGCATGTTCCATGGTCAGTCCTTCCCGACCAACGTGGACGAAACCGGGCGTCTTGTGCTGCCCGCCAAGCTGCGCAGCAAGATCGGCCTCGAAGGCGAGGCGTTCTTTATCGCCGCAGGCGACACCTTTCAGATCTGGAAGCCCGAGACCTACGAGGTCGAGGAACTGGCCAAGACCGAAGAATGGATGGATGATCTGCCGGACGATTTTGATCCGATGCAGTTCCTAGACGGCACCGGGGATGCGTAACGGCATGGCCGGCGCTGCGTCCTCATCTGAAAAACCACATATCCCCGTTCTGCTGCGCCCCTTGCTGGCTGCGGTTGCGCCGGTCACGGGCATCTGGCTGGACGGCACGTTTGGCGCGGGCGGCTATACGCGCGGGTTGTTGGAGGCCGGGGCAGACAAGGTCATCGGTGTAGACCGTGACCCGCTGGCCTTTGAAATGGCGGCAGATTGGGCGCAGGATTACGGCGACCGGCTGGTGATGCAGCCCGGCGTATTCTCGCGCATGGACGAATACGCGCAGGATCTGGATGGCGTTGTACTGGATCTTGGCGTGTCCTCAATGCAGCTGGATCAGGCCGAGCGCGGGTTTTCCTTCATGAAGGACGGTCCGCTGGATATGCGGATGAGCCAGCAAGGTGAAAGCGCCACTGATCTGGTAAACACAGCGACAGAGGCGCAACTGGCCGATATCCTGTTCCACTATGGCGAAGAACGCGCCAGCCGCCGGATTGCCAAGGCGATTGTCCGGGCGCGAACCGAGGCACCGATCACAACCACCCTGCGTCTGGCCGAGATTGTCGAATCCTGTCTGCCGCGCCCGAAACCGGGGCAATCGCATCCCGCAACGCGCAGTTTTCAGGGTCTGCGGATCGCGGTGAATGCCGAATATGAAGAGCTGTTTCAGGGCCTTATGGCCGCCGAACGTGCGCTGAAACCCGGTGGGCAGCTGGCTGTTGTCACCTTCCATTCCATCGAGGACCGGATGGTCAAACGGTTCTTTCAGTCGCGCGCGGGCAAAACAGGGCGTGCGAACCGCTATGCGCCCGAGATGGAACAGGACCAGCCGCAATTCACGCTGAAGACCCGCAAGGCTGTTGGGCCCGACGAACAGGAATTGCAGGAAAACCCGCGCGCGCGCTCGGCCAAGCTGCGTGTCGCGATCCGCACCGATGCTCCGGCGGGGGAAATTGAGGCCCGCGCCATTGGAATGCCTCAACTTGGGGGAAGGGCAAGATGAAGAGTGTTTTGTATGTGTTGACTGCTCTGTCCGTGTTCGGATTGGCGCTTTGGGCCTATCAGGAGAATTATCGCACCCAACAGGTGGTGAAGGAAACGCAATCCCTGCAACGCGAGATCGGCATGGCGCAGGTGCGGCTGGCGGTCCTGAACGCCGAATGGGCTTATTTGAACCGCCCCGACCGGCTGCGAGAGCTGGCGGACCTGAATTTTGAACGCCTTGGTCTGCTGCCTCTGCGGGCCGAACAGTTCGGGCGCGCCGATCAGATCGCCTTTGCCGAAGACCCGGACCTGCCCATCGTTGACCCGATTGAATTGCAGGCCATCACCGACATTCAGGCATTGGGCGAGGTGCAGATCCCATGACACGCACGCCCCTTCGTCCACTGGCCCGTATCCTTGACGCCCGCGCCCGTGGCGAAAACCCAAAGGCGATCGAGCGTGAAAACATTCGCAAGCGCCACGAAGACATGAAAGACCGCGCCCGCGCCCGCGCCGAAGGGCGTCTGCTGGTGCTGGGGCTGTTCTTCTTCTGCGCATTCTCGGTTGTCGGCGTCCGCATGGGCATGTTGGCAACGTCCGAGGTGCAGGAACCACTGGCCAATGCGCCGGGGGCCGCGATTGCCATGCAGCGCGCCAATATCGTCGACCGCGAAGGGCGCATTCTGGCCACCAATCTGGATACCTATTCCGTCTACGCGCAGCCGCCACTGATGATCGATCCGATTGCGGCAGCAGATCAGCTGGTCGCGATCTTCCCCGATCTGGATAAAGAGCGTCTGGTCAAGGATTTCACTGGTAAGCGCAAGTTCCTGTGGATCAAGAAACGCATTTCGCCCGAACAGAAACAGGCCGTGCACGACATCGGTGATCCCGGCATCCTGTTTGGCCCGCGCGAGATGCGCCTCTATCCCAATGGCAAGTTGGCCGCGCATATCCTGGGCGGCTCCGGTTTTGGCCGCGAGGGCGTCAGCGCCGCCGAGGTGATCGGTGTGGCCGGGGTGGAAAAGCAGTTTGACGACTATCTGCGCGACCCGGCCAATGGCAACAAGCCGCTGCAACTGTCGCTGGACCTGACTATTCAGGCCGCGGTCGAACAGGTGCTCTACGGCGGTATGAAGATCATGAACGCCAAGGGCGCATCGGCGGTTCTGATGAATGCGCATACGGGCGAGGTTGTGTCCGCCGCCTCGCTACCCTCATTCGATCCCAATGATCGCCCACGCCCGCCGACCTCGGGGTTTGATCCCTCGGACAGCCCGCTGTTCAACCGCTATGTGCAGGGCGTGTACGAACTGGGGTCGGTCTTCAAGATTTTCACCGCCGCGCAGGCGGTTGAACTTGGGCTGGTAAACTCGAACACCATCATCGATACATCCGGCCCGATGAAGATCGGGCGCTTCCCGATCGGAGAGTTCAACGGCAAGAATTACGGCAAGATCAGTGTAGCGGATGTGATCGTCCACAGCTCGAACCGTGGCACCGGGCGTCTGGCGTTGCAGATCGGCGCGCAGCGGCAGCAGGATTTTCTGAATGCTCTCGGCATGTTCGACCCGACCCCTTTTGAGATTGTCGAGGCCACGGGCGGTGTGCCGCTGAAGCCAAAGAAATGGGGCGAGCTGAGCACTGTGACCATCTCCTACGGCCATGGCCTGTCAACCAGCCCGATGCATCTGGCGGCGGGATATGCGGCGATTGCCAATGGCGGGCACTATGTCAGCCCGACCATCCTGCGCCAGAATGGCCCGCAATACGGCCCCCGCGTGATGTCGCAGGGAACCGCGCGTCAGGCGCAGAAAATGCTGCGCAAGGTGGTGACGGATGGCACTGCCAGCTTTGGCGAGGTGAAAGGGTATGACGTGGCTGGCAAGACCGGCACGGCAGACAAGCCCAAGCCACGCGGCGGGTATTACGAAGACAAGGTCATCGCCACTTTCGCAACGCTCTTCCCGGCCTACGATCCGAAATATGTTCTGATCGTCACGCTAGATGAACCCTCGATCGTGGCTTACGGCGGAAAACGCCGCACCGCAGGCTGGACAGCAGTGCCTGTTGCCGCCGAACTTATTGGTCGCGTGGCACCTCTGCTGGGCTTGCGTCCCCGGCTTGAGCCTGAGGCGGGCGCTGCTATAACGCTGACCTCAAACTAGGCTGTCCGGCAAGAGGTGGGTCATGGGCACAAGGACAAAGAAACTCAGCCAACTGGCCCTGACCGCGCGAGGCGGGGTTAACCCCGAGATCACCGGTCTGGCCGTTGACAGCCGCGAGGTGAAAGATGGTTTCCTGTTTGCAGCTCTTCCCGGCACGCGGGTTCATGGCGGCACGTTCATTCAATACGCCCTGCGCATGGGGGCCGCCGCCATCCTGACCGATGCCGAAGGGGCGAAAATCGCAACAACTGAACTTGCGGCGTCGGATGCGGCGCTGGTGGTTGTCGAAGACCCGCGTCAGGCACTGGCCGGGGCCGCCGCCCTATGGTTCGGTGCGATGCCGCAGACGATTGTCGCGGTCACGGGAACCAACGGAAAAACCTCGGTTGCCACCTTTGTGCGCCAGATCTGGACCGAACTGGGCCATGCCGCCGTCAACCTTGGGACAACCGGTGTCGAAGGGGCATGGACCGCACCGCTGGCCCATACCACGCCCGAGCCAATCACCCTGCATCGCTGTCTGGCGGAAGCCGCCGAAAACGGTGTGACCCACGCCGCGATGGAGGCCTCGTCCCACGGCCTTGAACAGCGCCGCCTGGATGGCGTGCACCTGACCGCTGCCGGGTTTTCGAACTTCACGCAGGACCATCTGGATTACCACGAGACTTTTGAAGCGTATTTCGCAGCCAAGGCCGGGTTGTTCGACCGGGTTCTGCCGCAAGATGGCACGGCTGTTATCAACCTGAGCGATCCCAAGGGGTCTCGGGTCCGCCGGATCGCTGAGGCACGCGGTCAATCGGTGCTGACCGTCGGGTTGGGCGACGCCGATCTGTGCCTGATCAACCAGCGGTTCGATGCCACCGGGCAGGATCTGCGATTTGCGTGGCAGGGCCGGACCTTCCAGACCCGCCTGAACCTGATCGGAGGGTTCCAGGCAGAAAACATCCTGCTGGCCTGCGGGCTGGTGATTGCTGCGGGCGACAGCCCCGAACGGGTCTTTGAAACGCTGCCGCACCTGACCACCGTGCGCGGGCGTATGCAGCTGGCCGCAACCCGCGACAACGGCGCGACGGTTTTTGTGGATTACGCGCACACCCCCGACGCCGTGGCCACCGCCCTCAAGGCGCTGCGTCCGCATGTGATGGGTCGTTTGATCGCCATTGTCGGCGCGGGCGGCGACCGCGATGCCACGAAACGCCCGCTGATGGGAAAGGCAGCCGCCAACCACGCAGATATGGTTTTCGTCACCGACGACAACCCACGCAGCGAAGACCCCGCCGCCATCCGCGCCGCCGTCATGGCAGGTGCGCTCGAGGCAGCGGGCGACGTCAGCGTGACCGAGGTCGGCGACCGCGCCGAAGCCATTCTGCGCGGCATCGATGCCCTGCAACCCGGCGACGCGTTGCTGATTGCGGGCAAGGGCCACGAAACCGGTCAGGTCGTCGGCGATCAGGTGCTGCCCTTCGATGATGTCGAACAGGCCAGCATTTCCGTCGCCGCGCTGGACGGGAGGGTCGCATGACGCTCTGGACAGCATCCGAGGCCACTCAGGCAACGGGTGGGCGGGTCACGGCCGATTGGACCGCTGATGGTGTCTCCATCGACACGCGCACCCTTCAACCCGGTGATCTGTTTGTGGCGCTGAAAGCGGCGCGGGACGGGCATGAATTCGTGGCTCAGGCGCTTGAGAAAGGCGCAGGCGCGGCTTTGGTTTCGCATATTCCCGACAACGTATCGCCAGACGCACCACTGCTGATCGTTGATGATGTGCAGGCGGCGCTCGAGGCTTTGGGGCAGGCGGCTCGTGCCAGAACGAATGCGCGTGTGGTGGGGGTGACCGGCAGTGTCGGCAAGACGTCGACCAAGGAAATGCTGGCCGTGATCCTTGAAACGCAAGGCAAAACCCATGCCAGCGTGGCCAGTTACAACAACCACTGGGGCGTTCCGCTGACCCTTGCACGGATGCCGCGCGACACTGAATTCGCGGTGATCGAGATTGGCATGAACCATCCGGGCGAGATTGCCCCGCTGGCCCGGCAGGCCCGCCCGCATGTGGCGCTGGTCACGACCGTGGCGGCGGTGCATCTGGAAGCCTTCGAGAATGTGGCTGGCATCGCCCATGAAAAAGCTGCGATCTTTGAAGGGCTCGAACCCGGTGGCGCGGCAATCGTCAACGCAGATATCGAGCACGCGGATATCCTGCGCCAAACGGCGCTTGAGCAGGGGGCCGGGATCGTGGATTTCGGCCAAGGCGCAACGGATTACCGGCTGACCGACGTTCAGCAGGGGGCGAACACCGTGAATGCCGAAGCTGCCGTTGGTGATCAGGTATTCCGTTTTGAGGTGAACTCTGCCGGTACGCATTTCGCCATGAACGCGCTGGGGGCTTTGGCAGCCTGCGTTGAACTGGGTGTCGATCTGGATCAGGCTGTTGCGGGTCTGCGCGCATGGTCCCCGGTCAAGGGGCGCGGTGTACGGGAAAGCCTTTCCCTGCCCGGCGGCGGACAGATCGAACTGCTGGATGACAGCTATAACGCCAACCCGACCTCGATGGCGGCCGCGCTGGACGTGCTCGCCGCGTCACAAGGCAAACGCCGTATCGCCTTTCTGGGCGACATGAAAGAGCTCGGCACGCAGGAAGAGGCGATGCACGCCGCCATGGCCGATGCCAAAGCGATGGCACATGTTGATCAGGTGCATTGTATCGGCCCGTTGATGCGGGCACTGCACCACGCGCTGCCTCCGGTGAAACGCGGCCTCTGGTCCGAAACCAGCACCGAGATGGCCGAACAGTTGCCTTCGCTGGTCAGGGATGGCGATACTGTGCTGGCCAAGGGCTCCCTCAGCATGGGATTGGCCTCGATTGTTGACGGTCTGCGCAAAATGGGGCAAGGGGGCGCGCTTGATGGGTGATCACGCCCGTGCGCCTCGTGTGAGAAAGGTATTGTCATGCTGTACTGGTTGACCGCTCTGTCGGATGGCGGGGATTTCTGGAACCTCTTCCGGTATATCACCTTCCGCGCAGGCGGTGCCTTCATGACGGCACTGATCTTTGGGTTCATCTTCGGAAAACCCCTGATCAACGTGCTGCGCAGAAAGCAGGGCAAGGGCCAGCCGATCCGCAATGATGGCCCCGAGGGGCATTTTTCCAAGGCAGGCACGCCAACAATGGGCGGTTTGCTGATTGTCGGGGCTCTTGTGACCTCGACCCTTGTCTGGGCGCGACTGGATAACCCTTATGTCTGGATGGTGCTTTTCGTGACCCTGTCTTATGCGGCCATCGGATTCGCGGATGACTACGCGAAAGTCTCAAAACAGAACACGCAGGGGGTTTCAGGCAGGATGCGCCTCGCATTGGGCGTGATTATTGCCGTGCTGGCTTCGCTTTGGGCGACTTTGCACCACCCCGAAGCGTTGCAGAACCAGCTGGCTGTACCCGTATTCAAGGACACGCTGGTCAATCTGGGCATCTTCTATATCCCGTTTGCGATTGTCGTGATCGTAGGGGCCGCCAACGCAGTAAACCTGACCGACGGTCTGGACGGGCTGGCCATCATGCCAGCGATGATCGCCGCCTCGACGCTGGGCGTGATTGCCTATGCGGTGGGCCGCGTCGACTTTACCGAATATCTCGACGTGCATTACGTGCCGGGCACCGGTGAGATCTTTATCTTTACCTCAGCGCTCTTTGGTGCGGGTCTGGGATTTCTGTGGTACAATGCCCCCCCGGCGGCGGTCTTCATGGGCGATACCGGGTCGCTGGCGCTGGGCGGCGCGTTGGGCGCCATTGCCGTTGCCACCAAGCACGAGCTGGTTCTGGCCGTCGTCGGCGGCCTGTTCGTGGTCGAGGCGCTGAGCGTGATCATTCAGGTCCTCTACTTCAAACGCACCGGCAAGCGGGTCTTCCTGATGGCCCCGATCCATCACCATTATGAGAAAAAAGGCTGGGCCGAGCCGACCATCGTCATCCGCTTCTGGATCATCTCGCTGATTCTGGCGATGATCGGTCTGGCAACGCTGAAGGTGCGGTAAGGCTCCCGCCAGGTTCGGTGGGCCTGCGGCCCTCCTGCCACCTGTTGGGCCCGGCTCGCGCCGCAGCGCGAGCCTGACACGCCCCTTGTCATTGTGATTTTCTTCAGTGCAGTGTGGCCTCCAAATCCAAATCCAAATCCAAATCCAAATCAAAGAAGGTGTGTAGAATGATCCCGGTCAAAGGCTTTTCAGGGCAGAAAGTTGCGGTTCTGGGATTGGGCCGGTCCGGTCTGGCAACCGCACGCGCCTTGCGCGCAGGCGGGGCGGAGCCGGTCTGCTGGGATGACAACCCGACAACCCGCGCCATAGCCGAGGGCGAAGGATTCTCCTGTGCCGACCTGCGCAAACAGGGGGCGTTTGACACCATTGCCACGCTCATCGTTTCGCCGGGCATTCCGCATCTTTATCCCGAACCCAACCCCGTGGTTGCCGCAGCCTTGGATGCAGGCGTGCCGGTCGACAATGACATCGGCCTGTTCTTCCGCTCTTTCGCGGGGCCGGAGTGGAACAACTATGACACTCCGCCACGGGTCATCGCGGTCACTGGCTCGAACGGGAAATCCACCACCGCGGCGCTGATTCATCACATCCTGACCGCGGCCGGGCGCGAGGCGCAGTTGGCCGGAAATATCGGGCGCGGTGTTTTGGATATCGATCCGGGTGGCGATGGCTCGGTCGTGGTGCTGGAACTTTCCAGCTACCAGACGGAACTGGCCCGTGCGCTGACCCCGGATGTGGCGGTGTTTACCAATCTGTCGCCCGACCATCTGGACCGCCACGGCGGCATGGGGGGATATTTCGCGGCCAAACGGCGCCTCTTTGCCGAAGGCGGCCCGGACCGTGCGATCGTCGGCATCGATGAAACCGAAGGCGCCTTTCTTGCTGGCCAGCTGGCCGAAGGGCCAGCGGATGACCGCGTAATTCGTATCTCGGTAACGCGAAAGCTGACCGGGCCGGGATGGCAGGTCTTCGCGCGCAAGGGGTTTTTGTCGGAATACCGCAAGGGGCGGCAGGCCGGGTCTATCGACCTGCGCGCGATCAAAGGCCTTCCCGGTGCCCATAACCACCAGAACGCCTGTGCGGCTTATGCGGCCTGCCGGTCGCTGGGCCTAGCGCCGCGCGTGATCGAGGATGCGCTGCACGCGTTCCCGGGCCTGCCGCACCGCAGCCAGATCATCGCCGAGGCGGACGGGGTAACCTATGTCAACGACTCCAAGGCGACCAATGTCGATAGCGCCCTGAAGGCGCTGACTGCGTTCAAACAGATCCGCTGGATCTGTGGCGGGCTTGAGAAAGAAGGCGGCGTCGCAGCTCTGAACGCAGCAGCGGATCAAGTGATAAAAGCCTATGTCATCGGTCGTGAGGCGGCGGGCTTTGCGATGCAGCTGACGGTCGACGCACAGGTTTGTACCACGATGGAGGCGGCAGTGGCGCAGGCCATGGCGGAAGCCCAGGCGGGCGAGACCGTTCTGCTCGCTCCGGCGGCGGCAAGTTTTGATCAATATGACAATTTCGAACAGCGTGGCGACGACTTCACGGCGCAGGTGCAAAAACGGCTGTGCTAAGGCCGCACCTGCAACAGCCCGCCGGTAGATGTGGACATTTTTCAATCAGATTGACACTTTGTGGGAATTGAGGTTGCGTCACCTCCAGGTCAATAAAGAGGAAGCGGAAATGTCTGCACGCAAAATTCTCTCCATCCTTCCCGTCGTTGCGCTGGCCGGGGCCTGCGCCAATAGCGGGGCGAATTATGTTCCCATCATCGACGGGCCTGTGGGTCCGAACTACCAGTCCGATCTGGCCAATTGTCAGGCGCTGGCCCGGTCTCGCCCGACGCTGGACAGCAACACCGCGGGCGCTGCCGCCATCGGCGCGGCTGGTGCGGCGGCAACCACAGCGATCATCGACAACAGCGCCAGCGATCTGGGCCGTGCGGCGGCCGCCGGTGCTCTGGTCGGTGTGGGTGCCAGCGCGATCAGCAACACCCAGAACCAGGAAGTGATCGTGCGCAACTGCATGCGCGGTCGCGGGTATAACGTCGTAGGTTAAATCTTGGCGGCAATGGCGACACCTGCGGCATGGCCCGATGACCATGCCCATTGAAAGTTGTAGCCGCCAAGCCACCCGGTGACATCCACCGCTTCACCAATCGCATAGAGGCCAGGGACATACTTGGCCTCCATCGTTTTCGATGACAGATCATCGGTATCTATCCCGCCCAGCGTGACCTCGGCGGTGCGATACCCTTCGGTTCCCGACGGTACCAGCCGCCAGTCAGACAGGGCCGCGACCAGATCAGACAGTTTCGCGTCCGACTGATCGGCCAGATTGCCGGACATCGGGATGATTTGGCTTAAATACTCGACCAGCCGGGACGGCAGATGCCGCGCCAGTGCCGTTGTCAGCGCCTTGCGCCCTGCATTTTGCCGTTGTGCGCGCAGCAGATCGAACAGGGGCAGTTCGGGGATCAGGTTCACGCCGATCTCCTCGCCTTCGCGCCAATAGGAGGACAGCTGCAAAACGGACGGTCCGCTGAGGCCGCGATGCGTGAACAGCAGCGCTTCGTCAAAACTTGTGCGGTCATTCGACAGCCGCACGGGCAGGGAAACACCGGATAGGTCCTTGAACCGGCCATCCGAAAAGGTGAACGGCACCAGCGCCGCGCGGGTGTCGGTCACCCGCAGGCCAAACTGCCGGGCAATGTCATAGGCCAGCCCGGTCGCGCCCATCTTGGGGATGGATTTGCCCCCCGTGGCCAGTACCAGATTGGCGCAGGTCAGATGCAGGCGCTGCCCCTCACGCTCGACCTCCAGCGCGAATCCGGTGCCATCCTTGCGCAGATCACGCAGCGCGGTCTGCACCCAAAGCTCGGCGCCGGCGCGGCTCATCTCGTCCAGCAACATCTGGATGATCTGCTTCGAGGAGCCGTCGCAGAACAACTGCCCCAGCGTTTTCTCATGCCATTTGATGCCGTGCCGGTTCACCAGGTCGACAAAATCCCACTGCGTAAACCGGGCCAGCGCGGATTTGCAGAAATGCGGGTTTTGCGACAGGAAGTTGCCCGGCCCCGCATACATGTTGGTGAAATTGCACCGCCCTCCGCCCGAGATGCGGATTTTCTCGCCCGGCGCCTTGGCGTGGTCGATTACCAGCACCCGCCCACCGCAACGGGCCGCACACATCATGCCTGCCGCTCCGGCGCCCAATATGATCGTATCGAACTTCATGCACCGCCCTTGGCGTGGATTTTCGGCGATGACAAGGGTGAAACCCGGCGCATCGGGCCTGAGGCAAAGGATTTAGTTGTCAGGTGAATGATTCCCGGTAAATCGGGGCCTGCGGGCGGTGACACCCTTGCGCGGGGGCCGGTTTGGGCTGGTTGTCGGGATTTTGCGCGCGCGTCTCGGGGCGGGATTGGAAGAGTGCAGATCACAGAAAACCACTCCCGAGTCCGGTCAAATTGCGGCACCGTTCAGGTTGTGCGAGGCACCTGGTCCCGCCACATGTTGGGCCACCGAACAGGGTGGCGACTGGCTTGACCGGCTGAAACGGCGAGGGCCGGGCAACGTTCAGATACTTTTTGGAGAATCGATTTCCGGTACCAGTCAGCCGCTGTCGTGTCATGCCGTCCGCCCGGTTTAGCGGCAACAGGAAGCTCCAATGCCAAAGGCTTGACCGGGGTCAGCCCTCGCGCACTCCTAACGGGAAGTCTTGCCGCGTCAGCCCGTCTTTCCCGCCAAGCACAAAGCGCCACAGATGCCGGGTAAATTGGCCAAATTGCACCGAAAAATATGTGCAAAAATAAAAATATGTCGACGGAAGTTCACTAAAACAATACAATTACCCTTATTATTTTGAACTTAACGCATTCTGGAAACCAAATCTCATCAGCGGGCCGATTAATGCCTCGTGATTTCCATTCAGGCCCGTGGCCCGTCCCGCGCAATGCAGCGCCATTCACACCCGTCGGCTGCATTTGCAATCACAACACGCCTCTGATGCGTGCCAGCCCGCCTGTTTTCGGGGTGGCACATTTCAACAAGTTAAAGAGTTCCGAGACACGATCATGGGTATTAATCTGAATTTGAACAATCCAAGCGAACTTCCCAAGGCGCGGCTCAGGGCGATCCTGTTCCTTGATGCATGTGATTACTCTGCCGCCGTCCGCGAGGCCGAGCTTGAGACACTGGCCAGAATCCGCCGCGATCTGAACTGCGTCAGCGATCTGGTTAACAGCTTTCGGGGCCGGGTGACCGGCCTGACCGGTGACGGGCTGTGCGCCGTTTTTCCAAGCGCGCGTGCCGCTGTCGAAACTGCGCTGGGGGTGCAGAATGTCCTGACCCATGCCCCCGACCGGTACGCAAAAGGGTATCGAATTGGGATACATCTGGGCGACACGTTCGAGGTTGACCAGCAGATCATCGGTGACGCTGTGAATACGGCGGCCCGGATCGAAAGCGTCGGCTCATCCGGCGAGGTTCTGGTCTCAAGCGTTGTGCGCAATGCGCTGCGCGGGCGGCAGGATTTCCTGTTCAACTCGATCGGGCGGCCCAATCTCAAGAATATCGGTGCCTCGCTCGAGCTGTTCAAAGTGGCCCGCGCAACAATCGACGTTCCATATGAGAAGGACGGGAAAGAACAGCCGGTTCCTGTTCCCGCCAACCCAACGGCCTACCGGTCCGAACGGCTGTCGTACACCTTACCGCGCCCGAATTTCGTGATCGGTCTGTTGTCTCCGGATGTAGGGGGTGGTTCCGAAACCGCGGCATTCGTGTCCAACATCGTTGCGGAACAGCTGTCCAAATCCCTTACCGAAACCGAAGCGCTCGAGGTTCAGGATTACCGGGTGCCGCAGGTTGCGCTTCCAAAGGAACCACTGTCGGCTGGGCCTGATCTTTTCCTTCAGTGTCGCGCTTCGACCTGTGGCAGCATGTTGCAAGTGTCCGCCACCGCAATGCGGTCGGAAGACAGAAAAGTGATCTGGAGCCAGAATGTGGTGGCCGATCAGGGTGACTTTCTGGGGCAGAACTGCTCGGGCCTGACATCGTTCATCAGCTATGCCACTGACGCCTTGCTGACGGCCTTGCTGAACGGGCGCCACATGCGCGACCCGGCCTCCCATCACGCGGCGAAAACCGCCGTTGCCGCCGTGCATCACCTGTTGACCATGACCGGGCCGGGACTGGACCAGCTCGAGGCGGATATTCTGGCGGCTTACGAGCTTGATCCCAAGCCGGTCTATCTGGCGTGGCTGGCTTACGTCACGACCTTCAAGGTCGGCGAACGGTACGGAACCTGGGATGCCACACTGGAAGCGCAGGCGCGCGATCTGGCCCGCCGCGCTGTCGAGGCTGACCCGGATAACGGCACTGTTCTGGGCCTTGTCGCCCACGTTCATTCCTACGTGTTCCGAGAGTTTTCGGTGGCGCAGGATCTGGTCGACCGCGCGCTCGAGCTCAGCCCTTATCGGGCGATGAGTTGGGATTCAGCAGCCATGCTCTATTGCTACACGGATCGCCCCGCGCTGGCGGTGGAAGCCGCGCAGAAGGCACGGCTTATCGGACGGCACAGCCCGTACCGGCATCTGTTTGACGGGGCAGGATGTGTCGCCGCGCTGGTCAATGGCGAGTTCGAGAAATCCATCAGGTTCGGCGAATCCGTGATGGAGGTTCAACCACAGTTCAAAACCGTCATGCGCTATCTGGCTGCGGCTTACGGGCACGCAGGTGACCGGCAGCGAGGCGAGTTCGCCTTGCAGCGGCTGACCAATCTGGAACCGGACATGTCGCTGGCCTGCATCCAGCAGGACCGGTTCCCGGTGCCAACGCGGTTCAGCGCGCAACTGATGGAAAGCGGCCTGTCCCGGATCGGGTTGCCGCAACACGCTTGAAGTAGGGGTAAAAGTAGGGGGTTTACTTATGTCTTACGTGTCCACGCTCAATGATTTTGGAATGATGGCCCGACGTGGAGAGCTGATTTCCTGCAAAGTGGTGAAATTGATGAATCTTGCCGGAACCGGTGGTCTCGGCTCCTCATTGGGGGCGAACCAATCTGAGTTGAACAATTTCATTTTCGATGCCCAGAGAGAGAGTTACCTGCAATACAGTAAAGCGATCAACGCGCTGGATCCAGAGGTGTTGGACGATGAAACGCTGCGCAAACTCAGTGATTTCATGCAGGACGAGCGGTTCATCGATCCGCTCAAGGCTGACGCAGGCGTAATGGGTTCGATAGACGATGAGATCGGGAAACGCTCTGCCCTCGGCGCGGCGTCCGTCGCGATGAGCGCATCTTCGGCATTCGCACTGAACCGGAACCGCAACAGAAACCGCAATCGGAACAGAAACCGGAACCGAAACAGAAATCGCAATCGTAACCGGAACCGCAGCGATTTTGACGTCGGCGGCAGCGATGCTTCCTTCGGCTGGCGCGAGATGCGCGATCTGTGCCGGATCGGTATGCTGCCCGCATCCGGACTGCTGGGCAAAATCTGGGAAAACATCGATCTTCTGCCGCCACCGGGCCCTGACGAAAGCATGAAGGAAACCGAATACCTGCTGATCCTGCAAGGGCGGCTCAAGTGGTCAAATCAGGCGACGCGGCGCGAGGAAATCGTGACGCAGGCAGGCTTTGGTATTGATGAATATCTCAGTCCGCTGGGCATTGACGAGAAGGGCGGCTTTGATGCGACCCGCGCGCTGATGACGATCCTGCTGGAACTAACGAATGAAATCGGCCTGACCTACAAGAACCGCTTCAGCCGGCCCAGACCCAATATCATCCAGCCATTGATCCGGCCCTTCCTTCCGGTGCCTTTTCATGCGGCTTACCCCTCGAACCACTCCTACCAATCCTTCGCGATTGCCGAACTGTTCTCGCGGCTGATCCCCGAACATCCGGGCACTGTCGCTTTGTTCCACCGCGCCCAGCGGATTGCTGAAAACCGCGAATGGGCCGGTCTGCATTATCCAAGCGACACAGCCGCCGGGCGAAGTCTGGCCAGAAAAACCGTGGCTTACCTGACCGAGGTTCTGGACGAACTGATGGACGAAGCACAAGACGAATGGCTGGGCTAAGGATCAACGCGAGGTGACGAAATGACCGCAGGAAACGAAGACTACGCACGCTATTACTATCTCTGGCATCTGGTCGCGATCAAAGCCTTGACCGTCAAGGCGCCCCCACCCGCTGATGGAGAGACCTGCCCGAAAATCGATATCGCGATCTGGGATTTCACAGGTCCTGCTCTGGACGAGGCGAAAATCGCCCTGATCGACATGGGCGTGGCCCCGCATCACCCGAACCTGAAAGCGCCGGATATCGGACCGGTTCCGGCGGACAGGGTCATTCGGGACGACGCCCTTGATCTGGCCAGCCACCCATTCGGCGTCAAATACATCGACCGGTCTACCGTTGGGGCAGGGGCCGAGCATATCGAAGAGCAGGTACAACATCTGTCGGGCATTCAGGACCCCTTGGGCATTCCGGGCCTGACCTCTCAGGAACGGCGGGTGATTGCCGGGCTGAGGTCGGGTTTTGGCGTCAAGCGTTACATCGATGCCTATGACGATCGCTATGCCGGGCACGGCACCAGCTGTGCCGGGCTGGCCTGCGGAACCAGCTTTGCGGCGGATCAATTCGGCAATACCGGCAATATCGCGGCGTATTATGGGGTTGATCCCAAAAGCAGGATTATTCCGATCACGACGTCTATCTCGCCCAGCCCGGAAGAATTGATTGCGGCGTTTCTTTATGCCCTCCACAAAGGCGCGCATGTCATCCTGTTTCCGCGCGATGCCGCGAACCCGGACCACTGGCCGGGATATCGATTTCGCCCTGCCACTGGCACCGAGCCGTTCTATCCGGGTCTGGACTCGCACGAAAAGACGCGCCTGCACGAGACGAGGCGCGACGAACCCGACGGCGACGCGCGCGACATCTCGGTGGCATGGTCGGCGCTGGACAAGATCATCAAATGGGTCAGCACGAGAATTCCGGTGGTCTGCGCGGCTGGCAATGACGGTCGAAGTGAACTGATTTACCCTGCCAGCCTGTCCGGTGATCCAACCAACGGGATCATCTCGGTGGGGGCCGTCAACTATAATGGCACCCGGTCCGGGTATTCAAACCACTCTGCTGATCTGACCGTGTCCGCCCCCTCGGATGACGGTGAGATCTACAACCGCTATCAAATTCGTCTGGACCGTGATGCAGCCTCGGCCACTGACTTCCATCTGGAAAACCCGAAACATCACCTGAAACGCGACGGCAGTGGTGACGCGATCCCGATTGTCGAATTCGCGCCTCAACGGTTGGTGACCTTGGATGTGCCGGGCCCGCGGGGCTATGTCGAAGGCAGCCTTGCCGCGGCGGTCAAAACCCGAAAAAAGGCGGTGGACGATCCTGCCGGGCTGTATACTGAATTCGGCGGCACTTCGGGGGCTTCGGCCCTTGTTGCCGGGGCAATAGCGATGATGCAGCGAAAGTCGCCCAATGTTCTCAATGGGGTGCAGATCAAAGCCATCTTCAAGAACCTCGAAACATCTGCAACGCGTTTCGACAACACCCACTGGTATTGGTCCTCTGCCGCAGGAACCCTGCAAGCTGACGCGATCAACGGTTACACGCCGCCCCCCAGGGCCGAACTGTTCGGTGTGGCGGGGTTGCTGGATGTGCCGCTGCTGCTAAGCAAGGTCTGATGCCCACCTCCTCCCGTCCGGTGGCCGTCGTAAAACGGCTGACCGGCGATCCGGGCGTGCGGCGCGGGTCTTGGGCGGGAAATCCCGATTTGCTCCTGAACAGGCTGGCCTGATCGCCAAATTGCATGTAGACTCTCAGCCAGATCCCGAAAACGGGGCGTTAACGAGGCAGAGAGTGGCGGTATCTCATGACTGAGATGGTGTATGGCGCGGTCCAGGACCAGCGCGGAGAACCGATTCTACCGAAATGGTGGCGTACTATCGATCGCTGGACGATGTCCTGCGTTCTGATCCTGTTTACCATCGGGTTGTTGCTGGGGCTGGCCTCTTCACCGCCACTGGCCGGTCGCAACGGGTTCGATCCCTTCCATTATGTCGAGCGTCAGGCCTTGTTCGGCGGATTGGCGCTGATCGCGATGCTGCTGACCTCGATGATGTCTCCAACCTTGGTGCGGCGTCTGGCCGTTCTTGGTTTTCTGGGGGCCTTCGTCGCTCTGGTCTTCCTGCCGGTGTTCGGTACGGATTTCGGCAAGGGCGCAGTGCGCTGGTACTCGCTGGGCTTCGCCTCGCTGCAACCGTCCGAGTTTCTGAAACCCGGCTTTGTCGTCGTGGCCGCGTGGCTGCTGGCCGCCTCACAGGAAATCAATGGCCCTCCGGGGCGGTTGTGGTCCTTTGCGCTCTGCATGGCCATCGTGGCCATGTTGGTTATGCAACCCGATTTCGGTCAGGCTTGCCTGATCCTGTTCGGCTGGGGCGTCATGTATTTCGTGGCCGGGGCACCTATGCTGCTTTTGCTGGGCATGGCCGGTGTTGTCGTTCTGGGCGGGATGCTGGCCTATTCGAATTCTGAACACTTTGCCCGCCGCATCGACGGCTTTCTAAATCAAGAGGTCGATCCCACAACCCAGCTGGGCTATGCCACCAATGCCATCCGCGAGGGCGGCTTGTTCGGCGTCGGCGTGGGAGAGGGGCAGGTGAAATGGTCGCTGCCCGATGCCCATACCGATTTCATCATCGCCGTCGCGGCCGAGGAATACGGCCTGATCCTTGTCATGATCATCATTGCGCTATATGCGCTGATCGTCGTGCGCTCGCTGCTGCGGCTGATGCGCGAACGCGACATGTTCATTCGTCTTGCGGGCACGGGACTGGCCTGCATGTTTGGCGTTCAGGCGATGATCAACATGGGTGTTGCGGTACGTCTGCTGCCGGCCAAGGGCATGACTTTGCCGTTCGTCAGCTATGGCGGCTCATCCCTGATTGCAGGCGGTATTGCCGTTGGCATGCTGCTGGCCTTCACCCGAACCCGCCCACAGGGCGAACTCGGCGATATTCTGCGCGGACGAGGATAATGGGGAACCCTTACCTGTTGATTGCGGCTGGCGGCACCGGGGGCCATATGTTCCCCGCTCAGGCGCTGGCCGAGGCGATGCTGCACAAGGGCTGGCGCGTGCGCCTGTCCACCGACCCGCGCGGTGCGCGCTATACCGGTGGCTTTCCCCATTCGACCGAAATTGTCGAGGCGTCCTCGGCCACCTTCGCCCGTGGCGGCCTGGCGGCAAAGGCGATGGTTGGCCCGATTATCGCTGGTGGTGTCACCAGCATGATCTTCCAGATGATGCGCGACAAACCCGATGTTGTCGTGGGCTTTGGCGGTTATCCGTCGATCCCGGCGCTGGGCGCCGCGACCCTGCTGAAAATACCGCGGATGATCCATGAACAGAACGGGGTACTGGGCCGCGTGAACCAGCTGTTTGCAACCCGCGTTGCGCAGGTGGCCTGCGGCGTCTGGCCGACGGATCTGCCCGAAGGCGCGCATGGCATTCACACCGGCAACCCGGTGCGTGCCGCGGTCCTGGACCGTGCCGCCGCCGGGTATATCCCGCCGGGTGACTATCCGATGTCGGTTCTGGTGATGGGTGGCTCGCAGGGCGCGCGCATCCTCAGCGATATAGTGCCCGGTGCGATTGCCGCGCTGCCCGAAGACCTTCGCGCGCATATCCGTGTCTCGCATCAGGCGCGGGATGAAGATGGCGAACGGGTCAGCGCATTCTACCAAGACCATGGTATCCGCGCCGACGTTCAGCCCTTCTTCGATGACATTCCCCGCCGCATGTCGGATGCGCAGCTGGTGATCTCGCGCTCGGGCGCGTCCAGCGTGGCCGATATCTCGGTCATCGGTCGCCCTTCGATCCTGATCCCGTTTGCTGCTGCCGCTGGGGATCATCAGACCGCCAACGCGCGCGGGCTGGTCCAGGCCGGCGGGGCCATCATGATCCCGGAAAATGCGCTTGACGTTCCCACGCTGACACAGCAAATCACCACAGTTCTCACGAACCCCGAAGCCGCACAGAAAATGGCCCATGGTGCCCTGTCGGTCGGGGCGCCCGATGCCACCCAGCGTCTGGTCGCTCTGGTCGAGCAGCTGGCGCAGAAGGAGACCACATGAACCCAGCAACCAAACTGCCGCAGGACGTAGGGCCGATCCACTTCGTGGGCATCGGCGGGATTGGTATGTCGGGCATCGCCGAGGTGCTGCTGAACCTGGGGTATCAGGTGCAGGGCTCCGATCTGAAAGCCTCGAAGATCACTGACCGTCTGGCCAGTTTGGGGGCCGAGATTTTCGTCGGCCAGCGCGCCGAAAACCTTGAAAACGCCGCCGTCGTGGTTGTCTCGACCGCGATCAAACCGGGCAACCCGGAGCTGGACCAAGCCCGCGCCCAAGGTCTGCCCGTTGTCCGCCGCGCCGACATGCTGGCCGAACTGATGCGCCTGCGCTCGAACATTGCCATTGCCGGAACGCACGGCAAGACCACCACGACGACCATGATGGCCGAACTGATGGTTGCAGGCGATTTCGATCCGACCGTGATCAATGGCGGCATCATCCACGCCTATGGATCGAACGCGCGGATGGGGCAGGGCGAATGGATGGTGGTCGAAGCCGACGAAAGCGACGGTTCCTTTAACCGGCTGCCCGCAACCATCGCCATTGTCACCAATATCGACCCCGAGCATATGGAACATTGGGGTGATTTCGACAGGCTGCGCGACGGTTTCTACGAATTCGTCTCGAACCTGCCATTCTACGGTCTGGCCGTCTGCTGCACCGATCATGCCGAGGTTCAGGCCCTTGTCGGGCGCATCACCGACCGCCGTGTCCGCACCTATGGATTCAACGCGCAGGCGGATGTGCGGGCGGTGAACCTGACCTACAAGGGCGGCGTGGCGCATTTCGACATCCATCTGCAATACGAAGACAAGATGATCGAAGGCTGTACCCTGCCGATGCCCGGCGATCACAACGTCTCAAACGCGCTGTCCGCCGCTGCCGTCGCCCGTCATCTGGGCATGAAAGCTGCGGAAATCCGCGATGCGCTGGCCAATTTCGGCGGCGTCAACCGTCGCTTTACAAAGGTCGGAGAAATCGACGGTGTCACCATCATCGACGATTACGGCCACCACCCGGTCGAAATAGCCGCCGTTCTCAAGGCCGCCCGTCAGGCGACCGAAGGCCGCGTGATTGCTGTGCATCAGCCGCACCGCTATTCGCGCCTGTCCAACCTGTTTGACGATTTCTGCACCTGTTTCAATGACGCCGATGTCGTGGCCATTGCCGAGGTTTTTGCCGCTGGTGAAGACCCGATCGAAGGCGCGTCGCGCGACGATCTGGTGCAGGGCCTGATCCGTCACGGCCACCGCCACGCCCGCGCGCTGCTGGATGAAGACGACCTTGAACGCCTCGTCCGCGAACAGGCCCGTCCGGGCGATATGGTCGTCTGCCTCGGGGCCGGTACGATCAGCGCCTGGGCCAATGGCCTGCCCGAGAGATTGCAAAGAAAACAAGCTGTTTGACGCGTCATTTGTTTGTTGCACAACTTAAAAGTGTGATACTCTGACCGCAACAGTCGCGTGTCCTCGGAGGGGCGAATGGACTATTCGATGATCTTTGCAGCGCTTTGGGTGATCTGCGCCACCATCGTGGCAATGTTGCCGATGCGGCTGCAATTCCCGCCGGGGTTTGTCCTGTTGGTCTGCGCACCAATGCTTATCGTGTGGCTTGGATATGTCCACGGCTGGTTCTGGTCGGTCGCGGCATTTGCAGGGTTCGTGTCGATGTTCCGCAACCCCATCCGGTATTACTGGCGCAAATGGACAGGGCGCGAGGTCGCAGAATGACATGGTCTATCGCTCTGGCGGCCCTGTGGGGCTTTGCTGCCAACGTTCTTGCGCTGATCCCCAGCACCGACAACCACTGGACGCGCGCCTATATCCTGATCATCGTGGGCATTCCCATCGTCGGCTATGTCACCTATGAAAACGGCCCCTGGATCGGGCTGCTGGTGCTGGCAATGGGCATGTCCGTGCTGCGCTGGCCGGTGATTTATCTGACCCGTTGGACAAAGTCGAAAATGCAGGGCATGAAGGCGGCCAAAGAATAACCGGCCAACTTCAGGAGGTCTGTCATGGCGACAATCGCCACATTTGCCTATCTGCCGCTCGTTTCCTTCGTTCTGGGTGCCGCTGCCGGGTTTACGGCGGGCCGCTGGCTTGGCCTGCGCAGCCTTCTGTGGCTGATCGGGCTGACATCCGCGGTTGGTCTGGGGCTGATCGTCGTGCTGGCTGGTGTCGGAACGGGTGAAGAAGACAAGGCGTTCGGCCCGCTGGTCTGGTTGACTGCCGGTGTTCTTCCCTTCCTTTTCGCCGCAATCATGGGCGGGGTCGGTGGGCGCAGCCTGGCGGTGCGCGCGACTACATGACTCTGCTTCCCCCTGTTCTTCCCGATGTCCGGGGCCGCCTGTCCAAAGCGCGCAACCTGTCTGACCTCACATGGCTCCGCGTTGGTGGGCCGGCGGATTATCTGTTCCAACCTGCCGATGTCGAAGACTTGCAGGCCTTCCTGCGCGATCTGCCAGATGATGTGCCGGTCTTTCCGATGGGGGTCGGCTCGAACCTCATCGTGCGCGATGGTGGCTTGCGGGCCGTTGTGATCCGGTTGGGGCGCGGGTTCAACGCCATCTCAGTTGAGGGCAACACCGTCACTGCGGGCGCGGCGGCGCTGGATGCACATGTTGCGCGCAAGGCGGCGGATGCGGGCGTGGACCTGACCTTTCTGCGCACTATCCCCGGCTCGATCGGGGGCGCGGTGCGGATGAATGCGGGCTGTTATGGCAGCTACACGGCGGATGTGCTGCGCAAGGCCACCATTGTCACCCGGCAGGGCGACCTGCGGGACCTGACGCCCGAGGATCTGAACTTTCGCTATCGCCAGTCCGACCTGCCCGAAGGCGCCGTTCTGATTTCGGCCACGTTCGAAGGCCCGTCCGGCGATCCCGATGACCTTCACGCCCGAATGGAAGCGCAACTGAAAAAGCGTGACGAAACCCAGCCCACCAAGGACCGCAGCGCCGGATCGACCTTCCGCAACCCGGCCGGTTTTTCCTCGACCGGGCAGGCTGATGACGTGCATGACCTCAAGGCGTGGAAAGTGATCGACGATGCCGGAATGCGCGGCGCGACACGCGGCGGGGCACAGATGAGCCCGAAACATTCGAACTTCCTGATCAATACCGGCACCGCCACCGCTGACGACCTCGAAGGTCTGGGCGAAGAGGTGCGAAAAAAGGTTTACGAAACAAGCGGCATCACGCTAGAGTGGGAAATCATGCGGGTCGGTGATCCGCTAAAAGAATAAAGCCCCGACCGTCAGACCAAAACAGGCAAATTCAGGCGACGGATCAAAGGCATAAACGCAGTACGGACCACCACATAAGGTCCGGGGACATTGAGGCGCACATTGGGTATGTCGAGCAGGACAAACCCCAAAGTGGCGGTATTGATGGGCGGCCCCTCGGCGGAACGCGAGGTGTCTCTCAGCTCTGGGCGCGAATGCGCGGCCGCCCTTGTGGGAGAAGGTATTGAAGTGGTCGAACTGGACGCAGGTCCCGACCTCTATGCGCGCCTGTTGGATATTCAGCCGGATGTGGTTTTCAACGCCCTGCATGGCCGCTGGGGCGAGGATGGCTGCGTGCAGGGGATGCTGGAATGGATGCGGATTCCCTATACCCATTCGGGTGTTCTGGCCTCGGCCCTTGCGATGGACAAGCAACGCAGCAAGGACGTCTATCAGGCCGAAGGTCTGCCCGTTGTCCCCAGTGTGATCGTCCCGCGTGCCGAGGTGACCCGCGCCCATGTGATGGAACCGCCCTATGTGGCCAAACCCAATAACGAAGGGTCCAGCGTCGGCATCTACATCGTCCACGAAAACGCCAATGGCCCGCCGCAGCTGTCCGAAGACATGCCCGACCAGATCATGGTCGAGAAATACGTGGCCGGGCGCGAACTGACCGTGACCGTGATGGGCGACCGCGCCCTGACCGTGACCGAGATCATGACCGATGGCGGCTGGTACGATTATGACGCCAAGTACAAACCCGGCGGATCATGGCACGTGGTCCCCGCCGATATCCCGCAGGACATCTTTGATCGCTGCATGGATTATGCCCTGCGCGCGCATGATGCTTTGGGCTGCAAGGGTGTCAGCCGCACCGATTTTCGCTGGGATGACAGCGCGGGTGCTGATGGTTTGTTTCTGTTGGAAACCAATACCCAGCCGGGCATGACGCCCACTTCACTGGCCCCGGAACAGGCCGCGCATCTGGGCATGACATTTGGCCAGCTCTGCGCCTGGATGGTTAAGGACGCCTCATGCAACCGTTAATCGCCAGCCGCTCTCTGGAAATCCATCGCACCAAACCCCTTGCCGGGCCGGATGCCGATTTTGCCTCGGCAGATACGGAACCGCATGACACCCAGCCCATTCTGCGTCTGCGCGGGGCGCGGGTGTTTTCCCGCACCGCACGCCGCAGCGATCCGGCCCCGTCGCGCCTCAGCTATCGTCTTCAGCGCTGGATGCTGACGCCGGGCATCCGTCTGGGCGTCAAGCTTGGCCTGCCGATCTGCGCCATTGCCGCGGCAGTTGGCGTCTATTTTGCCTCTCAGGACCGGCGCGAGGCGCTTGGTACCTATATCGCCGATATACGCACCTCGATTCAGGAACGCCCCGAGTTCATGGTCAACCTGATGGCCATCGACGGGGCAGGCACCAGCCTGTCCGATGATATTCGCGAGGTCGTGCCTCTGGATTTTCCGATCAGTTCCTGGGATCTGGATGTCGAACAGATACGCGACACGATCACCGGGCTCGATCCGGTGAAATCGGCAACCGTCCGCATCCGCCCCGGCGGCATCCTTCAGGTCAACGTGGTCGAGCGTCAGCCCGTGATTGTCTGGCGGACGCATGACGGGCTCGAACTGCTCGACGAGACCGGCGCGCATGTCAAGGAAACCACCTCTCGCAAGGACCATGCCGACCTGCCGCTGATCGCGGGTGCGGGCGCGGATGCCCATGTGGCGCAGGCGCTCGAGATTTTCCAGACCGCCCGCAGCCTGGGCAACCGTGTGCGCGGGCTGGTGCGCGTGGGTGAACGGCGCTGGGATCTGGTCCTGGACCGTGGCCAGCGCATCATGCTGCCGACCGAACGCCCGGTGCGCGCGCTGGAACGCGTGCTTGCGGTGAACGAGGTGCAGGACCTTCTGGAACGCGACGTGGCCGTGGTCGACATGCGCCTTGGCCAGCGTCCCACCATTCGAATGACCAAAGCCGCCAGCGAAGACTGGTGGAATACAAAAGTGACAATGAGTAACGGGCAGTAACGAGCATGATGACCGATCTTTATCAGTCTCAACGCGCCATGCGTCAGATGCGGCGCCAGGCATTGCAACGCGGTGTGATCGCGATTCTGGATGTGGGCAGTTCCAAGATTGCCTGCCTCGTTCTGCGTTTCGACGGATCGGGCCGGCTGAGTGAAGATAACACCATCGGCTCAATGGCGGGGCAGACGGGGTTTCGGGTTATCGGGGCCGCAACGACACGTTCGCGCGGCGTACAGTTTGGCGAAGTCACCGCCATGCAGGAAACCGAACGCGCCATCCGCACCGCCCTGCAAGCGGCGCAGAAGATGGCCGATATTCGCGTCGATCACGTCATCGCCTGTTTCTCGGGGGCCAACCCGCGCTCTTACGGGCTGGACGCGCAGGTCGATCTGGATGGTCAACTGGTGTCCGAGGCCGAAGTGGGTCGTGTTCTGAATGCCTGCGACGTGCCGGATTACGGCGACGGGCGTGAAGTGCTGCACGCACAGCCAGTCAATTTTGCGCTCGACAACCGCTCGGGCCTGATCGACCCGCGCGGGCAGATGGGTCAAAGCCTTGCGGTCGATATGCACATGCTGACCGTCGATGCGATGGCGATCCAGAACATCGTGCGCTGTATCAAACGCTGCGATCTGGAACTCGCCGGGATTGCAAACTCGGCCTATGTCTCCGGAATTTCGGCGCTGGTCGAGGATGAGCAGGAACTGGGCGCGGCCTGTATCGACATGGGCGGCGGCACCACCAGCGTTTCGATCTTCATGAAGAAACACATGATCTATGCCGATTGCGTGCGCATGGGCGGCGATCACGTGACCGCCGATATCTCGATGGGGCTGGGCGTGCCCGCGGCAGTGGCAGAACGGATCAAGACGTTCAATGGCGGCGTTCATGCGACCGGCGCTGATGACCGCGACATGATCGATATTGGCGGCGATACCGGTGACTGGGAACACGACCGCCGCACCGTCAGCCGGGCCGAACTGATCGGCATCATGCGCCCGCGGGTCGAGGAAATTCTTGAAGAGGTCCGCGTGCGTCTGGATGCGGCCGGGTTTGAACATATGCCAAGCCAGCAGATCGTTCTGACCGGTGGCGGCAGTCAGATCATGGGGCTGGACGGTCTGGCGACCCGCATCCTTGGTCAACGCGTGCGTCTGGGTCGCCCGCTGCGGGTGCATGGCCTGCCGCAATCGGCGACAGGTCCGGCGTTCTCGTCCTCCGTGGGGCTCAGCCTGTTTGCGGCGCACCCACAGGACGAATGGTGGGATTTCGAAATCCCGGTCGACACCTACGCCGCGCGCCCGTTCAAGCGGGCCGTCCGGTGGTTCCGTGACAATTGGTAGCCCCCTGTGCCGGGCCGCTTTGTGTGCGGCCCTGTTGCCGGGGTGGGTTTCGGCCCAGACCATCATCACGCCCGAGGCATTTCTGGATGCCGCCGTCGGCAAAACGCTCACCTTCCATGAGATTCGCAGCGGCTATTTCGTCGGGACCGAGCAATTTCTGAACCGTCACATCTCGGTCTGGCGGCAAGAAGGGCAGGGCTGTGTCTATGGGCAGATCACCACGCCAAACGGTCAGATCTGCTTTCTCTATGACAACGATCCGGATGGTATTCCCGTCTGCTGGTGGCCCTTCCTGCACGAAGGCCGTCTGATGGTGCGTCTGGCCTCGTTTGCAGAAAGCGAAATTCAGGAGGTTCGCAGCATCACCGAAACCAGCCTGAATTGTCCAAGTGCGCCGCTCAGTTGAAAAATCCGGTTGCAGCGCGTCGATTTATCCCTCAAGATATCCACAAGGCCCGGCAGAGGCCTCGCGGCAGGACCTGAGCAGTTTTCCGCAGTGTAAATGATGGTCGACCAAAGCGTGACGAAGGGCTGAGTCCTCGCGCCGGGGTCGTCTGCCTTGTGATGGTCGCCGGCGTTTCCGCTATATCTGGCAGTACCTGCGAAATGCCGCCGGTTTCTGCCTTATTTCCTCCATATTTTGTGGTGAATCGCGATTTTTGACGTGACCTTTTCGCATCAGCCCGCTAGAATCGAGCAAGGATAGGTAAGAAAAACACCGCTTTGGCGGAACATAAATACAGGCGGACAGAGCATGACATTGAATCTTTCGATGCCCGGGCAAGACGAACTGAAGCCTCGGATTACAGTATTTGGCGTTGGCGGTGCGGGCGGTAACGCTGTCAACAACATGATTGAAAAACAGCTGGACGGCGTCGATTTTGTCGTCGCCAACACCGACGCGCAGGCGCTGCAGCAAAGCCAGTCCTCGGCGCGGGTCCAACTGGGTGTGAAGGTCACCGAAGGTCTGGGGGCAGGGGCCCGTCCGGCCGTGGGTGCCGCAGCTGCCGAAGAAAGCATCGAACAGATCGTCGACCATCTGGCGGGCGCGCATATGTGCTTTATCACCGCAGGTATGGGCGGCGGCACCGGCACCGGCGCTGCTCCGATCATCGCGCAGGCCGCGCGTGAACTGGGTGTGCTGACCGTGGGTGTCGTGACCAAGCCCTTCCAGTTCGAAGGTGCCAAGCGGATGCGTCAGGCCGAAGACGGCGTTGAGGCGCTGCAAAGGGTCGTCGACACGCTGATCATCATTCCGAACCAGAACCTGTTCCGCCTCGCCAACGAAAAAACCACCTTTACCGAGGCGTTCTCGATGGCTGACGATGTCCTGTATCAGGGCGTCAAAGGCGTAACCGACCTGATGGTGCGCCCGGGCCTGATCAACCTCGACTTTGCGGATGTGCGCGCCGTGATGGACGAGATGGGCAAAGCCATGATGGGCACCGGCGAGGCAACCGGCGAAGATCGCGCCATTCAGGCGGCGGAGAAAGCCATTGCGAACCCGCTGCTGGACGAAATCAGCCTCAAAGGCGCCAAAGGCGTGCTGATCAACATCACCGGTTCGCACGACCTGACCCTGTTCGAACTGGACGAAGCCGCCAACCGCATCCGCGAGGAAGTGGACCCCGAGGCGAACATCATCGTCGGCTCGACGCTAGATACCGCCATGGAAGGCGGTATGCGCGTGTCGGTTGTTGCAACCGGCATCGACGCCACCGAAAAAACGGCTGACATTCCGGTCGCGCGCCGCTCGATGTCCGAGCCGCTGACCCGCACCGTTTCGGCCGAAGAATACGGTCGCGAAGAAGCGCCCGCAGCCGCCGAAATGGCAGAGCCCGCGCCGCAGATGGAAGAAAACCGCGAACCTTCGCTGTTTGAAGCCGCGGAAGAGCCCGCCCAGCCGCAGTTCCAGCCGTTCGACGAGCGGGATGAGGACGATCTGCCGCCCCCGGCCTATCAGCCGCGCGTCGCCGAATTCGAGCCGCAGCCCGAGCATGTCGAACCGGCGCCCGAGGCTTTTGTTGCCCCGCGCGCGCCTGTCGCAGGCACCCCGTCGCCCGAAGCACTCCAGCGTTTGCAGGCAGCGGTTCAGAAGGTTCCCACGGCAGCTCAGCGCGCCGCTGCGACCCGCCCGCAAGCGGCGGTTTCGCATCACGAACCCGAAGAACGCTCGCGGTTTGGCTTCAATCGGCTGATCGACCGGATGACTGGGCACGCCTCTGACACACCGGCCCAACCGCCGCGTCAGCAGCCCGTTCTGCGCCAGTCCGAAGCCACGGCACCGATTCACGATGAGGCCGACCCGGATCAGGATCGTATCGAAATTCCGGCCTTCCTGCGCCGTCAGGCCAACTGATCGCGGTAACAAAATCCACTCATGGGGTCGCCATTTGGCGGCCCTAATTCGTTTTAAAACAGTGGCTTACGAATAGGTAAGCAGGGTTTTGCCGATCTGTTACATACATGTTTCATTCGGTTACAAAGAGTGAGTTGAGCCTTGACGCGGGCTTCCTTAACTGAGTGTCCAACACAGCCCCAGAAGGCTGGACACCACTCGCCGAGGCCCATTTTGCAACATACGCTCAAATCTCCGGTCACGTTTAAAGGCGTCGGGCTGCACAGCGGCAAGCCTGCGACCATGATCCTGAAACCGGCTGCAGCTGGTCATGGCATCTGGTTCAAACGGACGGATATCCATCTGGGCGATGCGATGATCCCGGCGATCTATCACGTGGTCGAACGGACCCCGCTTTGCACCCGTCTGGTGAATGACGCCGGGGTGTCGGTATCCACCATCGAACATATCATGGCCGCTCTGGCTGGGTGCGGTGTTCACAACGCACTGATTGAAATCGACGGCCCCGAAGTGCCGATCATGGACGGGTCTTCGATCGATTTCGTGCGCGGTATCATGGCCCGAGGCGTGCGCCGTCAGGCCAGCCCGGTGCTGGCCTATGAGGTGCTGAAGACCGTCACCGCCTCGCGTGAAGGGGCCAGCGCAAGCATCGCGCCCGCGGATGGGCTAATCATCGACTTTCACATCGATTTCGAAGACAGCGCAATCGGCAGCCAGACCAAGACACTGGATATGCGCAACGGGTCTTTCGCGCGCGAACTCAGCGATTGCCGCACGTTCTGCCGCCGCATTGATGTCGAAGCCATGCGCAAAAACGGGTTGGCCCTTGGCGGTACCCTGGATAACGCTGTGGTGGTGCAGGGCAGTGAGGTGCTGACACCGGGCGGGTTCCGCCGCGCCGACGAAGCCGTGCGCCACAAGATGCTGGATGCTCTGGGTGACCTCTACCTGGCAGGTGGGCCGATTCTGGGCCATTTCACGGGCGACAAGTCGGGTCATTCGCTGACCAACACATTGCTGCGCAATCTGTTTGAAACACCCGGTGCGGTGCGTCCGGTTCTGTGCACACCGGAACAGGCCGCGCGTCTGCCGGGGCAGGGCCTGATCGTAAACGAAATTCCCGAAGTCGCCTGATCAGATCAACTCTGACGACATTTGCGCCAGATGTTGCATAAGGCGTTTTGCACCGGAATTTTCTGTGCTAGACCATGGCTCAATTCGGGGCGAACCCTCTTAAGTAAGACGACAAGGATGGGCGGTATGGTTGGCAGCAAGGCGGCAGTCAGATTCGCAGGCGCGGTTCTTCTGGCAGCAGTTTTGACGGCATGTGGAAACGCAGGCGGCCTTTTTGGCAACAAGGGCGCGGACCGGGATCAGAATCTGGAAGGGTTCACACCAGAACAGATCTATACCCGTGGCGAATACGAACTGTCGCAGAATCGCTCGGATGACGCGGCCTGGTATTTCTCCGAGGTCGAGCGTCTGTATCCCTATTCCGACTGGGCCAAGCGCGCGCTGATCATGCAGGCGTTCTCATTCCATTCCGACAAGAACTACGAAGAAAGCCGGGCCGCGGCCCAGCGGTATATCGACTTCTATCCAACGGACGAAGATGCGGCCTATGCCCAGTATCTGCTGGCGCTCAGCTATTATGACCAGATTGACGAGGTCGGGCGCGATCAGGGGCTGACCTTTCAGGCGCTGCAATCGCTGCGCACCGTGATCGAGGTTTATCCCGACAGCGAATATGCCACCTCGGCAGTGTTGAAATTCGATCTGGCCTTTGACCATCTGGCCGGCAAAGAGATGGAGATCGGACGATACTACCTGCGTCAGGATCACTTTGTCGCCGCCATCAACCGCTTCCGCGTCGTGGTCGAGGATTTCCAGACCACATCCCACACCGCCGAAGCGCTTTATCGTCTGGTCGAGGCTTATCTGTCCCTCGGCCTGCTGGACGAGGCGCAAACCGCTGGTGCCATCCTTGGCTACAACTACCAATCTTCGGAATGGTATGACGATGCCTACAAGCTGCTGACCTCACGCGGGCTCCAGCTCAAGAGCCGTGGCAACAACTGGCTCAGCACGATCTATCGTCAGACCATCAAGGGTGAGTGGTTGTAATCGCCATGGCATTAGGCTTGGGACGCTGAAGACCCGATGCTGCGCGCCCTTGATATCCGCGACATGCTGATCATCGACCGGCTGGAACTCAGTTTTCAGCCGGGCCTGAATGCGTTGACCGGCGAAACCGGCGCGGGCAAATCGATCCTTCTGGATTCTCTGGGGTTTGTTCTGGGCTGGCGCGGGCGGGCCGAACTGGTGCGACAGGGTGCGGCGCAGGGCGAGGTTGTGGCCGAGTTCGAGCTTTCCGCCGATCATCCCGCACATGCGATTTTGGCCGAAGCGGGCTTGCCGGGCGGGGATGAGCTGATCCTGCGCCGGATCAACACCGCCGAGGGGCGCAAGACCGCCTGGGTCAATGACCGTCGCTGCTCGGGCGATGTGCTGCGGGCGCTATCGGGAACCCTGATCGAACTGCATGGCCAGCATGATGACCGCGGGTTGCTGAACCCGCGTGGCCACCGGGCCATGCTGGACGATTTCGCCGGGGTTTCGGACCGGCTGACATCCGTTCGTACCGCCTGGACCGACATGTCACGCGCCCGCAAGGCACTGGCCGAGACCGAGGCCGCTCTGGCTGCCGTCCGAAGTGAGGAAGATTTCCTGCGCCACGCGGTTGCCGAGCTGGATCAGCTTGATCCTCAGCCCGGTGAGGATGCCGAACTTGATGCCCGTCGCCGCATGATGCAGGGGGCCGAGCGTATCCGCGATGATGTCGCCCGCGCCTATGCCATGCTGACCGGGGACGGTGCCGAAGGGGCGATGTCCGACGCTATCCGCTGGCTGGAAGGTGTGTCCGGCAACGCAGGTGGTCAGCTGGACGAACCGATTGCCGCGCTGGGGCGCGCGATGATTGAACTGGGCGAGGCGCAGGATGGCGTGAACACCTGCCTTCAGGCGCTGGACTTCAACCCCTCGGAACTGGAACAGGCCGAGGAACGCCTGTTTGCCATCCGCGCACTGGCTCGCAAACACGACGTGGCCCCGGATGATCTGGGCGCGTTTGCCGACACTCTGCGCACCCGCCTCAACCAGTTGGAAGCAGGCGACGCCGACCTGGCGGACAGACGTGCCGCCGTGGAGGCGGCACAAAAGGCTTATGATAATGCCGCCACCGACCTCAGCGCGGCCCGCGCAGCTGCTGCAGGGCGGCTGGACGCTGCCGTCATGGCGGAACTGGCCCCGCTCAAGATGGAACGCGCTGTGTTCCGGACCGAACTCACCCCGGCTGAACCCGGCCCCGAAGGGACCGACGCGGTGGCCTTTTCCGTGGCCACCAACCCGGGCGCGCCTGCGGGGCCGCTGAACAAGATCGCCTCGGGGGGTGAACTCAGCCGCTTCCTGCTGGCGCTCAAAGTGTGCCTGTCGGGCGATGACAGCGCCCGCACGATGATCTTTGACGAGATTGACCGCGGCGTGGGCGGGGCCACTGCCGACGCGGTCGGGCGCAGGCTGGCGTCATTGGCACAGGGCGGGCAGGTGCTGGTTGTCACCCATTCCCCGCAGGTCGCTGCCCGTGCGGCGCATCACTGGCGGGTGCAGAAACAGGTCACGGACGGGCAAACCCTGTCCACCGTCATCCCTCTGGCCCAACCCGACCGGGTGGACGAGATTGCGCGCATGGTGGCGGGCGACACCATCACGGACGAGGCCCGCGCCGCCGCCCGGGCCCTGCTGCAGGCCTGATGCGCCCGTGGCACGAATTGGCTTCACACTGTCGCTATCTCACTTTTATTAGGGTGCTCCGTGGCTTACTAAGGGTTACGTGATGATCCCCGAGGGCCAATGACCCAGTCGACCCGCACCGTTCTGCGCAACCAGTTCAATCAGGCTCTGGCCGCGATCAAGGATGCGTGGCGGGTGATGCTGCGCCGGGGACCAAGCCAGATCCAGTTCTGGTTCATCGCGCTGGTCATCGGTATTGCCGCCGGTTTCATGGCGCTTGGGTTCCGCAAGGCCATCCGCGCGTTGCAGGCCTATCTCTATGACACCGACGACGTTCTGCTGCTGCACAGCCATGCCGAGAAACTGCCGTGGTTCATGATCCTGATCATCCCGATCATCGGTGGGCTGGTTGTGGGTCTGATCCTGAACCGGTTTACCAATGACGGGCGCGTCAGGTCCGTCGCTGATGTGATCGAAGGGTCCGCCATCACCGACGGGCGGGTCGAGGTCAAGGCCGGAATTGCCTCGTTCTTTGCCTCGCTGATCACGCTCAGTTCGGGCGGGTCAACGGGCCGCGAAGGCCCCGTGGTGCATATGGCCGGGGTGATTTCCACCTGGGTAAGCAACCGCATCCATGCCGACGGGATCACGGGCCGCGACTTACTGGGCTGTGCTGTCGCCGCCGCCGTATCAGCCAGCTTCAACGCCCCCATCGCCGGGGCCCTGTTCGCGCTCGAGGTCGTGCTGCGCCACTTCGCCGTGCATGCCTTTGCCCCGATCGTCATCGCCTCGGTCGCTGGAACGGTGATCAACCGGTTGGAATATGGCGACGTTACCGAGTTCACGCTGGAAACGCCCGGATCGCTGCAATTTTATGTCGAACTTCCCGCCTTCCTGATCCTCGGCCTGATCTGCGGCTTTGTCGCGCTGCTGTTGATGCGGTCGATCTTCTTTGCTGAAGATATCGGCAGCCATATCCAGAACCGCCTGTCCATTCCGGGCTGGCTGCGCCCGGCCGTGTCCGGCGGGATGCTGGGGCTAATGGCGATCTGGTTCCCGCATATCATCGGTGTCGGCTATCAGACCACGATCCGCGCCCTGACCGGTGATCTGGTGCTGACTACCGCGATCCTGTTTGCGGTGACCAAGACAGTGGCTGTGGCGATCACCATGGGCGGGCGCATGGGGGGCGGGGTGTTTTCACCGTCCCTGATGATCGGCGCGCTGACCGGGCTGGCGTTCGGACTGATCGCCACTGGGCTGCTGCCGGATGTGTCCGGCACGCATACGCTTTATGCCTTTGCCGGAATGGGCGCGGTGGCTGCTGCCGTTCTGGGTGCCCCGATCTCGACCACTCTGATCGTCTTTGAACTGACCGGAGACTGGCAGATCGGCCTTGCCGTGATGGTGACTGTATCCATATCCACCGCATTGGCGTCGCGCCTTGTGGACCGGTCGTTCTTCCTGACCCAGCTGGAACGCCGCGATGTCCACCTGGCCGCCGGGCCGCAGGCTTATCTGCTGGCGATGCTGCGCGCCGGGGCGGTGATGCGCCCCATCGGGGATGACCGCTCAATCACTGCGGACGAGGCGCGCGCCCTGATCGAACAGGGCCTGTGCATTCAGGCCAGCGCCACGCTTGAGGCCGCGATGCCTTATTTCGACCGCGATGACATACCCTGCATTCCGGTTATCGTTCTGGAACAGGACGGGTCCGAGACACCCGTCGGCGCGCTCTACCATGTCGACGCGCTCAAGGCGTACAACCGGGCCCTTGCAGCCACCGCGGCCGAGGAACATTCATAAGGCTCCCGCGACCGGGACAAGCGTTCCCGAAGCCTCCGCTGAAACCCTGTCCGGCTCCTTTAGATCTGCTCCACCTTCACCGAGTCTACCGGATAAAACGCCAGATACCCCTTGATCTCGGCCAAGGCGGAAATCGGGTCCTCATAGCTCCAGACCGCGTTTTCGGTCACCGAGGATTTGTTGACGATGGAAAAATGCGTCGCGTCACCCTTGCCGGCGCAATTCGTCACCTTGTCGGTCTGGTCCAGAAACGCCATCGCAACATCGCCGCGCGGAAAGTAAATCACCGGAGCTTTGTCGCCTTCGTGCAGTTCCAGCGCGTTGTTCGTTTCGCCCAGAATCGCACCGCCCGAACGGACAGTCCATTTGCCCGGTGCTTTTTGGATCGTGATCTCAGTCATCTCTGGTCCTTCCGTCGACGTATTGGGGCCTCTCCTCTGCCCGTTCTATGTAACAGGCGGGTGTCAGATCGGCGCAGTTGCGGCATCCAACCACAGTTGCGCGTCATGTCCCAGCCTTGGGCGGATTTTTTCCGCGACGTCGCGATGATAGGCGTTCAGCCAGCCGCGCTCGTCAGGCGTCAACATATCCACCATGATCAGCCTGCGGTCAATTGGCACAAATGTCAGGGTGCGCCAGCACAGCATCGCGCGTTCCGCATCGCCACCGGGCAGGGCCGGGGCTTCTTCCACAACCACAAGGTTTTCGATGCGGATGCCAAAGGCCCCTTCGCGGTAATATCCCGGCTCATTCGACAGGATCATGCCGGGTTGCAGCGGGACATGGCTGACCTTCGACAGGCGCTGAGGCCCCTCATGCACGCTCAGATAGGCCCCGACGCCGTGTCCGACACCATGGTTGAAATCCTGCCCCGCCGCCCATAGCGGCGTGCGGGCCACGCATTCGATATCGCGCCCGGCCAGCCCTGCGGGCCAGCGCAGCATCGACATGGCAATCATGCCCTTCAGCACGCGGGTGAAGCAGGTCTTTTCCTCCGCCCCGACAGAGCCGATGGCAAGCGTCCGCGTGATATCGGTGGTGCCATCCAGATATTGTCCGCCACTGTCCAGCACCAGCAGATGACCGTCCTGCAACCGGCTGTCGGTCTCGTCCGTCACGCGGTAATGCATGATCGCGCCGTTCGGACCCGTCCCGGCAATGGTATCGAACGAGATATCCTGCAACACATTGTCCCTACGGCGGTTTTCTTCCAGCCGCGTGACCACCTGCGTCTCGGACAGGCTGCCGGGGGGCTGTGCGTCCAGCCAGCACAGGGTTTCGACCACCGCCACCGCATCGCGCAAATGCGCCTCGGCGCTGCCCGCGATTTCGGCCGCGTTCTTGCAGGCCTTGGGCAGGGCACAGGGGTCGCCGCCATCCACCATGGCATCGCCCAACGCGTCCGCCACGATCTGCGGCACCGTGCTCAGGTCCACCTGTACCATACCGTCCAGCGCTGCCACCGCGTCCAGAAACTCCGTAGGGTGGCGCACCGTCACCTTCGGGTCCAGATGATCCTGCACGTTCAACAGTTTTGCCGCAGCCATGAACAGATCGACCCGGCCATCGTCATGCAGGATCGCAAACCCGTGGGCCACCGGATTATAGGCGATATCCGACCCCCGAATGTTCAGCAGCCACATGATCGAATCCGGCAATGTAATCACAGCGGCCTTTCGTCCGGCCTGCCGCAGGTCTGCGGCCAGTCGGGTAATCTTGCTGTCAGCGGTTTCGCCCGCAAACTCGATCGGATGCGCCTTGACCGCCTGCATCGGCGGTTCAGGCTGATCCACCCAAATGCGGTCCACCAGATTGTCGCAGCGCACCAGTTCGATGCCTGTGCCCTCAAGCTCGCCAAGCGTGGACGAGATTTGCCCTGCCGCGTGCAACCACGGATCAAAGCCCACCTTACCACCACCGGGCAACTGCGCTTTCAGCCATGTACTCAGGCTGATGTCAGGCCACGGCACCGGCGTGAACACATCCGCAACCTGCGCCTTGACCTGCGTGCGATACCGCCCGTCAATGAACACACCGGCCATGCCGGTCAGCGCAGCACAGAACCCGGCCGATCCCGTAAATCCGGTCAACCAGGCCAGACGCTCATCCCGCGGGGCCACATACTCGCCCTGATGCGCATCCGCGCGCGGGATCAGAAACCCGTCCAACCCTTCGCGCGCCAGCTCCGCGCGCAACGCAGCCAGACGCGGCGGCCCCTGCTCGGGCCGCGCGGTCACCTCAAAGGATTGGAACATACTACACCTCCCTCAGCCGGGCGGTCGATATCGCCGCCTTTTCATCTTTTGGGAAATACTCCCGCCGGAGGCAAGGCCAGCTTAGCCGACCTTCTTCATCCCCATCACCCGCGCCCGCGCGCGCGGATCACTGTCGAACAGGGCCGCCAGTTGTTCCGTCATCGCACCGGCCAGCTGTTCCACATCGGTGATCGTCACCGCACGGTCGTAATACCGGGTCACATCATGACCGATGCCAATCGCCAGCAGCTCGACCATCTTGCGCTTCTCCACCATGGCAATCACATCGCGCAGGTGCTTTTCCAGATAGTTGGCGGGGTTCACGCTCAAGGTTGAATCATCAACCGGAGCCCCATCCGAAATCACCATCAGAATCTTGCGCTGCTCGCGCCGCGCGATCATCCGGCGATGCGCCCATTCCAGCGCCTCACCGTCAATGTTTTCCTTCAGCAGGCCCTCTTTCATCATCAGGCCCAGATTGGGCCGCGCCCGCCGCCACGGCGCATCGGCGCCCTTGTAGATGATGTGGCGCAGGTCGTTCAGACGGCCAGGTTGCTGCGGGCGGCCATCGTTCAGCCATGCCTCGCGCGCCTGACCGCCTTTCCACGCCCGCGTGGTAAAGCCCAATATCTCGACCTTCACATTGCAGCGTTCCAGCGTACGCGCCAGAACATCGGCACAGATGGCCGCGATCGAGATCGGACGCCCCCGCATCGACCCCGAATTGTCCAGCAGCAGCGTCACCACCGTGTCGCGGAACTCGGTGTCTTTTTCGACCTTGAAACTCAGCGGAGTGGTGGGGTTCGCGACCACACGTGCCAATCGGCCCGCGTCCAGAATGCCTTCCTCGCGGTCGAACTCCCAGCTGCGGTTCTGCTGCGCCTGCAACCGACGTTGCAGCTTGTTGGCCAAACGGCTCACTGCGCCTTTCAGCGGTTCAAGCTGCTGATCCAAATAGGCCCGCAGACGTTCCAGCTCGGCCGGTTCCGCCAAATCCTCAGCGGCAATCTCTTCATCATGCGTGCTCAGATAGACCTTGTAATCCGGGTCGGCCTCGGATGCGGGCGGCGGGGCAGGCGGCTCCAGCGGCGCTTCGCCATCAGGCATCTCGGCCTCGTCACCAAGCTCATCCTCGGCCATCTCGTCCATCGAGACCTGCGCCTGAGATTGATCCTGCTGCTCTTCCTGCGTCTGCTCAGGCGTCGCATCCGCGTCCTGCTCGTCCTGATCATCCTGACCGGTGCTGTCGGGATCGGGTTGTTCCTCGGCGTCGTCCTCGGCCTGATCCTCCTGCTCGTCGTCCAACTCGTCGGGGTCATCACCCAGCTGGTCGCCATAGCCCAGATCCTTGATCATCTGGCGCGCGAATTTGGCAAACTCCGCCTGATCCGACAGCACGTCATCAAGGTTCTCCAACACGCCACCGGCCTGTTCCTCGATGAACCCGCGCCACAGGTTCATGATGTTCTCGGCCGCAGGCGGCAGATCGCGCCCGGTGGCCAGATGCCGGATCAGATATCCCGCCGCCACCGACAAGGGCGCATCGGCAGGCTGCTTGCACTGGTCATATCCGCGCCGAATCGCCTCATGCCCGATCTTGACGTCGATATTGCTGGCAGTGCCGGGCATGTCCCGCGCGCCCATCGCCTCGCAACGCGCCGTTTCCATCGCCTCGTACAAGTCCCGCGCCATATCCCCCGGAGGCGCATAGCGCGCATGGGTTGCGTCATCATGATACCGGCGCTGCAACGCCAAAGCGTCCGCCGTGCCGCGCGCAAGCAGAACCTCTTCCCGCGTCATACGCCGAGACACCTGCGGCAGCCGCATCGACTCGCCCGACAGGCCCGACGGATCGACGGTGTACGAGATGTTCAGCTCAGGATCATCGGCCATGACCTTGGTGGCCTCGGCCAAGGCCTTCTTGAAGGGATCGGCAGGGTTGTCGTTCTTCTGTGCCATGTCCTTAAGCCCTCATCAAAGTGACCTGCCCGGCGCGGAAAACAGTAACGGATCCGACTTCATCTGGCCAAAAAATATCCCCGCCGGAGGCATTGCGCCCGGAACGGGCGCAATCCGGGCGCTTAGCCCAAGCTCGCACTCGCCGCGCTTTCCGGCAATTCCTCGTCAAAACAGCGCTGATAGAACTCGGCCACGGTCTGACGTTCCAACTCGTCGCATTTGTTCAGGAACGACAGGCGGAAAGCATAGCCCACGTTGCGGAAGATCTCGGCATTCTGCGCCCAGTTGATCACGGTTCGCGGGCTCATGACGGTGGACAGATCGCCATTCATAAAGGCGGTCCGGGTCAGGTCGGCCACGGTGACCATCTGGCTGACGGTTTTGCGGCCCTCGGCGGTGTTGTAATGCGGCGCCTTCGACAGCACGATCATCGTCTCGGCGTCATGGCTCAGATAGTTCAGGGTCGAGACCAGCGACCAGCGGTCCATCTGCGCCTGGTTGATCTGCTGCGTGCCGTGATACAGGCCCGTGGTATCGCCCAAACCCACGGTGTTTGCGGTGGCAAACAGGCGGAAACACGGGTTCGGCGTGATGATCTCATTCTGGTCCAGCAGGGTCAGTTTACCGTCATGTTCCAGCACCCGCTGGATCACGAACATCACATCCGCACGGCCCGCGTCATATTCGTCGAACACGATGGCGACGGGGTTGCGCAGGGCCCAGGGCAGAATGCCCTCGTGGAATTCGGTCACCTGCTTGCCGTCGCGCAGTTTGATCGCGTCCTTGCCGATCAGGTCGATCCGGCTGATGTGGCTGTCCAGGTTCACGCGCACGGCGGGCCAGTTCAGACGGGCGGCGACCTGCTCGATATGGGTCGATTTGCCGGTGCCGTGATAGCCCTGAATCATCACTCGGCGATTATGGGCAAAACCTGCCAGGATCGCCAATGTCGTCTCGGGGTCAAACTTGTAGGTCGGGTCGATGACGGGCACTCGGTCGGTGGCTTCGGCAAACCCTTTGACCTTCATATCCGTCTCAATGCCAAATACGTCACGGACCGAGATATCTTCGGTGGGTTTTGCGTTTACATCGATCGATCCGTCAGCCATTCGCCTTGTCCTTATCCTTTGGCCCGTATTGCCGGGTTTGAACCCGTGTGTGGTGCAACATATTGCGGGCAAGGGCAAGGGAAAGCCGCCCGCTCGGAAAGGTGAGCAGGTTTTTCTTTCAAACTGGCCCTATTGACGCGCGGGTGATCCTCAACTGCGACGGGTACAAGGCACAGATCACGCTGGGCTCCTCAATGACAGCGCGGCCTGATCGGATGCAGATGCCGAACCATGTGTCCGAAATGCTGCATGCAGGTGGGCATTCGGCAAACTATATGTTGTGTAAAGTGACCTTATCAGACATATAAAATGGTCTTATGGGGCGTTTTATTAGTGATCGGGTGTTGGTGACGCAGGAATGCCAAGCGCAGGCCCTTCCGGGATGTTGCTCTGTGTCGAATGACAGGTCGACTTTGGAAATTGCCCGCAAAGCCGAGGTGAATCCCGGTGGCATTTAACGCTCTTCTCCACACCGTCAATACGACGGGTCAGAACGATCTCATTGTCCAGAACACGACGCAACCCGCGATCATCAGCGGGTCGATGGTGTCGTTTGACGGCGGCGCGACCTTCCAACCCTACACCTATCTTGGCCAAGGAAACTATCGCGGAACCGGGGAATCCGGAGAGTTTATTCAGGTCGGTGGGCAGATCTACGCCTGGGATGCCAATAACCCAACCGGTCCGATGACCACGGGCAACTGGAAGATCACCCCGAATGATCTGAACCCAACCGATCCGCCCTGTTTTGTTTCGGGCACCCTGATCGAAACGGATTGCGGCCCGCGCCCGGTCGAGGATTTGGCTGTGGGCGACCGGGTTTGCGTGGCCGGTGGGACCACGCTGCCCATCGAATGGATCGGCAAACGAACACTCAGCGCGCAAATCCTGCGCATCCGGCCCCAATACAACCCGGTTTGCATCCGGCGCGATGCGTTGGGTAAGGGTCTTCCCGACAGGGATCTTTACCTTTCTCCGCAACACCGCGTTGTGCTGGGGGGCTGGCGGGCCGAGCTTTATTTTGGTGCACCAAGCGTGTTCTGCGCGGCCATTCATCTGGTCAACGGTGATACCATCCGGCAGGTGACGACGGATGAGGCGGTGACATACTACCATATCGCCTGCGCCGAACATGTGATCCTTACCTCGCACGGTCTGCAAAGCGAAAGCCTGTTTCCGGGCGACATGGCGCTGAAATCGCTGCACCGCGACGATGTCGAGGAACTGCGCGCGCTCTTTCCGGGGTTGCTTTCAGACGCAGGACCGCCCCCCCAAACGCGCCTAAGCTGCCTGACCGGGCGCGAGGCACGCGCGTTGCGAGACGTTTTCGCAGATTAGTCCCGCGTTGCGGAAATCGTGGCGCCACTGATAGGCGCGCGTGCCCTGACCATACCTCGCTGTTGGACGCTATGGTGCAGTAGTTGCTAATCAGGGACCAATCAAACATGGATTGACGTCTTCATCCGCCGGGGATCACACCGGCATGGCACAGGTTTCAAGACCCGCTCATCCCACCCATTGCCCAATCGGCATGGGTCTCGATAACACTGGCCACGGACAGTGCCTTTTCCGCGATATCCTTCGGAGTGTCCTCGGCGAACGCGATGCGGGTCATCCTGTCGTGCATCGCTTCCGAGGTGTAAAACTCAAAGGCCCGCGTATTGCCGGGGCTGTTCCAGAATGCGGTAATCCAGATCGAGTCCCGCCCCGGAATACAATATGCACACCAATCGCGCCACAGACGCAGCACCAATTCGGTATCCGGGCTTGCGGCGACCTGTTCGAACAGCGACTCCAGCGGCCATCCTGCCAGGGCGAAAATGCAAAGCGTATCGTCAAGACAGCCGCGTTCCCGTGCCATCTCGCGTTTCAGATATGCACGCTGGAACCGGTCCAGAACCTGCCATTCCTCGGGTGACCAGTTCTCTGGGTTGCCGGTTTCATACCGGTTCAGGCTCACCTCCAGCCCAACGCTGGCGGGGTCTTCGTCCACGGCCAGAATCTCAAGGATCCGGGGCAGCAGGTAACCCCATGTGTCGCGGGCTATCCCCGCAGGATCACAAGCGGCAAAGAACCAGTCCTGAACGTAATGCAGGGGAAGCTCGGCAATGGGCGGCGTGAAGAAATCGGCCTCAATGTCGGCGTCCATGCAGCAGCCCTTACAAACCTCGATACTGGTCGGCTTTGGATAGGTGAAAACCCTGTAGGCTTCGCTGACGATGTCAGAAAACGGATGATCCGGCGGGATCTTGGCTTTTGGCGGTTTCTGCTCTTTGCGTGCCACGGTGCTTGCATCCAACACGGTTATTTCGGGGCAGGGGCCCGTCGGTATCACTCCTGAACGCTACGAAACCCGGATCGTTGCGTAAAGCTGTGGACGCGTGGTCAAAGCGAAAACCAAAGCTCGTCCTTGCGAAAACCACCTTTCACAAGGCGATCCGCTTTCAACACATCCGGAAACTCGTCCTCCCAGTCACGGAACCTGTCATTTGTCACGATACGCGCCCTGCTGTCCCGCGCCGCCTGCAAGATCAATGGGTCTGCCGGCGTGCCTTTGGGCGCAACCATGACCCGCTTGGCCCGCAAGCCCAGGGCGCGGCTCAGCGCCCGGTCGTTCATGTATTCCCCTTCAACCTTGTACCCGACATTCGCATCGAACACGACGCCCGGTTTGAACCCGGCTTGCTTCAGACTGGCCAGAACCTGCCGCAACGTCGCCAGATCCGGGGCGCCGTCTTTCCAGTGCATCACGTTCGAACCGTCCACGATGATCCACGTGCTGGCCCTGCGCCAGTCGAACCATGCCCGGATCAGAAGGATCGTACTGGCGAACACACAAAGCAGGGACAAAAGGAACAGCCAGTCCATCTCGGTTGGATAGAACTGCGCCACGACCAGCCCGCAAAGCGAGGCAAGCAACAGTAAGAAAGGCATACGCACAGTGGATGCTCCGGGAAAAGCTCTGGTTCTATTCCCTGCCACTATCGCGGGAATTGAAACAGGTTTCCAGACAGCATCCTCACAATCGTTTCAAACTGTGTAAACAACTGGCGATTGAAGGCGGCCTTACTTGAAATTCCGGCTGTCCTTGATCTGGTCCCAGGCCCAGACGACCTCTTGCAACTGCTCTTCCTGCGACCGGTCGCCGCCGTTCATGTCCGGGTGCAACACCTTGATCAGCTTCTTGTACGCTTTGCGCACTTCGGTCTTTGACCAGCTGTCATTGGCCTCCAGAATCTCGATCGCGCGGCGTTCAGTAGGGGGCAGGCGACGTCCACCACCACCCGAGGTGCGCCCCTTGTTCTGCGTGCTGTTGGCGCCCAGAACCTGATGCGGGTCCTCAATGCCCAGACGGGCCCAGGCGCGCGCCTCCGGGTCTCCCATCGGCTTGGTCTCACGTTCCCAAACCTTGTCCTTCGAGCGTTGCGCGTTCAGCTCGGCCTCGGTGGTGCCGTCGAAGAAATTCCATTTCTGGTTATACTCGCGCACGTGCTGCTGGCAGAACCAGAAATAGTCATCCAGCACATCCGGTGCCTTGGGAGCGCGGAACTTGCCCGGCTCGTCACACCCGTCGTGATCGCAGATCCGGACCGAGGTCTCGGACGCGCCCGACATGCCCCGGCGCCCACGCGGGTTCTTTTTCTTGGCGCTGGAAACGGACATATCGAATCCGAAGGGGTCTGATTTCGCCATGCTCTATCCTCACGAACGCATCTTTTCGACTCGGAGGCAGCAGTTTAGTCTAAGCAGCCGAAAGTAGAAGAGGGGAGCGGCAAAAATTTTGCCGCTGAGCAAAAAAATGAGCGTGACCGACGAAATCCGAACCTGCCTGCAAGCCGCCTTTGACCCGCATGAACTTGACGTGATCGATGACAGCGAAAGCCATCGCGGCCATGCAGGCCACAGGGAAGGCGGCGAAAGCCATTTCAACGTCCGCATCCGCGCCGCCGCATTCGCCGGTCAATCCCGTGTCGCCCGCCACCGGGCCGTGCACAAGGCGCTGGGCGACATCGTGCCCCGCATCCACGCGCTGGCCCTGGATATCGGAACCTGACGCTGCGCCCTATTCTGCGCTCATCTGCGCGGATGGGGTCGAGGCCGAGATCGCATATTCCTCATCCGTCATGACGTCTTCGATCCCCTCGAACAGAGGCGTCGACAGGTAACGCTCGCCCGTATCCGGCAGCATCACCAGCATGACCGATCCCGGCGCTGCGGTTTCGGCCAGTTTCATCGCCACCGCAAAGGTCGACCCGCCCGAGATCCCGGTGAATATCCCCTCTTCCGAGGCAAGGCGGCGCGACCACTCAATCCCTTGCGGCCCTGGAATAGGGACCAGCTGGTCGTAATAGGAATTGTCGATGGCTTCCTGAAGGACCCATGGAATGAAATCCGGTGTCCAACCCTGAATCGGGTGCGGCTCGAAATTGGGGTGGCTTTCGGTGGGCTGGTGATCGTCGTTGCGCGTATTCACATAGCCTGACGACACGATGGCGGCATTAGCCGGTTCGGTCAGGATGATTTTCGTATCGGGCCGCTCTTTGCGCAACATGCGTGACACTCCGGCGACCGTGCCGCCGGTGCCATAGCCCGTCACCCAGTAATCCAGCTGCTTGCCTTCGAAATCCGCAAGGATTTCCCGCGCGGTCGTATTCTCGTGAATATCGGCATTGGCGGCAGTCTCGAACTGGCTGGCCAGAAACCACCCGTTTTCCTCGGCCAGTTCCTTGGCCTTGGTATACATGCCGAACCCCTTTTGTGCCTTGGGGGTCAGAACAACCTTCGCGCCCAGAAAGCGCATCAGCTTGCGCCGCTCGACCGAAAAGCTTTCGGCCATCGTCACGACCAGCGGATATCCCTTGGCCGCACAGACCATGGCAAGCCCGATCCCGGTATTGCCCGACGTCGCCTCGACAACCGTCTGGCCGGGTTTCAGCCGCCCATCCCGTTCTGCCGCCTCGATGATGTTTAGCGCCAGCCTGTCCTTGACCGACCCCGCCGGATTGAACGCTTCGAACTTCACATAAACGGTCACATGTTCCGGCGCGATCCGGTTGACCCGGATACAGGGCGTATCGCCGACTGTATCAAGGATGCTGTCATACAGGCGTGCCCGCCCCTGTGTCCGCCGAATACCCATTTCAAAGTCCCTCCCGGTTGTCCGGCTAACATGCCACAGATTTCGCTGGGTTGATAAGCACATATCGCGCCCGCAGCGCCAAACCTGCCCGCAGGACAGCTGCTCAATCTCCGGTCGACAGCGTGTTTCAGGTGTGACCGCGGGTCAAACCTTGATCCGTCTCAGGCGTCTTTCTTGTCGCCCGCGGTATCCGTATCCTGGTCAACCTGTTCCCGGCTTTTCAACGACAAGGGCGGCTCATTCGCGTCTTCCGAAATTGGTTTCGGCGCGGCCACCACACCGGGGCCGCGGATCGGTTGGGCCAACGGGGTGTCGTCAAACTCGGGCACGTCTCCGATCACCGACGCATCGACTTCCTCGGCCACGACCCGCCGAAACACCAGCACATTGCGCCAGTTTGTGGTCGATCCGGTCAGGCCCGAGCGTTCCTCGCTGGGCAGCAGCTCGGCGCGCTGGTATTCCCAGCCGTCCTGCGCCATCTGGTTCAGAACCTGTTCGACCGAGACCGCAAAGCGGCCCTCGGCCGTTTTCACGCCCTTGGCTTTCACGCCCTTTTGCGGCGCGGGGACGACCTTGTATTCAAAAAGCTGCATCAAGTGTTCCTAAATACCTGTTCGCGCCAACTTACCACGCTGACCCCCGGGTGAAAGAGCCGTCGCCCGACCGGCGGTTATCAGCCCTGATTATTGCCGCCAGCCTGTGCCGCCTTGGTCACAACCGACAGACACAGCTCGGTCGCCACTGCCATGTCCTGTACCGAAATCCACTCCAGCGGCCCGTGAATGCACTGCATTCCGGTGAACAGGTTGGGGCAGGGGGTACCGAACTCGGTCAGGCGCGACCCGTCGGTGCCGCCGCGGATCGGCACCGACAGCGGCTCGATCCCCAGCTCGCGACAGGCGTCACGCGCCAGATCAACCGGTGTCATGTCGTTTTCCAGCCAATAGCGCATGTTCCGGTATTGGTGGCTGATGTCGCAGGTGATGGTCGCACGCGGTTCCGTGGCCTGCACCGCGGCACAGACCTGCCGTACGATGTCACGTTGCGCCTCAAGTCCCTCCATCTCGAAATCGCGCAGGATCAGCTTGATTTCCATCTCGGACGATCCACCGCTCATGTCGGTGACATGAATGAACCCGTCGCGGCCATCGGTTGTTTCGGGTGTCATGGTGGCCTGCGGCAAGGTCTGCACGATCTTCGCCGCCAGATGGGCTGCGTTCACCATCTTGTCCTTGGCCAGTCCGGGGTGGATTGATACCCCCTCGATCCGGATCACGGCACGGTCGGCCGAAAAGCTTTCATATTCGATCTCGCCCACTTCGGCACCGTCCAGAGTATAGGCGAAATCCGCCCCCAGATCCTTGGGCAGCTGTTCGGTAACGCCGCGCCCGATCTCTTCATCCGGGGTAAAGGCAATGCGGATAGGCCCGTGCGGGATATCCGGGTTTTCGATCAGATGCCGGGCCACAGTCATCAGGATCGACACCCCGGCCTTGTCATCCGCGCCCAGCAGGGTGGTGCCCGATGCCGTGATCAGATCATGTCCGATCTTTTCGGCCAGATAGGGGTTTTCGTCCGGGGACAGCACCAGATCCGGGTCGTCCGGAAATGAAATGTCGCCACCGTTGTACCCCTTGATCACCCGCGGCTTGACGCCCGTTGCATTGAACTGGGGGGCCGTATCCACATGCGCCAGAAAGCCTACCGTCGGGCCGGGTGCGGTGCCGGGGATGGTCGCGATGACCACGCTGTCACCTGTCAGCGTCACATCGCTGGCGCCGATCTCGGTCAGTTCCTGCTTCAGCAGGTTCAGCATGTCGAACTGTATCTGTGTGCTCGGCGTGGTCGCCGAGGTCTCGTCGCTCTGACTGCTGATCGCCGCGTAACGCACCAGCCGATCTTCGAGTTCCTGATCAAATCTGTTCTGCATGATACCTCACCTCTCTGGGTCGGAAGAAAGGGTGCAATCACAGGCGAAGTCAAGCCGATGAGCTGACCCCATTTCTTAAGAAATCGTGGAAATCTCATTGTACAAACCTGACAGTTGCCACTGGCAGGCTTGTACAAATTGTAAGGTTCAGGAACTCAGCTTCTTGCTGACCAAATCGTTAACGGCCTTCGGGTTGGCCTTGCCGCCGGTCGCTTTCATCACCTGACCCACGAACCACCCCGCCAGTTTCGGGTTCACCTTGGCCTTCTCGACCTGTGCCGGATTGGCCGCGATGATCTCGTCCAAAGCGGCCTCGATCGCGCCGGTGTCGGTGACCTGTTTCATTCCGCGATCCTCGACGATCTGCGCCGGATCACCGCCTTCGGTATAGACGATTTCAAACAGGTCCTTGGCGATCTTGCCCGAGATAGCATCAGAGGAAATCAGGTCGATGATCCCACCCAGCTGCGCCGGTGATACGGGCGACTCGGTGATGTCGTGGTCTTCTTTCTTCAGACGACCGAACAGTTCGTTGATCACCCAGTTTGCGGCCAGCTTGCCATTGCGACCCTGCGCGACCTCTTCGAAATAGGCCGCCGATTCCACTTCGGCAGTCAGCACCGAAGCGTCATAGTCGGTCAGGCCGAACTTACTGATAAAGCGCGCTTTTTTGTCGTCAGGCAGCTCTGGCAGATGGGCGGCGATATCGTCCACCCATGCCTGCTCGATCTCCAGCGGCAGCAGGTCGGGATCGGGGAAATAGCGGTAATCATGCGCTTCTTCCTTGGACCGCATCGACCGGGTTTCGCCCTTGTCCGGATCATACAGGCGGGTTTCCTGCTCGACCTTGCCACCGGCTTCGACGATGGCGATCTGGCGGCGGGCCTCGACCTCAATGGCCTGCTGGATGAACCGCATCGAGTTCATGTTCTTGATCTCGCAACGGGTGCCCAGATGCGAAAAGTCCTGTGTTTCCTGATATTTTTCATAAGCACCCGGCAAACAGATCGAGACGTTCACATCCGCCCGCAGGTTGCCGTTCTGCATGTTGCCGTCGCAGGTGCCCAAATAGCGCATGATCTGGCGCAGCTTGGCGATATAGGCTGCGGCCTCTTCCGGGCCGCGAATATCAGGGCGGCTGACGATCTCCATCAGGCAGACACCGGTCCGGTTCAGATCGACAAAAGACATGTGCGGGTCCATGTCGTGGATCGATTTGCCGGCGTCCTGCTCCATGTGGATACGTTCAATCCGCACCATGCGCGCAGTGCCGTCACCCATCTCGACCAGAACCTCGCCTTCGCCCACAATGGGATGATAAAGCTGGGAAATCTGGTAACCTTGCGGCAGATCAGGGTAGAAATAGTTCTTGCGGTCAAAGGCCGATTTCAGATTGATACCCGCCTTCAGGCCCAGCCCGGTGCGCACCGCCTGTTCCACGCAGAACTCGTTGATCACCGGCAGCATTCCCGGCATCGCCGCATCCACGAAAGCCACGTTCGAGTTCGGCTCGGCCCCGAATTTGGTGGACGCGCCCGAGAACAGCTTGGCATTGGATGAGACCTGCGCATGCACCTCCATCCCGATTACCAGTTCCCAATCGTGCTTGGCCCCGGCAATGGTTTTGGGTTTGGGCATTTCGTATGTCAGGTCGAGCATGGCGCGCCTCATTTCCGCAGAAGTCTAAGCCTGCGTATTAGGCCCGGCAGGGCCTAGGGGCAAGGGGGAATCCTGACGCGTTCAGTTCTTGGAAAACTGCAGACCGGACGGTGTGAAGGTCACATCCTTGCCGCTGCGCAGTTCGTCCCGGAACAAATCCGAGATGGCGCGCAGTGCGTCGCGCTGACCTCGCGCAGCAAACCGCTCGGGCGAGTTGATGCGGACCGAGTTGTTGAACCCGTTGGCGGCATGGGCCCAGATCAGGGGGTGAAGCTCGGTCAGGTGATCGCGGATCAGCCAGTTTGCGGTGTCGCGCATCTGAGCGCGGACATTGTCTGCCTTTTCGTTCAGCCCGTGACCATTCTGAATGGTGATTGCACAATAGGCCGACAACATATTGATCATCTGCTGGTCAGGGCGCAGACCGACGATATCGCGCAATCCTTCAAGGAAATACTTGACATCGACCTGCGCGCAGGCCTCTTCGTCCAAAGCGATGGCATCGAATTGCACCCACGTATATCCACCAGCGCCCCAGATATCCTGTGTCCGGACGGCATTGCGCAATGCCTGCAATTCCAGTTCTGCGTAGCTGCCGAACCACCGGGGCAAAAGATGGCTGCCCATCGCGCGCATGTGACGCTGATTGCGCGGATCCAGCGTGATCAGACGCTCGTACTCATCGGCAACGCGGGCGTTTGATTTGCGCTGCCCGGCCAACAGGGCACAACCGGCGGCCGCAATCAGAGGGCTGTCCGGTGCACCCGCCTTGCATTTGGGCAGGATAGCAGCGGCCCGGTCGAAATGAGCGGCACAGCGCGACCTGTGCAAGGGTGGAAGGGTCGTGTCCGCGGCATTCCCGCGCCAGGCCCAGGCCAGGTCGATATGGGCCAGCGCCACAACGGCAGCGATCATCGGATCACCAGGATTGTCTGACAACTCGCCTTCCAGTTCCGAAATGCCGCCCAACAAATCGTAATCGGATATGGCCTTGCCGTCCGACAGCGCATGTTCCGCAGCCAGAACCACGTCAGATCTGGCCCCGAACGCCAAAAGATCGGCAATCGGCATACCATCCGATACGGCGGCACGATCCTGATCCGCTGCACGCATTTCATCGGACAACTCGGTCCAGCGATCCTGTCTGGCCAGATAGCGCCCATGTTCGATTGTGGAATGTCCAATCAGATTGTCGCAATTCGACGTTGCAACAGGAATGTTGAGCTGCCCATGTTCAGGCAGGGCAGCGGCCAGCGCAGATTTCGTTGCGCACAGATCTTCTGAGGCGTCCGTGGGATTGGATATGGGCTGGGCAAACAGCGCCCTTAACGACCGAAACATGGTAAAACTCAAAACTGTAAAAACACTTAACTGAGTCTGAAGTCTGGCGAGGTATCAGGCTCCATTCAAGTAATTTGCTTAATAAACTTTGTTTTTTGTGTCCAATGCGCCCTTAGATCACGCAGTGTTTCAGAAAACAGTGAAATGATGACGGTTTACGCGAAAACCTGCCTGTTTCAGAATGGTTTCCAGATCCCGATGCGGCGGCAGAGACTCATCTGGCAGCCGGATTCGTTTCCCGGATTTCAGGACGATGGATACGCGAACGGAAAAGTCCCACCGGGTGTCAAAACGGAAATGGTCGATATCCCGCATCGGGATATCTCCCTTACGATTGCCGGTGAACCAGCGCACCGCATCCCGGTCCAGATGCACGCCAGCGCTGGTATTCTGGATCACGTCCCAGATTGCGGGGAGAGTGGCAAGAGACAGCAGGCCAACAACCCACCAAGCCGCGTCGAACAGGATGACCAGCGCCAGCAGGGCCGCGTAGACACTGGCCAGAATGACCAGTGTTCGTGTGTTCCGGTTGCGGCGGGTAAAGCTGTAGGGTGTCATGCGCCGAGGATGCGGGATACCATTTCCGTCGTGTCGCGCGACAGGTTCGGTGTTTCTGCAATGCGAGAAAGCTGCGCGCGCATCTGGCCCTGACGCTCGGCGTCGTACCGTTTCCAGGTCTGAAAAGCTGAACACATCCGTGCCGTGGTTTGCGGGTTCACAGGATCAAGGCGGATCAGCCAATCGGCCAGCAGGCTGTACCCGGCACCATCCGGCTGGTGGAACCCTGCGTGGTTCATCGCCAAGGCCCCCATGACAGTGCGGAACCGGTTCGGGTTCTTCCAGTTGAAATCGGGATGCCCGGTCAATGCCTTTGCCGTTTCCGGTGTCGCCTCGGGGGCGGCCATGGTCACCTGCAAGCCAAACCATTTGTCCATGACCAGCCGGTCATGATGCCATTGGTCATAGAAGGCGGTCAGCTGGGCCTCGCCCTTGCGGGCGCGCAACAGGCAGGACAGGGCTGTCAGTTGCAGGGTCATGTTATCCGCTTTGGTATATACAGCGGCCGCCATTGCCCCTCCGTCCAGACGAGAGGTCAGCGCCAATGCCGCGCTGCCAAGGGCGCGTTTGCCGGATTGCTCCGCATCCGGGCTGTAGGGGCCATCCACCAACGCCTCGCTGTGCAGTCGGGGCAGCAGATCCTGCACGTGCTGTGCCGTGGCCTGCCGCAGCGTTTCGACCGCCGACCAGATTGCCATCGGATCGGGCGTCTGGCCGCGTTCATGCAACGCCGCAGCCAGTTCGGATTGCGTCGGCAGCCCAAGCATCAAGGCGCGATAGGCCGGGTCCAGCGTGTCGTCGCGCAGCACGGCCAGCAGCCCGTCATTGTAATCGGCGTCCGGGGTTGCCTCGTCCAAGATCATCCGCAGCAAGGTGTTTTGCGCCAGCGATCTGCCAGCCTGCCAGCGGTTGAACGGATCTGTGTCATGCGCCAGCAGAAACGCGCGTTCGGCGTTTGACTGATCGTGTTCCAGAATGACCGGTGCCGAGAAATCGCGCAGGATCGAGGCTGTGGGCCTTGTCGCAAGCCCGGTGAACTGAAAACTCTGCTCGGCCTCTGTCAGTTCCAGCACTTCGGTCGCGCGGACCTCATCCCCGTTTGACCCCAGCAGGCCAACGGCGACTGGGATCACCTGGGGCAGCTTCTCTGCCTGACCCGGTGTGGGATCGGTGCGCTGTTTCAGCGTCAGGGTATAGGTCCCGTCGGCCCAATCTTCAGATACGGTCAAACGCGGTGTGCCCGACTGGCTGTACCAGCGTTTGAACTGGGTCAGGTCGCGGCCCGTGGTGTCTTCGAACACTTTCAGCCAATCCTCGATCGTGCAGGCCTGCCCGTCATGGCGGTCAAAATAGAGGTCCAGCGCCTTTGCATAGGCCTCATCCCCGACCAGCCGTTTTAGCATGCCAATGACTTCGGCACCTTTTTCGTAAACGGTGGCCGTGTAGAAATTGTTGATCTCCTGAAAGCTTTCGGGCCGGACCGGGTGCGAGAGCGGGCCGTTATCCTCGGGGAATTGCCGCGCGCGCAGGTCGATGGCGTCGTGAATGCGTTTCACAAGGCCCGAGCGCATGTCGGATGTGAACTGTGCATCGCGGAAGACGGTCAGACCTTCTTTCAGACACAGCTGGAACCAGTCGCGGCAGGTGATGCGGTTGCCTGTCCAGTTGTGGAAATACTCATGCGCGATGATCGCCTCGATCCGTTCGAAATTGGCATCGGTCGAGGTTTCAGGACTGGCCAGAACAGCCGAAGAGTTAAAGATGTTCAGCCCCTTGTTTTCCATCGCGCCCATGTTGAAGTCATCGACGGCGACGATGTTGAAGACGTCCAGATCGTATTCCCGGCCATAGACATCTTCGTCCCATTTCATGGACTTCTTCAGCGCCTCCATACCGAAGGCGCACTTGCCTTCATCCCCCGGACGCACCCACAGGTTCAACTCAACATCCCGGCCTGATCTGGTGGTGAACCGATCAGGATGGGCCACAAGTTCCCCAGCGACAAGCGCAAACAGATAGGCAGGCTTGGGCCACGGGTCGGTCCATTCGGCCCATCCTTCGCCCTTGCCCGAGGGGTTGCCGTTCGACAGAAGAACCGGCAGGTCGCCATTGATACGCACGGTAAAGGTGGACATGACATCGGGGCGATCCGGATAATATGTGATCTTGCGGAAACCTTCCGCCTCGCACTGGGTGCAATACATGCCGTTCGACATATAAAGCCCCTCCAACGCCGTGTTGTTGCCCGGATCGATCTCAACTTCGGCTTCCCAGAGGAACGGGGTGTCGGGAACATGGACGGTCAGGCCCTTGTCCGTGACATCAGGCGAAACTTCGGTTCCGTTGATGGACGCGCGGATCAGGTTCAGATCCTCGCCGTGCAGAAAAAAGGTGCGATCGGTCGCGTCGGGGTTTGGACGAATCGCGATACGCGACGTGACTCGAGTGGCATGTGCAGACAGATCGAAGGTCAGGTGCACGCTGTCCAGCAGATAACCAAACGGAGTGTAGTCTTTCAGGAAGATCGTGGTGGGGGCAGCGTCGCGCATGGGGGCCTCGCATCGGTTCGTGTCTGGCGCGACGTTAGGGGCATCGTTCCAGAGCTGCAACTGGCCCCCGCCATTCCCTTGATGTTTTTGAAACAGCTTCCGTTCGATCCGAATAACCCAAACGCTAAGTCGAAAGTTGCCTATCGGAAACTTTCGGCCTAAGTCACTTACGCATACAATGGCACACAATCGCAGGAGAGCAGGAAGATGAGTGGCAGACAAACCCTGAGCGGGCTGCAGATCGATCCAATACTGGCAGAGTTTATCGAGACGCAGGCATTGCCGGGTACGGGTGTGTCGGCACAGGATTTCTGGGCGGGTCTGGCGCGACTGGTGTCTGAACTGGGGCCGAAGAACCGCGCGCTTCTGGCCAAGCGGGCCGAGATACAAGGGCACATCGATGGCTGGCATATTGCGCGCAAGGGTCAGAGCAATGATCCCACTGACTATCAGGCTTTTCTAAAGGAAATTGGTTATCTGGTCGAGGAAGGCGACGGGTTTCAGATCGACACGACGCATGTCGACCCCGAGATTGCGCTGACGCCGGGTCCGCAGCTGGTTGTGCCGATAACCAACGCGCGCTTTGCGCTGAACGCGGCGAATGCGCGATGGGGCAGCCTGTATGATGCGCTTTATGGCACCGATGCGATAGGCGATCTGCCAACAGGCGGTGGGTATGATGCGGCGCGCGGTGCACGGGTGATTGCATGGGCGAAAGCTTTTCTGGATGACGCTGTTCCTCTGGCTGGTGGGTCTTGGGTCGACGTGTCGGGACTGCATGTCGAAGAAGGTGTTCTTTCCCCAGCACTGGCAAACCCTGCTCAATTTGTTGGTTTCGGTGGCGCGGCAGACAAGCCGGATTTTGTGCTTCTGAAAAACAATGGCCTGCATATTCAGATCATGATCGATCCGACTGGCGCTATCGGTGCCACTGATCGCGCAGGTATCGCCGATGTCCGGCTGGAATCCGCCCTTTCAACGATTATGGACTGCGAGGACTCGGTCGCTTGTGTTGATGCGGCAGACAAGGTCGTGGCCTATGGCAACTGGCTGGGCCTGATGAAGGGCGATCTGACCGAAGACGTCACCAAGGGCGACACCAAATTTACCCGCAAACTGGTAGAAGATCTGACCTTCACCACACCGACAGGTGAGCAGGCGACCCTGAAAGGTCGTTCGCTGATGCTGGTGCGGAATGTCGGCCACTTGATGACGAACCCGGCCGTTCTGGACGCCGAAGGGCGCGAGATAGGCGAGGGGCTGATGGACGCGCTCTGCACCACTCTGATCGCAATGCATGACCTGCAACGGGATGGGGGTAACTCGGTCGAAGGGTCGGTCTACGTGGTGAAGCCCAAGATGCACGGTCCGGAAGAGGTTGCCTTTGCGGTTGAGATTTTCGACATGGTCGAAGACATCCTTGGCCTGCCGCGCAACACCGTGAAGCTGGGCATCATGGATGAGGAACGCCGTACCTCGGTCAACCTCAAAGAATGTATCCGCGCCGCGAAGTCGCGCGTCGCCTTCATCAATACCGGTTTCCTAGATCGCACGGGGGATGAGATTCATACCTCGATGGAGGCTGGGCCGATGCTGCCCAAGGGCGAGATCAAGAACACGCCCTGGATTGCGTCTTATGAAGACCGAAATGTCGATATCGGTTTGGCCTGCGGCCTGAAAGGCAAGGCGCAGATCGGCAAAGGCATGTGGGCGATGCCGGACCGGATGGGCGATATGCTGGAGCAAAAGATTAGCCATCCGCAATCTGGCGCCACCTGCGCCTGGGTGCCGTCGCCCACAGCTGCGACGCTGCACGCCACACATTACCACAAGGTCAACGTACTGGCCCGTCAGGACGAGATCGCAGCGGCGGGTGCCCGAGGTACGCTTTACGATTTGCTGACCATTCCCCTGCTAGGGGGCCGCAATCTTGGTGACGCGGAAATCTCGCGCGAGGTCGAGAATAATGCACAAGGCATTCTGGGCTATGTAGTGCGTTGGGTCGATCAGGGCGTGGGATGTTCCAAAGTCCCCGACATCAACGACATCGGGTTGATGGAAGACCGTGCGACCTGCCGGATTTCGTCTCAGGCGCTGGCCAATTGGTTGCATCACGGCATTGTCGACGAAGCGCAGGTGATGGCTGCGATGCAGAAAATGGCGGCTGTCGTGGATCGCCAGAATGCAAGTGATCCGGGTTATGTCCCGATGGCGCCGGGCTTTAACGGAATTGCATTTCAGGCGGCTTGTGACCTTGTGTTCAAAGGCCGTGTGCAGCCCTCGGGCTACACCGAGCCGGTCCTGCACGCGCGCCGTCTGGAATTGAAGGCGGCCACAGCGTAATACAAAGGGGGCGATCCGTCCCCTTTCTTCTTTCGACATGCAGACACAGGAATGCACATGGAAGTTTCCCTTCGCAAAGCCCGCACCATTATCCGCAAAGCGCTTGAGAAAGGCCGCGAGATGGAGCTGAAGCCACTTTCGGTGGTTGTTCTGGACGCAGGCGGCCACGTCATCGCGTTCGAGCGTGAGGATGATGCAGCACCGGGCCGCTTTGCGATCGCGCATGGCAAGGCATATGGCTCTGTCATGCTGGGCATGGCGGGCACGGCACAGATGCAACGGGCCGAGGCGCAAGCCTACTTTATGGCGGCGGTAAACGGAGTGTATGGCGGGCAGGTCGTACCAGTTCCGGGCGGGGTCTTGCTGCGGGGTCGAAAAGGGGACGTGATCGGTGCCGTAGGGGTGACCGGCGACACGTCAGAAAACGATGCTGCCGTTGCGATGGCGGGAATTGAGGCCGCCGGGTTGGACGGCGAGATTTAAGTCCGACCATTGAGAGCATCTCCGTCAAAGCAATGACTTGGCGCATGTTTCCGACTTGAAGTTTTAGGCGGGGAAAACGAGCCGTGACTTGACTGATCGCGGGGGGGTATTTGTGCACCCCTGAACACGTCCCTGCGCTGTCACGCAGGAGGTGTATTCTTGCACGACTGTGAAGCTGCGGTTAGCTTCCTTTTCAAGGGGATGAATAACAAGGAAAGCGGAATGTCTCGACCCGTTGTTGGTATTATCGGCAACTCATACCTCATGAACGATCAATACCCGACCCATGCAGGGGGGACGATGAATTCGGACGCTGTGGCGAACGTATCGGGATGTTTGCCGCTGCTGATCCCCGCCGATCCCCGTTATGTGTCGGTTGAGGAGTTGCTGGAAGTTTGCGACGGCTTTCTTCTGACCGGCGGTCGCCCCAATGTGCATCCCGAAGAATATGGTGAACCTGCAACCGAGGCGCATGGAGAGTTTGACCGCGCGCGTGACGCGATCACCCTGCCGCTGGTTCGGGCCTGTGTGGAACGGGGTCAGCCGTTTCTGGGCATATGCCGCGGATTTCAAGAGGTCAACGTGGCCATGGGCGGAACACTCTATCCGGAAATTCGCGATCTGCCGGGGCGGATGAACCACCGGATGCCGCCCGATGGTACACTTGAGGAAAAATTTGCGCTGCGCCACGTGGTGAAACTGACGGAAAACGGTGTGTTCCACGACTTGTTTGGTGCGCAGGAGGTCATGACAAACACGCTGCACGGGCAGGGGATCAAGTGCATCGGACAGCGTGTGGTGATCGATGGGCATGCGCCGGATGGAACGCCCGAGGCGATCTACATCAAGGACGCGCCCGGATTTACGCTGTCCGTGCAATGGCATCCCGAATGGGATGCGATCAACGACCCGGTTTCACGCCCCTTGTTCGAAGCCTTCGGCATGGCTGTGCGGGGATGGGCGGCGGGGATTGCCTGTCAGGCAGTTCAGAAAACAGCCTGACTTGGGCACCGGACCGTGCGGGCGCGCGACGGACCGGTGCAGGGGAAGGTAAATGGCAATCAGACCAGCAGGTTGAACTGATTGACCAGCGGCAGGCTGCGCGCGCGTTTTCCCGTCAAATCAAACAGGGCGTTGCCCAGTGCGGGCATCGAGGGGGGCGTGCCGGGCTCACCAGCGCCGCCCATATGGCGGTTGGTTTCCAGAACGCGCACCTCGACTTGTGGCGCAGTATGCATACGAAGGGCGTCATAGTCGGGAAAGTTGAACTGCTCAACTTCCCCGTCGGTAAAGGTGATCGCGCCGAAACACGCGGCCGACAGGCCGTACATCATGCCGCCAAACATCTGTGCCTTGACGTTTTCCGGATCCAGCGCCAGCCCCATGTCGCAGGCGATCCAGGCCTTGTGGATGCGGATGGCACCGTCTTCGTCGACCACTTCGATAACCTGAGCCACCGGAGTGCCGAAGCTGTAGGTGAAGGCCACGCCACGGCCTACACCGTCAGGTGTTTTTCCGGTCCAGTTGGACATTTCCCTGACCGCCTCCAGACATCCTGCAGATGGGGCATGTTCGGTTCTCATCAGTTCTAGCCGGAAGTCCAGCGGGTCGCGCCCTGCGGCATGGGCCAATTCGTCCATGAAGGTCTCGTGGAAAAAGCCGTTGTGGCTGTTGCCGACCGAACGCCAGAAGCCCACCGGGACAGCCAGATCAGCGACGTGGCCGCTCATCCGGTAGTTTGGCACGGCGTAAGGCTGGTTGAAGAACCCTTCGACCAGCACTTTGTCGGGTCCGCCTCCGGGGAAGCCGGTGTAACGCTCGACCGCCTGTTGCGTGCAGGACTGCGCTGCAACCTTGCCGTCAATAAGAACGGCCTTGCCGTCCTGAACAGCGCCGCGCATCCGGGCGATGGCGCCGGGGCGGAAGTAGTCGTGACGCATGTCTTCTTCGCGGCTCCAAGTTGTCTGGACCGGTGTGCCAGGCATGGCCATGGCGACCTTGGTGGCGATTTCTCCGAAATCCAGTTCGCCCCGGCGGCCAAACCCACCCCCCAGATAGGTGGTGTGAATCTGAACAGCCTCAGTGTCCAGATTTGCGGTATTCGCAGCGCGAAAACGGATCAGCGTCGGGGCCTGATTGCCGCACCACAGTTCCAGAGCGTTTCCGGTATAGAGCGCGGTGGCATTCATCGGCTCCATCGTGGCGTGCGCCAGATAGGGCACTTGGTATTCGGCAGTGACCTCGGTTGCGCCATCCGGCGTCACGCTGACATCGCCTTCATCGCGCATGGTCGAGTTCGGCGCTTCGTCAAACGCCTCTGCAATCTTTGAGAATATGCCATCGGTATCAGGTGGATATGGCGCATCGCCCCAGTCGATCTCAACAGCCTCAACCGCCTGATTGGCCAGCCATGTGTTGTTCGCGATCACGGCAACACCTGTGCCCAGATCAACAACCTTTTCGACCCCGGGCATGGATATTGCACCACTGTCGTCAAAGCTGTTCATCGCGCCGCCCAGTTTGGGGTTCATGCGCACGGCAGCAAATTTCATACCGGGCAGGCGAACATCGATACCGAACTCGGCAGTGCCTGTCACTTTACCCACCATGTCCAGTCGCGGTTGTGTCCGTCCCAGATAACGCCATTCGGACGGGTCTCGCAAAGGTACCTCGACGGGTTCCAGTCCGGCCGCTTCCACTGCAAGATCGGTATAAGCGATCTTGTCACCGTTTGGCGTGATGACATGGCATGATGATGTTTTCAAGTCCGAGGGGTCGATACCCAACCGATCAGCGGCGGCGCGTTTCAGCGTTTCACGGGCCGAAGCACCGGCTTGCCGCATCCTCTCGAACCCGTCCTTCATCGAGGTGGAGCCGCCTGTGACTTGCAGGCTAAGGGCCTTGCCAAGAACCCCCAGTGCTTCACCTAAGTTGTGCTGGAAGTCCGAGATGTCGTAGCCCTTGTTTGGCAGTCCCTCGCCCATCATGGCTGAGTTGTAATAGGCGGCGGCTGCCGGACCATGCAGAACGGTGATCTGATCCAGATCGACATCCAGTTCTTCGGCGATCAGCGCGGCCCACGTGGTTTTCACGCCCTGTCCCATCTCGGCACGGGGCGCGAACAGGGTGATGCCATTCTGATCGATCAGTACGAAGGGGTTCAGGGCCGCTTCACCCTCTTTCGGTTTCAGCGGGTTGGGGGCAGGGCGGGTGACATAATACGCGCCAAAGGCGACGCCACCGACGATCGCGGCCGAGCCGATCAGGAACGTGCGGCGGATAATTTTGCCAACAGAAGCCATCTCTTACGCCTCCTTCAACTTGGAGGCTGCGTCGTGGATCGCGGCCCGGATGCGGGGGTAGGTGCCACAGCGGCACAGGTTTCCCTGCATCGCCTCATCGATCTCTGCGTCCGTGGGCGCAGGGTTTTCCGCAAGCAGGGCAGCGGCCTGCATGATCTGGCCCGACTGGCAATAGCCACATTGCGCCACCTGATGGTCAGCCCAGGATTTCTGGATCGTAGCCAGTGCTTCTGGCGTGCCGACGCCTTCGATTGTGGTCACGTCACCCCAGACATCCGACAGCGCCACTTGGCACGAACGTACCGCCTCGCCATCGATATGAACCGTACAGGCGCCGCAAGCGGCGACGCCACAGCCAAACTTGGTGCCGGTCAGGCCAACCTCATCCCTCAGAACCCAAAGCAGGGGGACATCATCTGGCAGGTCGATCTGATGAGGGGTTCCGTTAATCTTCAGGGCCGTCGCCATGGCGCACCTTTTGTAACTGTGGCAGGTTCTGACATAATGGTTGCAAAGTGTCAGTCTGTCAATTGACAAATTAAACAAAAAATGTCAGAGATTTGCGCATGAAAGATACGAGTGACGAATCCCGGCAGAAAGCGATCCTAGCATCTGCTTTTCAGGCCTTTTCCGCATACGGGTTCCGCAAGACCTCGATGGATGACATTGCGCGCGGTGCGGGGATGTCACGGCCAGCGGTTTATCTGTATTACAGGAACAAGGAAGCGATCGTTCGCAAGCTGACCGAACGGCATTACGAGGAAAAGACCGCAGCGGTGGCCGAGGCGCTGAACGGTAAAGGCTCGGTTTCGGACATTGCCAGAAAGGCGATCCACGCCCAGACCGAGGGCATGGCTGCGGTTTTGGCGTCGCCGCATGGGCTTGAGATGCTGGACACGACCAAATCCATGGCCATCGATATTGTTGAGCGGGGCGAAGGTGAACTAACCGCGCTTTATGCCGAATGGCTGAGGCGAGAGCAGGGTGCTGGCCGCGTTCGTCTGTTCGACACGCCTGAAGAAACGGCGAAAACACTTACGGTCACGCTGAAGGGGATCAAGCTGACTGCGTCAGACGCCGAGGAATTTGAAAGGCGCACCAACCAGTTGGCGGCCCTGATCGGGGCCGGGCTGGAAATCAGGTAACGCGCTGCCGGGTTTTGTACTCGGGCGTGTCCCAAAGCTTGTTCTGCATGACATCCGCCAGAATCCCGACTGCACGCTCGACATCGCTTTCATCGATATACAGCGGCGTGAAACCAAACCGCATTGTGTCAGGTGCGCGGAAATCTCCGACGACACCACGCGCGATCAGCGCTTGCATCGCGGCATAGCCTTCCTTGAAGCGGAATGAAACCTGACTGCCACGCTGCTCGGGCGCGCGCGGACTGTCCAATTGCAAGTCTGGGCAGGTCGCCTCGACCTGACGAATGAAAAGCTCGGTCAATTCAATGGATTTGGCGCGCACATCCGCCATGTCGGCCATATCCCAGATGTCCATGGCCGCCGACAGCGCGGTCATTTGGATGATCGGAGGTGTTCCCACGCGCATACGCTCAATCCCGCGTCCGGGGCGATAGTCCAGGTCAAAGGCAAAGGGCGCTTCGTGCCCCAGCCAGCCGGACAGGGCCGGGCGCACACTATCTGCAAGTCGGGGCGCAACATAAATGAACGCGGGCGCACCAGGGCCGCCATTGAGGTATTTATAAGTACACCCGACTGCGAAATCTGCATTGCACCCTGCAAGGTCAACGGGGATGGCCCCTGCGGAATGCGCCAGATCCCAAACCGTCACGACTCCGTTGGCGTGGGCCAGTTCCGTCAGTGCCTTCATGTCGTGCATCCGGCCCGTGCGATAATCCACTTCGGTCAGCATCAGGACTGCGACTTCTTCGGTGATTGCATCTGCGACGTCCTGCGGGTCGACGACGCGCAGTTCGTATGGGCTCCCGAGGGATCGCAGCAGGCCATCGACCATGTACAGGTCTGACGGAAAGTTCCCATTGTCGGAAAGCACAACCTTGCGGGCCGGGTTCAGTTCAAGGGCAGAGGACACGGCCTGATAAACCTTGATCGACAGGGTATCGCCGGTCACGACGCTGCCTGGCTCGGCTCCGATCAGGCGGCCAATTCGATCTCCAAGCCCTGTGGGAAGGCCCATCCAACCGGCTTTGTTCCAGCCGGTGATCAGCATTTGCCCCCATTCCTCGGTCAGCATGTTCTGCACACGAGACGCAGCCGTTTTAGGCAGCGGGCCCAAAGAGTTGCCGTCCAGATAAATCACGCCCTCGGGCAGGTCGAACATGGCTTTGGTTGCTACAAAATCGGTCATGAAGGCTCACTCACTTGTGTGGTCGTCTTTTGTTGCATTTGGGGTAGCCGATCCTGACATGTCTGTCTATCGATGCGACATACTGGTCTTTTGCCAATCTGGCCGAAAAACGGTAGGACGTCGGTCAGAAGCGACATATACCCGACACCGTCGTCGTTCATGAGGGCTTAGAATGCGCTGGATAGATGTACCGCCAGTTTGGTTGATCGCTTTTGCGGTGCTGGCATGGGCACAAGCCAGATACATGGCGCTGGGCCTGTCACTTGAGAACGGCCTGACCGACCTTCTCAGTGGAGTTCTGATCGGCGGTGGCGTTCTGATGGCCATTCTGGCCATTGTCGAGTTTCGCCGCCACAAAACAACCGTCATTCCCCATGAGACACCGACCGCGATGGTGCAAACGGGCATCTACAAACGCAGTCGAAACCCGATCTACGTCGGGGACGTACTGATTCTTGCGGGTTTGATTCTGCGGTTTGACGCCGTGTTGTCACTGGTTTTGGTTCCGGTCTTCGTCTGGGTGCTAGAGCGCCGGTTTATCCTGCCGGAAGAAGACCGCCTGCGCCGGCAGTTCCGCACGGATTTCGCACGCTATGAACGCAAGACGCGGCGTTGGATCTAAGGTGGCTGATTTTGTGATGTCACGTAAAAAATGCTGCGCTTGCGAAATAATGTTGCGCAGGATACATCTTTGCTTAACAAAGAATACCGACCACCCGCTCGGACAGAGTAAAAATTAGGGGGACTGCCAGTGAAGATAGGCACGCCAAAGGAAATACTGGACGGTGAGAACCGGGTTGCAATGACGCCCGACTCGGCCGTGCAATTGCAGAAACTGGGCTATGAGTGCCTGATCGAGAAAGGCGCGGGCGCGGCTGCCGGTTTTTCGGATGCCGCATACGAGGCCGTAGGCGTTGAGGTGGTCAAGACCGCAGCGTCGCTGTGGAAGACCGCGGATATCATTGCCAAGGTTCGTATCCCGACTGAGGCCGAACTGAAACGGTTGACCAAGGGCAAGACCCTGATTTCGTTCTTCAATCCTGCGGGCAACGAAGAAGGAATGGAACTGGCCAAATCCAAGGGCGCCAACGTGATCGCCATGGAGATGGTGCCACGCATCTCGCGCGCGCAGAAGATGGACGCGCTGTCGTCGATGGCAAATATCGCAGGCTATCGCGCCGTGATCGAAGCAGGCAACAACTTTGGCCGTTTCTTCACCGGTCAGGTGACCGCCGCCGGTAAAGTTCCTCCTGCCAAGGTGCTGATCGTTGGGGCCGGTGTGGCCGGTCTGGCCGCAATCGGGACGTCCACGTCGCTGGGCGCGATCACCTACGCGTTCGACGTGCGCCCTGAAGTGGCCGAACAGGTCGAATCGATGGGGGCTGAGTTCGTCTATCTGGACTTCGAGGAAGAGCAGCAGGACGGCGCGGCCACAGGCGGGTATGCCTCGGTCCAGTCGGAAGAATTCCGCAACGCGCAGCTGGCCAAGTTCCGCGAACTTGCACCCGAGATGGACATTGTTATCACCACCGCCCTGATCCCCAACCGTCCGGCGCCCAAGCTGTGGCTCGAGGATATGGTCAAGGCGATGAAGCCGGGTTCGGTCATCATCGACCTTGCAGCCGAGCGTGGCGGTAACGTCGAAGGCACCGTGCCGGATGAGAAAGTTGTCACCAACAATGGCGTGACCATAATCGGTTATACCGACTTCCCCAGCCGGATGGCGGCACAATCCTCGTCGCTTTATGCCACCAACATCCGTCACATGATGACAGACCTGACGCCCGAAAAGGACGGTCAGATCAATCACAACATGGAAGACGATGTGATCCGCGGCGCGACCGTGACGCATGAAGGTGAAATCACCTTTCCGCCACCGCCGCCCAAGATTCAGGCGATTGCGGCGCAGAAAAAGCCCGAGGTCAAGGAACTGACCCCGGAAGAGAAAAAGGCGCAGGAGATTGCGGCCTTCAAGGCACAGACCAAGCAGCAGTTTACATTGTTGGGTGTTGGTGGCGCGCTGATGCTGCTGGTGGGGCTGGTTGCCCCGGCCAGCTTCATGCAGCATTTCATCGTCTTCGTGCTGGCCATATTCGTGGGCTTCCAGGTGATCTGGAATGTCTCGCACAGCCTGCATACGCCGCTGATGGCGATCACCAACGCGATCTCGTCGATCATCATCGTTGGGGCCTTGATGCAGATCGGATCGGGGTCGTTCCTGGTCATTCTGCTGGCGGCACTGTCCGTCTTCATGGCCGGGATCAACATCTTCGGCGGCTTCCTCGTAACCCGGCGCATGCTCGCCATGTTCCAGAAATCTTAAGGAGGCCGGGCACATGGAATTTGGCTTCACCACTGCCGCCTACGTCGTTGCGGCTGTTCTGTTCATCCTTTCCCTTGGCGGGTTGTCGAACCAGGAAAGCGCCAAGCGCGCGGTCTGGTACGGCATCGTCGGTATGGCGCTGGCGGTCTTTGCCACGCTGGTTGGCCCCGGTTCGGGGCTGTGGCTGCTGTCGATCCTGCTGATCATTGGCGGCGGTCTGATCGGTCAATACGTGGCGCAGCGCGTCCAGATGACCGAGATGCCGCAGCTGGTCGCCGCGATGCATTCACTGGTCGGTCTGGCGGCTGTGTTCGTCGGCTTCAACGCGCATTTTGAAATCGGCAACGTGGCACAAGTCATGGCAATTGTGGATACGGCGAAAGAGGCGGATCTGCATGATCTGGGCACCTTTGCCAAACTGATCGCCAAGAAGACGCCGGCCGAACTGGCAATCCTGCATGTGGAACTGTTCCTTGGCATCTTTATTGGTGCGATCACCTTTACCGGCTCGGTCGTGGCCTATGGCAAGTTGGCGGGTAAGTTGACTTCGGCGGCGACCAAGCTGCCCGGTGGTCATGCGCTGAACGCGGCGGCAGCGGGTCTCTCGCTGATCTGTCTGATCTGGTACACTGCGTCTGGCGGGCTGTTGCCGCTGATCCTGATGACCCTGGCGGCGCTGTTCATCGGTTATCATCTGATCATGGGCATCGGTGGCGCGGACATGCCGGTGGTTGTGTCGATGCTGAACAGCTATTCGGGCTGGGCCGCCGCGGCGATTGGTTTCTCGCTTGGCAATGACCTGCTGATCGTGGTCGGTGCGCTGGTGGGCTCGTCGGGTGCGATCCTGTCCTACATCATGTGCAAGGCGATGAACCGTCACTTTGTCAGCGTGATCCTGGGCGGATTTGGCGGCACTTCTGGTCCGCAGATGGAAGTTGAAGGCGAGCAGGTGGCCATCGAGGCGGATGGCGTTGCTGCTGCCCTGAACGATGCCGACAGCGTGATCATCATCCCCGGCTATGGGATGGCGGTTGCGCAGGCACAGCAATCGGTCAGTGAACTGGTCCGTAAGCTGCGCGCCAAGGGTAAAGAGGTACGTTTTGCGATCCACCCGGTCGCGGGTCGTTTGCCGGGCCATATGAACGTGCTGCTGGCCGAGGCGAAGGTGCCCTATGACATCGTTCTGGAAATGGACGAGATCAATGACGACTTCCAGGATACGGATGTGGCCATCGTTATCGGCTCGAACGACATCGTGAACCCTGCGGCGCAGGAAGATCCCAACAGCCCCATTGCCGGTATGCCGGTTCTGGAATGCTGGAAGGCCAAGCAGGTCTTCGTGTCAAAACGTGGTCAGGGTACGGGGTATTCGGGTATCGAAAACCCGCTGTTCTTCAAGGAAAATACCCGCATGTTCTATGGCGACGCCAAAGCATCGCTGGACAAGCTGCTGCCGATGATCGAGTGATTAACCGGTTTGATCCAATTGCTAAGGGCGCCTTTGGGCGCCCTTTTCTTTTTTTGTGCTGTTGGGGGCTTTGCCCCCAAACCCCCAGGATATTTATGCCCAGATGAAGCAGGCGGGTTGTGATATACTCGATGCACGTGTGGTAGGAGCGAAACATGCAGAAAGTGAACGGTATTGGGGGCGTATTCTTTCGGGCCAGTGATCCCGAGGCATTGAGCCGTTGGTACGAAGAACATCTGGGCGTAAACCACTATGATCCGGTGCCCTGGAAGCAGCGCGAAGGGTATACGGTGTTTGCGCCGTTCGCGCAGGACACCGAGTATTTCGGAAACCCGGATCAGCAATGGATGATCAATTTTCGGGTCGACGATCTGGGCGCGATGATACAGCAGCTTGAAGCTGCCGGAATCGCTGTTGAGACCCGCCCCGACTGGGACAGTGAGATCGGAAAGTTCGCGCGACTTCATGATCCGGAAGGAAATTCGATCGAGCTGTGGCAGCCAAATCAATGAGATAGTCGGTTTGTATACCTTTGTATTCGTGTAAGTATATGAAATAAAATAACAATTGATGTCTCCGAGTTGTGACGTATAGTGCGGACACCGCTATCGGAGCCTCGGAATGACGCCAATCGATGATCACCCGCTGCGCTATGCGCTGGCCAATGAACTTCATGCCCGCCCGTTTCCGGCCGCCGATACGCCGTGCACGGTCGCCTTTCTTGCGATTAAGAAGCCTGAAGCAGCCGTCGCTCGGGACCGCAGTCAGGATATTGCGCATCTGATCGATCTGCTTGACCGACATGGGGCGCAACATCCGCAGCCGGGGGCCACGCATTATGCCGGGCAGATAGGACGCCATTGGCTGAAATGGGAGCAGCACACAGAGTTTGTCACCTATACGGCGATTGTGCCGAACGTCAGCGGCCGTCCCTTCAACCCGGCTGATTTCGAAGTGTTTCCCCCAGATTGGCTGATGGCCAGCCCGGGCCAGAGGATCACGTCGCTGCTGATGCGGGTGGTGCCGCGCCCGGAAGATGTGGCTGTAAAGGTCGCTCTGGCTGATTGGTTCGAACCTGAAAGTCTGGCGGTGTCGCGGGTGTTGGATGCTTCGGCGATTTGCGCCAGTGATTTCCGCATCGACCCGGCTGGTCACATGCGTTTTGCCCTGTTCGTGACCGAAGGCACGGGCACGCGCCGCACAGGGCGTATTATCCAGCGGCTGTGCGAGATCGAGACATACAAGGCGATGTCGATGCTTGGCTTTGCCCGCGTCAAACAATTGGCCCCCCGGATCGAGGAACTGGACGCCCAGCTGGCGAAGCTGATGGTTGAAATGACGGATGACACCACACCACCAGAAGCGCTGTTACCTCAATTGCTGGCCACATCGACCGAGCTCGAGACCATTTCGGCCCGCAGTTCGTTCCGATTTGGGGCAACCGGCGCTTACGAGGCGCTGGTGAACCAGCGGATCGATGTCCTGCGCGAGGAAAGGTTCGAAGGCGGCCAAAGCTTTGCCGATTTCATGATGCGCCGTTATGACCCTGCGATCCGTACCGTGAAATCAACCGAACGCCGCCTGCAGGCGCTGTCTGACCGGGCCATCCGTGCGGGTGAGTTGTTGCGCACAAGGGTGGACGTCGAGCGGAGTGCACAAAATCAGGCCCTGTTGGAAAGCATGGATCGTCGGGCCGATCTTGCCTTGCGCTTGCAACACACGGTCGAGGGGCTTTCTGTAGTGGCCATCAGTTATTACGCGGTCTCACTTGTTGGCTATCTTCTGTATCCGTTGACGGCCACCGGTATAAGCAAGGGAATGCTGACGGCGGCGGCGACGATCCCGGTTGTAGCGGGCGTATGGTTCGCCGTTCGGCGTATCCGCAAACGCCTGGGTTAAGCCGCAATTGCCAATTTGCGCCCAACCTGTAGAACGGGTAGGGCGGGCAGACAGCACGAGGTTCTCTGTTGATTGGCGTTTTCTCGGCATGGCGGGCAGTTGCCGCCATGTTCCTCCTGAACGGGGCCTTGTTTGGTATCTGGGCTTCGCGCATTCCGGCCGTGCGCGACCGGTTGGAGCTGTCCCATGACGCGTTGGGTTACGGGTTGTTGTTCATGGCGGCCGGGGCTGTCTGTTCGTTTCCGGTCACGGGGCGGTTGACGGATCGGTATGGTGCAGTCGCGGTAACCCGGATAGTGGCTGTTCTGTACACGCTGTCGCTGGTTCTGCTTGCTGTTGCTGGCGGGTTTTGGGCGCTGGCGTTTTGTTTGTTTGTTTTCGGCGCGTTCCACGGATCGATGGATGTGGCAATGAATGCCTGGGCCGCCGAAGTCGAGCAGGCATATGACAAACCCGTAATGTCGTCATTCCACGCCATGTGGAGCCTTGGGGCCGGTCTTGGCGCGCTCAGCGGGTATGTGGCAGTTCAGATGGGGCTGACGGTTCTGGTGCACTTCCTAGTGGCGGGTGGCGCGGTTGTCGCCTTCGCGCTGGCCTCGTCGTGGGTGCGCTGGACGTCGAAACGGTCCGAGCGGTCGCAAAGCTCGGTTTTTGCTTTGCCCTCGGGTGCGCTGATACTGGTCGGATTCGCGGCCATGTGTGGTGCATTGGGTGAAGGCGCCGTCGCAGACTGGAGCGCGATTTTCCTGCGAGACGTTTCCGGTGCGCCCGAAAGTGTTGCCGCACTGGGCTATGCCGTGTTTTCCGTGACGATGGTGGCGTTTCGCCTTGCAGGCGCGATTGTCATTATGCGGTTTGGTCCTGTCGCCACGGCTCGATTCGGCGGAATCTGCGCGGTACTGGGCGTTTTCGCTGTGGTTTCTTCGGTCGCGCCCTTGCCCGCATTGGCGGGGTTTGCGCTGATGGGCATAGGGTATGCGGTGATCATGCCGCTGGCGTTCAGCCGTGCTGCCAGCGATCCGCTTGTCCCGCCGGGGCAAGCCATCGCAAGTGTCGCTACGCTGGGATATGGCGGGCTGTTGATTGGGCCGCCGCTGATCGGCTTCTTGGCGGAACTGTTCGGCCTGCGTCTGGCGTTCGCCGTGCTATTGCCATTGGCCGTTCTGATCGTGCTGTTGGCCGGCGCGCTGAAGCGCGCCGACTAACTTGTTTCAGCGTCCGCGAATGCGGGGATCCAGCGCGTCGCGCAGACCATCACCCAGATAGTTGACGCTCAGCACAGTCAGCGAGATTGCCAGCCCGGGCCAGAATACACGCTCGGGGTATTGCTGAAGATAGTCGACACCATCAAACAACAGGCGGCCCCATGTCGGGAAGTCGGGCGGGAAGCCCAACCCAAGGAAGGACAGCGCGCTTTCGGTGATGATCGCTGTGGCAATCCCCAGTGTTGCCGACACCATGATCGGCGAAAGAACGTTCGGCAGGATATGCCGCGTGATGATCTGGCTGTTGCTGGTGCCGATGGAGCGTGCGGCCAGAACGAATTCACGTTCCTTGATGGCCAGCACGTCACCGCGCACGATCCGTGCAGTCGGCATCCATGAGGTGATGCCGATGGCGCAGACGATCAGGATGAAAATCCCGCGCTCCAGCCCAAAAGCCGCTGACAGGGGCTCGCGGAACAGAAGCATCATGACCAGCAGCAAAGGCAGCAGGGGCAGGGCCAGAAACAGGTCGGTCAGGCGCATCAGCGGCCCATCGAGCCGCCTGAAGAATCCCGCCAGAACGCCGATGAACGAACCCAGAAACAGCGCCAGCAACATCGCGGTTATGCCAACCGAGACTGAGGTTTGACCACCCGACATCATGCGCGCAAGAATGTCGCGACCCAATTGGTCGGTGCCAAAGGGATGCGCCCAACTGGGCCCCTGATTGCGCGACCGGATATCGATCTGGGTTGGATCAATGCTCCACAGATACGGGCCCAGATAGACACCGGCAACGATGATGATAAACAGGATCGCCCCGACCATTGCGCCTTTGTGGGTCTTGAACTGATCCCAAACATCGCGCCATTGGCTGCGGGGAGGGGTGGCCAGTTCTTCCATCACGTCGGCTGTCGGCAAGGCGGTTGAGGCTGGTGCAAGTCCTTCGTCCGGGACCAGCGTATCGGTACGATCATGATCAGTCATATCGAATCCTCGGGTCCAGAATGCCATAAAGTACGTCAGCGATCAGGTTGAACAAGACGATCAGTACGGCGAAAATAAAGGTCAGGGTTTGCACCATCGGCAGATCATTGGCCTGAATCGCGCCGATCAGCAACTGCCCGATTCCGTTCACCTTGAACACCTGCTCGGTGATGATGGCGCCACCAAAGATGGACGGAATACCCAGCGCGATCACGGTGACCACCGGGATCATCGAGTTTCGCAGGACGTGAACCATGACCACGGTATATTCGCTGAGACCCTTGGCGCGGGCGGTGCGAACGTAATCCTGATTGAGGTTATCCAGCATGGACGCGCGCATGAACCGGCTGAGTTGTGCGGTGATCTGCAAGGCCAGAACCATGACCGGCATGATCATCTGTTTGAGCTGCACAACAAAGCTGTCCCAGCTGTTGACCACCAGCGTGGTGTCATAGATCGACGGGAACCAGCCCAGCTGGACTGAAAAGATCACGATTACCAGCACGCCCGAAAAGAAGGGTGGAACGGAAAAGCCGACCATCGACACGAAAGTACCCATCTGGTCGAACCAGGAATACTGACGGTAGGCCGAATAGATGCCGATGGGCAGCGCGATCAGGATGGCGACCACATAGGCGGTGCCGACAACCCACAGGGTCTGCGGGATACGCTGAACGACGATGTCCATGACCGGCGAGCGTGTCTGCCAGGAAATCACGCGCAGGTCGCCTTCGGAGAAAGTTGTGCCGAATACAGAATCGACCAATACCTGCGGTTCTATCCAGAAGAACTGCACGATCCATTTCCAGAACCGGATATGCATCGGCTGGCCGAGGCCAAGCGCCTCGCGCATCTTCTCTTTGACTTCCGGGGGAACGGTGAGTGGAACCTGTGCCATCGGGTCGCCAGGGGCAAGTTCGAGCAGCAGGAAGATGACGAGGCTGATGAACAGCAGTGTGGGCACCGCCAACACCAGTCGTCTGATTGTAAAGTTGAGCATTCAAAGGCGCCTTTGTTGATGCGTCTTCTTGTTGGAGCGGCCTGCAAATGACCGCGCCCCGAAGATCGGGGCGCGGCTTGGCAGGTTTAACGCTTAGGACCCGGTCTTGCGGTACCAGTCTGCTGCATTCCACAGCTCGCTGTCCCAAACATTCAGGATCACGCCACCCAGGGTGTTTGCGTGCGCTGACAGACGGCCACGGTGCACCAGCGGGATCATGCCGCCGTTTTCAACCATGATGTCGTTCAGACGACGGGCGATTTTCGCACGCTCTTCCGCACCAGCGGTTTCGGCCAGCTGACCATGCAGCTTGTCGAATTCTTCGTTGCAGAAGCGGCTGATGTTCTCACCCTGCCACTGCGATTCCGGCTTGGGTGCCTTGTCGCACAGGCCGTTGCCCAGATAGGACTGCGGGTCGGTGCCGTTGAAGGTGTTGGCGTACATTTCAACGTCCGCATAGAACTTCTGGAACGTGTCGGGCGAACCCGGGTCACCGCCGAAGAAGACCGATGCGTTGATGTTGCGCAGCTCGGTTTCGATACCGATCTGGCTCCACCATTCCTTGATTAGCGCTTGGAAGTCCTGACGGACGGCGTTGGTCGACGTCTGGTATACGATCTTCAGCGGAACGCCGTCTTTTTCACGAACGCCGTCGCCATCAGAGTCTACGATACCCGCGTCATCCAGCAGTCTCTTCGCACCTTCGATGTCCTGCGTGTCACAGGAAAAGGTGTCCGAATTCACGGCAGCCGGGGCCGGAACCCAGTTACAGGTGACCTGACCGGCCTGACCATAGCCAATTTCCACCAGCAGCGGACGGTCGATTGCCAGAGACATCGCCTTGTAAACCGCAGGATCCTTCAGGAACGGATGCGGGTGCGCAGCAGTCGAACGCTCGCCTTCCGGCAGATCGGGCGACGGGTTGGTCTGGTTCAGCATGATGCGCTCGACTAGCGGGCCGAAGCCTGCGACCGGAGTGCCCTTGCCACCTTCCTGCATCTGCTGGATCACCTCAGGTGCCAGCTGCAGGTTCCAAGCATAGTCAAATTCGCCGGTTTCCATCACCGCGCGGCCCGCCGCTGTCGCATCGCCGCCACCTTTGAAGGTCAGCGTCGCAAAGGCAGGTTTTGCCGGATCACGGTAGTTGTCGTTTGCCTTCATGGTGATCACGTCGTTCGGCTTGAACTCGGTGACGACAAATGGGCCGGTGCCGATCGGGTTAAAGTTCTGCTCGGTGCATTCGGGGGCCTTCGCGCCCAGGCAGTCAGCGAACTGTGCGGCCTGAATGATTGGGCTTTCACCGCCGACAAACGGACCATAAGGGAACGGGGTCGGTGCATCGAACGTGACCTTTACGGTCAGATCGTCCACGGCTTCGACCGATGTGACACCTTCGAATTTGGTCACCTGCGCGCAGCCACCTTCGGGGTGCATGCAGTAGTCTGCGGTGAATTTCACGTCCGCAGAAGTGAACGGACTACCATCAGACCAGGTGATTCCCGGTGCGATTTTCCAAGTGATCGAGGTCAGATCTTCGCTGACACCACCGTTTTCAACGGTTGGAATTTCCGATGCCAGATAAGGCACCATGTTGCCGTCCTGATCGTAGCGGGCGAGCGGTTCGATCACCAGCGAAGCCGACTCCACATCCTTGGTGCCACCCGAAAGGAACGGGTTCAGGATCGACGGTGCCTGCCAGTAAATGATGCTGACATTGCCGTCCGATCCGCGCTCGGCAAAGGCCATCGGGGCCATCGCTGTGCTTGCAATCGCACCAAGCAAAAGGGTTTTGATTTTCATAAGTTACTCCCAAGTTGGACACGTTCGTGTCTCGATTATCTCCGCAAGGCCTGCGGGTTTGGCGTTGCCGCCCCAAGGTAAGGTTCTGATCAACAAAGATAATAGCGCTAACGATTTCGGTCTGCGCCGCCTCCCCAGGTCGGTTACATGGCGTATCGAAACAGAACCTGAGAAAAATGCAAGTAGTGCCGTCGCGAAAATGTGTAATGGGTTTGACTTTTCCCGGCGGCCCGCCTTAGCGTTCGGAATTCAGAAAAAGAATACCGTCGTCAAGGGAGCGCGCGCGTGCTGGATCAGCCTATTGCACAGATTAAAAAACTGCGGGTGGAGTTTCAGACGAAGGATGGCCCCGTTGTCGGTGTTGAGGATGTCTCGTTCGAGGTCAAACCAGGTGAAACCGTTTGTATCGTTGGCGAATCGGGGTCTGGAAAATCGGTGTCGTCGCTGTCGCTGATGCGGTTGGTCGAGTTCGGTGGGGGTGAAATCGCGGGTGGTGAACTTCTGTTTGATCGCCGCGATGGGGGCAAGATGGACCTGTCCAAAGCCGATCCGGATCTGATGAAACAGATTCGCGGCAACGAGATCGGGATGATTTTTCAGGAGCCGATGACGGCGCTTAATCCGGTTTTTACCGTTGGTCGCCAGTTGACCGAAGGCCTGCGCATCCACAAGCAGATGTCAAAGGCGCAGGCCGAGGACCGGGCGCTTGAGTTGCTGCGCCAGGTTCGCATCCCCGAGCCCGAGCGTCGTCTGAAACAATACCCGCACGAGCTGTCGGGCGGGATGCGCCAGCGTGTCGTCATCGCGATGGCCATGGCCTGCGAACCCCGCCTGCTGATCGCCGATGAACCAACCACAGCGCTGGACGTGACCATTCAGGCCGAGATCCTGGCCCTGATGGATCGCCTCAAGCGCGAAACCGGAACTGCGGTGATGTTCATCACCCACGACATGGCCGTGGTTGCCCAGATGGCTGACCGTGTTGTTGTCATGTATCGCGGCAACAAGGTCGAAGAGGGGACCGTCAAGGAAATCTTTGAAAACCCGCAGCATGATTACACCAAGGCCCTTTTGGCCGCAGTACCGAAACTGGGTGAAATGCAGGGCAAGTCGGCACCTGAACCGATGAAGTTGCTGGGTGTCGAGGGGCAGAAAATTGCGCCCATCCCCGGAACCGAAGAAGTTTTGTTGACCGTAAAGAACCTGACCACGCGGTTTCCTGTCAAAGGTGGTCTTCTGCGGCGCACGATCTCGAACGTTCATGCGGTCGAGGATGTGTCATTCACACTGAACAAAGGTCAGACACTCAGCCTTGTGGGTGAATCCGGGTGCGGAAAGTCCTCGGCCGGGCGTTCGATCCTGCGGCTGGTCGAGCCGATGGCGGGCGAGGTCAATCTGGACGGTGTCGATATCATGAAGCTGGACCCGTCCGGCCTGCGCAAGGCGCGGCTGGACATGCAGATGATCTTTCAGGACCCGTTCGCCTCGCTGAACCCACAGATGCAGCTGGTCGATCAGGTTGCCGAGCCGATGCGCAACTATGGCGTGGCGTCGGGATCCGAATTGCAGGACCGCGTCGCGCAATTGTTCGACAAGGTGCAGCTGCCGCGCAGCTTCATGCGTCGTTTCCCGCATGAAATGTCCGGGGGACAGCGTCAGCGGATCGCGATTGCCCGCGCACTGGCCCTGAACCCCAAGCTGATCATCGCGGATGAGGCGGTCTCGGCCCTCGACGTGTCGGTTCAGGCGCAGGTTCTGAACCTGATGATGGAGCTGCAGTCCGATCTGGGGCTGTCCTATCTGTTCATCAGCCATGACATGGCCGTGGTTGAACGTGTCAGCCACTATGTCGGCGTTATGTATCTGGGCCGCATTGTGGAACTGGGCCCGCGTGCACGTGTGTTTGAAAACCCGCAACACCCCTATACGCAGGCATTGATGAAGGCAGTTCCAATTGCTGATCCGAACAAGCGAAAGACTGAAAAAGACCTGAACTTCAAACCGATCCCGTCACCGATCCATCCTGTCGATTACAAACCGGAACCCTCGCAATATCAAGAGGTTGAACCGGGTCACTTTATCCTGACTACAGACAGTGGGTACTGACACGATGGCCAAGCGCCTGACGCCGCTTGAGATCATGACCAAGCTGATCTCATTCCCAACCGTGAGTCGTGACACCAACCTGCCGTTGGTCGGCTGGGTGGAAGAATACCTGCAAAGCCATGGGATCACGTCGCACCGCTGGCCTGATCCGGATCAGCCGCATAAGGCGGCGATCTTTGCGCATGTCGGTCCCTTGGAAGAAGGCGCAGTTGTGCTGTCCGGGCACACGGATGTCGTACCGGTTGACGGGCAACCCTGGGACACCGACCCCTTCACCGTGACCGAGGAGGACGGCAAATATTTCGGGCGCGGCACCTGTGACATGAAGGGATTTGATGCGCTTGCCATCTGGGCGCTGGTCGAGGCGCATTACGCAAGTGTGAAACGACCGCTCCAACTTGCGCTGAGTTTTGATGAGGAAGTCGGGTGTACCGGGGCGCCGCCGATGATCGAGGCGATGCAGGGCGTTCTCCCCAAAGGCTCGGCGGTGGTTGTGGGCGAGCCATCGATGATGCAGGCGGTGACGGGTCACAAGGGTGGGTTCGGCTTTGACACCCATATGGTCGGGTTCGAAGTTCACAGCTCGATCATGCACACAGGCGTCAACGCCATCATGGCGGCGGCCCCGTTGATCGACTGGGCCAACCAACAGAACGCGCGAAACATGGCGGCGCAACCCAGTACCGTTGCTGCCGTGTTCGATCCACCCTGGACAACCTGCCACGTCGGTATGATTGAAGGCGGAACAGCCCATAACATTACCGCCAAAGACTGCCGGTTCATGATGGATTTCCGGACTGTGCCCGATGAAACGCAGGCTCAATGGCGCGATGCCTATTTCGAACAGGTTCGGCAAGTTGAGGCTCAGATGCAGGCCGTTCACCCGGATACCCGCATCGAACTGACTGAAAACTTCGCGATTCCGGGGTTGATCCCGGAAGAGGATGGTGAAGCCGAAGCTCTGGTACGCGCCCTGACCGGAGACAACGCAAGCCATGTGGTCAGTTACGGGACCGAGGCAGGTCAGTTTCAGGAGGCCGGGTATTCTGCCGTGATATGCGGACCCGGAGACATAGCGCAGGCCCATCAGCCGAATGAGTTCATTACGATTGAACAATTCGAAGCCGGTCATAAATTCATGCAGCGATTGGTTGAAAAACTATGCGCCTAGCCCGGTCTAAAATGGTGCCAGCGGTTGAGAGGGAGGTCTTGAGATGCCCGTAAAAAACAGACTTGCAGAAATGCATGGCGAGATCACCGAATGGCGTCGCCACCTGCACGCCCATCCGGAGCTGATGTATGACGTCCATGAAACTGCGGCGTTTGTCGCTGCCCGTCTGAAAGAATTTGGAGTGGACGAGATCACTCCGGGCGTTGGCAAAACGGGCGTTGTCGGGGTGATCAAAGGGCGCACGGATACGCAGGGGCGCGTCATCGGCCTGCGTGCAGACATGGACGCGCTTCCGATTGAAGAGGCGACAGGGCTGGACTATGCCTCGACCGTGTCGGGCAAGATGCACGCCTGTGGACATGACGGGCATACTTCGATGCTGCTTGGGGCCGCGCAGTACCTTTCCGAAACGCGCAATTTCGATGGCACCGTAGTTCTGATCTTCCAGCCTGCCGAGGAAGGCGGGGCCGGCGGTCTGGCCATGTGTCAGGACGGGTTGATGGACCGCTGGGGCATTCACGAGGTCTATGGCATGCACAATATGCCCGGTCTTCCGGTGGGAGAGTTCGCAATTCGACCCGGTGCGTTGCTGGCCTCGTCCGATGAGTTTGAAATCACCGTCACTGGCAAGGGCGGACACGCCGCTGCGCCGCATGAGGCGGTGGATACGACACTGGTGGCCTCGCACATCGTTGTTGCCTTGCAATCAGTGGTGTCCCGGACCGTTGACCCGATCAAGCGAGTTGTCCTCACCGTTGGGACGTTTGTGACGGACAGCGTAGCGTCGAACGTGATCGCTCATACGGTTCGTTTGCAGGGAACCGTGCGGACACTTGACCCCGAGTATCGCACAATCGCCGAAGAACGCGTGCGCCGGATCGCCGAGGATACGGCCTCGGCCTTTGGCGCGAAGGCGGAGGTTATCTGGACACCGGGATACCCGGTGACAGTGAATTCCGAGGCCGAAACAGGCTATGCGGCCGAGGCGGCAGCTGCGGTTGCGGGCAAGGTCAATGACAGCACGGACCCGATCATGCCGTCCGAAGATTTTGCCTATATGCTTGAAGAACGCCCCGGCGCGTACATCTTTATCGGGAACGGGGATACGGCCATGTGCCACCACCCGCTATACAACTTTGACGACGACGCGATCCCCGCCGGTTGCAGCTGGTTTGCCGAGCTTGTGGAACGACGATTGGCTGTCGCATGAAACAGGGAGAATGACATGCCGATCAAGAACCGTCTCGCAGAGATGCATGATGAGATCACCGCGTGGCGGCGTGACATTCACCAACACCCGGAAATTCTGTACGACACCCACCGCACCAGTGCGCTGGTTGCGGAAAAGCTGAACGAGTTTGGTTGCGACGAGGTCGTGACCGGCATCGGTCGCACCGGAGTCGTCGGGGTCATTCGCGGCAAAAGCGATACGCGGGGCCGTGTGATTGGCTTGCGCGCCGATATGGACGCCCTGCCGATGCAGGAACAGACCGGGTTGGACTATGCCTCAGAAATACCGAATGCGATGCATGCATGCGGTCATGACGGGCATACTGCGATGGTTTTGGGGGCCGCCAAGTATTTGGCGGAAACCCGCAATTTTGATGGCACGGCAATTGTGATCTTTCAGCCTGCCGAAGAAGGTGGGAATGGCGCCGAGGCCATGTGCAAGGACGGTCTGATGGATCGGTTCGGCATTCAGGAAGTCTATGCGATGCACAATGTGCCGGGTGTTCCTACCGGGCAGTTTGCCATTCGTTCGGGCCCGTTGCTGGCAGCGGCGGACGAGTTTGACATCCATCTTGAAGGGCGCGGCGGCCACGCGGCAAAACCTCATCAGACGATTGATACAACGGTGATGCTGTCGCAGCTGATCGTGGCGTTGCAGACGATCGTGTCGCGCAACGCGGATCCGATTTTGCAGGCCGTGCTGTCTGTGACCTCGGTCGAGACGTCCTCGAAAGCGTTCAACGTGATCCCGCAATCGGCACGGATACGCGGCACCGTTCGGACCCATTCCAACGAGTTGCGCGACCTGATCGAACAACGGCTGAAGGGAGTCTCGGAAGGGACCGCCGCAACATTTGGCGGGTCCGTGAACGTCACCTATACGCGCGGTGTTCCGGTGACGATCAATGCCGAAGCCCAGACGGGATATGCAGCAGAGGCTGCGGTGTCGGTCGGGGGCAGTTGCATTGAAGCGCCGATGGTGATGGGGGGCGAGGATTTCTCGTTCATGCTGGAAGAGAGGCCCGGTGCATTCATCGTTTTGGGCAACGGTGACAGTGCCGGGTTGCACCACCCCGAATACAATTTCAATGACGAGATCATCCCCATTGGATGCTCGTGGTTTGCGGAAATGGTCGAGCGCCGGATGCCGGCGGCTTGACCTGAATCAGGAGAGAAAAGACATGCCAGTCAAGAACCGCTTTGCCGAATTGCAGAATGAAATCACGGAATGGCGAAGGGATCTGCACGAAAATCCAGAGATCCTGTTTGAGACCCACCGCACCAGCGCGAAGGTGGCCGAGAAGCTGAAGGGGTTCGGATGCGATGAGGTTGTGACCGGTATCGGACGTACCGGCGTTGTGGGGGTGATCAAAGGCAAGTCGGACAGCAAGGGAAAGGTGATCGGCCTGCGCGCAGATATGGATGCATTGCCGATACATGAGGCAACGGGGTTGGACTATGCCTCGAAAACGCCGGGTGCGATGCATGCCTGTGGTCATGACGGGCACACCGCGATGTTGCTGGGGGCGGCAAAGTACCTGTCGGAAACCCGCAACTTTGACGGCACCGTTGTCGTGATCTTCCAACCTGCTGAGGAAGGTGGTGGCGGTGGCCGCGAAATGTGCGAAGACGGCATGATGGACCGCTGGAACATTCAGGAAGTCTACGGCATGCATAACTGGCCGGGACAGCCTGTCGGCAAGTTCGCAATCCGACCGGGGTCGTTCTTTGCGGCAACCGATCAGTTCGACATCACCTTTGAGGGTCGCGGCGGACATGCGGCCAAACCGCATGAGACCGTGGATACCACAGTACTGGCAGCGCAGGCTGTCCTAATGCTGCAAACGATTTCTTCGCGCAATGCCGACCCGATTGATCAGGTTGTGGTGTCAGTGACATCGTTCGAGACGTCATCCAAGGCGTTCAATGTGATCCCTCAGACCGTGCAGATCAAAGGCACGGTGCGCACCATGAGCAAGGGCATGCGGGATCTGGCTGAAAAGCGGATCAACGAGATTTGCAACGGTGTTGCGGCCACGTTTGGCGGCACCGCTGACGTGACCTATATTCGTGGATATCCGGTGATGGTGAACAGCGACGAGCAAACAGAGTTTGCGGCGGATGTGGCCCGGTCGGTGTCCGGTGATTGCGACGAGGCACCTTTGGTCATGGGGGGCGAAGATTTTGCCTTCATGCTGGAGGAACGCCCAGGCGCTTATATTCTTGTGGGCAACGGTGACACCGCAATGGTTCATCACCCGGAATACAATTTCAACGACGAAGCCATTCCGGCCGGATGCAGCTGGTGGGCGGAGATTGTTGAACAGCGGATGCCAGCCGCCTGATGGAGAGTGTGGGGGCTCTGCCCCCACCCCCCCGGGATACTTCTAGCCAGATGAAGCGGGATCCTCTGCTTGCAGATCAAGCACCGTGCAGAGGGTTTCGACGACGGCATCCAAGGCGGTCGATTGCGTGATGACGCAGGATTGTGCAGCCGTTCTGGCGGCTTGGAGGGCATTCTGGTCCGACAGCCAATGTGAAACGGCCTCAGAGAGGTCAGCGGATGTCTGGACCTCGACAGCGCCCTTGGCGTCGATCAGCGGGGCAAAGGTTTCTGCAAAGTTGAAATACCCCGGGCCGGTGATCACTGCGGCCCCGGCCTGTGCCGGTTCAAATGGGTTGTGTCCGCCAATATCTTTCAGTGATCCCCCAAGGAAAACGATCGGGCAAAGCGCGTACCAGGTTCCGGTTTCGCCCAGTGTATCGGCAACATACACGTGCGTCGTATCTGTGATCGGTGCGTTTTTTGACCGGAAGGACGCCTTGAACCCGGCGTTGTTCAGAAGTTCTGCAACCTCACCGCGTCGTTCGGGGTGGCGTGGGATCAGTAGCAGCAGAAGGTCGGGCCAATGCTGCAACAATGCCTTGTGGGCTGCCAGAACGCTGTCTTCTTCTCCGGCATGGGTGGAACTGGCGATCCAGACCGGTCTGGCGGCTAATTGCGCGCGAATGTCATCCAGCGTGTTCTGGTCCACAGGCAGAGGATCGGACATGGCCTTGAGGTTGGTGCCGGGCTGCACGCGTTGGGCAGGGGCACCCATGGCAATCAGGTCGGCAGCTGTTTTGTCGTTTTGCGTCAGGAACAGGCGAAACTTATTCAGAATAAACCTTGCCGTTTTAGGGCGCTTCTTCCATCCGGCGACAGATTTGTCCGACAATCGAGCATTCAGCAGAGCCAGTGGAATGTCGCGCCCTGCGCTTTCGACAATCAGCCGCGGCCAGATCTCGCTTTCGACGAAGATCCCGGCATCGGGTTGCCAATGGTCCAGAAAGCGTTGGACCGAGTTGGCTGTGTCAAGCGGCGGGTACTGGTGCCGGGTGCGGGGCGGCAAGCGCTTTTCGATCAGGGCCGCTGAGGTTGGCGTGCCTGAGGTGATCAGAAACTCGGATTTGGGAAGGCAGGTGCCCAGCCGATTGATCAGAGTGAGGACCGACAGGCTTTCGCCGACGCTGGCGGCGTGGAACCAGATCAACTGCCCTGCGGGGCGGGTCTGACTGGCATGGCCAAGACGCTCGAGCTGGCGGTCGGCTGCTACGCCCGCAGCCTCAAGTTTCTTTCGGACGGTTCTCCAGACCAGAGGTGCGGCCAGAGAGATCAGGGCGCAGTACAGGTAGTACAGCGCTGTGGGTCGGTCTTGGTGATCCGGCATGTATCAGCCGCCTGTATGGCTCATATGGCGGCTCATCCGGCCATCGACGGACTGGCGGGAATAGTCGAAGTCGTGACCTTTTGGTTTCAGGTTGATCGCCGCGCGGATGGCATCTTCAAGCGGCTGTTCTGTATCGGGGTGATCCCGCAATGCGCCGCGCAGATCCGCCATGTCCTCCTGCCCAAGACACATATAAAGCTCGCCAGTACAGGTCAGGCGCACTCGGTTGCAGCTTTCGCAGAAATTGTGGGACAGGGGCGTGATGAAGCCGATCTTCTGACCGGTTTCTTCCAGCCTGATATAGCGGGCCGGGCCGCCAGTGCGTTCGGCCAGATCCGTGATTGTGTAATGGTTTTCGTACTCTTTGCGCACGTCCTTGAGCGACCAGTACTGGTCCAGGCGATCCTCGTTGCCGATATCGCCCATCGGCATGACCTCGATCCAGGTCAGGTCCATGTCGCGCTCGGCGCACCATTCAGTGATCTTGGGCAATTCGGGTTCGTTGAACCCCTTGAGCGCAACAGCGTTGATCTTGATCCGCAGCCCTGCCTTTTGCGCCGCGTCAATGCCGTTCAGTACCTGTTTGAGGCGGCCCCAGCGTGTGACTTTAGCAAATTTGTCGTCATCCAGAGTATCCAGGGATACATTCACACGGCGCACACCGGCGGCATAAAGATCTTCGGAGAAGCGATGCAATTGCGAACCGTTTGTCGTCAGCGTCAGCTCTTTCAACGCACCGCTGTCCAAGTGGCGAGTCATGGCGTTGAAGAAAGTCATGATATTGCGACGAACCAATGGCTCACCGCCGGTAATGCGCAGTTTCTCAACGCCCATTCTTACAAAGGTCGAGCACATGCGATCCAGCTCTTCCAGCGTAAGAAGGTCTTTCTTGGGCAGAAAGGTCATGTTTTCGGACATGCAGTAGACGCAACGAAAATCACAGCGGTCCGTAACGGAGACGCGGAGATATGTGATGGCGCGGGCAAACGGGTCGATGAGCGGAGCAGACATGCGACATAGGTAAAGCTGTAACCTGCCTGCGACAAGTGCGAACTGCGCTTTGCACTGGATAACGCCAGCATGGGATTGTAGTTTCCGGGCATGAAAAAGACATTTGTATTTCTATGCGTTGTTTTGACCGGGTGCGATACTGTCCGGGCAACTACGGAACGTGTGTTCGGGTCCGGGGGTGAGGCGGCTGAGGCCGTATCGGATGTCGAAACTGCGCCGGTTGTCGCTGAGGAGGTTCTTCAGCCCGAACCGGTTGCGGCACGCCCCAGTTGGGTCGGGGCCAAAACAACCATTGCCGGGCTTGGTGATCCGACCACACCAGGACGCTGGATGCAGACGCCGCTGGTCGATAGCGAGGTAACGGCGCGGGTTGTTGTGCCCAGAACCGGCGCGCAGGCCTATATCACTCTGGTTCCTGCCGCAGGCTCGGAAAGTAGCGGCAGTCGCTTGTCGCTGGATGCCATGCGGGCCCTTCTGGTGCCATTAGACGAACTGGTCGAAGTCGCGGTTTATGCCGACTGACTTTTCAGGTATTTGGCTGCTTCGCGGCGGGCAAACGGCTTCATGGCATCACCATGTCTGTCCAAAAACGCGATCACGCGTTCGGGGTCGTGTTTGGACAGTTCCCGCAGCCACCAGGCGATTGATTTCTGAATGAACCAGTCGCGGTCCGGGACATATCCGGCGGCCCAGCCGAGGATACGGTCGCGGCGTTGCAGGTCTTCGGGCTTGGGGTGGTTCTGTTTGGTCCAGGGCAGCGTTGCGACAAGGGCGGCGCGCCGGGTCCACATGTGATCGGACTGTGTCCACTGTTCGACGGCGTCCAACCTCTCGGGGTCGGTCATCAGTCGTTTTTGCATCGCCATGCAGGCATGATCGGCGACGGCCCAGGCGTCAAAGTCCGGTAGCCAGCTTTGAAGCAGGTCCCAAACCTGATCGTCGGGCCGGATGCGGGCCTGGGTCAGAAGCTTGGCCGCGGCAAGGCGCCCTTCGTGGATATCGGTTTGCCACAGCGCCCTGGCCAGCGCCACGCGTTTGTTCACATCCAGCTCTTGCCGCCATGTTTTGGTCAGATCGTTGAGAACCGGATTGGCAACACCCAGATAGACGCGATCCGCCTTGTGATAACTGGCCATCTGACCCGCACGTTCGGGGTCGGTATGGGCTTTGATCTGATCAAGAAAAGGGGTCAGCATTGGGGGCAGACCGGAACGCCTGTCGGTTCGCCGTCAATCGTCTGGCTGTTCTTTTCGGCCCAATAAGACCGGATGTCGCCGTCCGTCTTGCCATCGACCCATTTCTGCATCGTGTCGCGGTCGGACTGGAATTCCATGAATGGCACTGCATACCCGCAAGAGGTCTGAACCATTTCGATCGACTGGTCGTAGATCTGTCGCGCGCTGCGGTGGTTGGGGAAAAGATTGGCCAGTTCATCCCAGCCCTCATCTCTGACGTGCAGAGTGCGGGCTGTGCCATATGTGCGCAGGATCAGTGGGCGTGTGGTGAAGGAGCACCACATCAGTGTCATCCTGTTGACCTGCATCAGATGCCCCGCCGTCTCGTTGCCGCTGCCAGTCAGGTTCATCCAGACGATGCGGTTTGGCCCCAGCACCCGCAGCGAGTCCATACCTTTGGGCGAGATATTGACCTTTCCCTCGGTCCCGGCGGTGCCGACGAAGAACATATGCTGATCTTCGATGAACTTTTGATGCGCGTCATCAAGCTGGGGAAACTGTTTGGACATGGGTCACTCTACCGTCACTGATTTTGCCAGATTGCGCGGCTGGTCTACATCCGTCCCTTTGGCTACAGCTGTGTGATAGGCCAGCAACTGTGCGGGAACCGAATAAAGGATCGGCGCAAGACTGGTGTGAACATGCGGCATCCGGATCGTGCTCCAGACTCCGTCTCCGGCCTCGTCAATTCCATCATCATCAGACACAAGGATCACTTTGCCCTTGCGCGCCATCACTTCCTGCATGTTTGACACGGTCTTGTCGAACACCGTGTCACGGGGCGCCATGACAACCACGGGCATATGTTTGTCGATCAGGGCGATGGGGCCATGTTTCAACTCTCCTGACGCATAGCCTTCGGCGTGGATATAGCTGATTTCCTTGAGCTTCAGCGCCCCTTCCATTGCCAGCGGATACATCAGGCCACGGCCCAGGAACAGAACGTCGCGCGCCTCGGACAGGCGTTGGGCTGCTTTGCGGATCGCCCGGTTCTGATCCAGTGCCGTGTTCAGCACGGTCGGCAATCCGCGCAGCGCAGCGGCATGATCGGCGATTTCCTCATCCGTCAGGGTGCCGCGATCTGTCGCCGCCTTGAGCGCCAGCATCAGCAAAACGCTTAGTTGACAGGTGAAGGCTTTGGTCGAAGCCACACCGATTTCAACGCCAGCATGGATCGGCAGGGCGATATCGCTTTCCCGAGCAATCGAACTTTCAGGAACATTGACGACAGAAACGATCTTGTCCGCCTTGCCCTCGCAATAGCGCAGCGCTGCCAGGGTGTCGGCGGTTTCTCCTGACTGGCTGACAAACAGCGCCAGTGTGCGACCCGTGATCGGAGGTTCGCGGTAGCGAAACTCGCTGGCGATATCGACCTCGACCGGCATCTTGGCCAGTTGTTCGAACCAGTATTTCGCGGTCAGGCAGGCGTAAAACGCGGTGCCGCAGGCGACCATGGTCAGACGGTCCAGCTTGCTGAAATCCAGCTCGGCGTCGGGGAACACCACTCGATCACCGCCCGTGGGCAGGTAGGATCGGATGGCCTCGGCCACGACGATAGGCTGCTCAGCGATTTCCTTGGCCATGAAATGCTTGTGCTCGCCCTTGTCCGCGCGCGCATGATCCAGCTTGATCTTGCGCTTTTCCCGGTTGGCCAGTTCACCGGCTTCGTTGCGGATTTCCAGCGATGTTCGGGTCAGAACCGCGCGGTCGCCTTCCTCAAGATAAGTGATCTGGTTGGTTAGCGGCGCAAGGGCAATGGCGTCCGAGCCCACATACATCTCACCATCGCCGTGGCCGATGGCCAGGGGTGATCCTTTGCGGGCCGCTACAATCAGGTCGTCCTCACCATCGAAAAGGAATGCAAGGGCGAAAGCACCTTCCAACTTGTCGATGGTCTTGAAAGCGGCCTCGATCGGGGACATGCCTGTGTTGAGGTGATGTTCCGTCATCAGCGCGACGGTTTCAGTGTCGGTTTCGGTCTTGAAGGCCACGCCGTGTTTGGCCAGTTCCGCCCTCAGGTCGCGGTAGTTTTCGACAATACCGTTGTGAACCACGGCCACCGGGCCCGCCTTGTGGGGATGCGCGTTGTTGACGGAAGGCGCACCATGTGTGGCCCATCGGGTGTGACCAATGCCGGATTTACCGGGCAGCGGATCATGCACCAACAGATCGCTGAGGTTGACCAGTTTGCCGACCGCACGCCGACGACCCAGGACACCGTCATTAACGGTTGCAATCCCGGCGCTGTCATAGCCGCGATATTCCAGCCGTTTCAGGGCTTCTACCAGTATGGGAGCCGCTTCATGCTGCCCCAAGACACCTACAATTCCACACATATCTCAGGCCTCGTTATCGCGGCGAGCCTTCTTCGCCTTCAACATATCAAACAGTTTTCGCGCGTAGCCGGGTTTGTTTTCCTGCTTGGCGCGCGCCACGGCCAACGCCTCGGGCGCTACGTCTTTGGTCACCACGGTGCCTGTCGCTGTCATTGCGCCATCGCCCACAGTGACTGGGGCCACGAGCATGGTGTTGGAGCCGATAAAGACATTCGCACCAATGTTGGTTTTGTGCTTCATCACGCCATCATAGTTGCAGGTGATTGTTCCTGCGCCGATATTCGTCGCAGCACCCACTGATGCGTCACCGATATAGCTGAGGTGGTTGACCTTCGCGCCTTCGGCGATTTCTGCATTCTTGATCTCGACGAAATTGCCAACCCGCGTGTTTTCGGCCAGTTCCGCGCCGGGGCGTAGCCGCGCGTAAGGGCCGACAATGGCGCCGCGACTGACATGGCACCCTTCCAGATGGGAAAAGGCCCGGATAGTCGCACCGCTTTCGATGGTCACTCCGGGGCCGAAGACCACGTTGGGTTCGATTACTGTGTCACGCCCAATCACAGTGTCTGCGGACAAGTATACCGTATCCGGTGCCATTAATGTGACACCTATATCCAGCAGTTCTTCCCGCGCGCGCGCCTGAAACACCGCGTCGGCGGCGGCTAGATCAGCGCGTGAGTTCACGCCCAGCGTCTGGGCCTCGTCACAGGCGATGGCGGTTACGTTCAGACCGCGGTTGCGGGCGATCTGAACTACGTCTGTCAGATAGTATTCGCCTGAGGCATTGTTGTTTTCAACGGCATCAATCAGCGAAAAAAGCAACCGGGCATTACAAGCTAAAAGGCCCGAGTTGCAAAATGTTATGGCGCGCTCTTCATCTGATGCGTCTTTGAATTCGACAATGCGTTCCAACGTGTCGCCATTCATGACCAACCGGCCATAGCGGGCCGGATCAGCCGCATCGAACCCAAGGATGACCAGGTCATTTCGGGATCGAGCCTCGACCATCCGTTCCAGCGTGTCGGGTTGTAAAAACGGGGTGTCGCCGTAAAGAACCACGATATCACCGTCGAACCCGTCCAGTGCTGTCCTGGCCTGACCGACCGCATGGGCCGTACCCAACTGTTCTTCCTGAACGGCTATCCGGGCATCGTCGTCTTCGTCCTGAGCAACCTTTGCTACTGCCTCGGACCCGTGGCCAGTAACGATCACCGTACGTTCGGGCGACAGGACAGACCCGGCGCGCATCGCGTGAACAAGCATCGGAGCCTGAGCGATGGGATGCAGGACTTTGGGAAGATCCGAATTCATCCTGGTGCCTTTTCCGGCGGCAAGGATGACAAGGGCAATGGTCATGAAATCGTTTTCTCTTTGTGTTTTGTTGTCGACCGTTTTATCCGCTGAGGGCAAAGGCGCAAGCTGTTCGGCCATCAAACAAGATTGCCGATTGAAACAGGACACGGCGAAAACCTGCCGAAACAGGAGGCAACATGCGGACCGTCATCTTCGATCTGGACGGCACATTGGCGGATACATCGGGCGATTTGCTGGCGGCGGCGAACCATTGTTTTCGCGAAATGGGGTATGGTGATGTCCTGGTTCATGGGCAGGATGCAGGCATCGCGCTGCGTGGCGGTCGCATGATGTTAACACAAGGGTTGAAACGAGTTGGAGCTTACGACGAGGACACCGTTCAGGCTTATTATCCTGTTCTGCTTGAGGCTTACGCGCAGGATATCGACACCCACACAAGTTTCTATCCGGGAGCGTTGCAGGCCGTCGAGATTCTGAGTACCGCGGGCTACGGTGTCGGCATTTGCACCAACAAGCCGGAACATCTGGCCGAATTGTTACTGACGCGCATGGGAGTACGGGATCGTTTTGCCTCGTTGGTCGGGGCGGATACGCTGCCAGTGCGCAAGCCGGACCCGGCCCCTCTGCGCGAGGCTGCTCGACGGGCCGGGGGGGATCCGGCTTGGTGCGTGCTGATCGGAGACTCGGATACCGACCGCAATACCGCCCGAGCGGCAGGGGTCCCATCGGTTTTGGTGACTTTCGGACCGTCAGGAGAGGACATGGCAGCGCTGGAGCCCGAAGCCCTGCTGCATCACTTTGACGACTTGCCCGATCTTGTGCCTGATCTGATCGGTGCGGCAGCCTGAAACCTTGACCGGACCCTGTCGGAGATCCAGAAAAAGACCATGACAGAAACATTCACTGGTAATTTCACACAGCAGGAACCCCTTCCAGACGACGCAATTGAGGCAGCGCTGGCTGTCTTGCGTCACGGGCGGCTGCATCGCTATAACGTGGTCCCCGGTGAGTTGGGGGAAACGGCCCTGCTAGAGCAGGAATTTGCGGCACAGATGGGGTCCAAGTATTGTCTGGCGGTTTCCTCTGGCGGTTATGCGCTTGCCACCGCGTTGCGGGCCGTCGGTGTGCAGCCGGGCGACCCGGTTCTGACCAACGCGTTCACTCTGGCCCCGGTGCCGGGATCAATTGCCTCGGTCGGGGCGCGGGCGATCTTTGTCGGCGTCTCAGGAAACCTGACCATCGATCTGGAGGATCTTGAGGGCAAACTGGATCAGGCCCGTGTCCTGATGCTCAGCCATATGCGCGGGCATCTGTGTGACATGGATCGTCTGATGCAGATGTGTGACGCGGCAGGCGTTATCGTGATCGAGGATTGCGCACACACGATGGGCGCGGCTTGGCGCGGTCAGTTGTCGGGACGGCAGGGCGCGGTCGGGTGTTATTCTTGCCAGACCTATAAGCACGTAAACTCGGGCGAGGGCGGTTTGCTGGTTACTGATGACGCGGAACTGGCGGCCAAGGCTACAATGCTGTCGGGGTCATACATGCTGTATGAACGCCATCTGGCGGCGCCGGGACCTGAAGTGTTCGAGCGGATAAAGTACACCACACCCAATGTGTCCGGTCGCATGGACAATTTGCGTGCCGCCATCCTGCGCCCTCAGTTGCGGGATCTGGACCGGCAGGTGGAACGGTGGAACGAGCGCTATCGCGAGATCGAGACCGGGCTGCGCGGCACTCCGGGCCTGACAATAGTCGAGCGACCCGAAGAGGAAACCTATGTCGGGTCTTCGATCCAGTTCCTGCTGCTGGATTGGTCGCCTGAGCGGATAGCCGACGTTATCAGCCGCTGCGCCGCGCGTGGGGTCGAGATCAAATGGTTTGGCGGGGCTGAGCCAACAGGGTTCACGTCGCGCTATGACAGCTGGAGATATTTCGAAAGTGAACAGATGCCGGAAAGTGACCGTGTTCTGGCAGGCATCATGGATATGCGTGTGCCGCTGACCTTTTCGCTGGAGGATTGCCGGGTTATCGCGCGCATCATCCGAGCCGAAGTGGGCGCAGTTTATCAATCCTAGCCAAACAGAGTGCGCTTTCAGCGCACGCTCGACCCTTGAAAGCGCCGCCCGGTCCGGGCGGCGTTTTGTGTTTTGGTCCAGGCTTTCACAAAGATTGACCGGAGACAGATTCGCTGTTAGAGATTTATTGAACAATTGTTCATTAATGCGGAGGGAGGACACAGATGTTCATGGCCACGATGAAGTTTGATCTGGGTGAGGATGTGAACGCCCTGCGCGAGATGGTACATCGGTGGGCGCAGGAGCGCGTCAAGCCGATGGCGGCTGAGATTGATGCCAAGAACAGCTTTCCGAATGAACTGTGGAAAGAAATGGGAGAGCTTGGTCTTTTGGGTGTCACCGTGCCAGAAGAATACGGCGGTGCGGGCATGTCCTATTTGGCGCATACAATTGCTGTCGAAGAGGTCGCGCGCGCCTCGGCCTCGGTTTCGCTGTCTTATGGGGCGCATTCCAATCTGTGTGTGAACCAGATCAAGCTGAACGGTACGGAAGAGCAGAAACAGAAATACCTGCCGCGCCTGGTCTCGGGCGAACATGTAGGCGCGCTGGCAATGTCGGAACCTTCCGCAGGTTCGGACGTGGTGTCGATGAAGCTGCGGGCGGAAAAACGCAACGACCATTACCGCCTGAACGGCAACAAGTACTGGATCACAAACGGGCCGGACGCGGATACACTGGTGGTTTATGCCAAGACGGACCCCGATGCCGGATCAAAAGGCATTACGGCATTTCTGATTGAAAAAGAGATGAAGGGTTTTTCGACCTCGCCCCATTTCGACAAGTTGGGGATGCGCGGGTCGAACACAGCTGAACTGATCTTTGAAGATGTTGAAGTGCCGTTCGAGAATGTGTTGGGAGAAGAGGGCAAGGGCGTAGCCGTGCTCATGTCAGGTCTGGACTATGAGCGCGTGGTTCTGGCCGGGATCGGCACCGGCATCATGGCCGCCTGTCTGGATGAGGTGATGCCGTATCTGGCCGAGCGCAAGCAATTCGGCAAACCGATTGGCAGCTTCCAACTGATGCAGGGCAAGATTGCCGACATGTATACCGCGATGAACTCGGCACGGGCCTATGTCTATGAGGTGGCGAAGGCCTGTGATCGTGGGGACGTCACCCGGCAGGATGCAGCGGCGTGCTGTCTTTACGCATCCGAACAGGCGATGGTTCAGGCGCATCAGGCGGTTCAGGCGCTGGGCGGGGCAGGGTTTCTGTCGGATGCACCGGTCAGCCGAATCTTCCGGGACGCCAAGCTGATGGAGATCGGCGCAGGTACCAGCGAGATTCGACGGATGCTGATCGGCCGGGAAATGATGAACGAAATGCGCTGAATGAAGACGCCCCGCAGACGAGGTTACAGCGGGGCGTTTTGATCAAAGGATCAGAAGCGATGAACGTAGGAAATACCGGCCAGCCAAGGGTCGATGTTCGCAGTGCCAATATCGGCTCCGTTCAGAGTGACGTCCGAGTCGATGTCGAACCAGCGTACATTCAGACGGATCGCACCTTTGTCGGTGATCATGTAGTCGAGACCGGCTTGCAGCGAAACGCCGAAGGAATCATCGACCTTGAGGTTGCCAAGGGCAGATTGCTCGTCAAAGAAGATGGTATAGTTCAGACCGGCGCCGACATAGGGCTTCCAGGCGCTATTGGTCGGGAAGTGATAGTTCAGCGACAAGGTGGGCGGCAGATGCTTGACGCTGCCAGCGTCCACGCTTCCGCCCAAGGTGACGTTATGTTTGAACGGGGTCGCGGCCAGCAGCTCGATCCCCAGATTGTCCTGGATGAAATACTCGGCGGTGAAGATCGGGCGCGTATCCGAGTCGATATCGGCGCTCAGACCGGCCAGTGTTCCGTTGTTGGATTTCGGGTCCAGGTACCCCACACCGATTCCGAGCGTCCAATCCCCCTGAGATTGGGCAAACGCAGGAGCAGCCAGAGCCACCAACGCGGTGGAAAGGGTCAATGCGGCGAGTTTCTTGGTCATTGTTTTGCCTTTGGTTCTGTTGATGACCTTGGTGTTGCAGCGATTGGAACTGCCCACTCTGATCTGCATCAAGTATTTGTGAAGGAGTTGGGTGCAGTTGAACCGCGAAGTGCAGGAAATATAGGGAAAATTCGCCGTGCTGACCGTTGAGCGCATACCAGGTTTGCGCCCGGATGGAGGCTGGGATCTGCCGGACAGGCTGAACATGGCGCAGCAGTGCCTGCGGCATGCGGGGGACCAGGTCGCGCTGATCGATTTGACCGGACCTGACCCGCAGCACATCAGCTTTGCGCAGCTGTCGCAAATGACAGACGGAATAACCCGCGCATTATTGCGCCATGTGCAGCCCGGTGATCGCGTCGGAGTGTTGCTGAGCCAGTCGCCATGGTGTGCGGCGGCTCATCTGGCGATCTGGAAGATCGGGGCTGTGTCGGTCCCTTTGTTCAAACTGTTCAAGCAGGACGCGCTGCGGTCGCGGGTTAGTGACGCTGGTGCCCGGATTGTACTGACCGACGCCGAAGGGGCTGATCTGTTGGGTGATCTGGCCGCGCCGTTGATTGCATCGGAGATTGGCGAAGATGGCCCCGCTGTAACATTCGCCACGACCGGCCCTGACGATCCGGCTGTGTTGATCTATACCTCGGGCACAACCGGCAGCCCAAAGGGTGCGCTGCATGGGCACCGGGTTCTGACCGGTCATTTGCCAGGGGTTTCGATTAGCCATAATCACTTGCGCGAAGGCGACTGTCTTTGGACCCCGGCGGATTGGGCGTGGATCGGCGGGTTGTTCGACGTGCTGATGCCGGGTCTTGCGCTGGGCATTCCTGTTGCCGCGGCACGGCTTGAGAAATTCACCCCCGAGGCCTGCGCTGACATCATCGCGCGTGGCGGGGTGCGGAACGTATTTTTCCCACCAACGGCGCTGCGAATGCTCAAGGCAGCAGATCAGGTGATCCCCGGTCTGCGCTCGGTCGCGTCCGGGGGTGAACCGCTGGGTGCCGAAATGCTGGCATGGGGCCAAGGTGCGTTCGGCCTTACGATCAACGAGTTTTACGGCCAGACTGAATGCAACATGGTCGTATCATCCTGCGCCGAAGATTTCCCTGTGCGCCCCGGCTGTATCGGCCAACCGGTGCCGGGGCATGAGGTTGCGGTGATTGATGAGGACGGAAACCCGACCGGGGACGAGGGCGACGTCGCCATCCGGCGCGGCTCGGCCTCGATGCTGCTGGAATACTGGAACCGCCCCGAAGCGACCGCAGACAAGTTTCGCGGCGAATGGCTGATCACCGGTGATCGCGGCGTGTGGGAGGGCGACTATCTGCGATTTGTCGGTCGGGACGATGACGTGATCACGTCCGCTGGGTATCGCATCGGCCCCGCCGAGATCGAGGATTGCCTGCTGACCCACCCCGCAGTGGCGACTGTGGGTGTGGTCGGAAAACCTGACCCGCTGCGCACCGAGATCGTGAAGGCCTATGTGGTGTTGAAGCCGGGGGCTGAGGCTTCGGGGCAGGAATTGCAGGATTGGGTCAAGGACCGTCTGGCGCAGTATTCTTATCCGCGCGAGGTGGCGTTCCTGGAGGAATTGCCAATGACGGTCACGGGGAAGGTAATCCGCAAGGAATTAAAAGCGCTGGCGGCGCGGGAGGTGAGTCTGTGAAAGCAATTGTGAAGATACTCGTCTTGGCAATGTTGGGCTTCGCCCAGACGTCTAACGTACTGGCTGCCAAAGAGGACAAACTCAGCGTCGGTACCCTTCTGCAATTCTGTTCAGACAGTACTCCAAATACTGAATTGGCGATTATCATGGATGGGGAATGCGTTAACCACGTTCGCAATATGTGCGAATATGCATATGATTTAGAAAAGAACGAATACTGTCTTGGTGAGGTCACTGCGTGGATGCGGCTTGACGCAGAGATCCGCTGGCAGCGGCTTCCTGACGAGCAAAAGTTAGGTTTCGAAAACCCGCCTACAGCAAAAGAAATGTCCGAAAGCGAAATTGCTCTTGGGCCCAGTTTGCCGCTGCCTGATTGCAGGGAAATTGACGTCGGGGATATTTCGGAAGAGGCAGTATGCTCTTACGCCGATGCACTGGCAGGTTGGCGCGCGTCCCGAATAATTGAACGAGTCTGGGCACTCGATACTGACAACTTAGAATAGAGGCTCCATGAAACTCACATCCAAAGCCATGCCCGGCTCCGAGGGCTTCAAGGCAAACCGCGCCGCGCATCTCGATGCGCTGGCGCAAATCTCTGCTGCTGCCGAAGCAGCCCGCATGGGCGGGGGCGAGAAATCCCGCGCGCGGCATGAATCCCGAGGCAAGATGTTGCCGCGCAGGCGGGTGGCGAACCTGCTTGATCCGGGGTCGCCGTTCCTTGAAATCGGGGCGACAGCGGCACATGGGATGTATGGCGATGCAGCACCTTGTGCCGGGGTGATTGCGGGGATTGGCCGGGTGCAGGGGCGCGAAGTCATGGTGGTGTGTAACGATGCCACCGTGAAGGGCGGCACCTATTATCCGATGACCGTCAAGAAGCACCTGCGCGCGCAGGAGATTGCCGAGGAAAACCATCTGCCGTGCATCTATCTGGTCGACAGTGGCGGCGCGAACCTGCCCAATCAGGATGAGGTGTTCCCAGACCGCGACCACTTTGGGCGTATCTTCTACAATCAGGCGCGGATGAGCGCGAAGGGTATCCCTCAGATTGCCGTGGTGATGGGATCATGCACGGCGGGTGGGGCCTATGTTCCTGCAATGTCCGATGTGACGATCATCGTAAAGGAACAGGGCACGATCTTTCTGGCAGGGCCACCATTGGTCAAAGCTGCGACGGGTGAGGTTGTCAGCGCCGAGGATCTGGGTGGCGGCGATGTGCATACGCGCCTGTCGGGTGTGGCGGATTATCTGGCTGAAGATGACGCACATGCGCTGGCATTGGCGCGGCGGGCTGTCGGGTCATTGGGGGGGGCCGGGCTGAAGCCCGGCCTACGGTTCGAAGCACCCGAGGAGCCAGCTTATGATCCGGAGGAAATTCTGGGAGTCGTTCCCGCCGACCTGCGCACGCCCTATGACATCCGTGAAGTGATTGCACGGCTGGTCGATGGCTCTCGGTTTGATGAGTTCAAACCCCGGTTTGGCGAGACACTGGTGACCGGTTTTGCCCATGTCAAAGGCTGCCCGGTCGGGATCATTGCCAACAATGGCGTGCTGTTCTCGGAGGCCGCGCAAAAGGGCGCGCATTTCGTGGAGCTGTGTTCGCAGCGCAAAACCCCGCTGGTGTTTTTGCAGAACATCACCGGCTTCATGGTTGGTCGCAAATACGAAAACGAAGGCATCGCGCGGCATGGGGCCAAGATGGTGACCGCCGTGGCCACCACCAACGTGCCCAAGATCACCATGCTGGTTGGCGGCTCGTTCGGGGCCGGAAACTATGGAATGGCCGGTCGGGCCTATCAGCCGCGGTTCCTGTGGACATGGCCGAATTCGCGGATTTCGGTGATGGGGGGCGAGCAGGCAGCCGGTGTTCTGGCCACCGTCAGGCGCGATGGGATCGAACGACAGGGCGGCACCTGGTCGGCCGAGGAAGAGGCCGAATTCAAACGTCCGACGTTGGATATGTTCGAAGAGCAATCACACCCGCTTTATGCCTCGGCCCGTCTCTGGGATGACGGCATCATCGACCCGCGCAAAAGTCGCGATGTGCTCGCCTTGTCTCTGAGCGCCGCACTGAACGCCCCGATAGAGGAGACACGTTTCGGCGTGTTCAGGATGTAAGATGAACGTATCATTGAATGACGTCATGGCACGCTATCCGGGTGCCCAGACTTTCAAGCTTGGTGACAATGCCCGGCTGAGTGCTGAGCTGCTGGCATTGGTACGATCAGGGCGGAAAACGGCAACCTGCGGTGCGTTGCGCGACTATCCCGAAGGCAGCCCTGACACTCCTGTGGTCGGGCGGAGAGATATTGCGCTGGAATGGGATGATCGTGCGGCCTTGGTGATCGAAACGGTCGAGGTCTCGACCTGCCGATACTGCGACGTAACCGAGGATTTCGCGTTGGCAGAGGGCGAAAATGAAACGCTTGAGGGATGGAGAGAGGGTCATCGCCAGTATTTCGAACGCAATGGCGGCTTTGATCCCGAGATGGAGCTGCTATGCGAACGATTTCGCCTTGTCGAAGATCTGGCGGTTGAGGGGTAAGCTATGTTCAACAAAATCCTGATTGCCAACCGGGGCGAGATTGCTTGCCGGGTTATGGAAACCGCTCAGAGGATGGGCGTATCTTGCGTTGCTGTTTATTCTGATGCGGACGCGGCGGCCAAGCATGTGCAGATGGCGGATGAGGCCATTCATATCGGCGGCCCCGCCCCGGCGGAAAGCTATCTGAAGGGTGATGTGATTATTCAGGCTGCGCTGGATACGGGCGCGCAGGCGATCCATCCCGGTTATGGCTTCCTGTCAGAGAACCCCGATTTCGTTGACGCGGTCGAAGCTGCTGGTTTGACCTTTATCGGCCCATCAGCGGATGCGATCCGCAAAATGGGCCTCAAGGACGCGGCCAAGGTGTTGATGGAGCACGCGGGCGTGCCCGTGGTGCCGGGCTATCACGGCGACAATCAGGACCCCGAGCATCTGGCGGGGGCGGCTGACACCATCGGCTATCCGGTTCTGATCAAGGCCGTTGCAGGCGGTGGCGGCAAAGGTATGCGTCTGGTCGAACGCCCCGAGGATTTTCGTTCCGCATTGGACAGCGCACGGGGCGAAGCCAGAACCGCTTTTGGCAATGACGCTGTGCTGGTCGAGAAATTCGTGGCCAAACCTCGCCATATCGAAGTGCAGGTGTTTGGCGATGGTAAACATGCCGTGCATCTGTTCGAACGCGACTGCTCGTTGCAACGCCGCCATCAGAAGGTGATCGAAGAGGCTCCGGCGCCGGGTATGACGGCTGAGATGCGTGAGGCGATGGGGCAGGCGGGCGTGCGCGCCGCCGAGGCGATAGGTTATAAGGGTGCAGGCACGGTTGAATTCATCGTCGATGCCTCGGACGGGCTGCGCCCCGACAGATTCTGGTTCATGGAGATGAACACGCGTCTACAGGTGGAGCATCCGGTGACAGAAGCCATCACCGGCGTCGATCTGGTGGAATGGCAGTTGCGCGTTGCAGCAGGAGAGAGCCTTCCCAGGCAACAGGATGATCTGTCGATCTCGGGCCACGCCTTTGAAGCCCGGCTTTATGCCGAGGACGTGCCGAAAGGATTCTTACCGGCGACAGGTACACTGACCCATCTGGTTTTCCCGGCCAACTGCCGTGCGGATAGTGGCGTTCGCGCAGGCGACACGATCAGCCCGTGGTATGACCCGATGATTGCCAAAGTGGTGGTGCACGGTCCGACCCGCGCCGTCGCGCTTGAGACGTTGAACCGAGTGCTGCGGGAGACCGAAGTGGCGGGCACCGTTACGAATCTCGCCTTTCTGGGCGCGCTGACCCGCCATAACGGATTTGCCTCGGGCGATGTAGATACGGGCCTGATCGGGCGCGATCTTGACGGGTTGGTGCAGGAATCGCCGACTTCGGCCACAACCGCTGTTGCGGCTGCGATGACCGCACTGAATCTGGTGGATGTCGCGCCTGACACCGGGTTTTCGCTCTGGGCTCCGTTGCATCGGGCGGTGCAATTGTCCGATCAGGGAGAGGTTCTTGATCTGTACGTGCAAGTCGACGGGTCGGATCGCCAGCTTTGGCAGTTGGGCGAACACCGTGTCGTGGCCGAGCGGATCTCGGGGCGGTGGGCGCTGAGCGGCGCACCGATGCCCCGGGTGGCTGTCAGCGGAACTACTTTGACCGTATTTACTGACTACGGTCGCAGTTTCGACGTTATCGATCCGCTTGACCGGGATGCCAGCGCGACGGGTGACACCAACGTGATCGAGGCGCCGATGCCGGGTCTGGTCAAGGCAGTCTTTGCCACCGCGGGGCAAACCGTTCAAGAAGGCGACCGTTTGGCTATTCTCGAAGCGATGAAAATGGAGCATTCGTTGCTGGCCGCGCGAGATGGTGTGGTGGCCGAGGTGCTGGTCAAAGATGGCGCGCAGGTCGAGGCTGGGGCGGCTTTGGTGCGTTTGGAAGAAGAGTGATCTGTACCCGCGCGGTTTGACGTGGCACGGTCGCGCGATCCGTATTTGGAATGAGAACAAGCCATAAGGGGTTCTGACATGGGTGATCTGGTCGAAATCTACGAAGTTGGACCGCGCGACGGGCTACAAAACGAAACACGTGAGATACCGGTTGCCGACAAGGTGGCGCTGATCAATTGCCTCAGCCGCGCCGGGTTCCGTCGGATCGAAGTTGCAAGCTTTGTCTCTCCCAAATGGGTTCCTCAAATGGCGGGGTCGGCGCAGGTTCTGGCCGGTATTACCCGCGCGGACGGAGTGCGTTACGCGGCGTTGACGCCGAATATGCACGGATACGAGGATGCGCTGGCCGCCAAAGCGGATGAGATTGCCATTTTTGCGTCTGCTTCCGAGGGGTTTTCCAAGGCAAACATCAATGCCTCGATCGCCGAGTCAATCGAACGGTTCACGCCGATTCTCGAAGCGGCGCGCCATATCGACCTTCCGGTTCGCGGCTATGTCTCTTGCGTGACGGATTGCCCTTATGACGGCCCGACCCCGCCCGAGAAAGTGGCCGAAGTTGCCGACCGGCTGTTTGCGTTGGGCTGTTACGAGGTGTCATTGGGGGACACGATCGGGCAAGGCACGCCAGACAAGATCGCTCATATGCTTCTGGCGGTGCGGGAAAGGGTTCCTGTGACGCGGCTTGCCGGGCATTTTCATGACACCAATGGGCGTGCAATCGACAATATCGATGCGGCACTTTCGCTGGGGGTGCGCGTGTTCGATGCGGCCGTGGGTGGGCTTGGCGGTTGCCCGTATGCTCCGGGGGCCGCGGGCAATGTCGCGACTGAAACCGTTGCAGCGCATTTGCACCGGTTGGGCTACCAAACCGGTCTGGATATCGATGTGGTCGAAGAGGCCGCGAAGATGGCCAAGGCGTTGAGAGGCTAACATGTTCGAAACAATCTCGATTTCAGCAGACGAACGCGGTGTTGCCACGTTAACTCTGGACCGGGCGGAAAAGCACAACGCGCTGTCGGGTCAAATGATTACCGAGCTGACACAGGCCGCGTCGCAACTGGGTCAGGATGGCTCTGTCAGGGTGGTCGTTCTGGCCGCTGCGGGAAAGACGTTTTGCGCCGGTGGTGATCTGGGGTGGATGCAGGACCAGATGGCGGCCGACAAGGCGACGCGATTTGTCGAAGCGCGCAAGCTGGCCGAGATGTTGCAGGCGTTGAACACAATGCCCAAACCCCTGATCGGGGCGCTGCAAGGCAACGCCTTTGGCGGAGGCGTTGGGATGGCCGCCGTGTGCGATGTCGCCATCGGTGTAGATAGTCTGAAGATGGGATTGACCGAGACCCGGCTGGGGCTGATTCCGGCGACAATCGGCCCTTATGTTATCGCTCGTATGGGTGAGGCGCGGGCACGGCGTGTGTTCATGTCGGCCCGGTTGTTCGATGCGCCCGAAGCGGTTGATCTGGGATTGCTGGCAAAGGCTGTGCCCTCCGAGCAGCTTGCGGCCGCGATAGAAGATGAAGTCCTGCCCTATCTTTCTTGCGCGCCGGGGGCGGTTGCATCTGCCAAGGCACTGGTTCGAACTCTGGGACCTCGTATTGATGATGCCACAATCGACCAGACCATCAACGAACTGGTCGAACGCTGGGAAACGGAAGAGGCGCGTGAAGGGATCGCGGCGTTCTTCGAAAAACGTAAACCTGCATGGAATAAGTAAGTTTACCGAGTTTCCGCAAGCCAATGCAAAACGCGCGAAATGCGATTCTATGCCACGCTGTCAAGCGTATGTTTGATGGTGAACGGGGCTGTGTTCGGTTGACCCTCTGACCCGGCGGGGATAGAGAATGTCCAGTCAACACGCCAATTGACGGCGCACCCGACAAGATGCGTGCGCAAGAAAGGAGCTATTCGTGGAAGACCTGCTGCGGGAGTACCTCCCGATTCTGGTGTTTCTGGCCGTTGCCGTAGGCCTTGGAATCGTCCTGATTCTTGCCGCCGTTGTACTGGCTGTCCGCAATCCCGACCCCGAAAAGGTCAGCGCATATGAATGTGGCTTCAACGCCTTCGACGATGCGCGAATGAAATTTGACGTCCGATTCTATCTGGTCTCGATTCTCTTCATCATCTTCGATCTTGAGATCGCATTCCTGTTTCCCTGGGCCGTCGGGTTCCGCGATATCAGCGATGTCGGCTTCTGGTCGATGATGGTGTTTCTGGCCGTGCTGACCATCGGCTTTGCCTATGAGTGGAAGAAAGGGGCCTTGGAATGGGAGTGATGACCGGTGCAAACACCGCTGGCGTCGACAAGGAAGTCGCCACCCAGGCCCTGAATGCCGAGTTGCAGGACAAAGGTTTTCTGCTGACCTCGAGCGAGGATATCATCAACTGGGCCCGTACCGGTTCGCTGCACTGGATGACCTTTGGTCTGGCCTGCTGCGCGGTTGAAATGATGCACACCTCGATGCCGCGCTATGATGCGGAACGTTTCGGCATCGCCCCGCGCGCTTCTCCGCGCCAATCTGACGTGATGATCGTGGCTGGCACGCTGACCAACAAGATGGCCCCTGCGTTGCGTAAGGTTTACGACCAAATGCCCGAGCCGCGCTATGTGATCTCGATGGGATCCTGCGCGAATGGCGGCGGCTATTATCACTATTCTTATTCCGTTGTGCGCGGCTGCGACCGAGTTGTTCCCGTGGATATCTATGTGCCCGGCTGCCCTCCGACCGCCGAGGCGCTGCTTTACGGTCTGCTACAGCTACAACGCAAAATCCGCCGCACCGGCACAATTGTACGCTGAGGGGAAGGGTAGATGAGCGAAGCACTCAAAGAACTCGGCACCCAGCTTGAACTGAAACGAGCCGATTGTGTTCTGTCCTGGGATGTGACCCATGGTGAGCTGAACGTCGATGTGGCGCCGTCGAACCTCGTGGAATTCGTAGAATTTCTGCGGTCGGACCAAAACTGCAAGTTCTCGACAATGGTGGATATCACCGGCGTCGATTACCCCGAACGCGCCAAGCGGTTCGACGTGGTGTACCACTTCCTTTCGATGTACCAGAACCAGCGCATCCGTCTGCGGGTTTCGATCCGCGAAGATGACATGGTGCCTTCGATAGTCGATATCCACCCCTCGGCCAACTGGTTCGAGCGTGAGGTGTTCGACATGTTCGGCATCCTGTTCTCGGGCCATCCAGACCTGCGGCGCATCCTGACGGATTATGGCTTCCGTGGCCATCCGCTGCGCAAGGATTTCCCGACCACGGGCTACACCGAGGTGCGTTATGACGAGGCGCAGAAACGCGTCGTCTACGAGCCGGTCAGTCTGGTGCAGGAGTACCGTCAGTTTGATTTCATGTCCCCATGGGAAGGTGCGAACTACATTCTGCCGGGGGATGAGAAACAGGAGACCGAATAATGGGTGGCATCTGGTGGCTGATCCTGTCTGCGCTGACCATCATTCCGATGGTGAAGATTTTGCCGTTCTTCGGGATCAACAAATACTGGTGCCTGCTGTGTCTGGTTCCCTTTGGCACGATCGCATTGCTGTGGTGGGTCGGGCTGAAACTGCAAGAGTTGGAGCGTCGCTGAGATGATAGGTGAGTTGGTCATTCTGGGCGCGTTTGGGGTTCTACTGGCCGGAGCTGCGGTCAAGGCGACCGAGGCGGAAAAGGTCCGGGTTCGGGCCGAAGCAAAGAAGAAACGAGGGCGTTGATGGACGGCTCAAGATATGATGACGGCAGCACGGACGCGCTGAGCGGCGAGCAGAAGATCCGCAACTTCAACATCAACTTCGGCCCGCAACACCCCGCGGCGCACGGAGTTTTGCGTCTGGTGCTCGAGTTGGACGGCGAGATTGTCGAACGTTGCGACCCGCATATCGGCCTGCTGCATCGTGGCACCGAAAAGCTGATGGAAAGCCGGACGTATCTGCAAAACCTGCCGTATTTCGACCGTCTGGACTATGTGGCACCGATGAACCAGGAACATGCCTGGTGTCTGGCCATCGAAAAGCTGACCGGGGTCGAGGTGCCGCGCCGGGGCTCGCTGATCCGGGTGCTGTATTCCGAGATCGGACGCATCCTGAATCACCTGTTGAACGTGACCACGCAGGCGATGGATGTGGGCGCTCTGACCCCGCCGCTGTGGGGTTTTGAAGAACGCGAAAAGCTGATGGTGTTTTATGAGCGAGCCTGTGGCGCCCGCCTGCACGCCGCTTATTTCCGCCCCGGTGGTGTCCATCAGGACCTGCCGCCCGAACTGCTGGACGATATCGAGGCCTGGAGTCACGAATTCCCAAGCGTCCTTGATGACATTGACGGGCTGCTGACCGAAAACCGCATCTTCAAGCAGCGCAACGCCGATATCGGCGTGGTGACCGAGGATGACATCCAGAAATACGGCTTCTCGGGCGTGATGGTGCGTGGATCGGGTCTGGCCTGGGACCTGCGTCGCGCGCAGCCCTACGAGTGCTATGATGAGTTTGAATTCCAGATTCCCGTCGGCAAGAACGGCGATTGCTATGACCGCTATCTTGTCCGCATGGAGGAAATGCGCCAGTCGCTGCTGATCATCCGTCAGGCCATCGCCAAAATCCGCGAGTGCCCCGGTGACGTTCTGGCTCGCGGCAAGATCACTCCACCGAAACGCTCGGACATGAAGACCTCGATGGAGAGCCTGATCCATCACTTCAAGCTGTATACCGAAGGCTTCCACGTGCCTGCTGGTGAGGTCTATGCTGCCGTCGAAGCCCCCAAGGGCGAGTTCGGCGTTTATCTGGTCGCCGACGGCACCAACAAACCCTACCGCGCCAAACTGCGCGCACCGGGCTTCCTGCACCTGCAAGCCATGGACCACGTTGCCAAAGGCCACCAACTGGCCGACGTCGCCGCCATCATCGGCACCATGGACGTCGTATTTGGAGAGATTGACCGCTAATGCTCCGCCGTCTTCATCCCGAACAACCCGAAAGCTTTGCCTTCACCGCTGCCAACCAGCAATGGGCCGAAGCGCAGATCACCAAATACCCCGAAGGCCGTCAGGCCAGCGCGGTCATTCCGCTTCTGTGGCGCGCACAGGAACAAGAGGGATGGCTGAGCCGTCCGGCGATTGAATCCGTCGCCGACATGCTGGGTATGGCCTATATCCGTGTGCTTGAGGTTGCTTCGTTTTACTTCATGTTCCAACTGCAACCCGTTGGGTCGGCTGCGCATATTCAGGTTTGTGGTACGACCTCCTGCATGATCTGCGGAGCAGAGGACCTGATTGCGGTCTGTAAGGAAAAGATCTCGGCGAAACCGCACGAACTGTCGGCTGATGGCAAGCTCAGTTGGGAAGAGGTCGAATGCCTTGGCTCCTGCACCAATGCGCCGATGGCGCAGATCGGCAAGGATTACTACGAAGACCTGACCGCCGAGAGCTTTGGCAAGATCCTCGATGATCTGGTGGCGGGGAAAGTTCCGACGCCGGGCCCACAAAACGGACGTTATGCGGCTGAACCGCTCAAAGGGCTGACCAGTCTGACCGATCATGAGGCTGGAAAGGCCCGGTATAACGCTAGCGTCGAACTGGCCACCGATATTGGCGATACGGTCAAACGCATCGACGGGACCGAGGTTCCGATCCTGACCCCTTGGTTGGGCAAGGATGGCAAAACGGCTGCGACCAAAGCTGCACCGAAGCCGCCCAAAGCGCCAGCCCCGGCGAAACCTGCTGCGAAACAGGCCGCTGAAGCGAAGGCAGCGAAAGAGGACCAGCCCGAAACACTGACAGGCGCGCGCGCCGGCAAGGCAGATAACCTGAAACTGTTGAAAGGCGTAGGTCCCAAGCTGGAGCAGACTCTGAACGAGCTGGGCTTCTTCCACTATGATCAGATCGCTGCCTGGACACCGGAACAGGTCGCCTGGGTCGATGCACGGTTGAAGTTCAAGGGCCGGATCGAGCGCGATGGCTGGATTGAACAAGCAGCCAAGCTTGCGGCGGGTGAGGAAACCGAATTTGCCAAACGTGCCAAGGAAGATGGCACCTACAAAGACTAAACGGGTGCCCCATCGGGGCATCGGGGGATGATGGACAAGGACAAGGATCAGGCTATAGCCCGAAAGGGCCGACATATCGGCATCGTCATTGCGGTGGCGATGGTGATCTGGCTTGCCATGAACCTGTTCATTGGCCCCGCGCTGGGTTTGACAGCCCGGCACGCGCTGCTGTTTGATTTTGCTGCTCTGGCGGCATTCATTTATGCGGGTGTGAACATTTTTCAACTCTGGCGCATGCGTCAGGACAGCTGAAGGTAACGAATGATGCTGAAGGATCAGGACCGGATCTTTACCAACATCTACGGGATGCACGAACGCACGCTGAAAGGCGCGCAAGCCCGCGGGCATTGGGACGGCACAGCTGGCCTGATTGAAAAGGGCCGGGACTGGATCATTCAGACAATGAAGGATTCCGGGCTGCGCGGACGCGGCGGTGCGGGCTTCCCAACTGGCCTGAAATGGTCGTTCATGCCAAAGGAAAGCGACGGTCGCCCTTCCTATCTGGTTGTGAATGCCGATGAGTCCGAGCCCGGCACCTGCAAGGACCGTGAGATCATGCGCCATGATCCCCACACGTTGATTGAAGGGTGTCTGATCGCCTCTTTCGCGATGAACGCACATACCTGCTATATTTACCTGCGCGGCGAATACATCCGCGAGCGTGAGGCATTGCAGGCTGCGATTGATGAGGCCTATGACGCGGGGCTTCTTGGCAAAAATGCCGCTGGTTCGGGCTGGGATTTCGATCTTTTCCTTCATCACGGGGCAGGGGCCTATATTTGTGGCGAGGAAACCGCCCTGATTGAAAGCCTTGAGGGCAAGAAGGGCATGCCGCGGATGAAACCTCCGTTCCCGGCGGGTGCGGGGCTGTATGGCTGTCCGACCACGGTAAACAACGTGGAATCCATCGCGGTGGTGCCGACCATTCTGCGTCGGGGTGCGGATTGGTTCGCTGGATTTGGTCGCCAGAACAACGCCGGTACCAAGCTGTTTGCGATCTCGGGCCACGTGAACAACCCATGTGTCGTCGAAGAGGCGATGTCGATCCCGTTCGAACAGCTGATCGAAACCCATTGCGGCGGCATTCGCGGCGGGTGGGATAATCTGCTGGCGGTTATCCCCGGTGGGTCCTCGGTTCCCTGCGTGCGTGGTGAAAACATGCGCGACGCGATCATGGATTTCGATTACCTGCGCAATGATCTGGGGTCGGGTCTGGGTACGGCAGCGGTGATTGTGATGGACAAATCCACCGACATCATCAAGGCGATCTGGCGACTGTCGAAGTTTTACAAGCATGAAAGCTGTGGTCAGTGTACGCCGTGTCGCGAAGGCACCGGCTGGATGATGCGTGTGATGGATCGTCTGGTGCGCGGCGAGGCTGAACTGGAAGAGATCGACATGTTGTTCGACGTGACCAAACAGGTCGAAGGACACACGATCTGCGCTTTGGGCGATGCGGCCGCCTGGCCGATCCAGGGCCTGATCCGCAATTTCCGGGAAGAGATCGAAGACCGCATCAAGGCTCAGAAATCGGGCCGTATGGGTGCGATGGCAGCGGAGTGAACGAAGATGGAAGTGTTTGCTGTATATAGCCACGCGATTGCGTCGGTTGTGCTATTCACGCTGGTTGTATTGTTTCTGGCGCCGTTTTCTGCACTGGCCAAACAAGCCAAAGGGCTAGAACCCGGTGCGACGCCCGAGCAGGACTATGCCGACAAGGCGTATCGTCTGAACCGGGCCTATCTGAATGGAACGGAAACACTTCCTGCGTTTGTGACTGTCATAACAGCGGCGATTTTGCTGGGCGTCAGCCCGTTCTGGGTAAACCTGCTGGCCTCAGTGGCGTTGGTTGCGCGCTTGGCGATGCTGGTTGTGCACCTGAAAGGGATTGGCAAGCCAAGCAGCGGTCCGCGGACAATTCTGTATGTGATCGGCTGGGCGTGCATGGTCGTGATCGGGCTTATGGCATTGGTGGCGGCGTTTTGATGGCGACGCAGCGGAACAGAAAACAAAGAGGGAAAGTATGAAGGCCCCCAAAGCCCTTATTGTTGTGTTGGCGCTGGCTGGTGTTTCTGCATGCGGTCTGGTGAAGCCGTCGGCAGACCGGCTTTTGTTCGACGGCAAGTCGTTCAGGGCCAAGGCGAAGGTGGTCAACAAGAAAACCTCGCCCGCGGACTTTACGGTTGTCGTCAAAGGCGTCTCTGCTTCACTCGATGGTGCGCGCGAGGCCGGACGTCATGAAGGTACCAAATTCTGCATCCAGAACTTCGGATCGTCTCGGATTGCTTGGAAGGTGGGTCCGGATACTGACCCGCAGAACCTCAGCGTCAGCAATGATCAACTGACATTTGCAGGAACCTGCCAGCGGCCATGACCGGTGTTTTTCCATATCTTCGGTGGGCGGGCAGGGTGTTATTGCCTAGCAGCGGCAAAGCGCTTCGTCTTGGACAGTCCAAGACGAAAGGAAAACCCATGTCTGTTGTAAAACTAGTTGCCCTCGCATCGCTGATGGCCTTGCCGACGGTGACAGAAGCAAAGCCGCCCTTGAGGGATGTCAAAGAGATCGACAACGAACTCTACTACATCGCCATTGCAAATGAGATTTCCGAGTTCTGCCCGTCGATCAGCGGGCGGCGATTGAAAGCGATCAGTGTGATGTGGGGACTGCGGTCCAAAGCGAATAATCTGGGGTACTCGGACACGGAAATCCGCGCCTATGTCGAGTCGGATGCTGAAAAGGATCGGATGCGGGCCGAGGGCGAGGCTTATCTGGCGAAAAACGGCGTGTCCTACGACAACCCCAAAACATTCTGCTCTCTGGGGCAGAAAGAAATCCAAAGAAACAGCGCCATTGGCGTTTATTTGAGAGCGAATTGAGAGCCATGTCTGACCTCCGCAAGATCAATATCGACGGGCAGGAAATCGAAGTCGATGGTGCGATGACCCTGATACAGGCTTGTGAACAAGCTGGGGTCGAGGTACCGCGTTTCTGCTATCACGAGCGCCTGTCGATTGCGGGAAACTGCCGGATGTGTCTGGTTGAGGTAGTGGGCGGACCGCCGAAACCGGCTGCCTCCTGCGCGATGCAGGTGCGCGATCTGCGCCCGGGGCCGGAAGGGCAGCCGCCGGTAGTCAAGACGAACTCTCCCATGGTCAAGAAGGCCCGCGAGGGTGTGATGGAGTTCCTGCTGATCAACCATCCACTGGATTGCCCGATCTGCGATCAGGGCGGAGAGTGCGATCTTCAGGACCAGGCGATGGCTTATGGCCTGTCCGGTTCGCGGTTCAAGGAAGCCAAACGCGCGGTTGATGATCTGGATCTGGGACCGCTTGTGGGCACCGCAATGACCCGCTGCATCAGTTGCACCCGCTGCGTGCGCTTCACCACCGAAGTCGCCGGGATCACTCAGATGGGTCAGACAGGGCGCGGTGAGGATGCCGAGATTACCTCGTATCTGAACCAGACGCTGGATTCGAACCTGCAGGGCAACATTATCGACCTGTGCCCGGTTGGGGCACTGACCTCGAAACCTTATGCGTTTACCGCCCGCCCGTGGGAATTGACCAAAATCGAAAGCATCGACGTCATGGACGCGCTGGGATCGAACATTCGTGTCGATACCAAAGGGCGCGAGGTGATGCGCTTCCTTCCTCGCAATCATGACGGAGTGAACGAGGAGTGGATCAGTGACAAAACCCGCTTTGTCTGGGACGGGTTGCGGCGTCAGCGTCTGGACAAGCCTTACATCCGTGAAAACGGCAAGCTGCGCCCGGCCTCATGGTCCGAAGCACTGACCAAGGCCGCAGAGGCGCTGAAAAGCGCTGAGAAGCCAGCCGGTATCGTCGGTGATCTGGCGCCGGTCGAGGCCGCGTTCGCTTTGAAGCAGATGATCGAAGGGCAGGGCGGTGTTGTCGAATGCCGCACCGATGGAGCCAAGCTTCCGGCCGGGAACCGTGGCGCATATGCCGGGACCGCCGCGATTGAAGACATCGATACGGCCGAGCGTATTCTTCTGATTGGCACCAACCCGCGCGATGAAGCACCGGTTTTGAACGCGCGTATCCGCAAGGCGTGGGCGCATGGGGCCGAAGTCGCTTTGGTAGGTGCAGCGGTCGATCTGACTTATGCGTACCATCATGTGGGCGATGACCGCGCGGCGATGCAAAAGGTTGTCGACATGGGGGGCGACGATGAAATCAGGGGCAAACGCTCGCTGGTCATCATCGGGCAGGGAGCGCTGCAGGAGGCGGATGGAGCCGCTGTTCTGGCTGCCGCGCAAACAATTGCCGCAAATACGGAAAGCGGTCTGATCACTCTGCACACTGCGGCGTCGCGCGTGGGCGCGATGGATGTGGACGCCACCAACGCAGGCGGCATGGAAGCGATCAATGCTGCGGATGTGATCTATAACCTTGGTGCAGATGAGGTCGAAATCGGCGAAGGCGCGTTTGTGATCTACCAGGGCAGCCACGGAGATCGGGGCGCACACCGCGCAGATGTGATCCTGCCGGGCGCGGCCTATACTGAGGAAAACGGTCTGTTCGTGAATACGGAAGGCCGCCCGCAACTGGCGATGCGCGCCGGGTTTGCGCCGGGTGAGGCCAAGGAAAACTGGGCCATCCTTCGTGCGCTGTCGGCTGAGCTAGGGGCGACGCTCCCCTATGACTCACTGGCGCAGTTGCGCACAGCCTTGATCGAGGCGGTCCCCCATCTGGCCCGCATCGACGAGGTGATCGAGAATGAGGTTCAAGCGCTTGAGGCCGGATCTTTAGGCCAGGCGACCTTCCGCAACGCGATCAAGGATTTCTATCTGACCAACCCGATCGCACGGGCCTCGCAACTGATGGCCGAGCTGTCGGCGCAGGCGCAGGTCCGCAAAGCCGAGAAGATTGCGGCCGAATGAACCATAGCAGTTTCATATCCCAAGCCAGCGCTGTGGTTGGGTCGCACCTGACTGCGCCGGAAATGTGCGGGAAACGAAAGAAAAAGGGTGGCGCAATGGCGGCAGATGCTGTTTACACCAACGCGCCGACCCAGCCGCAATTTGCGCAGGCATCTGGCCTTTGCATAGCGCGCGAAAAACGGAATACCCACGGTGTGAGGACCAATGGCTGAATTCTTTAACACCCCCGGCGGAATAGCCATCATCATTCTGGCGCAAGTGCTTGCTGTTGTTGCCTTTGTGATGATCTCGCTGTTGTTCCTTGTTTATGGCGACCGCAAAATCTGGGCCGCTGTCCAGATGCGCCGCGGGCCCAACGTGGTCGGCGTCTACGGCCTGCTGCAATCGGTGGCGGATGCGTTGAAATACGTCGTCAAAGAGGTCGTTATCCCCGCAGGAGCCGACCGCACGGTTTTCATACTCGCGCCGCTCACCTCTTTCGTGCTGGCGATGATCGCCTGGGCGGTGATCCCATTCAACGATGGCTGGGTCCTGTCGGATATCAACGTCGCAATCCTCTATGTCTTCGCCGTATCCTCGCTTGAGGTTTATGGCGTGATCATGGGCGGTTGGGCGTCGAACTCAAAGTACCCGTTCCTCGGCTCGTTGCGCTCAGCCGCGCAGATGATTTCGTACGAGGTTTCCATCGGCCTGATCATCATCGGTGTGATCATCTCGACCGGGTCGATGAACTTTGGCGATATCGTGCGGGCGCAGGATGGGTCGTTCGGGTTCTTCAGCTGGTACTGGCTGCCGCACTTCCCGATGGTCTTTCTGTTCTTCATCTCGGCGCTGGCTGAGACAAACCGGCCACCGTTTGACTTGCCCGAAGCGGAATCGGAACTTGTGGCGGGTTATCAGGTCGAATACTCGGCCACGCCCTTCCTGCTGTTCATGGCGGGTGAATACATTGCAATTTTCCTGATGTGCGCGCTGACCTCGCTGCTGTTCTTCGGCGGCTGGCTGTCGCCGATCCCCGGCCTGCCCGATGGTGTTTTGTGGATGGTCGCCAAGATGGCGTTCTTCTTCTTCATCTTCGCGATGGTCAAGGCCATCACGCCCCGCTACCGCTATGACCAGCTGATGCGGCTGGGCTGGAAAGTGTTCCTGCCATTCTCGCTGGTCTGGGTGGTGTTCGTGGCCTTTGCGGCGAAATTCGACTGGTTCTGGGGCGCATTTGCCCGTTGGAGCGTAGGAGGCTGATATGGCAAACATCGATTACACCCGCGCTGCCAAATACTTCCTACTGCAGGATTTCTGGGTCGGAATGAAACTGGGTCTGAAGTATTTCTTCGCTCCCAAAGCCACCGTGAACTACCCGCACGAAAAGGGCCCTCTGTCCCCGCGTTTCCGCGGTGAACACGCACTTCGCCGCTATCCGAATGGCGAAGAGCGCTGCATCGCCTGTAAACTGTGCGAGGCGGTCTGCCCGGCGCAGGCCATCACCATCGACGCCGAACCGCGAGAAGACGGCAGCCGCCGCACCACGCGCTATGACATCGACATGACCAAGTGCATCTATTGCGGCTTCTGCCAAGAGGCATGCCCGGTTGATGCCATCGTCGAAGGCCCGAACTTTGAATTCGCCACGGAAACCCGGGAAGAGCTGTTCTACGACAAGGAAAAACTCCTGTCGAATGGCGAACGCTGGGAAGCCGAGATCGCGCGCAATCTGGAACTGGACGCACCGTACCGATGACTGACAGCCCGACAAATCCGTTCGAGCTGATGATGAAGCAGGCTCAGGACATGGCCAAGGCGATGAACCCGGCGATGGAAAGCTTCTCGCCCAAAGGGTTCGAGGCGCTGTGGCCAACCATGCCCAAAGAGGTCATGGAGATGATGTTCGGCAACACCGTCAACAAGGACGGGCTGGATGCCAAAACACGCCTGCTGCTGACGCTGGCCGGGCTGACCTGTCAGGGCGCTCAGGCGGATTCGGCCGTGCGCCAGACCGTACGTCATGCGCTGGAAGCGGGCGCAAAGAAACAAGAGATCGTGGAAACGATCGGTCAGATGTCGGTCTTTGCCGGCATCCCGGCCATGACCCGCGCGCTGGATCTGGCGCAAGAGGTCATGGGCGACAACGAGGATGAGGATCAATGACCGTCTTTGCCTTCTACCTGTTTGCCATCAGCGCCATCACCGGCGGGCTGTTTACGGTGATCAGCCGCCAACCGGTGCACTCGGTCCTGTGGCTGATCCTGGCGTTTCTGTCCTCGGCAGGGCTGTTCGTGCTGCTGGGGGCCGAGTTCGTGGCGATGCTGCTGGTCATCGTCTATGTCGGCGCGGTCGCGGTTCTGTTCCTCTTCGTGGTGATGATGCTGGACGTGGACTTTGCCGAGCTCAAGGCCGAAATGGCGCGCTATATGCCGCTGGCCCTGTTGATTGGTCTGATCATCCTGATGCAGTTTGTCATGGCCTTCGGGGCATGGGACAGCGCACAGGGTGCGGCGGCCAATCTGGCCCAGCCGGTCCCGACAGACCGCCACAACACCGAGGCGCTTGGCCTCATCCTTTACGATCAATATTTCCTTCTGTTCCAGCTGGCGGGCCTGATCCTGCTGGTGGCAATGATCGGAGCCATCGTTCTGACGCTGCGCCACCGCAAGGACATCAAGCGTCAGGACATCATCGGCCAGATGATGCGCGACCCGGCCAAGGCGATGGAGTTGAAGGACGTGAAGCCGGGGCAGGGGTTGTGAAACGAGCGATGACCGCTGCAATGCTCATATGTTCGGTTACGACGTCTCACGCGGAGACGAGCCCAGTACCGCCGAAAGAGTGCACTGGGTATGACGGTACCTTTGAGTTAGATACTCCCGGCATTCATGACTGGTGGGTTGCAAGAGAGATTGGGTGTGAAAACCCCGGTTACTCTTGGACCGTTGTGCCATGCGCTACGGGTGAAACTCTCGATGTTGTTGTTAAAGGTTTTCGTGCAGATAGCCTGAAATTTGATCTGAGTTCAGAATTGAATGTGCTCAGAGAGCAGTACGCCAACCTCGATACTCCACCAATGCTGACCGAGGTTGTCTCCGACCTCACGGTGATCGGTGCTGATCCAATTGTACGCGATGAGCAACTCGATCCGGCGAAATTCTGCAAAACGGGAACTGTCTCAGATGAAGGCGAGGCGAAGCTATGATCGGACTTGAACACTATCTTACGGTCGCGGCGACGCTGTTCGTCATCGGCATCTTCGGTCTCTTCCTGAACCGCAAGAACGTCATCATCCTGCTGATGAGCATCGAACTGATGCTGCTGGCGGTGAATATCAACCTTGTGGCGTTTTCCAGCTTTCTCGGCGATTTGGTCGGGCAGGTGTTTACGCTGTTCGTTCTGACCGTTGCGGCGGCCGAGGCAGCAATCGGGCTGGCCATTCTAGTTTGTTTCTTCCGCAACCGCGGCACCATCGCGGTTGAAGACGTCAATATGATGAAGGGGTAAGAGAACATGGAAACCACCATCCTCTTTGCCCCGCTGGTGGGCGCGCTGCTCTGCGGGTTCGGCTGGAAGTTCATTGGCGAGAAAGCCGCCATGTGGACGGCCACGGGCCTGCTGTTTCTGGCTTGTCTGCTGTCCTGGATCGTGTTCTTCACCTTCGACGGCCACACGCAGCAGATCGAGATCATGCGCTGGATCGAAAGCGGTTCGCTTTCGACAAGCTGGGCCATCCGTCTGGACCGACTGACGGCAATCATGCTGATCGTGGTGACGACGGTCTCGGCGCTCGTGCACCTGTACAGCTTCGGCTACATGGATCACGATCCGCAATGGCGCGAAGGCGAAAGCTATAAACCGCGCTTCTTTGCCTATCTGTCCTTCTTCACCTTTGCCATGCTGATGCTGGTGACGGCGGATAATCTGGTGCAGATGTTCTTTGGCTGGGAGGGCGTCGGCGTCGCTTCATACCTGCTGATCGGGTTCTATTATCGCAAGCCTTCGGCCAACGCGGCGGCGATCAAGGCCTTTGTAGTCAACCGGGTCGGCGACTTTGGTTTTGCTCTGGGCATCTTCGCGCTGTTCTTCCTGACCGACAGTATCAACTTCTCGGATATCTTTGCCTCTGCCCCTGCCTTGGCCGAAGAAAAGCTGCATTTCCTGTGGGGGGAATGGACCGCGATCGAAGTGATCTGCGTGCTGCTGTTCATCGGGGCGATGGGTAAATCGGCGCAGTTGATCCTGCACACATGGTTGCCGGATGCGATGGAAGGCCCGACGCCTGTGTCAGCGCTGATCCACGCTGCGACCATGGTGACCGCAGGCGTCTTTTTGGTCTGCCGCATGTCCCCGCTGATGGAGTTCGCACCGGGCGCGACAGGGTTCATCACTGTTCTTGGGGCCTCGACTGCGTTCTTTGCGGCCACTGTTGGTCTGGTTCAGACCGATATCAAACGTGTCATCGCGTATTCGACCTGTTCCCAGTTGGGTTACATGTTTGTGGCGGCGGGCGTCGGCATGTATTCGGCAGCGATGTTCCACTTGTTCACGCATGCCTTCTTCAAGGCGCTGTTGTTCCTTGGGGCCGGTTCCGTGATCCACGCGATGCATCACGAACAGGAGATGACCGAATATGGCGGTCTGCGCAAAAAGATCCCCTATACCTTCTGGGCGATGATGATCGGTACCCTGGCGATTACCGGTGTTGGCATCCCGCTGACCACCTTTGGGTTTGCCGGTTTCCTGTCAAAGGACGCAATTATCGAAAGCGCCTATGCGGGCGGGTCAAGCTATGGCTTCTGGTTGCTGGTTGTCGCTGCGGCGTTCACCTCGTTCTACAGCTGGCGTCTGATCTTCCTGACCTTCTATGGAGAGCCGCGTGGGGACAAGCATACGCATGATCACGCACATGAAAGCCCAATGGTCATGCTGGTGCCGCTGGGAGTTTTGTCGCTGGGTGCGGTATTCGCGGGCATGATCTGGTACGGAAACTTCTTTGGCCATGCCGACAAGGTCGGCAAATTCTACGGTATTCCGGTTGCAGAAGCTTCAGAGCATGCCGAGGCCGGTGATCACGCGGCGGCGGATGCGTTGCACGGCCAAGACAGCCATGCCGATGAAAGCCATGCGGCTGACAGCCATGCTGACGAGGCCGCGAATGGTGAGAATGCCGCAGTGGGCGGTGACCACCATTATATGTTTGCGGGTGAGCCGGGTGAAGGTGCGCTTTACATGGCGCCGGACAACCACATTCTGGACGATGCGCATGCGGCTCCGAAATGGGTCAAGGTTTCGCCATTTGTTGCGATGGTGCTTGGCTTTATCGTGGCCTATTGGTTCTACATCGTGAACACGTCGCTACCCGCACGTCTGGCCGCAAATCAGCGCCCGCTGTACCTGTTCCTGCTGAACAAATGGTATTTCGACGAAATCTACGACGCGATCTTTGTCAAACCCACTGTCGCCCTTGGCCGGTTCCTGTGGAAACGCGGTGACGGCAATACAATCGACGGCTTCCTGAATGGGGTTGCAATGGGCGTTGTTCCCTTCTTCACCCGCCTCGCAGGCAAGGCGCAGACCGGGTACATCTTTACTTACGCCTTCTGGATGGTATTGGGCATTGCGGCCCTTGTCACCTGGATGTCGATCGGCGGAGGCGCACACTAATGGACAATATCCTATCTATTGTCACCTTTATCCCCGCCATCGCAGCAGGCATTCTGGCGCTGTTCCTGCACGGGAGCGACGTCGCAGCGCAGCGCAACGCCAAGTGGATTGCATTGCTGGCGACAACTGTGACGTTTCTGGTGTCAATTGGCATCTACACAGGCTTTGATCCTTCGAACACCGGCTTCCAGATGGTGGAAGAGGGTGAATGGCTGATGGGTCTGAAATACAAGATGGGTGTGGATGGCATCAGCGTTCTGTTCGTGTTGCTGACCACCTTCATCATGCCGCTGACCATTCTGGCCAGCTGGAATGTGACAGACCGCGTCAAGGAATACATGATTGCCTTCTTGCTGCTGGAAACGCTGATGCTGGGCGTGTTCATGGCGCTGGACTTGGTGCTGTTCTACCTGTTCTTTGAGGCGGGTCTGATCCCGATGTTCCTGATCATCGGGATCTGGGGCGGCAAGGACCGTATCTATGCCAGCTTCAAGTTCTTCCTTTACACCTTCCTCGGCTCGGTGCTGATGCTGGTAGCCATGGTTGCAATGTATGCTGACGCGGGCACTACGGATATCGAAGCGCTGATGGCCCATCAGTTCGCATCCGAGAGTTTCAGCGTGTTGGGCATCTATGTCACCGGCGGTATGCAGACGCTGATGTTCCTGGCCTTCTTCGCATCTTTTGCGGTGAAAATGCCGATGTGGCCGGTGCATACCTGGTTGCCCGATGCGCACGTTCAAGCGCCGACGGCGGGCTCGGTCGTGCTGGCGGCGATCCTGTTGAAGATGGGCGGCTACGGCTTCCTGCGGTTCAGCCTGCCGATGTTCCCGGTTGGCACGGCGGTGATGACTGATCTTGTGCTTTGGATGTCAGCCATAGCGGTTGTCTATACCTCGCTGGTGGCACTGGTGCAGGAAGACATGAAAAAGCTGATCGCGTATTCCTCGGTGGCGCATATGGGCTTTGTCACGATGGGCATCTTTGCTGCGAACCAGCAAGGCATTGACGGCGCAATTTTCCAGATGCTGAGCCACGGGTTCATCTCTGCCGCGCTCTTCCTCTGTGTCGGCGTGATCTATGACCGGATGCACACCCGCGATATCGAGGCTTATGGCGGTCTGGTCATCCGGATGCCCGCCTATGCGCTGGTCTTCATGCTGTTCACCATGGCCAATGTCGGACTGCCGGGCACCAGCGGGTTTATTGGTGAGTTTCTGACACTCATGGGAACATTCCAGGTTAACACCTGGGTGACTGCCGTTGCGGCGACCGGTGTGATCTTCTCGGCAGCCTACGCGTTGTGGCTCTACCGCCGCGTTGTCTTTGGGGACCTGATCAAGGAAAGCCTGAAGGCGATGACCGACATGAGTTCTCGCGAGCGGTTGATTTTTGCCCCGCTGATCGTGATGACGATCCTGTTGGGGGTCTACCCGTCGCTGGTGACCGATGTGATCGGGCAATCGACGACGGCACTCATTTCGAACTATGACACGGCTCTGGCCGCGGCTGAGGCTGCGACCCAGACTGCCGCTTCGCATTAAGGGAGCTTTGGAGACATGATCCAGGCTGATCTGACAATTATCCTGCCGGAAATCATTCTGGCGATCTATGCGATGGTGGCTCTGTTGGGGGCAGTCTACACGTCGAAAGACGGGCTGGCTTCGGTTCTTGTCTGGACCACGGCGGGCCTGATGGCGGTCCTGGCGATCTGGATCGCTACTCAGGGCAGTGGCACCAACGTGGCCTTCAACGGCATGTTCGTAGATGACGGGTTCGCGCGTTTTGCCAAAGTTGCCATCCTTTTGTCGGCAGGTGCCGTACTGGTGATGAGCCAGGAATACATGGCGCGCCGGGGTCTGCTGCGCTTTGAATATCCGCTGCTGGTGGCGCTTGCTGCCGTTGGTATGATGATGATGGTCAGCGCGGGCGATCTGATGTCTCTTTACATGGGGCTCGAGCTGCAATCCCTTGCGCTGTATGTTGTTGCCGCGCTGCGTCGTGACAGTGCGAAATCAACCGAAGCAGGGCTGAAATACTTTGTTCTGGGCGCTCTCAGTTCAGGTCTGCTGCTGTATGGTGCGTCGCTGGTCTATGGGTTCACCGGCACGACACTGTTCTCGGGCATTATTCAGACGGTCCATCATGGGGACGTCTCGGTTGGTCTGTTGTTTGGCCTGATCTTCCTGATCTCGGGTCTGGCATTCAAGGTCTCGGCGGTTCCGTTCCATATGTGGACACCGGATGTCTATGAAGGGTCGCCGACGCCAATTACGGCTTTCTTTGCCACCGCTCCGAAAGTCGCGGCAATGGCCTTGTTTGCACGTCTTCTGCATGACGCCTTCGGAGGCGTGGTCAAAGATTGGCAGCAAGTGATTGTTTTGCTGTCGGTGCTGTCGATGCTGCTGGGGGCGGTTGCCGCAATTGGTCAGCGCGACATCAAGCGACTGATGGCGTTCTCGTCGATTGCCCATATGGGCTATGCGCTGATCGGTCTGGCGGCTGGTACCGAGTTGGGTATTCAGGCGATGCTGATGTATCTGGCGATTTACGTGACCATGAACATTGGCACGTTTGCGTTTATCCTGATGATGGAACGCGACGGCAAACCCGTGACTGACATTGATGCGCTGCGCCAGTATTCCAAACGTGATCCGGGCAAGGCCCTTGCTGTTCTGATCCTGATGTTCTCGCTTGCCGGTGTCCCACCGATGCTGGGTTTCTTTGCGAAGTTTGGTGTTTGGCGGGCTGGTGTAAGTGCCGATTTGACAGGCCTTGTTGTGGTCTCAGCCATCGCATCGGTAATTGGCGCCTTCTATTACCTGCGGATCGTGTTCTACATGTATTTCGGGGCCGAGAACGAGGACCCGATCGAAACGCGGTCGACACCCGTTCTATGGGTCGCCCTGATGGGATCCGCGGCGCTGATGCTGATCGGGGTCTTCTATCAGTTCGGGATCGAGGGCGCGGCAGCGGCCGCGGCGGCGACTCTTGTCAACTGAACGTTTTGCACAATCTGAGAGAGGGGCTCGGTCGCGTGACCGGGCCTTTTTGATATGACCAAGTGGCCAAAAGGCTATGGCCTGCACGAGGTGCAGGAAGTCGATAGCACACTCAACGAAGCGGCGCGGATTGCCCCCAATGCCCGTGGTCCTGTCTGGATCATGGCGCATCATCAGACGGCTGCGCGTGGGCGACGCGGACGGTCATGGGCCAACCCCATGGGCAACCTTGCCGCGACCCTTTTGATGCGCCCCGAAGGTGCACCAGAACAGGCGGCACTGCGCAGTTTTGTTGCGGCACTGGCTCTGTTTGACGCTTGCGTCTCTGTGACAGGGCGTGCCGCGGGGTTGTCGTTGAAATGGCCCAATGACGTACTGCTGAACGGTGGTAAGCTTGCTGGTATTTTGCTGGAAAGCGCCGGTCAGGGGCGCGGTGTAGCGCATCTGTCGATCGGTATTGGCGTGAATTTGGCCAACGCCCCAGACGCCGACGCGGTAGAACCGGGCGCGATCCGTCCCGTCTCGCTGTTGTCGGAAACCGGTGCAAACGTCACGCCCGAGGATTTTCTGACCGAGCTTGCCTCGGCCTATGCCAAATATGAAACTCAGTTTGTTACCTACGGGTTCGAACCCATTCGCACTGCGTGGCTGTCCCGTGCTGCCCGGCTGGGCGAGGTTATCACGGCCCGTACCGGAACGTCCGAGACGGTTGGGACCTTCGAAACGGTAGACGCAAGCGGTAACCTTGTCTTAAACACCGCCAAAGGCCGCGTGAGCATTCCTGCGGCGGATGTCTATTTCTGAAAGGGGCGCAAATGCTTCTGGCCATTGATTGCGGCAATACCAATACAGTCTTCTCAATCTGGGACGGTCAGGAATTTCTGTGCACCCTGCGTACCTCGACCCATCACGCACGCACGGCGGACGCCTATTTCACCTGGTATTCGACGCTGGTGAAACATTACGGGATCGAGGCGAATATCTCGGATGTCATCATTGCCTCGACAGTGCCGCGCGTCGTGTTCAACCTGCGCATCTTTGCTGATCGCTTTTTTGGGTGCAGGCCGCTGGTGGTGGGTAGGCCGGACTGCCTGTTGCCCGTGCCGCCGCGTGTGGATCAAGGAACTGTGCCGGGCCCGGATCGACTGGCCAACGCGGTTGGCGCATTTGACCGTCATGGCGGCAATGTCGTCGTGGTGGACTTTGGTACCGCAACAAATTTCGACGTTGTCGCCGCGGACGGTGCCTATGTGGGGGGCGTCATCGCTCCAGGTGTGAACCTCAGCCTTGAGGCTTTGCATCAGGGCGCGGCTGCACTGCCGCATATCGACATAACGCGACCCGAGAAGGTGATCGGTACAAATACGGTTGGTTGTATTCAGTCGGGCGTGTATTGGGGATACTCCGGCCTGATTGAGGGGCTGATCGCGCGGATCAAGGCCGAATATGGAATGTCGATGAAAGTCGTGGGAACCGGAGGGTTGGCCCCCTTGTTCGATCAGGCCGACGTGGGGTTCGACGTAATCGAAGATGATTTGACGATGCACGGCTTGACCGTGATTCATCGCTACAACAAGGAAAATGGCTCGATATGAGCAGTGAAAGATTGATCTACCTGCCGCTGGGTGGCGCGGGCGAAATTGGCATGAATGCCTACGTGTACGGATATGGCCAGCCCGGGCGGGAACGTCTGATCCTGGTGGACCTGGGCGTCACCTTTCCCGATATGGAGACAACACCGGGCGTCGACCTGATCTATGCGGATATTTCCTGGTTGAAAGAACGGGCCGACCGGCTGGATGGCGTTTTCATCACCCATGCGCATGAAGATCATGTCGGCGCGGTGGCTCATTGCTATGAGGCTCTGGGAGTTCCGATCTATGCCCGGGCTTTCACGGCCAATATTGCGCGTCGCAAGATGGAAGAATATGCGCACCCGACCGATGCGGTGACAACCGTGTCCGCTTGGCCTGAAACGGTCTCAGTCGGACCGTTTACCGTCGGTTTCCTTCCGGTTTCACACTCGATCCCGGAAAGTGCTGCTTTGGTCATCGACACGCCCGCAGGGCGCGTGGTGCATTCGGGTGATTTCAAGCTGGATGCAAACCCGGTCGTGGGCGAAGCCTTTGACCCCGATCTATGGGCCGAGATTTCCAAGCCGGGTGTCAAGGCGTTGGTTTGCGACAGCACGAATGTTTTCTCGGCGCATCCGGGCCGTTCGGAATCCGAGGTTGGGCCAGAGATTACCAAGCTAGTCGAAAACGCCGAGGGTATGGTTGTGGCTACCACCTTCGCGTCGAACGTGGCACGGGTTAAAACATTGGCCGAGGCGGGCGCACGCGCGGGGCGTTCAGTTGTGTTGCTGGGGCGCGCAATGCGGCGGATGATCGAGGCCGCGACCGAAACGGGTATCCTGTCGGACTTCCCCAAGGTAATCAGCGCGGAAGAGGCGCTGGACCTGCCGCGCCAAAACCTGATGCTGATCGTGACCGGCAGCCAGGGCGAACGCCGTGCGGCAAGCGCGCAACTGGCCCGCGGCAAGTACCGTGGTCTGGAACTGTCCGAAGGCGACCTGTTCCTGTTCTCGTCAAAAACCATTCCCGGAAATGAACGTGGCGTGATTTTCATCATGAACCAGCTCAGTGAAAAGGGCGTGGATGTGGTGGATGACAGCTCGGGCCTCTATCACGTCTCTGGCCATGCGAACCGGCCCGATCTTGAGAAGGTGCACGCGCTGATCGATCCGCAAGTTGTGATCCCAATGCATGGAGAGCACCGTCACCTGCGCGAGCATGTCAAACTGGCTGAGCAGGGTGGCAGAACGGGCGTGCTGGCCGTGAACGGCACCATGCTGGATCTCAGCGGCAATGCGCCCGTGGTGGTCGACTACGTCGAAACCGGGCGTACCTATCTGGACGGTACGGTGAAAATCGGTGCGATGGACGGTGTGGTACGGGACCGTATTCGCATGGCGCTGAACGGCCACGTAACTGTGACAGTCGTTCTGGACGAAGAAGACGAGCCGCTGGGCGAACCGTGGTGCGATACGATGGGTCTGCCCGAGGTCGGAACGTCCCGGGCCGGGTTGGTCGAGGTGTTGGAAGAAGACCTGAACCAGTTCCTGATGCGGGCGGCAGCCAAGACCCTACGGGATGACGACAAGCTTGAAGACGAAATGCGCCGGATCGTGCGTCAGACGGCAAAAGCGGAAATCGGCAAAAAGCCCGAAGTGACGGTAGTTGTCAGCCGGATGCGGTGAAACTGACCAGTCAGTCGTGCTCGGGCATTGGATAGCCTCTGAGCCGCAGGAACAGATTGGCTTCTTCGTTGTTCTGATAGAACGGAACCGATATTGGCGGCTCGGGTGAGGTCACCCGGGCTGCTACTTCGGCCAGAACAACTTCGGTGATAAACGGCAGATCCAGGTCGCGCGCCCGATCCAGTTCCACCCATTGCAGATGCGACAGCTCGTCCGAGGCATGGCTGAAATCATCCAGATCGCCCTGCAGCGCATCGGCATCGACCAGAAAAAACCGCGCATCGAAGCGGCGGGGACGGCCGGGCGGTGTGACTGCGCGAAAAACAAATTGCAGTGCAGCGGCCGACGGCACGTAACCCATGGCGGAAAAGCTTTGCCAGTCGTCAGGAACGTTGCCCGGCCAGCGTCCTGTCTGGCCCAGGACAAGTCCTGTTTCTTCCCAAAGCTCGCGAATTGCTGCCGCAGCAAGGGCGTGTTGTTTTCCGGATTCCGCCTGTTCCGCCAACCGCTCAGAACACAGGTCAGGCAGTGCGGTCGCAAGCGGTACATCCGCATCCGCCGGATCGACCGCTCCACCGGGGAACACGAATTTGTTGGGCATGAACACAGCCTTGGACCCACGTTGACCCATCAGGATCGACGGATTGGTCCACCTGTTCCGCAAAACGATGACGGTTGCGGCGTCGCGGATGGCGGTCTTGTCGGTCATCATGCCCAAAACAATCGCTTCTTCCGGCTCATGAATCGTTGCCAAAACCGTGCATACGACGCGCCCACTGATAGGCGACCACAGCGCCTTTCAAACGGGGGAGCAAAAACAGCGACAGTGCAACGCAAGCAATGGAAAACCCGATGGCCATCACCCATGGGTCCGGGCGCCAGTTCACATACGAGACGTGCAGGGCCGGGGCCAACAAATGCCCGACCAGCAGGATCGTCAGATAGGCGGGCCCATCATCGGCGCGATGATGAAACAGTTCCTGTCCACAGTTCGAGCAGGTGTCATTCACTTTCAGGTAGCTGTGCAACAGCTTGCCTTCGCCGCAACTAGGGCACTTGCACCGAAACCCTTTGACCAAAGCGGGCCAGGTTTCACGCTCGCTCTCAGTCGTGGTGTCGATCGTCTGATCCGTCATAATATAACTCGCGCAGTAATCTTTGGCGGATAATGCGCCTGAACGGGTGGTTTTTAAAGGGGGGTGCGTCGCTTTGCAACGCACCTGAGGTGAACCACGTCGTGAAATACCGCACTGGTTAAAAAAAAGTTGCTGGCACTGCGACGGAATTCCCTGCCTCGCGCGTTTGAATGGATATGAGCAGCGGCACTCAGGCCGCGTCAACAAGGGAAAACCGAAATGAAAAACGCAAAGTTCATCACGGCGATTGTCCTGTCGGGTGTTGCAATCACCGGCACGTCTGTTCTGGCGGCTGGCCCGGGTGGTCGTGAGCCAGTGTCCTTTCAGGAATTGGATGCCAATGGCGACGGTCAAGTGACACAGCAGGAAATGGAAGCACATCGCACCGAGCGTTTCTCGGCCGCGGATACTGATGGGGACGGCCAGCTCAGCCTTGAGGAGATGCAGGCCGCCGCTCAGAAAAAAGCAAACGACCGCGTCACCAAAATGTTCGAAAACAACGATGCGAACAAAGACGGGTTCCTAAGCCAGGACGAGTTGCCGAAACCGCGCCGGGGTGACAAGTTGTTTGACCGGATGGATGCAGATAACAGTGGTGGAATATCGGAACAGGAATTTGCCGATGCCAAAGACCGGATGGGACGGCACCATAAGAAAAAGCACCACAAGTCGGGTGCAATCGACAACTGATGCAGGGTGGAGGACCTGACCTCCCACCTACACGATGTTCGCGGTGCGGGTTGCACCGCGAGCTCTCTCAGCGACGATGTGTTGCTGAGCCAATTTGCTGAGGGTGACGCACAGGCTGCGCGGGTCTTAACCGATCGCCTTGGGCCGCTTTGTTATTCCGTCGCGTTGCGTATGTTGGGCAATCGGGCCGAGGCAGAAGACGTAACGCAGGAGGCGATGATGCGGATGTGGCAGATGGCGCCGGAATGGGTGCCGGGTCAGGCCAAAGTGTCGACATGGCTGTATCGCGTGACGTTGAATCTGTGTGTGGACATCCGGCGCAGGAAGGCCCCCGGCAGGTTGTCGGATATTCCTGAGCCAGAAGATGGCAAAGCCAGCGTAGCCGACCGACTGCAGGATGAGGCCCGCGTGGATGCGTTGCAGCTTGCCCTGTCTCAGCTGCCGGAAAGGCAGAGGCAGGCAGTGATTCTGCGCCACATCGAAGAGTTGCCCAACCCTGAAATTGCCGGGATCATGGGAATTTCAGTAGAAGCGGTCGAAAGCTTGACCGCGCGGGGCAAACGAAGTCTGACCGCGATACTGGCCGGGCGACGTGAAGAACTGGGGTATGACGATGACGGATGAAAACCTGGAACTGGATCATTTGTTTGCGCAGGCTCGGCAAAACCGACCGGCGCTGCCCGACGATCTGGCCGTGCGCATTCAGACAGATGCTGAAAAACTCCGCCTCAGTCGCCTAAGGCCCGAACCGCGTCCTCAATCTTCGATCTGGCATCGAATGATGGACAACGTAGGTGGCTGGCAGGGGTTGGGCGGCTTGATCGCCGCCAGTGCGGCGGGGCTCTGGATCGGCTTTTCCGCGCCGGGGTTCCTGCCTGATCCCGCCAATCTGCTGGCATCGCAGGAGACGGTCCTTTTTGTGGCGGACCTTGGATATGACACGAGTTTTCTGGAGAGCACTGAATGAATGCTGCCCCTAAACCGAAACGCCGGTGGATGACGGTTTTGCTGGTTTCGTCATTGGCACTGAACCTGTTGGTTGTCGGTGTTGCAGTTGGAACCGTGCTGCGCCTGAAGGATGGAGATCACACCGAGGCACCGCCGGGATTCGGTCCTGCGCTGTATCGCGCTTTGCCGAAAGATGACCGCAAAGCGTTGCGAGGGGAACTGTCTGCGCTGCGCGAAAAAGACTTAAGGGGGCGCAGACAGGACTTTCAAGCCCTGAGCCTGGCACTGCGCAGGGTGCCCTTCGATCCGGTCGCCGTTGAAGTGTTGTTGCAGCAACAGTCGCAGGCGACGGCAGAACTGCAACTAGCATTGCAGACACAATGGCTGGCTCGCATCACCGCCATGAGTAACGCAGAGCGGCAGTCTTATGCGGACAGGTTGCAAAAGATCGTCGAACGCGGGCCACATGGGCACAAGAAAAAGGATTGACGGGTTCAGGCTGCGCTTTGCCTGATACTCACCTGATTGCGCCCCGCTTTCTTTGCCGCGTAAAGGGCTTTGTCGGCGGCTTTCAGGATATCTTCTACAGGAACGGGTGTGCGTTCTTTTCCCGGCGTACCCGATTGCGGCATCTCCAGCCCAATGCTGATCGTGACGTTAACCTGCAAACCTTGGTCCGATAGTCGGAACGGGGCGCGACAAATGCTGTCACAGATGGTCTCAGCCAGTTTTCTGGCTTGCTTTTGTGACACATCAGGCACTGCAAACATGAACTCTTCACCGCCGATACGGGCGACAAAACCTTTGGATCCAAGTGCGCTTTGCATGCGTTTTGCGGCCTGCGTCAGAACACAATCACCGGCGCCATGGCCATGGCAGTCATTGATGGTCTTGAAGTGGTCCAGATCCGCCAGCATGACGGCAAAGCCACGTCCGGTACGGGCAGACTGGCGCGCGATCTGATCCAATGCCCGCATGGCGTAACGACGATTGTGCAGCCCGGTCAGCGGGTCAATCCAGGACTCGGCGATCCCTTTTCTCAGTGATACGCGCAAATGATCAAGCCGTGCCTTGCGCGCAATCTGATTGTTCAGCCGCAACAGGATCTCTTGCGCGCAGAACCCCCCCAGGCATACGGCGTCCGCTCCTCTGTCCAGCGCTTCCGAGGCCTGCACGGCGTCGTAGTCCTGCAGGACGCCAATCAGGACAGTGTTCCGGGTTGCTGCCCGTGACCTGAGATCCGCAAGGATATTCAGCGCGGATGGGTGCGAGCCCAGTTCGACCACAATCGCGTCCGGTATCGGCCCGGACAAAACGCCTTGCAGGTTCGATTGAAGGTGCCAGGACAGATCGAAATGGTGGTGGCCTTGCAAGGCCTTGTACCAAAGGGCACCAGTTCGGACAGTATCGGTCAAGATATCAACCCGGGCCGCGTTCGGTGGGCTGATCATGACAGGGGCGGGTTCCCCAAATCCAATAGGTTGCGATCCGTTGCTGACCTGCAAATCTTGAGTAGCTGCGCGCGCGCGCAAAAGGCTGCGAATGCGTGCCAGTAGCAACGTGTCTTTGAAAGGGAGCGTCAACACATCGTCCAGCCCGTCTTTCAGGGCACGCAGACGCGCGTTTTTGTCATTCTGTGCTGCCAGTACGACAACGGGCACGTCATCAAGGCCTGATACTTCGGCGAGGGCTTTCTTGACATCTGCGGCTGTTCCATCGGGCAATGTCTGGGCCGTCAGAACAAGGTCTGGCTGCACGCGGCGGGCAAGGGCTTGTAGCCCTTCAAGTTTTCCACCCTGCACCACGTGGTACCAGGCAGCAGTCAGTTGAACCTTCAGCATTATGCGGTTGGTTGATACCCCGTCGAGGACAAGGATGGTGCCTTGCACAGACATAGTCGTTCACCGTTGATTGCATGCGTGAACAAATTGTTTATGAGTCTGGTTAACAAACTCTTTCCAACACCATTCTCTGAGCGCAGTTTATGCCCCTATCGCCCGACTTAGCCGAGACTCTTGCTCTGACAGCCCTGGGGTGGCTGGTCAGCAATGACGAGCTTTTGCCTGTATTTCTTGGCTCGACAGGCGCTTCGATCGGGGATGTTCGCAATCGGGCCGGTGATCGGGACTTTCTGGCTTCGGTTCTCGATTTTCTGGTGCTTGACGATTCGTGGGTCATGGCGTTTTGTGACGCCAACTCGATCGCCTATGATCACCCGGCCCAAGCGCGGGCCGTTCTGTCAGGCGGTGGCGATGTACACTGGACCTGAACATCTTTTCCGCAGGAGCACGCGATGCCAATAGAAGCAATCGTCTTCGACAAGGATGGCACTTTGTTCGATTTTGCCAAAACCTGGGGAACCTTCGGGCGCTCGTTGCTGATGCGTCTGACAAAGGGGGATGTAGACCGGGCGGTGGAACTCGGGAGCGTCATCGGGTTTGACTACGAGCAAGAGCGGTATGCCACAGGTAGCATTGTGATCGCCGCAACGGTCGAAGAAATCGCCGAGGTGCTTATTGCGCATGTTGACGATGTGACATTGCAGGAAGTTGTGGACATGATGAATGCCGAGGCCGCAGCCGCTCCTCAATCCCCTGCCGTGCCGTTGGGCCCATTCCTGAAAGGGTTGCAGCAATCCGGGATCAAACTGGGCGTTGCGACAAATGACAGTGAGCACCCGGCATTGCAGCATCTGGAATCTGCGGGAATACGCGAACACTTCGATTTTATCGCCGGGTATGACAGTGGTCATGGGTTCAAACCGGGGCCCGGTCAGTTGCTGGCCTTTGCCGCACAGGTCGGGGTCGAGCCGTCGCGCATTGCAATGGTGGGTGACAGTGTTCATGACCTGCAAGCGGGGCGCGCAGCCGGGATGATCACCATTGGCGTTTTGACCGGATTGGCAGAAGCAGATGCGCTGGCACCGATGGCGGATGTGGTCCTGCCGGATATCGGTCACATTCCTGCATGGCTGGCCGAAAAATGATGCGTTGATCCGGAAAATCGACGCACAATTATAGAAAACCGACAAGCTCTGTCGCAGATGGAGCGGCCAGAAATGCGTCTTCGGGTCTTGCTTGTATCAAGCCAGAACGGAGGCAACCATGGCCGAGACCAACACACGCAAACGCCGCGGCGGAGGACGCGCAGGTGCGGCAGCACGCAGGGGCAGCGCGGTGATTGACCAGATGCCGTGGGACCCACCCATCAATATAGATCGCCCGACTGAACCGCTGGATCAGGCCGGGATCGAAGCGATCCATGAAGGGGCCATGCGAATTCTGGAAGAAATCGGGATCGAATTCTACAACGAAGAGGCAATCGGCATCCTGCGCGAAGCGGGGTGCACGATCAATGGTGACAACGTCCGCATGGGGCGCGATTTCCTCATGGAGATGATCGCCAAGGCGCCCAGCCAGTTTTCCATCACGCCCCGCAATGTTGACCACAGGATCGAGATAGGTGGAAAGAACATCCTGTTCGGCAACGTTTCGTCGCCGCCCAATTACTGGGACATGGAGATTGGAAAGAAAGTGCCCGGCAATCGCGAGATGTGCCGGAATCTTCTGAAACTGACGCAGTACTTCAACTGTATTCACTTCGCAGGCGGATATCCTGTAGAACCCGTCGATATTCATGCCAGCGTCCGGCATCTGGATGTGCTGTATGACAAGCTGACCCTGACCGACAAGGCGATGCACGCTTATTCGTTGGGTAAGGAACGTGTCGAAGATGTGATGGAAATGGTGCGCATCGCGGGCGGTCTCAGCCATGAGGAATTCGAGGCCTCGCCACGGATGTACACCAACATCAACTCGACCTCGCCGTTGAAGCATGACCATCCGATGATTGATGGCTGCCTGAGATTGGCGCGGCGCGGGCAGGCGATTGTCGTAACCCCCTTTACGCTGGCGGGAGCAATGGCGCCCGTAACAATGGCGGGGGCGGTTGCCCAGTCCCTGGCCGAAGCCTTATGCGCTATCGCTTTGTTCCAATATGTGCGCCCTGGTATTCCCTGCGTAATCGGAACGTTCACGTCGAACGTAGACATGAAATCAGGCGCGCCCGCTTTCGGGACGCCGGAATACATGCGCTCGACCCAGATGACCGGGCAGATGGCGCGATATTATGGGCTGCCGCTACGTTCATCCGGTGTGTGTGCGGCCAATGTGCCAGACGGGCAATCCGTGTGGGAAACCTCGAACTCGCTCTGGGCGGCCGTGCAGTCGGGCACTAACATGGTGTACCACGCCGCCGGTTGGCTGGAAGGCGGCCTGATCGCAAGCCCGGAAAAATTCATCATGGATTGCGAGGTTTTGCAGCAAATTCAGCGTTATATGAACCCTGATCTAACCGCGACCGGGCCGGATGAGATTGCTTTGGATGCCATCCGCGCGGTTGGCAATGACGGTCACTTTTTTGGAATCCAGCATACACAGGATCGCTACACCACGGCCTTCTACCAGCCCTTCCTGAGCGACTGGAAGAACTATGAGGGCTGGGAGGCCGCCGGAGGCATCTGGACGGCTGAGCGTGCGCATCACATGTTCAAAGAGATCATCTCGAGCTTTGAGGCCCCTCCGATGGACGATGGTATCCGCGAGGAACTGGCCGAGTTCGTTGAACGCCGCAAGGCTGAAGGCGGCGCGCCGACGGACTTCTGACAGGGCGGGTAGTGTCGACTTGATACTCCGTTGCTTTCACAGCAACTCGGGGCGAATTTTGGCTATTTGTTAAGGTTTCTCAGACCACAGTGCCAAGGACACCAATCTGAGGCATCCGATGCATGGTCTGATCAATCGGGCGATACAGTCCTTTGTCGGCGCGACCTACGGGCAATCCTGCTGGGTTCGCGTGACCGAAGGTGCACGGCTAGGGTTTGTCGAATTTGAAGCCATGCTCATCTATGATGATGACATGACGACCCGGTTGCTCGAGGCCCTGAGTATTGACCTCAACCGACCACAGGCGGAAATCCTCGAAGATCTGGGAACATATCTGGTGTCCCATCCGAACATGGAAGGGCTGCGCCGACTGCTCAGGTTTGGGGGTGTCACCTATGTTGAGTTCCTTCATTCCCTTGATGATCTTGCGGATCGTGTAAGACTGGCTGTCTCTGATCTGAATTTGCCTGCGCTTGAGTTGAGAGAGCTTTCAGCCACGGAATACCAGTTGTGCTGCCTTCCGGACTTACCGGGATTTTCCAGTGTTATGGTTGGGGTCCTGCGCGCGATGGCCGATGATTATGGTGCGCTGGTGATGCTGTCGCATGAGGGTCGTCAAGAGTGTTGTGAAATCATTTCAATCATTTTGGTCGAAAGCGCCTTTGCCGAGGGGCGCCATTTTGATCTGGGGGCTCGGAACAGATGACACATACTCAGGAACTGGCAGATCTTCTGGAAACGCTTTGCCCGATGTTCCTGTTGGTGGACCGAAGCGGATGCATTCAACAAGCGGGTCCGACACTGCAAAAGCTGCGGCCCGAATTGCCTTTGGTCGGGCTGGGGGTTCTGGACGTGTTCGAGCTGATCCGCCCCAGAACAGTCACCACCGTTCCCGCGTTGATGTCGATGGCCGGTGCCAAACTGCATCTGAGATTTCGCGATGAACCGCGTACGACTCTGAAAGGCCTGGTCGCGCCCTTGCCCGACTCGGGCGGTGCAGTCATCAATCTGTCATTCGGTATTTCGATTTTGGATGCGGTTCGGGATTACGCCCTGACAAGCGCTGATTTTTCCGGCACTGACCTGGCGATCGAGCTGTTGTATCTGGTCGAAGCCAAATCCGCCGCGATGGAAGCGTCCCGTTCACTTAATCTCAGGCTTCAGGGGGCAATGCTAGCCGCGGAAGAGCAGGCATATACCGATACATTGACAGGATTGAAGAACCGCCGCGCGATGGATCATTTGTTGGGGCATCTGATCCTGGCAAATTCTACATTTGCCCTTATGCATCTGGATTTAGACTTCTTCAAATCCGTGAATGATCGGCTGGGCCATGCCGCCGGGGATTACGTTCTGCAACAGGCCGCCCGCATCATGCTTGAAGAGACGCGTGGAGACGATACGGTTGCCCGGGTTGGTGGGGATGAGTTTGTCATAATTTTCAAGGGCCTGACGCGGGAAGAAACTCTGGAGTCCATCGCCGGCCGTCTGATCGCGAGGTTGAATGAACCCATGATGTTTCAGGACCAACCGTGCTGTATCTCTGCAAGTATCGGAACGGCCTTATCCACCCAGTTCAAGGTTCCCAAAGCCGCCGACATCCTTCACGCCGCCGACGTCGCCCTTTATCAGGCCAAGCGAGACGGCCGGTCCTGTCACCGCCTGTATTCCACGCTGATCAAAGCGCAAACCTGAGTTTTTCCTGTTTCCGGGTCGGAGATTTCAGGCGAATTTTCAAGCGAGCTGAACGGCCTTTGTTAACTGCTTGGCAATCTGGTGCCGGATGGGTGGCAGTTCCCCTACCACTGGCAGCAGAACGCCTTTGAACCCTGCTTGGCTCAATCCGGCGGGCACGTCGTCCACTGCGTGCCCCCCGGTGCAGGCAAAGAACGGAAGACACAGCGCCTGAGCCCCCGTGTCGGTTGCGGCTTCGGAAATGGAAGGTGGTTCTTCAACAAACCCAACGCGGACAGATTTCAAAGCCAGCATTTCCTCAAGTTGAGATGCGAAATTCAGTGCCACCGCCGACGGGTTTCGGCTACGCCCTGACCCATGTGCTGCAATGACCAGGTCGGTCGACGCAGCTGCCCAATTCCTTTTGGACAACTCGGATTGCAGGGCGTGTGCGGTCAAGGCCGGTAGCTCTGGGTCAATACCTAATGGGTCTAGGATGCGCGCTTTGTGATCCCCTAATCGCTTGGGCAAAGCGCTGGTGACAAACCATCCATTTGCCATGAAAAGCGGATAAATGACCGTGTTTTCCGGCAGGCTGCTCAGCTTAGCCTCGAACGCGCCGGGCGCGGCCAGAGTTGCTGCATGCACCGTTACATGCTCGGTCAGGGCGTCGACCGTAGTCGCGAACGCAGCCAAAGCAGCCTCGGCCGGTTCTGGATCGGACGGCTGACCATGTGCGACGATGATGGCATGTGGCATTTGGATCTCCTGACACGATATGCGTTAGGTGCCTCTGTGCGAACCGAAGTCAACACTACTGTTAGCCCAGAACCGTTAGCCAAAGCCAGACAGTCAGGATGGATGTGGCTGTCCCAATGAGAACAGCCGAAGCTGCCACCCGCTTGGCGCGGCCATACATGTTGGCAAAGATATAGGCGTTGAACCCCGGCGCCATGGCTGCGTTCAACACGCCCGAGCGGAACAGATCCTGAGGCAGCCCTGTGGATTTGCCGAATATCCACACAAGGCTGGGATGCAGCATCAGCGAGATTGCGCAAACAAAGGCGATAGTGCGCAGATCACCTTCGGGTTTGTATTTGACCAATACCCCGCCCAGTGCAAACAGGGCGCCAGGCAGGGCGGCCCGCGTGATCAGACCAAGGGCTTCGTCCACCACAGCCGGGATGGCCAAACCGGATAGATTAACCACGAATCCCAGTGCAATACCAAGGATCAGCGCGTTCTTGAACATTGCCGACAGAACAGAACGCGCCATGCGTACGCCACCGTTTCCGCGATTGCGGACAACCTCCATCACCGTGATCCCTACGCCGTAACAAAACGGGGAATGGAAGGCGATAATCGCATAGTTGCCTGTCAGGTTCTCGGGACCATAAGCGCGTTCGGTAATCGGCAACCCCAGCAGAACCGAGTTAGAGAACAGGCAACAAAACCCGATTGCCACGCAGTCTTCCCATTCGCGGCCGAAAATGATGCGCGCACCAAAAAGACCAGCGATGAAACACAAGGCGGCGGCGGAATAGAAACTGGCCAAAAGCCGGGGATCGAAACTGGCGCTGAGGTCCAGATGCGCGATGGCAAAAAACAACAGGCATGGGATCGCGAACCCTTGCGTAAATCTCATCAGCCCGTCGACATGGTCTTCTTTGAAATATCCTGTTCGTGTTGCCGTGTAGCCAGCACCGATCACAAGAAAGACAGGAAGAATGACGTCAATCAGGCTTTGCAGCATTTGGCCCCCGTGCAACGGCCATGTTGCAATATCTTATGCAAAAGGAACAGGGACCTGAAACGCGTGATGTATCACCATCCCGTCATAGGCGGGGGTGATATTGTCCGGAGTTTCTGCATCGACGGTCATATAGTCCAGATCGATATGCATGTTGGTTAGTATCGCCTGTTTTGGTTGCAGCTTCTCAATCCACTCAAGCGTTTTTTCCAGATGTGCATGTGTGGGATGAGGGCTTCGGCGCAGGGCGTCGATTATAAGATATTCCAACCCTTCCATTTCGGGCCATGCGTCGTCGTATATTTCGGCAACATCCGGCAAATAGGCGAGCCGTCCCATGCGAAAACCTAGAGAATCTATCGAGCCGTGATTGACCTTGAATGGACGAAACGGAATGGGCCCGCCCGGTCCGTCGATTTCGAACGGCCCGTCGATGGACTTGAGGTCGAGGATCGGAGGATAAGGTGACCCTTCGGGTTGAATGAAGGCGTATCCAAACCGCCCCAGCAGGGCGTTCTGAGTATCACCATCAGCCCAGACCGGAACACGGGTTTTCATGTTGAACACGATCATGCGCAGGTCGTCGATTCCATGGACATGATCCGCGTGAGAGTGTGTATAGACTACACCATCAAGCCGCTCGGTGCCCGTGTCCAGCAACTGGCTGCGCATGTCCGGGGTCGTATCAATCAACACTGAGGTTGTGCCGCCGGGGCCGTCACGCTCGACAAGCAGGGAACAGCGCCGGCGAATGTTCTTGGGGTTAGCAGGATCGCAAGCACCCCAGTGGCCACCCAACCGGGGTACGCCGCCTGACGATCCGCAGCCCAGAATGGTAAATCGCAATTCGGTCATGCAGCGGCCCTGTTCGTTGCCGCCTTGCTGAACAGCCGGTCAAAGTTCGCCTGAGTTTGGGCGGCAAAAGCCGGATACTCCAGACCGAACACTTCAGCCCCTTTTCGGGCTGTATGTGCGGTATAGGCCGGTTCGTTTCGCTTGCCACGATAAGGGGGCGGCGCAAGATAGGGCGCATCGGTTTCCACCAGAATGCGATCCACCGGCGCGCTTGCGAAAATGTCGCGCAACTCCTGGCTTTTGGGAAAGGCCGCAATGCCGGACATGGACAGATAAAACCCAAGATCCAGCGCGGCTTTGGCCAACTCGGCCGAGGACGAGAAACAGTGCATCACGCAGGAATAGGGCGCATTGCGATACTCATCGGCCAGAATTTGGGCCATATCGTCGTCTGCCGCGCGGGCATGAATGATCAAAGGCAACCCTGTGCGCTGGGCTGCTTCGATATGAATGCGCAGAGATTGCTTCTGAAGCTCAGCGCTGTCGGCGGTATAGTGGTAATCCAGACCGGATTCGCCGATGCCCACAAATTTGGGATGTTGTGCCAGCGCAACCAATTCATCGACCGAGACCATAGGCTCGTCTGCGGCGCTCATCGGGTGGGTGCCTGCGGCGTAGAATACCGGTGCATGGGCTTCGGCAATTGCACGGACTGCGGGTTCATTGCGTAGCTTGGTGCAAATCGTCACCATCCTAGTCACGCCAGCCTCGGCCGCGCGCGAGATGATGTCGTCCAACTGACCGTCAAAATCCGGGAAGTCCAGATGGCAGTGACTGTCGGTGATCTGGGGGGTGTCGCTCATCTGACCTGGCCGGCGGTTTCCTGTATCTTGAACACCGTATCTAGGACCAGAGCGGCAGGGTCAAGGTTCACCGCCTGACCATGTCGCGTGCGGGCTGTGATTGTCGCTGCGACTTCGGCCCAGCGACGGGCCTGATCCGAAGAATCTGACAGTCTGGCCAGCGTTTCAGCTTCGTTCGGGGCGGCCTCAGAGGTCGGCGGTGCTCCGGTTGCCCCGGTCAGGGCCAGCCGAGACAAGGCGATATCGATCAGTGTCAGCAGCAGATCAAAGCGCTCGGCCGCGCCGCGTTGTGCCGCAGCCTCGGCCAGGGCCAGCGCGCGCTGCCGGTCCAGGCGGGGCAGGGTGCCCAGAATGGCAATCAGTTCGGCATAGATTTCAAGCCCGCCCAGATTGATCAGGCGAACGGCGTCCCCGACCGAGCCAGCGGCCAATGCGGCGAGATATTCGGGATGCGTCGGTAAGGTCGTCCCGGTTTGCGACAGCGCGTCCTGCATATCCCCGGCACTCAGGGGCCCAAGACGCAAGGTCCGGCACCGAGAGCGGATGGTCGGCAACAAGCGCGAGGGTTGGTGCGATACCAGCAAAAGAGTTGTACGCGCCGGAGGCTCTTCCAGCATCTTCAGCAAAGCATTGGCGGCGCTGACATTCATCTCATCCGCCGAATCCACGATTACGACCCGGCGCCCACCATCGGCAGAGGACAGGCCAAAGAACTTTCCCAGCTTTCGGATGTCGTCCACAACGATTTCGTTGCGCAGCCGCCCCTGATCATTCAGCGACCGGGCTATCGCGGCCAATCCCGGCTCGGCCCCGGCCAGAATGCGACGTGACACCGGGTGGTCGCGATCAATGTCGAGCGTCTCTGGCGGTGGCGGCGCGCCAAACAGCCCACCGTCGTTTGCCAAAGGTGTAGCCAGCAAGAACCGCGCAATCCGCCAGGCCAACGTTGCCTTGCCGACGCCACGCGGCCCGGTCAGCAACCAGCCGTGGTGCAGCCGGTCCGAGTTGTAGGCGGTCAGAAACGCCTGTTCCGCCGCATCCTGACCAAAAAGCCGGACGGTCTCGCGGGGATGCGGCGCACCGGGCACCTGATCCGGAGAGGGGATTTCGTCATTCATCGTCTATCGCAAAGCAGCCTGGACGATTTCTGTCACATCCTGCGCAACGCTGTCCATGTCCCGGTTACCGTCCACCACGCGGAAACGGTCGGAAAACTCATGGGCCAGTGCCAGAAAGCCCGCCCGCATTTTCCTTTGTAGGTCCGGGCCGAAATCTTCGAACCGTTCTTCCGCGCCTTGCCGCCCTTTGGCGCGGGACAGGCCGGTATCGGGGTCCATGTCGATCAGCAGCGTCAAGTCCGGCTCGCGCTTGATCATCAGGCTGTGCAGCTGATCAACAAGGCCGCGCAGATCGCCTCGCGACAGGCCCTGATACATACGTGTGCTGTCGGCAAAGCGGTCGCAGATCACCACTTGCCCTGCGGCAAGTGCGGGTTCGATCGTACGTTCCAGATGGTCGCGGCGGGCGGCCGTGAAAAGCAGGACTTCCGTTTCGGCCGACCAGCGGTCGGGATCACCTTCCAATACCAGGCTGCGGATTTCCTCCGCGCCGGGTGAGCCGCCCGGTTCACGCGTCAAAACGACCTCATGACCCTGCGCCCGCAGTTGATCCGCCAGCATCCGCGCCTGAGTTGACTTGCCTGATCCGTCAATGCCTTCGAAAGTCAGAAATAACCCCGCCTTGGTCACATCGACTCCAGCGGGTTATTGATCACGTCTTTCAGAACAATGCCGCCAACGGTCAGCATACGAACGACAAATCCACCAATTGCAACGTTTTCCGCTGCCACCAGCGGACGTCGAATTTCCGGCAATCCTTCAGGCTTGATGACAAGCTCGGCCAGTTGCTGGCCTTTATTGACCGGTGCTTTGATGGGACCCTGATAGACAACTTCAGCCTTGACGTTCTGTGTGCCCAGAACCGGAAACAGAACCGTCAGATCGCCGTCAGGTACAAGACCTACGGTCTTCTTCTCGCCCATCCACAGCTTGGCTTCGGCTATCGGCGTTTCCGCGTTGGCAACTGTCCTCTCGACAAAATTTCGAAACGACCAGTTAACCACGGCCTCAGCCTCCTCTGCCCGTTGACCGGTGCTGTCCAGCCCGCTGAGGACAAAGATGACACGGCGATCGCCTTGTTTGGCAGACCCGACCAGGCCGTATCCGGCCTCCTGCGTGTGGCCGGTTTTCAGGCCATCCGCGCCAATGCTCAGTTTCAGCAATGGATTGCGGTTACGGGCATTCGACGGCGCACGGCCATCGAATTCGAATACCTCTTCTGAAAACAGGGGGTAGTATTCGGGAAAGTCGGTAATCAGCCTGTCGGCCAGAACCGCAAGATCATGAACCGACATCATATGTCCGGCGGCAGGCCAACCGTTCGAGTTCGCGAAATTCGAGTTGTTCATACCGATCTGCTTTGCGCGCTGGGTCATATAGCGGGCAAACCCGGCCTCTGTCCCGTCAGGGCTTAGCGCCTCGGCGAGGACCACGCAGGCGTCGTTGCCTGACAGAACGATGATGCCGCGCAGCAGGTCCTCGACCCGAACCCGGTCCTGCGTGTCCAGAAACATGGTTGAGCCGCCATAGCTCTTCGCGTGTTCGGACACGGGCAGGGTTTCGTCCAGCTTCAGTCTTCGGTCACGCAGCGCTTCGAAAGCAACATACAGCGTCATGAGCTTGGACATGGATGCAGGAGGCAAGGGCTGATCGGCGTCTTTTGCCAAAAGCACCGTACCGGTGGTCTGATCGATCACATACGCCGCGCGGGCAGATGTATCAAAAGCCTGAGCCGGGATTGCCAGTACAGCAAGCCCAATGGCCAGAACAGAAGTTCGCAATGAGGATAGCATGTTATGCCTCCTTGTATCAGTCGGACACGGTGAACGCATCTTTGAAACCAAGATCCTTTACATCTTTTTGAATGGCTTTGCGTTCGGCCCGGGTTGCGGCAGGGCCAACCAGGACCCGCCATACTGTTTTGTTTTCGGTTTTCAGTTCCCGCACAACAGTCGACATGCCATTCCGGCGCACTTTCTCAGCAGCGGCATTCGCATTTGCTTCGACGCTGAATGTGCCGATCTGCACAAATGGTTTGCTCAGCGACGACGCAGCGCCTGTTGCCGCCGCCGCGGCCGGAACCGCTTCGGTCGCGTCAATCGCGGCTGCTGCGCCTTCGATGGGGTCCAGCGGCGTTTCGGTGATTTCAGTGGGGTCTTTCTTTTGCCACCACTTCCGTTTCGCGGGTTTTTCAATGGGGGCTTCGACCGGCGCATCCGACAACGCCGGTGCAGCTGCGGCTACCGCTACATCTGCGGCTACATCAACACTGTCTGTCGCGACATCCGCCGCAGCCACGGTGGCTCCCGCCGCTGCCGCTGCTGGCTCTTTTTTCTGCCACCACTTCCGCTTGGCGGGTTTTTCTTCAGTGGGCTCTGTTGGGTCCTCAGTGGCCGATGCCGCATCAGTGGTCGTTTCCGTACCTTCGGTCGCTTCGTTGGCAGAACTTGCCGCTTCCGCCCCAACCACTGCTGTACCGGCTGCCGCCGCTGGTGCCTTTTTTTGCCACCATTTCGGCTTGGCCGGTTTTTCGGTATCTGCCGCGGATGGATCGCCGGTGGCCGCGGTGTCCGACACCGCAGCCGTATCTGCCGCCTCGTCTTCCGGTTTGGGCGCGTCCTCTGGTGGTGATTCCTTTACAGCTTCACGGCGCAAAGCGACCACACTGACCTTTGTCGGCGCGCCCGCCAGCATTCCGAGCTGTTCCGCAGCCGCAGATGACACCTGAAGCGCCGGGCCGGGCAGGTTGCGTTCACGTCGGAACAGGGCCCCTGTTACAGACTTGTTGTTTGCGGTGTTCGTAATTACGACACGCTCGGGCTGGGATACTTCCGGATAGGCAACCCAGATTCCGCCCAGCGAGGGCCTGCCATCCCAAAGCCCCGCTTCGGTGACCTGAAAAACCTCGGGGGCTTCGACTTCACGCTGGGAGCCCGAGGCTACCTCGGGAAGGAGTTCGGTTTTGTTTGATTTTTCTTCAGGTTTTTCAGTCTCTTGAAGAATGTCTTCACACCCGCTTAAAACTGTCAAAGTCAACGCCAGATACGCCAACCGTTTCGGTCCCGGGCGTGTCATGATCGCTCGCTTCATCTGCTTATCCCTTGCCTGAAGGGGTCTCGTTCTAGGAACCCCACTGCCGGTCTGCTGGTTCTGCTTGCCAGCCTGTTTCGGTCTATTTCGGGGATCATAACGCGGCTGAAGAGTCATGGAAAGACCGCTGCGCGGGCTTCGGCAAGAAATCCCGATTTCGACTTGCCTCTGGCCGAACTTGCGCTTAGACCCTGCCTTCGACGGGGAGGTGGCAGAGTGGTCGAATGCGGCGGTCTTGAAAACCGTTGGGCGTGAGAGCGTCCCCAGGGTTCGAATCCCTGTCTCCCCGCCACAAACCATTCGCGAACCCGATATGAGGTCCCTGACGGGGCCTTTTTTCTTTTTGTTTCAAAGGGGTTTAGCGAGACCATCCGACTTTCGGAGACTGGCCGTTGGCCCGAAATTGGTCTCCGAACGCCCCGCGTCTCCTTTCACCCGCCCTTCACCCAAATCGAGACGCATCCAAAACTGGTCGCCTTTTCAGATACTTGCCGAAAATGGGTTGCGCCGCAGTTGAGGCCGGTTCGACCGCTATCGAAACGGTCAGCGACACCCGACGGCGGCGTGGTTGTGCGGGGTGGTGCTAAGTCTTGAGTAGATCAGGACGCGCTCGCCATTCCAAGCGCGATTGGCGGATTGAAGCCAGGATATCGAAGGGCCGACATTCGCTGCAGCATGAACGAACGACTGGGGTGCGCGACAATGCGGCCATTGGCTTGAGATGAAGAATTATTCTGCGGCTATCCATTTCGGACGTCCAAGACCTGTTGTGTGATCTGGCCAATATGGCGTCCGTCGGTACCGCAACACCCACCCCAAACGTTAACATGAGGGAAACGGCTAGCCAAAGAGGCCATCTGCCCGCCGAGTTCCTTAGGATCACCGTCCTCAAGATGACCAAGCTTGCACAGGTCAAGCGTTTCCATAGCAACGGCATTTGGCATGAAGCCGCCAAGTCTCTTTGTCCATGCACCGTCGGTAAGCGCTGGCGCAAACTCGGTCGGATGCGTGCAGTTGATCATATAGTAAGCGGGAGCGTTATCAGTGGCCGCGTCGACTGTCTTGATCGCATCTTCCAGAGTTTCTCCACCGTTAAGTCTCCCACCTTTCGCAACGAAGAATGAGATCACGGCGGGGATGCCCGCCGCTTTCGCGGCCCGAGCGACGCCGATCGCTTCCTCCGTGCTCGAAAACGTCAAAGCGCTCACAATATCTGCACCAGCCTTCTTAAAGGTCAGGATCTGTTCGGAATGGTAATCTTCAGCTTCCGCCGCGTCTGGCATCCGGCCGACATTGTAGGCGTCACCGCGGGGGCCAATGACACCGCCAACAAGCATTGGTGTATCAGGACTGTCATATTCACGTGCAAAATCCTTGTAAAACTCGATTCCGCGAATGTTGATTTCCTCAAGAGCTTCGCGGGAAAACCCGATCAACTCGCCCCAGTCCCGGCTAGCGCGGTAATGCAGGCCCTCGTTAATGACACCAAACTTGTTTGCAACAGCCGCCTCAACAAGCTTGCGTTGATAGTCTTTTAGGCAAGCGACGCCGCGCTCGTCATTCAGAAGCTCGAAAGCGCAAAAGTGGCGAAGTTCGAACCCATCGACATACTGCAGCCAGGTCTCGAACCCCCCTCCACAAGTCATATGCTGGTTGTTCAGTTGTGGCAGTTGGCTCTGTACTCCCATCCCATTTCCCTCCCTAGTCTAGCCGTCAGGATAGCAGGGAAGTGGCAATTTGTCTTCCAACGGGGTTTTGAAGGTCACTGCAAAGAGTGCTCTCATTGTATTCTTTCCTGACCTTTGCCGGAGCGTGACACGAAGACAATTCAGACAGATTAACCTAAAATAGGAACCCACGGTGGGCGAGAATCGCACTGAACATGGTCAACAGATGGGGCGCGAAACCGATGGCGGATGATCCATATCGAATTTCCGATCAAGTTGATGCCAGCATGCTCGAGATGATGGTAGCTCGACTTGAGGAGCGCGGGAGAGATGCGCGATTTCTAGGAATGATCGACGACTATCTGGACGCGGTAGGCATATCGCAAGCGAAAGAAATTCTCGATCTTGGAAGTGGAACGGGCGTTGTCGCCCGCAGAATAGCCGCTCGGAAGGATTTCACCGGCCGGGTCACCGGCATCGATCTGAGCCCGCAATTAATTGCCAAGGCTCGTGAGTTGGCGGCATTGGAGGGGCTGTCGCAGAAGACGTTTTTCAAGCCTGGTGATATTCGCAGCTTTGCTTTTGAGGACAGCCGTTTTGACGTCACGGTAATGCACACATTGCTTAGTCACCTCGATGACCCTGCAACCGCCCTACAGGAAGCCGCGCGCGTGACGCGAACAGGTGGCGCGATTGTAGTGTTTGATGGTGACTATGCCTCGTCCACGCTGGAGACAGCAGACCCAGGTCGAGCCGCTGAGATCGATAATGCCATGATTGAAGCTACGGTCACACAGCCCCGAGTCATGCGACGGTTGCCCCGCATGGCCAACGCGGCAGGTCTTTCGATTGAAAGATGCTTCTCCTACCTGATCGCCGAAGCCGGTACGCCGGATTTCTTTGCGGGCCTCGTTGATACGATCGGCCCCATGCTCGTGAGTTCCGGCGTATCTTCGGAAGACGAGGCTGCGGTGATAACCGCAGATCTCAGGGCCGCTGCGGATGGGGGCACCTTCTTTGGCGCCTGCAACTACTACGGCTATGTTCTACGCAAACCTTGAGCGGCTTCGAGTCGCAAATGCGCTTCGAATGGCCTTGTCAGACTAACTTTGCTTGAGCGGGGCAGGGCGGTTGCGTAGCGTTTGGGAATGAGCAAACCTGCCTCTTTCAAGTACTTTAAGACCAGTCCCGAGATCATCCGCCTTGCTGTGATGTTATACATCCGTTTCCCGCTTTCGCTTCGGAATGTGGAAGATCTGCTGCATGAACGCGGGATCGACGTGAGCCACGAAACTGTCCGCTACTGGTGGAACCGTTTCGGCCCGATGTTTGCTTCTGAGATCAGACGAAAACGGGTTCAGCAACTTCGAGCTTTTTCAAAATGGAAATGGCACGTGGACGAGGTTTTTGTGAAGATCAATGGCAAGCGCCACTACCTCTGGCGTGCGGTCGACCATGAAGGCGAGGTGCTAGAGGCAGTTGTCACGAAACGCCGAAACAAACAGGCGGCATTGAAATTCCTCAAGAAATTGATGAAGCAGCGCGGGTGTGCTGAGGAGATTGTCACTGATCGCCTCGCGTCATACAAAGCCGCGCTTAGAGAGCTGGGGGCTTTAGAAAAACAGCGCACGGGCAGGTGGCTCAACAACCGGGTTGAGAATTCTCATCTTCCATTCCGACGAAGGGAACGCGCCATGCAACGCTTCCGGCGGATGCGAAGTTTGCAGAAATTCGCCGCCGTTCACTCCTCCGTTTACAACCACTTCAATCAGGAAAGATCGCTCACGAGCCGAGACACCTTCAAGCTGAAACGCAGTGCCGCTCTTGCCGAGTGGCGTGAACTTGGCGCGGCTTAACGGACAGTGTCACTGGCCTACCAGAGACTGGTTCGAATTCGTCTGACACCACCGGCGCGTGAAATGGTTGCCAACGGCGACATTGGCAAGATCCGCGTGGTTCAGGTTGAATACCCACAGGATTGGCTGACCGAGCAGCAGGATTTCAAACAGGCGGAATGGCGAACCGATCCCGAACGCTCGGGCGCTGGTGGATCAACCGGTGACATCGGAACTCATGCATACAACCTTGCCTGCTTCGTGACCGGGCTAAAAGCGGAAAGCCTTGCGGCAGACTTGCAGGCCTTTGTGCTGGGGCGCAAAGTCGATGACAACGCCCACGTCTTGCTTCGCTTCAAAGGCGGAGCGCGCGGTATGCTGTGGTCTTCTCAGGTGGCTCCCGGCAATGAAAACGCTCTTCGTTTGCGCGTCTATGGCGAAAAAGGTGGGTTGGAGTGGGCTCAGGAAGATCCCAATTACCTGTGGTTCACGCCATACAACGAACCAAAGCGTCTAATCACCCGAAATGGAGCTAGTGCTGCTGATGCAGCCAACCGGTTGAGTAGAGTTCCTCCGGGACATCCCGAGGGATATCTTGAGGGGTTCACGAATATCTATGGAGAGGCTGCTGAAGCGATCCAAGCTTTCCGAAATGGTATTTCACCTGACGCTTCGGTTGTTTATCCGACAGTCTATGACGGGCTCAATGGCGTTAAATTTGTGGCCGCGTGCGTACAAAGCTCTTCAAGGAATGCGGCTTGGATCGACTTAGCTTAGAATCTGGTTGTGGGCATAGGGCAGACGGGGGTTGTCACGTTAACTTGCCGTTTGATGAAAGTGTCGCAAACTCCTGGAACGACCAAAGGAAAATACGAGCGAAAAACTCTAACTACAAACGGCAGGAAAATCGGGTTTCAGAGCAGGCCCAAAACCGAAGTTTCTTATCCCGGCCATGCAAAAGTCTGCGAAGACCTCATCAGCGCATCGAGAGCCGGCGAGTATTTTCGGCCAGGGACTGTAAAGGCCGCGATAGTTCTTGAAACTTCTGGCTCCACAAGCGGGCGCTGCAACAAGCCCGGCAGAGTAACCGAATACTCAGGCATGAAAGCAAAACCAATGCCTGCAGCAACCATTGCTTGTACCCAATCTTCGCGCTCAGAACGGAAGCGAGCGTAAAGTTCCACACCTTTTGACTGACAAACGGACATTACCATCTCGCGCAACTCGCAAGCCAAACGATCTACATAGTTTTCTCGAGATAAATCTTGGAGCGAAATTGAGTTTAGTTGTCCAAGGCGGTGCTCCGGCGGAAAAACAACCACATATCTTTCGACGTAAAGTGGTCTAGCCCTAAACTCTTCTTCCAGTTCTTCAGTCAGCGTCATCAAAGCGACATCGATATCACCATCAGAAAGTTTTTTCTTGAGATCCGACGCGCTTGCTTCATTGACTGACAACTCCAAGCCGCTGTGGTTTTTCTCGAATTGAGCCAGAAACCGTGCAAGGCGAACGTGCCCAATTGTTGAAAGGACACCTAAGCGCAACGGCACCTTTTCGAGCAAACGAAAATTCTGAGCCAGCGCTTGTGTAGCTTCTGCTTCGTCAACGATGTGCTGTAGATGCGGCAGCATTGACTTTCCAAAGTCGCTGACCAAAATTTTCCGGCCCTCCCGATGAAAAACCTGTGCGCCAAGTTCGGTCTCTAGTGACTTGACGCCCTTGGTAAGCGCTGGTTGGCTTACATTGCATTCTGCGGCAGCTTTGGTGAAATTCAGATGCTTTGCGGCAGATAAGACATATCTAATCTGAGACATCTCCATATTGGGGCACCTCGTCACTGATGGCGAAAGACAATCACAACGCAGGATACACCGTTTTATCCAAACCTGGAGTTATTAAGTCATAAGGTATCGATAGTTCCCCGAGCCGAAGCTCCATAGTGTAATAGATGCACTGGTTTTGATTGTTCGGAAAGGGAACGAGATGTCTGTTTTTATGGTCGAAAGAAACCTCAAGGGTATCACCATGGATGACTTGGGTGCTGCTCAAAAAGCCGCGATAGCAACAGCACAGAAAATGACAGCAGATGGCGACAAAATCAGCTATGTTCGTTCAACATTTGCTCCCGAAGACGGGCGCTGCATGTGCTTGTTTGATGGTGAAAGTGCCGATCAAGTTCGTCGATTGAATGATACCGCCGGACTTCCTTACGACAAGGTCGTGGCGGCAATGGATCTTACCCCGTGACGACTTCTGAGCTTTGGAGTTGAGATTGGGCCCTGAGTATATGCTCTAGGGCCCTCAGCAATGGTTGAACAGTTTGCAGAGAAATGCAGGTTCGTCCGCAGACCGTGAGTTCGATCATCTCCAGATTTTGCACGCGCGGTGAATGGCCTGTCTGGCGAGCCGCGGCGCAGCATCCAGACCAGACGGCCAAGGGCAGCAAAGGGCCGTCCTTGCGTCTCATAGCGACCCCTATCAAGAACGTGCTGCACCGCATCCGAGTTCAGTCTCGAGCCTTATCCACCATTTAATTGACCAGTAATCTTGTAGACGATTGTCAGTGTTCCATGGAAAACACTATGATGATCGCAATGACTTGGTGGCCGGCCTCCTGACAGGGTGGCCGGATAACTGAGCCTCCTCAACAGAACCGGCTGGACAGCGTGCGTTGATAAAAAAACCCAAAGCGGAAGTTTCGATGCCGCAAAAAGTTCAGCACTGATTAGTGCAGCTCAATGAATGTGACATCAACTGAAAACACCAACGGCTCAGTGTTGTCAGATCATTGCGTTATTCAAATAGCCTGAAAATTAGACACTTCTTCCCAAGGCAGCATCCAACCAAGCCTGAATGACTTGAAAATTCTGATTTATGCGTGAAACTCAAAGCATGAGTGAGTATTTTGATGAAATGTTCAACGGCGATGGATCGCTCAGAGGTCCATATGAAGAGATCGGCCGCTGGTTCAATGCTGAAGACGCATCAAGACTGCGGGCGAAACAGCGCGAAGCCGAAGAAGTTTTCAGGCTGACAGGGATCACTTTTAACGTTTACGGCAAAGCCGAGGCCGAGGAACGGTTGATACCGTTTGATATTGTGCCACGAGTGATTTCAGCGCGGGAATGGCAGCGGCTGGAACGCGGCATCGAACAGCGGGTCCGCGCAATCAATGCTTTTCTCCACGACATCTACCATCGTCAGGAAATTGTCCGTGCCGGGCGTGTGCCGGCTGAGATGATTGCCGGAAACGAAGCGTTCCTGCCGCAGATGCTTGGTGTCTCACCACCCGGTCAGGTTTATACGCACATTGTTGGTGTCGATTTGGTGCGTACCGGTCCGGATGAGTTTTTTGTGCTGGAAGACAATGCCCGCACGCCGTCAGGGGTGAGCTACATGCTCGAGAACCGGGAAACGATGCTGAAAATGTTTCCCGAACTCTTTGGCGCCACAAACGTTCGGAACGTTTCCGACTACCCGCGCAGTCTAAGGCGGTCTTTGGCGGCCTGCGCTCCAACCTGCGCAGAGGGTGAACCCACTGTCGCTGTCCTGACACCCGGCATATACAACTCGGCCTATTACGAGCACGCGTTTCTCGCGGATCAGATGGCTGTCGAGTTGGTCGAAGGGCATGATCTGCGAGTTGTAGACGGGCGCGTCTGTATGCGCACTACGAAAGGCTATAAGCCCATCGACGTTCTCTATCGAAGGGTGGATGACGACTTCTTAGATCCGCTGAATTTCAACCCGGACAGCGCGTTGGGCGTGCCGGGCATTCTGGACGTCTATCGCGCTGGCGGCATCACGATTGCAAACGCGCCCGGAACAGGCATTGCCGATGACAAGGCGATCTATTCATACATGCCTGAAATCGTTGAATTCTACACCGGCGAGAAGCCCCTGCTTCAAAATGTTCCCACGTGGCGTTGCAGCGATCCCGAGTCTCTATCCTATGTTCTCGACAATCTGTCCGAGCTTGTTGTGAAAGAAGTACACGGATCTGGCGGCTACGGAATGTTGATCGGACCGACCGCCAGCAAGAAAGAGATTTCGGCGTTCCGCGACAAGCTCAAATCGCGGCCCGGGAACTACATTGCTCAGCCGACTCTGTCGCTTTCGACGGTTCCGATCTTTGCGCGCTCGGGACTTGCGCCCAGACATGTTGACCTAAGGCCGTTCGTTTTGGTGTCACCCGAAGGGATCAAGATCACGGCTGGCGGTTTGACCCGCGTGGCGCTTAAGAAGGGATCTCTAGTCGTGAACTCAAGTCAGGGTGGCGGGACCAAAGACACCTGGGTTCTGGAGGACTGACCATGCTTGGAAAAACTGCTGGCGGGTTGTTCTGGATGTCCCGGTATCTTGAGCGAGCGGAAAACACGGCCAGGCTGCTTGAAACAGGTCAGCGGATGGCGTTGACCCGTACTAAGAATTCTGCCGAGGAATGGGGTTCAGTTCTGAAAACGGCCGGGGTTCTGGATGGGTACCACGCCAAGTACGATGAGATTTCAAAAGACAATGCGGTCGATTGGGTGTTGCGTGACGCTGAAAACCCATCCTCGATCAAGTCGGTCATCAAGCACGCCCGAGACAACGCGCGCCTTGTTCGGACGGCGCTGACCCATGATGTTTGGAGCGCGGTGAACTCCACCTGGATGCAGATCGATGAGGTGATGAAACGACGCGTGAATGAGCGGGACTTACCTGCAACGTTGGAACTCATTCGACAACAGGCGGCTCTGGTCCGTGGTGCCACTTTGGGGACCATGCTGCGCAACGACATTTTCGATTTCACCCGCATTGGGACGTTTGTCGAAAGGGCCGACAATACCGGGCGCATTCTAGACGTGAAATATTATGTTCTTCTGCCCACAGCCTTCTCGGTCGGCTCGTCACTGGACAACATCCAATGGGAAAGCATCCTGCGCTCTGTCGGCGCTGGCGGCGGGTATCGAATGACCCATGGGGAGAAAACGCGTCCGTCTGACATCGCGCAGTTTTTGATCCTGGATCAGCGGATGCCCCGCAGTTTGCACTTCTGCTGCAGAAAGATTCAGGAAAACCTGTCCTACTTAAAAAAAGACTACGGCTTTGCCGGGCCTTCGTGCGAGGCATCAAATGCTCTCTACGAGAAATATCTGGATCAGAAAATTTCCGATATCTTTGAATTCGGCCTGCATGAGTACATTCAGGATTTTCTGACCGATCTCGGCAACTTAAGCCGTCAGATCGAGATTGATTACCGGTTCTACGAGTAAATAATGAAACTGCACATTCGACACGAGACACGATACGATTTCGACGCACCAGTTTCCTTCGGGTTGCAACAACTGAGGAAGACACCAAAGTCATTTCGCAATCAAAGAATTGAAAGTTGGAACACCAAAATCAACGGCGGGCGCAAAGAGCTGACATTTGAAGACTACCATCGCAACACCGTGGAATTGATCAGTTTCGACGCGAACACCCAAAGTATCTCGTTGATCTCCGAAGGTGTTGTTGAGGTGGAAGACACCCACGGCGTCTTGGGGCGTCACGAAGGGTCGACACCTTTGTGGCTGTTCAAAAGGGGCACCGCGCAGACAACGCCGGGGAAAGGGGTTGCTGAACTGATAGGCGCGTTGCCCAAAGGCGAACCACTGGAACAGATGCATTCTCTATCCGAAAGAATTCGTACTCAGGTCGCGTACGAGATCGGAAGCTCGCACCCGGGCTGGAGCGCAGAAGATGCACTCAAAGCTGGGTGCGGAGTGTGTCAGGACCATACTCATATCTTCATTACCTGTGCACGACAGATTGGAGTGCCAGCACGCTATGTATCGGGTTACTTGATGATGAACGAAACGGAACTTCAGGATGCGACCCATGCCTGGGCCGAAGTGCATTTGGACGGGCTTGGCTGGGTAGGGTTTGACATCTCAAATGGGATTTCATCTGACGATCGATACGTACGCGTCGCAACCGGGCTGGACTATGCCCAAGCCGCACCGGTAATAGGGAATAGAATTGGGACAGCGGGCGAGCGATTGACAGTGCAATTGCAAGTCGCACAGCAGTAACGGAGAATTTGATGACCTATGCTGTGGGCATGCGGCTGAATCGCGGGCTGGTGTTCATGTCCGATACGCGCACGAATGCTGGCGTGGACAATGTTTCGACCTTCAACAAGATGTTCAACTGGACAGTCGAAGGGGACCGGTCAATCACAATCCTAACGGCCGGAAACCTGGCCACTACTCAGGCCACGATAAGCCTTCTGGAAGAACGAACAAAAGCGCTGGCAGATCGCTCGCCATCGATCTTAGAGGCACCGACGATGTTTCAAGTTGCGCAACTGGTCGCGGCTACGCTGAACGACGTCATCGAGGAGCATGCCCGGTCTGGTCAGCAAGCTGACAGCGCCTTTCACGCGACGCTCATTCTGGGTGGTCAGATCAAAGGCGGCCCGTCTCGCCTGTTTCTGATCTACCCCGAAGGCAACTTTATCGAGGCTGGCGATGATACCCCGTTCTTTCAGATCGGTGAGACAAAATATGGTCGCCCAATTCTGGTGCGGGCCTATGATCCGGAAATGAGTTTTTCGGAAACCGTAAAACTCCTGCTGGTCAGCTTCGACTCCACGATTAAGGCCAATCTGTCTGTCGGGGCTCCACTTGACCTACTTTTCTACGAAGAAGACAGCTTTGAAGGCGGTACGCGGTCAAGATTTGAACCCGACGATCAGTACTTTCGCATTGTTTCCAATAGATGGGGTGACGCGTTGAAATCGGCCTTGGCCAAACTTCCAGAATACAAATTGGGGCGAAAATCAAACGATTGAGCGTCCGCTTCCGTTCGCAGACTGTGATTTCGCAGCGGCAACGAAAGCCCGGTTCGGCGAAGCTGCAATGCAGCGTGGTCACTTCGATGACTGTCTCTTGTGGTTCGTCCTTCCATCGCATAGCGACCCCGATCACGAAAGTGCTGCACCGCATCCGACTTCAGTCTCGAGCCTTTTCCACCATTTGATTGACCAGTAATCTTGAAGCCGATAGTCAGTGTTCCATGGAAAACACTATGATGATCGCAACGACTTGGTGGCTGGCCTCCTGATAGGGTGGCCGGATGACCAAATGTATTCCGAGGCCGCCGCATGGGCGGCCTGTTGTTTTCCGAGCTTCCCGATGCGCTGCCTCCCGTTTCATGAGAAGACACAAATGAACAGACCGACCATTCTGACAGGTGACCGCACTACGGGGCCGCTTCACATCGGGCACTATGCAGGCTCGCTTGCAAACCGGCTGCGCTATCAGGACAGCCATGAACAATTTCTGCTGCTGGCGGATACTCAGGCCCTAACTGACAACGCCGATGACCCGCAGAAGGTGCGGCGCAGCGTGATGGAGGTCGCGCTGGATTATTTGGCCGTAGGCATTGATCCTTGTCGCACCACCATCTGCCTGCAATCGCATCTTCCGGCGTTGGCGGAGCTGTCGATGCTCTACCTGAACTTCGTCACGGTCGCGCGGCTCGAACGGAACCCGACGATCAAGGACGAAATTCGCGTGCGCGGGTTCGGACGTGATATTCCCGCCGGATTCCTGTGTTATCCGGCGGCGCAGGCGGCGGACATAACAGCTTTCAAGGCGACGGTCGTGCCGGTCGGCGAGGATCAGGCCCCGCTGATTGAGCAAACGAACGAGATCGTGCGGCGCATCAACGCAACCGCAGGTCACGCCGTCTTGCCCAAGGCACGGGCGATCATTCCACGGGCGGGCCGGTTGCCCGGTATAGACGGCAAAGCCAAAATGTCGAAATCCGGCGGCAACGCCATTGCACTTTCCGCGGCACCTGAGGAGATCCGAAATGCAGTCAGGGCGATGTTCACCGATCCGAACCACCTTCGCGCCGAAGACCCCGGCTGCATCGAGGGCAATGTCGTCTTTACGTATCTCGACGCCTTCGACCCGGACCAGGACGGGCTTGCCGAGCTCAAGGCCCAGTATCAGAGAGGCGGACTTGGCGACAGCAAGATCAAGGCGCGTCTGGAAGCTATCCTTCAGGAGCTCATCGCCCCAATTCGCGAGCGTAGGGCACAGCTCTCCGAGGACCGGGGACACGTCCTTGAGGTAATCAAAGAGGGCACGGAACGGGCGCGAGAGCGCACCGAGGCGACAAGGCGGGATGTTATGAGTGCCTTGGGTCTGTTCCAGTTGTAGGTGACCAGAGGCGGGCGAGCCGGATGAAGGACCGTTTCGCCCGCGACCATGCGTTCGACGGGCCTTCGTTTTTGCGTTTGCAGCGAATGGCCGGAGTGCGGGCTGCAGTGCAGTGACATTGACCAAGGTCGAACGGCAGGAATGCGACGCCCCAGAACGAAACTGATGCGGAAATTCGATCCGTTGCAGTTATTCCGGCACACCGGATTTCCTTAGTCCAGAGACATAAATCTCCATTGCTTCATGTACAAATGGGAGGTGATCGACGACGGAGTTACTGATGGAAAAATTCGGATCGATTTCAAGCAGTTTCGCGACCACCCGATCTGCATTTTCCTGTTCGCCGAGTTCAGCATAGGATGGAGCGAGATACATATAGCAGGACCGGCGTCGAGGTGAGCGTGTACGGCATAGTTCTAGCTCTGCAGCAGCTTGCTCATACCTGCCAGAAAAATACAAAGCCCTGCCGTAGTACATATTCTCCAAGGAAGGATAAAAGGGATTGAGACGCATGGCTGTTTTCATGATTTCGACGGCTTCTGCAGGGTGGTTCGAGAACGTCATAGCATCGGCCAAGCTCGCGTAGTGCTGAGACTCGTTCGGGTTGAGTTCAATCGCCTTGCGGATTTCCTCAATGGCTTCGCGATGCCGGTTCCTTCGCAAAAGCACCCGTCCAAGCAGTTCGTGTCCGGCAGATAACAGTGGATCGAGTTCTATTGATTTCCGCGCAGCCGCCTCGGCCAGGTCCAGCGAGTCCGCACCTCCCCATTGGCGGATATAGTCGTTGTTGAGAGTATTTCCGAGCATTGCATACGCGCGCGCGTAATTTGGATCGATGGCGATGGCTTGTTCAGCAAGCGCTCTGGCCTGCAACTGGGCCTTGCGTCCGCCCTCGTCGTAGAACTTGCGCGCCCGCAGCACATACTCGTAGGCTGTCAGATCATCGGGTCGCTTCAGAGCCGCCCCGGCCAGAACCGCCTTGCTGATATTTGCAAGCAGCGTCCCCGCGATTTCCCGGCTCAACTCGTCCTGAACATCGAACACACTTGCTGCTGGGCGGTCATAGCGCTTTGCCCAGATGTGGGCGCCGTTTCCCGCGTCGATCAACTGGGCTGTGATCCGGATATTGTCTCCAATGCGCCGTACAGAGCCTTCAAGAACATATCGGACACCCAGCTCCTCGGCGACTTTCGTGACGCTCACGGCCTGCCCTTTGTAGGTGAAGGTAGAGTTGCGGGAGATCACAAACAGTTCCCGAGATTGAGCGATATTCGTTATCAGATCCTCAGTGAAACCGTCCGCAAAATATTCCTGATCCCGATCTTCGGAAAGGTTCGCAAATGGCAGCACAGCAATCGACGGTTTATCCGGCAAGCTGTAGGCTGCTTTGTCCAAATCGGCCGGTTCTATGTCTCTACCAAGCGACCACCACCACGTACCGCCCCCGACAGTTATGGCCAACAGTAGAGCGACCACGATTGCATATCCAGAAATATGGAAGCGCCCCGAAAGCGTTTCGCCGATGACTTTTCCTGCCAGTTCGGGGTCGGTCAAAATTCGGTAAGCCCGCACGGGGTTCTGGATATTCTTGACCTTGATATGACCCAGAGATTCATAACCGACAGCCACATTCGACTTGAGCTGGTCATAAGCCGTACCCGAAATGAGAATACCGCCGGGTTTCGCCATTTGCTCCAGTCGCGCGGCTATGTTTACGCCATCCCCAAAAATGTCTTCGTTTTCGGTTATAATATCGCCAAGATTGATACCAATGCGGTAGCGGATTCGCTTGCCTTGTTCACTTGCTGCCTCTCGCTCTTCTATTCCCTTTTGAAGGGCAACAGCGCATTGCACGGCGTCTATGACGCTGGGAAACTCGGCAAGAACGCCATCCCCCATTTCTTTTACAATGCGTCCTCGAAAATCACGGAACTTCGGATCGAAGAGTTCAAGGCGATGGGCTTTCTGTCGTTGAAGTGTCCCAATCTCGTCAGCTTCGATCAGTCGACTGTAGCCGACCATATCGGCAGCAAGTATCGCACTCAGACGCCGTTCCAAAGCCGCTCTCCCAATGTTCCTCAAGCATAACAGAACTCTTTGCCCAAGCAACGATAGTCCTTTAGTTGCAACACCATTCACTTCAAGCGTACCGAAGGCGCGCCAACTGTCGGTTTTTGTCCGCAGACTGTGAGTTTGGTCATCTCCAAATTTTGCATGCGCGGCGAACGACCGCTAGGCGGGCTGCGATCGCAGAAATTTGGCTCTAGGCTCAGAGTCCGCTCTGGGCCGCCCTCATCGTTGGCCTGGCTTGATCGCAAGGAGATGCCGCGCCGCATCCTAGGTCGGGTGTGAGCCCAAACCGACACTTTAGGTTCAGTGATTTAGAGGTCATTGCGATGCACCTTTCCATCCTTCATGACAAAACGAATGACCGACGGGAATAACCTAGATTCGGTTAGGATTTACACACTCCAGAATTTTCTGAGCAGCTAACTGAACCGACTTTTTCAACTGCATGATCTCTGAGTTCGCAGCCAGCCGGGCCTTCATCTCCGCGTCCCCAAGGAGTTGGTTAATCGAATTATCCAACTGCTCCGGTGTCCAATCCCATCGATTTACTCTGAGTCCTACACTGGTCTCAACTGCCCGCTGGGCGTTATCGTGTCCGTCCCAGCAATAGGGAAGGATCAGCGACGGGACCCCGAAATACAGCGCTTCGCAAAAGCTGTTGTTGCCGCCGTGGTGAATAAACAGATCGCATTGTTCAACCACGGAAGGCTGCGGGAACCATTCCTGCAGATGAACATTGTCTGGGACTCTGGAATAGGCATCGATTTGGGCCCCGACATTGACCAGAAACCTCATGTCCATTGTCTTGAATACGTCGAACAGGCTCTCAAAGAATGGGACATCCATGGCACCCAGACTGCCAAAACTCACGTACACCAGAGGCCCGTCGTTGCGGGGCATTTGAGGTACACGGTAAGGACCTTCCTGGCGAACGCAGCCTTCGAGAAAGGTGAATTGGCCAGAGTCCAGCACCTGATCACGATCATGGCGAATGATAGATGGCGCTAAAAGAAGGTTTTGATGCGGTGATGTTTCTAGGAACTCACCTTCAGGCAATAGCTCAAGCCCCTTATCTTGGCGAAATTTGTTGTAGCGAGCATGAATTGGGCCAAGGGTCTCCAGGTACTGGTCTCGGAATGCCGCACACCCGGCAGCGTCAGATGCCGGCAGACCGGACAGGTACGGCGGTAGGCAGTTGTCTGGCAACTCGGTTTCCGCGCAAGAAATAACCCTGACCCATGGGCACTCGGATCGTACGATGGCCGGGAACATGATGACGTTGTCGAGGACGACGACATCTGGGTTGATCCGCTCTAGCGCCGTTTCCAACCCCTGTTCGACCGATTCCGCTGTCTCGACGATTGCGTTCCAAACGGGCTCTACATAGGTGGTCAGTTGGTCAGTTGGATGCATGTTAAAATGCGGCAGATGATGGCTCAGGAATTCCTGCCAGTAGGTCTGGGTTTCCTCTTCTGTCAACTCTGACTGAACAGGGACGGCGAACTCGTCAAAACCGTAATCCGCGAATACGCCACCAAAGCCACCGTGGGTGACGAAAACGGGGTGTGCACCCATTGCGCGAAGTTCCTGAGCGATCCCCACACAATTCAGTGCAGCCCCAAAACTAGCTTCGGGGAAAAACGCGATTACGGGTGCTTCCTTGCGGTTCATTATTTACTCACCGGATTGACCCGCGGGTTGCTTGGACTAGCGCCGGAGCGCCACGATTGGCGACGCTGGGCCTTTGGTGCATTGAAAGCCGCAAGTGCACCCTCATCTGATCCGCCGCAAGATCGAAATGATCCTGTTCGATGAAATCAAGTATACGCAGATGTTCATCGAGCGCCTGCCTCATCCGAAAGTCGATCATACCGAATGATCCGCCTGGCAGGTGGCGCAACCCATGATGGGCCATGAGAGCAGAAGCTAGATACTGGTTTCCGGACGATCGAGCGATGAGCTTGTGAAAGGCAAGATCCGCGTCTTGGAAATCCTGGCTATTGAAAGAGTTTTCCGCCTGCGCCAGAAGCGCTTCGGTCTGGCTCCGGACCAGATCGGCGCGCTTGGTGTCCAACTTGAAACCGTCGGACAGAATGGCCTGCGGTTCCAGTATCAGACGAAATTCGTAGCTCTCTATTCGTCCGGAGCGGTCTCCCGGCATGCGCGTGAAAACCCAGGATTGACCTTCGGCTTTCTGAATCACGCCTTGGGCCAGGAGGGCTTCGAGCGCACGCTGTGCAGCGCTGCGGGAAACCGAATATCTGCGGATCAGGTCTGTGACATTGATGGCACCGTCCAGGCGTCGGGCGCCGCGATCTCGTAGGATGGCACCAGCGAGATCCACACCTGCTCCGACCGCATGCTGGTTTAGTATCGAATGCCCCTTTTCGGGTTCGCATTCTAGGACATACCCGCCTTCTGCCGCTTTGCGTGCCATCCCCTCCTTTTCCAGCAGCCTCAATGCGGATCTAACCGGAGTGCGAGAGACGCTGCACGAATCAGCAAGGGTTTTTTCCACCAGTCTGTCGCCCTGATGCAAATCGAGATCCATCGCAACATCCAGTATTTTTTGAGCAAGTTTCAAGTATTTGCTTGGTGGCATAAGAAGACGGCTTTCGTCATACCCAGTTAATATACAATAAAAACGGTATCTTAAATGGCTTCTCCGGGCCATACATAAATGATTCAAAAAGTTGTTGAGTTTTATTTCATCAAAAAATACCGTGATTGCATCATATATCTCGCCCCAGAAGCGAGCGCGGATGTCAAGGGAGGAAGACATGACCAACAAGTTCACCAATTCGTTCCGTTTGCCATTTGCTTGGCTCACCGCCGGGGCGGCCTGCGCACTCAGCGTATTCGCCGGAGCGGCCCAAGCAGAAAAAATCGTGATCTCGAACTGGGACGGCTACATGCCGCCGGACCTGCTGGAGAATTTCACCAAGGAAACCGGTATCGAGGCCGAGCTCTCGGTGCATGGCACTAACGAAGAAATCATGGGCAAGGTCGTAGCCGGTGGAGGCAAGGGCTACGACGTTCTTTTTGTCTCGTCGCCTTTTGCCGAGGCGTTAAACAACCTGGGGCTGGTGGCTGCAATCGACCACGACAAGGTTCCGAATGCCTCTAACCTGTATGACGAAGCTAAAGAACTAGCCCATGATCCGGGCAACAACTATTCAATGCCATACGCTTGGGGCACGACGGGCTTATGCTACCGGTCAGACTTGATGGCAGAGCCAACTTCGTGGAACGATCTGCTCAAACCCTCTGACGACCTTAAGGGCAAAGTGACAATGCTTTCGACTGATCGTTGGCTGATGGGGGCTGCCGCGCTGGCCCTCGGAAAGTCGCTGAACGATACGTCGGATGAGACGTTGGCGGCTGCAAAGGACCTGCTGGTTGGGGCGAAGCAGGATCTGCTGGCCTACGACGACGCAACTTTTTATCTGAAGTTGGTATCGGGCGAGGCAACGATGGTTCACGCCTGGGATGGCTGGTGCAACTACGGCATCGGTGAAAACGCGGACATCAAGTACACGATACCATCAGAAGGATCGGATCTGTGGGTAGATGCGCTAGTCATCGCGGATGCATCTGAAAACAAAGATGCGGCGCATGCCTTTGTGAACTATGTCTTGGGCGCGGACGTCGGTGTCTGGGTTGCCAGCAATATCCTTTACAAAACGCCGAACAGGGCTGCGATGGAGGCGCTGGACCCGTCCTTGATCGAAACCTTCCCGAACATGGGAATGTCGCCTGCAGACCTTACCAAGTACGAGCAATTGCGCGATCTCGGCAATGGCCAGAAACCCTTTGCACGGACCGTGACCGAAATCATGGCCGCACAGTAAGTGATCAAACCCTGAGCAAAACCCGACCCGAACAAAGGGTCGGGCCTGTACGACATCACTCCACAGATTGCCAAGTATATGACCAATCGACTGAAATCGGTGATCTTGCTGGGGCCGGGCCTGGGCTGGCTTGCGCTTCTTATGGTGGTGCCGTGTGGCCTTATTTTTACCTATGCGTTCTTTGAACGCGGTATCTATGGCGGCATCGACCACGTCTTTACGTTTGAAAATTTTGTGCGGGCCGCCGATCCTCTTTACCTCGGGATCTTCTTACGCTCGGCCAAGATCGCATTTCTGGCCACGATAATCGCGATCCTGATCGCCTATCCGGCGGCCTATGCCATCACGCTGGCGCCGCGCCGTTGGCAGACCGGCTTGCTGATCTTGGTGCTCCTGCCGTTCTGGTCCAACTACCTAATCCGCACTTACGCCTGGATCGTGATGCTGAACCGCGAGGGGTTGGTCAACAATACCCTGCAGGGGGCAGGCTTGATCGATGAGCCGCTGTCTCTGCTTTATAACAATTTCGCGGTGATCGTTGGGCTTGTCTATAACTACACCCCCTTTGTGGTTCTGGCGATCTATTCATCGCTAAACCGGATAAATGTCGAAACCATAGAAGCCTCGGAAGATCTTGGAGCGCCCGCTTGGACCACTTTCTGCCGGGTGATACTGCCACAGACCGTTCCCGGTGTCGCGGCAGGTGGTGTTTTTGTGTTTGTGCTGTCGATCGGCAATTTCATTACGCCCGATTTGCTTGGTGGCGGGCGACTTCAGATGGTTGGAAACCTGATCTATGACCAGTTCCTGAGCGCCCGCGACTGGCCATTCGGAGCAACGCTTTCGATGTTCCTGATTGCGATTATGATGGGGCTTTTGTTCGCACAGGCGGTATTGGCCAATCGCGCAGCGGGACAGAGAGGGCAGGACTGATGCGGGACCGATCCAACATGGGCCTGAAGCTGCACCTGGTTTTGTTTTACACCTTTCTCTATGTGCCGATCCTTGTGCTCATGGCGCTAAGCTTTAATCGGGCCGGACTTCCAACTGTATGGACCGGGTTTTCGTTGGAATGGTACGGCAAGTTGTTTACCGCGGATCCAATACTGTCGGCGGCGCGCAACACGCTCATCGTGGCCTTAATCTCGACCGTTCTGGCGACAATAATAGGCACGCTTTTGGCGGTCGGTGTCGAGACACGGCGTAATTCTTCAGTTCTAGACGCGGTTCTGTTCGCACCGATGATCATCCCCGACATAGTTCTGGCCATCGCGCTCTTGTCCTTTTTCACCCTACTCAACATGACGCTGGGGCTTCATTCGATCATCCTCAGCCATGTCGTATTTAACATAGCCTTTGTTGTCGCCGTGGTGCGTACGCGGATGCGCAATTTCGACCATTCGATACTTGAGGCCAGTGCCGACCTTGGGGCCAGCGAATTCACCACCTTTCGCCGCATCCTGCTGCCCGCCATCGCGCCGGGGGTTATCGCCGGGGCGTTGTTGTCTTTCACCCTGTCTGTGGACGAATTCATTATTGCCTTCTTTACCGCCGGTGCTGGGCAATCCTCGACCACGTTGCCGATGCAGATTTACGCAATGATCCGATTTGGCGTCACACCGGAAATCAATGCGATGGCTACCATCGTCATGTTCGTTTCGTTCACGCTGGTCTTCTTCGCGCAGCGTGCCGACAAAGAGGTTTTCAGCCGATGAGCCAAGGGGTTCAACTCAGGAAAATAACCAAGCGATACGGGTTGGTTACTGCGATCGACAACGTTTCACTGGATATTCGCGACAACGAGTTCTTTGCACTTCTGGGCCCATCAGGCTGCGGCAAGACCACACTGTTGCGAACGCTGGCGGGATTCGAAACACCACAGGAAGGACAGGTAATCGTTGCCGGGCAGGACGTGACAAACATACGTCCCAGCAGGCGGCCCCTGAACCTGATGTTCCAATCCTATGCCTTGTTTCCGCACATGAGCGTCGAAAAAAACATCGCCTATGGGTTAGAAATGGAGAAATTGCCTAAGGACGAAATTGCCACGAGAGTGGCCGAGGTTCTGGAAAGTGCGAAACTTTCGGGATTTGCCGGGCGCAAGCCGGATCAGCTTTCTGGTGGGCAGCGACAGCGGGTTGCTTTGGCGCGCGCGCTGGTCAAAAGGCCAAAAGTCCTGTTGCTGGATGAGCCCCTTTCAGCTCTGGACAAGAAACTACGAGAAGAGATGCAGCTGGAGCTCAAACGGTTGCAGCACGAGGTGGGGATTACATTTCTTATTGTGACCCATGATCAGGAAGAGGCCCTCGTCATGGCCGACCGGATCGCGGTCTTGCATGATGGCAAGCTGGCGCAGGTCGGTACTCCTCACGAGCTCTACGAACACCCCGGATCGCGCTTTGTTGCAGATTTTATCGGCGTGATGAACTTTCTGGATGGTAACGCCGTCGACGGCGGTGTCGATGTCGAAGGGGCGGGAGTGCTGAGGGGCGTTTCCGAGCTGCGCGGTGCTGCCACTATTGCTGTGCGCCCGGAACGGGTCAGCCTGATGCAGACCGCCCCTCAAGATGGGCGCAATTGCCTTCCCGGCACTGTCGAGGAAGTCGCCTATCACGGATCAGACCTGGGTGTGCATGTGCGCGTTCGCGGTGGGAGGAGCACCCTTTCCGCCCGCGTTCCTGCCAGCCAAGCCGACCGTGAAAATATCCAGCCGGGTCAGGATGTCCACTGCGTATGGGACGCGAAACATTCCCGCATCCTTCCCAACTGCTAAGCCAAATCTAACCGGAGACCTACAATGTCACAGAAAACCATCGCCTTCTTCCCCGAAGCTGCCTTTGGCCCTGCGCTGAATTCGGTTGGCATCGCGCAGGCCTGCGAGAAACTGGGCCATAAGGCTGTATTTCTAAGCGATCCCGGCTTTGTCGAGGTATATGAAGGTTATGGGTTTGAGGCGCATCCTGTTGCCCTGTCCGAGCCGATGGAACCCGAGGCGATGGCAAAGTTCTGGGAGGATTTCATCAACGGTCACATCCCAAATTTTCGCAAAGCTCCGATTGACCAGATCGATAACTACGTCAAGGATTGTTGGGAGGCGATTGTCGACAGCGCAAAATGGGCGCAAAAAGATCTGCCCGAGGTATTGGCAAAAATCAAACCAGATATGATCTGCGTGGATAATGTCATTATGTTTCCAGCCATCAAGCAGTTCGGCGTACCGTGGGTGCGGATCATCTCATGTTCCGAAAATGAAATCCCTGACCCGATTGTGCCGCCACACTTATCGGGCTGCCGGGTGGATGACCGCGAGGGCATGGAGGCCTATGAGGCAAAGTTCCACGAGGTGATCAAGCCGATCCACGACGACTACAATGCGTTCCTGGCCAGATGCAACGAAGACGCCTATCCGATTGGAGAGTTTTTCGAAGCGTCGCCCACAATGAACTTTCTGCTTTATCCCGAGCCGGCAAAGTACGAACGGCAGAACCCACTGGACCCAAACCGGTTTCAGTATCTTGAAGGTTGCGTGCGCGAAGAAGAACCCTTTGAGGTGCCAACGTTTAAGTCCAACAATGACAAACCACTTCTCTATGTATCTTTCGGGTCGCTTGGCGCAGGCGACACCGACCTGCTAAAGAGGATCATTTCGACCATTTCTAGGTTGCCCTACCGGGCGCTCGTAAATGTCGGGGATTACATTGACGACTACACAGACATTCCCGACAACGTGCACATACAGAGTTGGTATCCCCAGCCTTCGGTAATTCCGCAGGTTGACGCGGTGATACATCATGGCGGTAACAACTCGTTCACAGAGTGCCTTTATTTCGGCAAAGCTGCAATCATTATGCCCTATGTCTGGGACGGCCACGATAACGCCACCCGTGTTCAGGAAACCGGCCACGGGTTCGGGTTTCACCGATACGACTGGACCGATGATGAATTGGCTATTGCCCTCGACAAATGTATCAACGATCCAGGAATGCAGGCGAAGATGGCGGCAACATCTGCTCACATGCAGTCACGGCATGGCCCGACCAAGGCAGCTGGCATTCTCGACGAAATCCTGAAAGCCGCGGAATGAGCAGCGCCCCGCATCTTTCGGAAATCTCGACCCGCACCGACCTCACGGACTGGGGGCTACAACCGGACATGATTGAAGGCCAGTCGCATTCATCGGGTATGCTGGTTCACAAGGGTCCTAACAACCGGCCGGAGATCGGCGCATGGGTCTGTACTCCAGGCCGCTGGCGCCTAACGATACCGCGTGACGAGTTCTGCTATTTTGTGCAGGGCCGCGCGGTCTATCGGTCGGATGCAGGCGAAAGCATCGAAGTTACGTCCGGAACGGCCGTACTATTCCTCGCCGGTTGGGTAGGGGAATGCACGGTCGAGGAAACATTGCGCAACACCTACTACCTAACGGATCGCGAACCTGAAACATGACCACGCCACGTATGCAAAACCCGCTCCAGCAGACTGATCTTGTCGATTGGGGGGTAATCCCGACGATGATTGAAGGGCAATCCCGCACCTCGGGAAAGCTGATCCACAAGGGGCCTGACGGCCAGTCCGAATGCGGCCTTTGGGTCTGCACTCCCGGTAAGTGGGAATGCCACGTCACCAAGGACGAGTTCTGCCACTTTCTGGAAGGCCGCTGTACTTATGTCCATGAAAGCGGCGAGGTAATTGAGATTGCGTCCGATACGGTGGCCTTTTTTCCGCAGGACTGGAAAGGCGTTTGCACTGTCCACGAGACGGTTAAGAAAGTGTACATGATCCGCTAACGGCGCAATGCCTGTCAAACAAGGGGGCTGCCCAATGCGTGACCCGTTCAAATCTACCTACTACCTCAACCCCAAGCATGTGCCATTGGAGGGTGGTGGGACCACTCTGGTCAACCCGTCTACCTTGCAGCCCGTCGGGGTTTTTGGTGAGCCGTCGCCGCAGATCGTGAACCAGGTCCTGGACCGGGTCAATGCGGCGCAAAGGAGGTGGTCTGCGATGGACTGCAAATCTCGCGCGCGGGTATTGCACCAGATCGCCAACGACATCGAAAGCGGCGACATGACTGAGATCGCCCGCTTGATGACATTGGAAACGGGCAAACCTTACCCTGAATCGATCGGCGAGATTGCGAACATCCCGCCGATTTTCCGCTACTATGCCGAGATGGCGCGCAATGACGCGGGCAAGATCGCCGGCACGATGCAAACTGGATCTTTTCAGTATCAGACATACGAGCCCTACGGCGTGTCCGTGCATGTGGTTCCGTACAATTTCCCCCTCATTCTTGGCTGCTGGTCGATGGCCGCATCACTTGCGGCAGGTAACGGTGTAGTGTTGAAAGCTTCACCCGCTGGAACTTTGTGCACGATGGCGTTCATGGAGTTTTTTCGGGCGTTACCCCAAGACCTGATTGCTTGCCTGCCGGGTGGTGCAGACGTGGGCAAACAGCTGATTGCCAGCCCCAAAACCCATGTGGTCGCTTTTACAGGGTCCGTGCCGACAGGTCGTGCAGTCGCAGTGGCCGCAGCGGAGAACCTGAAACCTGCAGTGATCGAGGCTGGGGGAAGCGATCCACTGATCGTCAGTAAACACGCCGACATCTCGGTCGCTGCTGCCGGGGCGGTTACCGCTGCATTTTTGCAGTCGGGCCAGGTTTGCACATCGTCTGAACGGATTTTTGTAGTGGATGACGTGTACGACGATTTTGTCGATGAGTTCGTGACCCGAACCCGGAAACTGCGCATCGGCGACGGAATGGGGGTGGCGGAAATCGGACCTTTGGCCTCCAAGGAGGCACGCGACAAGGTCGAGCGTCTGGTGCGCGATGCAACTGAGAAAGGCGCGGTGGTTGAGGTAGGAGGCGGTACCCCGGATCACGCCGGGCCGGGTTGGTTTTTCGAACCAACGATCCTGACCGGCGTGACGACGGACATGGCGCTAACTCAGGAAGAGGTTTTTGGGCCAGTCGCCTCGGTCATTCGGGTGAGCGACTTTGACCAAGCGCTTGAACTGGCAAACGCGTCACAGTTCGGTCTTGGCGGATGCCTGTTTACCGGCGACTTGGAGGAGGCATTTCAAGGGGTGAACAAGCTACAGGTGGGGATGGTCTGGGTCAACAACCCGCTCGTGGACAACGATGCCTTGCCTTTTGGCGGCGTCAAGAATTCTGGGCTTGGGCGCACACTAGGCCTTCAAGGCCTCGAGGCTTTCAGACGACCCAAGATGGTCGTGATTGATCCAAAGGCGAAGGAGGCGGACTGGTGGTATCCATATCCCGACGACTGGTTCTATTCAGATGACGTACAGGGCGGGAGAAAGCACACCGGCTAGGGTGATCGGTGCGACCTGATCGACTCTACAACTGAAGATGAGCTAACGGCAGGATTGTCCGCAAGGTCTTGTCAGAAGAACTTGTCTTGAGGCGGGCAGGGGTGTTGCGTAGCTTTTGCCCATGACCAAACCTGCCTCCTTCAAGTACTTCAAATCCAGCCCCGAGATCATCCACTTTGCGGTGATGCTGTGCATCCGATTCCCGCTCTCGCTTCGGAATGTCGAAGACTTGTTGCACGAGCGAGGCATCGACGTGAGTCACGAAACTGTCCGGTATTGGTGGAACAGGTTTGGCCCAATGTTTGCTGCTGAATTCCGAAGAAAGCGTGTTCAGCAGCTGCGCGCATTCTCGAATTGGAAGTGGCGCGTGGACGAGGTTTTTGTGAAGGTGAATGGCAAACGCCACTATCTATGGCGTGCGGTCGATCACGAAGGCGAGGTACTGGAAGCCGTTGTTACCAAACGCCGAAACAAAGCCGCAGCGCTGAAATTCCTAAAGAAATTGATGAAGCGATACGGTAAAGCGGAAACCGTCGTCACAGATCGCTTCGCCTCATACAGAGCCGCGCTCAGAGAGCTTGGCGCGCTCGAAAAACAACAGACGGGCAGGTGGGTCAACAATCGCGTCGAGAATTCGCACCTGCCGTTTCGACGACGCGAACGCGCGATGCAACGTTTCAGGCGCATGCAAGTTTGCAGAAGTTCGCCGCCGTCCATTCCTCCGTATACAACCACTTCAATCAGGAAAGATCGCCGACCCGCAGAGATACATTCAAGCTAACACGCGACGCCGCTCTCGCAGAGTGGTGTCAACTTTGTTCTGGATAGGTTCGCGGTTTCCGCGGCACACTGAGACCGGTTCGAATTCGTCTGACAGCACCGCCACTCATACCGTCTTTGTTCAGCGGTTTTTGCAGAGAATTGAACTGCCGTTCCGGTCAGATGCCGACAGCTTCCCGAGCAAAGATGACGCGATGCACGCGGGGTCCCAGTTATCCACTCAGTCCACGTGAAGTTCGGGTATGTTGGCCTGACTTCACCTTCAGTAAAACACATGGTCAGTGAAAACACATGGTCAGTGAAAACAAACAGAAATTGCAAATAAGTTATATTGCGCCTAGAGCTTTTGCCGGAGGCACGCATGAAACTGACATCCTATTCCAACTATGCGCTGCGATCTTTGCAGCTGGCAGCGCTCAAGGCTCCGGACCGCATTCGCGTTGACGATGTCGTGCGGGTGCACGGTCTTGCCCGGCCGCATATCGTAAAAATCGTGCACGAGTTGGGTCGGGCCGGGTATCTGGAAACAGCACGCGGCAGAGGCGGTGGTTTCCGGTTGGCTAAACCCGCGGAACAGATAAAGATCGGCGATGTAATTCGACTGACCGAAGGGCCCCTGGATGTGGTCGAATGCTTTAACCCTGAAAAAAACACCTGCCCTCTGATCGGCATATGTAAATTGTCCCAAGCGATCCAAAAAGCGACCGGGGCATTCATGGCTGTGCTTGATGATCTGACGCTGGCTGACATTGCCTCAAACAGAAACGAGTTGTTAAACCGTATCGCGCTGATTGAAGAGGGCATCTTGGCACCCATGCGCAACGTAAGATGACAATTTTGGACTGGACTGAGCGATTTCACGGGACAAGTCGCCTTCCGAAAGCTGTGCGTGAAAGGTTGCGTACAGCGGCCCGTATCGTGCGGTGCCCAAAAGGCGCTCAGGTATTCGGCCCTGACAACGTTCCCGACAGCCTATTGTTCTTGTACGACGGACGAATTCGCGTTTCTCAAAGTTCGGATTCGGGCCGCGAGATCGTGCTCTATCGGGTCGAGGCGGGGGAAAGCTGTGTACTGACGACGGCCTGTATGCTGGCAGAAGAAGCATATAACGCTGAAGGTATTGCCGAAACCGACGTAACGGCGGTGACCTTGCCGAAACATGCCTTCGATCGTCTGGTCTCGGAAGAAGACGCATTTCGCGAGTTTGTATTTGAGGCCTACTCGCGCCGGCTGATTGATCTGTTGCGGGTGGTCGATGACGTGGCATTCGGGCACCTGGATATTCGCCTTGCCGAACGTCTTCTGGTTCTGGCCGGGGGGCGGGAAGACATTCAGGCAACGCATCAGCAACTTGCCAGCGAACTGGGCACCGCGCGTGAAGTTGTCTCGCGGATTCTGCAGGACTTTCAAAAGCGCGAGATGATTACCCAATCGCGGGGGCGCATTACGATAACCGACAAGGCGGCATTGGAACGCTTGGCGCAAAGCACTTGACCATTTCGGGAAATTTTCCGGTTTCGTGACTTTGTCACTGAAGTCAGGATTTCAAAGTTATATCTACTCCTCAACTTTTCATGCCGCCAAGGTGATTGCAGGTCTCACGCGAAGGCCGGATATGGGCTGGCAGAAACGGAGGAGACAAAGATGGATGACCGCAAACACGCCCGGACGTTCGGCGGCATTGCCATTGCGTTGCTTGTTGCTGCTTTGGTCGGCGCGGCTGGCAGCTACATCTTTCTGATGTCTAGGCACGGGCATCGCCAGGGCATGGCCGGTGAACGGGCAGAGCATCGTCACGGTGCGGATGGGCAAGGCCACGACGAGGTCAACATGCCGGGGCTGCGGGGCGAGAACGCGACGCCCGAGGAAAGCGCCGAGCTGGCTGTGATGTTCCGCAATTTCGATACGATCACGCGCGAGGTTGAAAACCTTCCCAACGGTATTCGCACTGTCACACGATCTTCCGACCCGGATGTCATGGATGCTCTGATCTCCCATGTTGCCGGGATGATCGATCGGGTGGGCCGCAAGGATGATCCAATGATCATTATTCAGAGTCCGACCCTCGACATATTTTTTGACCATGGCGACAAGATCACCTCGGACATCGAAGTGACATCCGAAGGGATCGTAGTGATGCAAACATCCGACGATCCGGAAATAGCCAAAGCCATGCATATCCATGCGGCCGAAGTGAGCGCGATGGCGGATCGCGGCATGGACGCCGTCCACGAAATGATGATGACACGCGGCGGAAACGGGTAACGGATCCGCGCCAGTTAGGAGGCAAGATCATGAATGATCAGAAGTCTATCGAGATACACAACCAAAAGATGGCCGACGCGATAGCGACGCCGATTGACAGCTACCCGGTGGATCTGAGCGTGAAGCCCGATGTCCAGGGTTTTTACGACGAGGCGACCGCGACAATCAGTTATATCGTTGCAGACCCGACCTCGAATGCCTGTGCGATTATCGACAGTGTCATGGACATCGATTATGCCGCTGGCCGCATTACGTTTGGCCATGCCGACATGCTGATTGCCGAGGTTGAAAAGAGGGGGCTCAAGCTGGAATGGATCATTGAGACCCACGCCCATGCCGACCACCTGTCAGCCGCGCCTTACATCCAGCAAAAGCTGGGCGGTAAGATCGGCATCGGTGAAAACATTAAGATCGTGCAAGACGTGTTTGGCAAAATCTTCAATGAAGGCACCGAATTTCAGCGGGATGGCAGCCAGTTTGATGCCCTGTTCGTCGATGGCATGACCTATAAGATCGGCAACATGACCGCCTTTACCATGCATACACCGGGCCACACACCCGCCTGCATGGTTCATGTTGTCGGGGATGCAGCCTTTGTGGGCGACACGTTGTTCATGCCTGATGGTGGCTCGGCGCGGGCCGATTTCCCCGGTGGCGACGCGGGGACATTATTTGACTCGATCCACAAGGTGCTCAGCCTGCCGGACGAAACCCGGCTGTTCATGTGTCACGATTATGGTCCCAACGGGCGTGACATCCAGTGGGAAACCACGGTGGCCGAGGAGAAGGCCCACAACATTCACGTGGGCGGTGGCAAGACTAGGGACGAGTTCATCAAGATGCGGTCCGAGCGCGACGCGACGCTGGCGATGCCGACGCTGATCGTACCCTCTATTCAGGTCAATATCCGGGCGGGCGGCATTCCAACGGACCAGGATGGGAACCAGATGCTCAAAGTCCCAGTCAACAAGCTCTGAACGCAAGAGGCACCCATGGACATCAGAAAGATATCAGGCGCAGTTTCGGTGTCGCCGCAGGTTACGCCAAATGACATTGAGGCGATAAAAGGCGCGGGCTTTCGTGCCATCATTTGCAACCGCCCCGATGGAGAAGGTGCCGATCAGCCGACATTCGAGGAAATCGAAGTAGCAGCAGAGAAACTGGGTCTCGAGGTACGCTATGTTCCAGTGCAAACCGGGATCGTCAGGGACGAAGACGCCGAGGCCTTTGGCCACGCGCTGACCGAGTTGCCGGGTCCGGTTCTGGCCTATTGCCGGACCGGCACGCGTTCGGCCACTCTGTGGTCGCTAAACGAGGCGGCGCACAAGCGTCCGGTGACCGAGATCCTGTCAGCCACCAAGGTCGCCGGTTATGACATGAGCGGCGTTGCCCGCCGCATTGCCAATGGTGGGAAAACGCCGACCGACACGGGCGACGCATCTTTTGATGTGGTTATCGTGGGCGGTGGGGCTGGCGGTATTGCCACTGCGGCCAGCCTGCACGCGCGCAAATCCGACCTGTCGATCGCCATCATTGATCCGTCTGACGTGCATTATTATCAGCCCGGCTGGACGTTGGTGGGCGGGGGCGTCTTCTCGGCAGAACAGACCGCCAAGACGATGGGATCCCTGATTCCGCGCGGTGTTAAGTGGATCAAGGCGGCAGTTGCGGCCTTCGAGCCGCAAAACAACGCCGTCATTCTGGATGGCTGTCGCGTGGTGAAATACGACCGTCTTGTCGTGTCTCCGGGGCTCAAGCTGGATTGGGGCGCGGTCGAAGGGCTGGAAGAAACCTTGGGCCGCAACGGGGTGACCTCGAACTACCGCTATGATCTGGCGCCCTACACCTGGCAGCTTGTCGAAGGGCTTAAGGAAGGCCGGGCGCTGTTCACGCAGCCGCCGATGCCAATCAAATGCGCGGGTGCGCCACAAAAAGCGCTGTACCTGTCGGGTGATGCATGGTTCCGGCGCGGCGTTCTGAAGGATATCGACATCCAGTTCATGAACGCGGGCGGAGTGCTGTTCGGGGTCAAGGACTATGTCCCGGCGCTGATGGAATACGTCACAAAATACGACGCCTCACTGAATTTCTTTCACAATCTGGTGTCGGTAGATGGGGCGGCGAAAAAAGCGACCTTTAAGGTTGCAATGCCGGACGCCGAGCCCGAGTTGGTCACAGTCGAGTTTGACATGATGCATGTCTGCCCACCACAGGTCGCGCCGGACTTTATTCGCGTGTCGCCGCTGGCGGATGCGGGTGGCTGGGTCGATGTTGATCAGGCGACGCTGCGCCACAAGAGCTTTGACAATATCTGGTCGCTGGGCGACGTGATGAACGCGCCCAACGCCAAAACCGCAGCGGCGGCGCGTAAACAGGCACCGACCGTGGCCGATAATATTGTGGCCGATATTCAGGGCCGCGGCCCGGTTGCCGCCTATGACGGCTACGGTTCGTGCCCGTTGACGGTCGAGCGCGGCAAGATCGTGCTGGCCGAGTTCGCCTATGGTGGGGTGATGACGCCCAGTTTCCCGAAATTCCTGATCGACGGAACCAAACCCAGCCGGTTGGCGTGGCTGTTGAAGGAGAAGCTGCTGCCGCCGATCTACTGGTCTGCGATGCTGAAGGGCAAAGAGTGGTTGGCCAAGCCCGAACCATTGAAGGTGGCGACCGATTAACTCCTCTCGAAACTGACACCGGAAGAACCGGCGTAAGTTCTGGCCTGTCCCGCCTTCACCAAAAGTGCGACCGGCCAAGGTATGGCGGTCAGAGCCTCCCGCGCTCTGGCCGCCGCTTTTCTCAGGACGTGAACCCATGCAGAGCCTTTTACGTTTCCTTCCTATTCTTGACTGGGGTCGCCAGTATAGCCGTGCGTCGCTGTCGAATGATCTAATCGCGGCTGTAATCGTCACGATCATGCTGATCCCACAGTCCTTGGCCTATGCCTTGCTGGCAGGGCTGCCGCCCGAGGCCGGGATCTATGCTTCGATATTGCCGATCGTCCTTTATGCGGTTTTTGGCACCAGTCGGGCGTTGGCGGTGGGGCCTGTCGCGGTAGTGTCACTGCTGACAGCCAGCGCCGTGGGGCAGGTGGCCGAGCAGGGCACGGCCGGATACATGGTGGCGGCACTGACGCTGGCTTTCCTGTCAGGTGGGTTTCTGGTGCTGCTGGGCGTTTTTCGACTGGGCTTTCTGGCCAATTTCCTCAGCCATCCTGTCATCGCAGGTTTCATTACCGCATCGGGCATCCTGATCGCGACCAGCCAGTTAAAGCACATTCTGGGTGTCAGCGCCCATGGGCATACCCTGCCAGGGATGCTGGGCTCAATCTTCGAAAACCTCGGGCAAATCAGTTGGCTGACGATAATCATCGGCGTGCTGGCCACTGCGTTCCTGTTCTGGGTGCGCAAGAACCTCAAGCCAGCGTTGCGGCGCATGGGGGTACCGCCCCTGTTGGCTGACGTGCTGACCAAGGCCGGACCAGTTGCCGCCGTGGTGGTGACCACGGTTGTCGTCTGGGGCTTCGGGCTGGATGCGCAGGGCGTCAAGATCGTCGGCGAAGTGCCTCAGAACCTTCCGCCTCTGACTTTGCCGGGGCTGTTCCCGGACCTCATCGGTGCATTGCTGGTGCCAGCGATCCTGATCTCGATCATCGGTTTCGTCGAAAGCATCTCGGTTGCGCAGACGCTGGCTGCCAAGAAACGCCAGCGCGTGGACCCCGATCAGGAGTTGATCGGTCTGGGCGCAGCCAACCTGGGCGCGGCATTTACCGGCGGCTTTCCGGTCACCGGCGGGTTCTCACGCTCGGTCGTGAACTTCGATGCGGGGGCGGAAACCCCGGCGGCAGGCATCTATACCGCTGGTGGTCTGGCGATCGCCGCACTGTTCCTGACACCGCTGGTGTACTTTTTGCCCAAGGCCACGCTGGCCGCGACGATCATTGTTGCGGTGCTGAGCCTTGTGGACCTGTCGATCCTGAAAAAGACCTGGGGATATTCGCGCGCCGATTTTACAGCCGTGGCCGCCACCATCGTCCTGACTTTGTTGGCCGGGGTCGAAACCGGCGTGGCCAGCGGCGTGGCAATTTCGATCCTTTTGCATCTCTACAAAACCTCGCGCCCACATGTGGCCGAGGTCGGGCTTGTGCCGGGTACGCAACACTTCCGCAACATCAATCGCCACAAGGTCGACACCGAGCCGTCACTGGTGACGCTGCGGGTGGATGAAAGCCTGTATTTCGTGAACGCCCGTTTCCTCGAAGACCTGATTCAGGCGCGTGTGACCGAGGGCTGCGAAATCCGCAACGTGGTTTTGATGTTCTCAGCGGTGAACGAAGTCGACTTTTCGGCCCTCGAAAGCCTTGAGGCCATCAACCACCGCCTGCGTGACATGGGCGTTGGTCTGCACCTGTCCGAAGTCAAAGGCCCTGTTATGGACCGCCTGAAACAGTCGCATTTCCTCGACGACCTCAACGGGCAAATCTTTCTGGCCCAGTACGACGCTTGGCAGCGGTTGACCGCGCCGGAGAGGGTGAGAACGGCGGCAGAGTAACAGGAGCCGCCGCATTCAGATAAGCGCCCCTTGGGTTATGCTGATCGTGGTGCAGATCACCTCAGCGCATAACAAAGGGGTTCGACATCGGCTTGTCCGATGTATTCAGCCAAACGGTCTTGGTCCGCGTGTAATCGTGAATGGCCTCTATTCCCGCTTCCCTGCCATAACCGGATTGATTGAAGCCGCCAAAGGGCGCGATGGGTGAGACCGCGCGGTAGGTGTTGATCCAGCAGATGCCCGATTTCAGGCGGGATGAAACACGGTGAGCACGGGCGACATTTTCGGTGAAGATACCCGAGCCAAGCCCGAACGGTGTGTCATTGGCCAGTGCGATTGCCTCTTCCTCGGTGTCGAAGGGCAACAATGACATGACGGGGCCGAACATTTCGACTTTCAGGGTCTCTGTCTCGGCACTGGCGCATTCCACCAGCGTTGGGGCCATGAAATGACCTGACCGATCCAGTGGCGCGCCCCCGAAACGAATACGGGCACCCTGTTCCCTGGCCTTGGCCAGTGTCGCCTGAATTCTAACAATCTGGGCATTGGTGCACAGCGGGCCAATATGGGTTTCAGGTTCCAATGGATCGCCGATGACAATGCCCGTCATCTTTTCTTCGATTTTGGCGATAAGAGATTCCATAAGAGGACGATGGATCAGCCCGCGCGATCCTGCGACGCAGCTTTGACCCGAAGCGCCGAAATTGCCCGCGATCAGTCCGTTGGCCGCACCATCCAGATCGGCATCATCGAATACTATGATCGGGGATTTTCCACCCAATTCCAACGTGGTTACGGCAAAGTTCTCAGCCGAGTTGCGCACCACATGACGCGCCGTTTCCGGGCCGCCAGTGAATGCGATCCGGTCTACGTCAGGATGTCGGGTGAGAGGGATCGCACAGTTTTCTGCGTCCCCGGTAATGACGGAAACGACGCCGGGTGGGAATCCCGCTTTGTCGATCAAGCGGGCAAATTCCAGCATTGGGGCGGGCGCAATCTCTGACGCCTTCAGCACAACAGAGCACCCCGCGGCCAGAGCTGGCCCAAGTTTGGTAGCCGTGAGAAACATCTGCGCGTTCCAGGGGACAATTGCGACCACCACGCCAATGGGCTCGCGTCGCGTAAAGACATGCATGTCCGGTTTGTCGATCGGCAGGACCGCGCCTTCGATTTTGTCCGCCAACCCCGCATAGTAGCGGTAATAATCGCCGACATATGCCGTTTGGGTCGCGGTTTCCGCCAGTAGCTTACCACTGTCCTTCGTCTCGATCTCGCCAAGGCGTCCTGCGTTCTGTTCGATCAGTTCTCCAAGCCGGAACAACAGTTTGCCACGTGCAGTTTGCGTCATGTCCCGCCACGCCGGATCATCAAGTGACCGGCGCGCTGCAGAAACGGCGCGCTCTACGTCTTCGGCTGCAGCACAGGCGAAACTGGCCCATTCCTCGCCCGTTGCCGGGTTCAACGAGGCCACCACTTGCCCACGTGCGCCTTCGGTCCAAGTGCCGTCGATAAATAGCTGGTAATGTGGCTTCTGGTGCATTGCGGCCCCTCACTGAAACTTTGGCATTACATCGTCGATGAAACGGGCAAGTGATGCGCGTTTGCGTTCGAAGCTCATGCCGCTGTCGATCCAAAACGAATATTCATCATATCCAAGGTCTTCATAGCGTTTCAGACGTTCTGTTACCCCGTCCGCCGTGCCGATTGTCAGATCGCGTGCAAGGTTTTCGGGTGCCATCATTGCGTTGGCTGCCATTTCTTCTTCGGTTAGCGCCTGAATCAATCCCTGTCGGACTGGTCGCTTATTTTGGAACCACGCGCCGAAATAGTTGTAAAACCGGGACAAATCCCGCGCAGCCTGATCCAGTTCAGTGTCATCGCGCCCGACATAGGTGTGGTGAAGCAGCATGATCTTGGGGCGCGCTCCGCCGTGATTGGCGCAGGCGGTCTCAAAGCGAGTCATCAGTGTCTCAATTTCTTCGATACCTTGCCACAGCGGGGTGACCTGAATGTTGAACCCGTTCTGAACGCCGAACTCGTGGCTGTTCGGATCCCGCGCGGCAATCCAGATGGGCGGGCCGCCGGGTTGCACCGGCTTTGGGGCCGAACTGGTGGCGGGAAACTGAAAGAACTCTCCGTCATGCGCGCAGTCGCCTTCCCACAATTTGGGCAGCAGAGGAGCGATCTCTCGCATTCGCTGACCGGCGGTCCATGCGTCCAGACCGGGCATAAGCCGCTCGTATTCATAAGAGTAGGCACCGCGCGCAATGCCCAGCTCGATCCGGCCTCCGGTCATGATATCCGCTGCGGCTGCTTCGCCCGCCAGTTTGATCGGATGCCAGAACGGCGCGATCACAGTGCCGGTGCCAAGGCGCACGTTTTTGGTATGATGCGCGATATCCACCAGCGACATCAGCGGGTTGGGTGCGATGGTGAAATCCATCCCGTGATGTTCGCCAGTCCAGACCGCACGCATCCCTGCCTGATCAGCCATCTTGCACAGCTCAATGAACTCTTCATACAATTTCTCATGCGGCTCTTCGGGGCCCAGCCGTTCCATATGGGCAAAAAGGGAAAACTCCATTCTTCAGGTCCTTTCCGACAGGCTGTGCACATCGCCCCGCTGGGCGTCACCCAGATAAAGCGAGAAATTGCGGGTTCGGCTTTCCAGCGCAAAACGAGCCATCATTGTGGCGATGGGTGCTGACGCGTATGGCAGGGTCGCCAGGTCTTTGGTCGCGATCGCCTGAAGCGTGCCATGCCGGGGCAGGGACGGCGCAGACGCAAGAATGTAAACATGATGCGTGTTGGCATCGTCATAGACGGAATATGCAACCCCAAGGCGCGCATCGACACCTTTAGCCGTCAGGTTTTGCACAAGGCTGTTTCGCAAATCTTGCCGATCTGACAGCGTGACTTGCGGCGGACGGAAACCGGTTTCTGTTTTCTCCAGCAAGACGTGCCCGTCCTGTTCGATGATTGCGCCGCAGACCACGTTTCGCCCGGATGGTTCCAGCGCGCCACGTTCCAGCCCGAGGCTGAAATACTGCCCGTTCGCATAGCCAAGCCCGGGGGCATCGTCCTGAGAATACGTTTTGACCTGACCGATCAAAACGCAATGGTCGCCGGCTTCGACAACCTGATGAGTACGGCAGGAAAACGTTGCGACTGCCCCTCTGATCAAAGGGACGTCGTGCGTATCAAAGCAGTGATCGACTTTGGCAAATCGATCACCTTTGAACCCGGCAAACGTGTTGGATACATCTTCCTGCCCCTCGGCCAGAATGTTCACCGCGAAACGGCCGCAGGTTGCGAATTCGTGATAAGAAGACAGGTTTTTTCCCGGACAAACCAAAAGCAGCGGCGGGTCGAGAGAAACCGAAGTGAAGGAATTGGCCGTAAAGCCGAGTGGATTGCCTGCGTCATCGCGCGCCGTCACAACCGTCACACCGGTCATGAACCGTCCAAAGGCACGACGAAGGTCACGAGGATCACGAGCGGTCATTGGCGCAGCTCACTCAGAAAGCTGGAAATGGCGGCGTTGACCTGAGGTGCGTGCGTCATTGGCATCATATGTGCAGCGCCTTCAATGATTTGCGCGCGCCCGTTCATCGCGGTGTCCGCCATGGCGCGTGACATCTCCGGGGTCGAATTGGGTTCAAGACTGCCGGTTAGAAAAAGCGCTGGGCAGCTTAGTTTTTCCAACGCATCGCGTCGGGGGCACTGGCTGTGGGCGAAGACGGAGTAGGCCGTTTTATACGCAGCCGGGTCCATCGCCGTCAGCCATCTACCGCAGGCATCGCGCTCGGCCGAAGCGACGTCTCCGAACCATCGATGCAATGTGCTGGTGGGATCAGCGATCGTCTTGCCATCCAGCTGCGCCGCACGGTCGCGCACGGCCTGTGCCGCATTCGCGTCTCTCTCAAAAACCGCGTTCAATGCGACGACCCCACAAACCCGGTCTGACGCTTTGGCGGCAAGATCCAGCGCGATCATGGACCCCATCGAGTGGCCCACCAAAACGACCGGACCAGTCAGGCAGTCCAGAACACCCCGTGCCGCTTCGGTGTACGCCGACAGCCCCATGCTCAGGTCAGCCAAAGGGCTGTTTCCATGACCGGGCATGTCCGGAGCGGTTATGCAACCTTCAGAAGCCAGCCCGTCCAATTGTGCGCCCCAGGCTTCAGCCCGCAAGCCAACACCATGCAACAGAAGTATATTCTGACCCGAACCAGTCTGGATTGCCGCCAGCCCGCCGATCTCAGACCGCGGCCGGGTTGTCCAGGTCATGGCCCAAATCCTTAAGATCCTGATAGCGGTCACCGATACGGTGGTGCGGTCTGCCCGAGGTTGCTGCGCCCAATACGACCACAACTTCGTCATCGCGCGGTGCGTCGGAAATCGAGAACTGAATTGTCAGGTAGTGCGACCTCCGCCCAGCGTCGTTCTTATCCATCAACGGCACCATGATCGGCGCATTTGCCGGACCACGTGTGTTGGTGAACGCCAGATAGGATTTCGCGCCGACGGCCTCTCGGTAGTGATTACCAAATCGCAAGGTGTGAATAAGGCCCGAAGCGTGCTCGACCTCACCATTCAGCCCGACCACAGCGGCTTTGCCATAGGCTTCGATTGCCTCACCACTCCCGGCCAGTTTGATCATGCGTTTCGTCATCATCTCACCCAGAACAGGGCCATAGGCTTGTATTTCGGGTTTAAGGTCTTCCACAAACCGTCCTGCCCAGGGGTTGTGAACCACTGCGGCCACGGCAAACATGCGCCATGGGGTTTTGGCGGTTCGGAAGCCCTCGACAAGGACCTCCTCATCATAGGTGACAATCTTACGTATTTCCGGTTGCATCAAAGCTCTCCTGTCGCGCTCGCAAACGTTAAAAACGGACAGGGTTTTTGACAAATGATTGAATTATGTGCTTTGCCATTAAAAAGACTAATGGACAGCTTGACCAAATGGGTAAATCTCTTCCACCACTGACCTGGTTCCGATCCTTCGAGGCGGCTGCACGAACGCTTAGCTTTACGGCGGCTGCCGAAGAGATTGGGTTGACGCAATCGGCGGTCAGTCAGCAGGTGAAATCGCTCGAAATGCGTTTGGGAACAGCTCTTTTTGTGAGGCACCCCAGAAGCTTGGCGCTGACGGATGCGGGGCGTAAACTATTGCCCGAGGTTGGCAGCGCGCTTGAAGCGCTTGCCGCGGCTGCCGGGCGCGTGGACGCCAGTGCCTCCGGAGACATCTTGACTGTCGCCATGTCTGTTAGCATCGCCCATTGGGTTATTGCCCCATATCTGTCAGATTTTACCAGACGCCATCCTGAAGTTCGCGTTCGGCTTCTCAGTGCGATCTGGCCCGATGATTTCCACGCGTCTCACGCTGATGTTCAGGTTCGGTTCGGGTCAAAGAAACAGGTAGGGCATGGCGCGGTCCGACTGATACCTGACCGGCTGGTTGCTGTGAAATCCCCGGCAGTCGCAGGAGACGTGTTTGACCTGCCGCTGATCGAGGCTGTCGGGACATCAAGTGGGTGGGGCACATGGTTTGAAAAACAGGGCTTGCGCCGCCAACCCGGTGTTTTTGTCGATACATTTGGGATGGCCCTGCAACTGGCCGTTCATGGTAGCGGTGTCGCCTTGGTCAGCGAATTACTGACGACCCATGCGATTGCCGCGGGTCTGGTCGTACGCGTGCATGAATGTTCGGTGGACAGCAACGAAGGGTACTACCTTTCGTCCAACGCTGCCAATCCGGCTGCCCGGTTGTTTCACGACTGGCTGTTGGCGTTGGTTGCAGAACAGGCCTCGAATACCGTCAACGTCCCTGATTGACGTCAGACGTTGGTTGACAGTGTTCCACCGATGGGATCACGTCAACGGGCCTAAACTCAGGGGAGAAGTATGCAGGTCATCACCAATCCACATCGGGCGGGCCAAAAGCTTGCACCGTCTGCGCCGTATCCTTCTACAAACGCTGCCCGTGTTGCAGATTTGCTTTCTCAGTGCCCTGTCGCGAAAGAAACGCCGTTGGTGGATGTTGGGAAACTGGCCTCTGTAGCCCAGCTTTGGGTGAAGGATGAGCGGGCGCGGATGAACCTTGGTTCGTTCAAAGCTTTAGGGGCGGCCTATGTAATTGCGCGTCATGCGGCCGAGAGGACAGGTGAGCCGGGTGAACAAACTCTGGCAGGCGCAACCTATGTGACCGCCAGCGCCGGGAACCACGGCATGAGTGTAGCGGCGGGTGCCAGAATTTTCGGTGCGAAGGCCGTCGTCTACATTGCTGAAACTGTGCCCGAAACCTTTTCGGAACGTCTGAAAGGCCAAAAAGCCGAAGTTGTTCGAAGTGGTGCTGACTATGCCGCCAGCATGGAGGCCGCGAGAATGGCTGCCGACGAAAACGGTTGGATATTGCTATCGGACAGTTCGTGGGAAGGATATTATGACCTGCCATGGACGCTTATGGAAGGCTATCTGCAAATGGCGGCAGAGGCTGTCAGGCAGTGTCCCGATGTTCCGACGCACATTCTGTTGCAGGCAGGCGTGGGCGGGCTGGCCGGTGCCGTTGCTGCCTATGCACGACACATCTGGGGCGACGCACCGAAGATCGTTGTGGTTGAACCCGAAGCGGCACCCGCGTTGCAGGCCAGCATAGCCGCCGGAAAATGTGTTTTTGCGGATGGCCCAGACAGCATCATGGGGCGTCTGGACTGCAAGGAACCATCGTTGATCGCGTTAAACGGATTGGCTCGCGACGCAGACCTGTTCCTGACCCTGTCGGACGACGATGTGGCGGCAAAGCTTGACGCGATGGCAAAGGCCGGGCTGGCCACCACGGCGTCCGGCGGGGCAGGCCTTGCGGCAGTGATGAACGAAACCGCGCGGAAAGCCATAGGGATCGACGAACACTCACGCGTTTTGTGCTTTCTGTCGGAGATCGCGGAATGAGGGGGTTCGATCAGGCAGAATTCGAGGCGCGTACCAAACGCGCGCAGGAGCTGATGCGAGCCGCGGATTTATCGGCGCTGCTGCTGACGACAGAAACTGATGTGCGCTACTTTACCGGCTATCTGACCCGATTTTGGGAAAGCCCAACCCGGCCATGGTTTCTGGTCGTGCCTGCCACGGGCAAACCGGTGGCCGTGATCCCTTCGATCGGGGCCGCGCTCATGGGGCAGACCTGGATCGATGACATCCGAACCTGGAGTGCGCCCGACTTGCAGGACGACGGTATCTCGCTTCTGGCCGACGTCCTGGCCGAACTGACACCCGTTTCGGGCAATATCGGGGTGCCGGATGGTCATGAGACACATGTGCGGATGCCTATGGCGGACATTGAACGCTTGCGCGGCGCTCTCGGTTCGCGTCGCATTACCGGTGATCAGGGAATCCTGCGCCGGTTGCGCATGATCAAATCCGAGGCTGAAATTGCGAAGATCCAAACAGCCTGCGATATCGCTGGACGCGCGTTCGCCCGCGTGCCCGAGGTTGCCCGCGCAGGAGTGCCTTTGGACATGGTTTTTCGCCGGTTCCAGATGCTCTGCCTTGAGGAAGGGGCCGATTGGGTGCCGTATCTTGCAGGCGGGGCAGAGCAGGGCGGCTACAGTGATGTAATATCACCTGCAACTTCGGCGCCGTTGGAACCTGGCGACGTACTTATGCTGGATACAGGTCTGGTTTGGGATGGCTACTTCTGTGATTTTGATCGCAATTGGTCCGTCGGCCCAGCCCGACCCGAGGTGAGATCAGCGCACGCCAGACTGGTAGAAGCCTCGGATGCCGCGCTCGAGATCGCACGGCCCGGTGCTACTGCCTCGGATTTGTTTCATGCCATGAACACGGTTCTGACCAAAGAGGCCGAAGGCACAGATGCGGGGCGGTTGGGTCATGGGTTGGGGATGTCACTGACAGAGTGGCCGTCCCTTATCCCGGCAGACCAGACCGTGCTGGAACCCGGCATGGTTTTGACGTTGGAGCCGGGCATCGCCGTTGGTACAAAAATACTTGTCCATGAAGAAAACATTGTCATCACCGAGGGCACCCCACGTTTTCTAAGCCCACGCATTGGGCCAGAGGTGATCGAGATATGACCCGGATCCATTGCGCTCTTGATGAAGACGATCCCAAGGCCACCCCGCTTGGTCTGATCGTGTTGCAGACAGATGAAACGTTGGAGCCCGAATTCAGCTCGTATTTTTCGGACCGCAAGTATCCAATCTACGTGACGCGAATTCCCAGCGGGATCGAGGTGACGACGGAAAGCCTTGCGGAAATGGAGAAGGCGCTGCCGGCCGCCGCCGGATTGCTGCCCAGCGCGCGACCTTATCGCGTTGTCGGGTACGGGTGCACGTCTGCAAGCTCGGTTATCGGGTCCGACCGCGTGGCAGAACTTGTCAAACTGACATGCCAGACCGCCGAGGTTACAAACCCTTTGCGTGCGGCAACGGCCTGTGCGCGACACTTGGGCGTTTCGAAATTCGCGCTGCTGTCGCCCTATATTGAAGAGGTAAACCTTCCCCTGCGCCGGGCCTTTGCCCAAGGCGGAGTGGAGATGGATGTTTTTGGGACATTCGGGGAATCAGAAGAGGCCAAAGTTGTTCGGATTTCGGTGCAATCCGTCATTGACGCTGCCACAAAACTGGGCTCGGACCCGTCGGTTGATGCGGTTTTTCTAAGTTGCACAAACCTTCGCACGCAACAGGCTATTCCCGAGATTTGCGCGCGTATCGGCAAGCCGGTTCTGTCCAGTAATCAAAGTCTTGCGTGGCATATGCGTGCTCTGAACGAAGCCGGGTGAGCGGTTAAATCCCGATATTGTGTAACAAAATCAGGATTCACTGTTGCAATGTGAACATAGCTTGGTCTTAACTAACGGCTACAGATCAATGAAATCCGCAGAAGACGGATAATCATTTGACGTAACAGGGGGTCTTGTGGCCGATACAATGAACGACGCCGCGTTTGTCGAATTCCAACGCGTACAGAAGTCTTATGACGGCGAGAACCTCGTCGTAAAAGACCTAAACCTTGCAATGCCCAAAGGTGAGTTTCTAACAATGCTTGGGCCGTCAGGCTCGGGCAAGACGACTTGCCTTATGATGCTCGCCGGATTTGAAACCGCCACGCATGGTGAAATCCTCTTGGGCGGCAAGCCCATCAACAATATCCCGCCGCACAAGCGCGGTATTGGCATGGTTTTTCAGAACTACGCTTTGTTCCCGCATATGACGGTGGCCGAAAACCTGTCGTTTCCACTGGAAGTCCGTAAGTTGGGCAAGTCGGAGCGGGATGAAAAGGTCAAGCGCGCACTAGATATGGTTCAGATGGGCGCCTTTGGTGGCCGACGTCCTGCTCAGCTGTCGGGCGGGCAGCAACAGCGGATTGCTTTGGCTCGTGCCTTGGTATTCGAACCCGAACTGGTCTTGATGGATGAGCCATTGGGGGCATTGGACAAGCAGCTGCGTGAACATATGCAGTTCGAAATCACGCGTCTGGCCCATGAGCTTGGGATCACAACAGTCTACGTGACCCACGACCAGACCGAAGCGCTGACCATGTCAGATCGGGTGGCTGTATTTGATGACGGCCGCATTCAACAGCTGGCGCCGCCTGATCAGCTTTACGAAGAGCCGGAAAACAGTTTTGTCGCGCAATTCATCGGTGAAAACAACACTTTGGAAGGTGTTGTTAAATCAATTGACGGCGACACTTGCGTCGTGCGTCTGGATGATGGCTCGGAAATCGACGCGGTTCCGATCAACGTCCACAACGCAGGCGATCGGACCAAAGTTTCGATCCGCCCTGAACGTGTGGAGTTCAACAAAGACCGACTGCATGCTGACGCGCATACTTTGAAAGCAAGGGTCGAAGAGTTTATTTACATGGGCGACGTATTCCGGTTCCGCATGTCCGTTGCCGGAAACAACGAATTCATCGCCAAAACTCGAAATGCACCTGACGCCGTACGCCTGACCCCGGGTCAAGAGATTGAGATCGGCTGGCTGGCACAGGATTGCCGTGCGCTCGACGCATAGACCAAACCGCGCGGGACAAGTGCGGTTAAGCTGAGGGACCGGCCGGTGAAAACCCGTGCATCGGCTGACCACCACATAAAACGGGATGAACTGGGAGTAACACATGAAACCAACCAAGATCATGCTCACTGCGGCTGCAATTGCGACGGCTGCGGGCACTGTTTCAGCCGAGGAGATGACTATCGTTTCCTGGGGCGGTGCCTATTCAAAGTCGCAGTTGAAGGCGTATCACGAGCCCTATTCGGAAAAGACCGGCATCACCATACTGAACGATGACAGCTCCGCCGAAGCCGTTGCCAAACTGCGCGCAATGAACGAAGCGGGCAACATCACATGGGATGTGGTAGATGTCGTGGCAGCTGACGCGATCCGTCTTTGCGACGAAGGTCTGGCGCTTGAGATCGATTTCGATAGCCAATTGGCCGCAGCTCCGGATGGCACACCAGCTTCAGAAGACTTCGGCGACCTGTTGGTCAGTGACTGCTTTATCCCGCAGATCGTCTATTCGACCACATTCGGCTATCGCACCGATCTGGTAGGTGACACCCCTCCAACCGACATCTGCGCGGTGTTCGATCTGGAAACCTATCCGGGTAAACGCTCGCTGGAGAAGCGTCCGATCAACAACATGGAATGGGCGCTGCTATGTGATGGTGTCGCCAAGGATGATGTCTATGACGTTCTGGCGACGTCGGAAGGTCAGGATCAGGCCCTGGCCAAGCTGGACACCATCAAAGACAGCGTTGTCTGGTGGTCTGCCGGTGCGGACACGCCACAACTGCTAGCTGATGGCGAAGTCATCATGGGTTCGACCTATAATGGTCGTCTGTTCAGCGTGATCGAAGAGCAGAAACAGCCGGTCGCAATGCTGTGGGACGCGCAGGTGTTCGATCTGGACGGCTGGATCATTCCTGCCGGTCTGAGCGATGAGCGCAAGCAGCGCGCGCTGGACTATATCATGTTCGCAACCGACACTCAGCGTCTGGCGGATCAGGCCAAGTACATCTCGTACGGTCCGGCCCGCGCCTCGTCAGCTCCGCTGGTGGGTCAGCACGCCGATCTGGGGATCGACATGGCCCCGCATATGCCGACCGACCCGGCAAATGCCAAGAACACGTTCTTATATAACTACGAGTTCTGGGCGGATTACCGGGATGACATCGACGCCAAATTCCAGGCGTGGCTGGCGCAATAAGCGTCTGATTTCATGACGCAGTCGGGGGCGGTGCGCCGCCCCTGAACCAAGACAGATCCAAGGGGCTCCAATGACTGACGCAAGCCAAAACGCCGGACCAATGCTGGCAGCGGATGGAACACCGCTCAAGCTATCGCTGGCACGCTCGCTGCGGCGGCAAAAGCTGCGTGCCTTGCTGTTGATCGCTCCTTTGCTTCTGTTCGTTCTGTTTTCCTTTATTGTTCCTATAGCTGCGATGCTATTCCGTTCAGTAGAAAACAACATCGTCTCTGACACTCTACCTCTTACCGTCGAGGCGCTTCAAAACTGGGATGAACAGTCTGGGGAATTGCCGGGCGAGGGCGTGTATGACGCTTTTGTGCGGGATATGATTGTTGCGATTGACAACAAAGAACACACACGGCTTGGTTCGCGTTTGAACTACGAAGAAACCGGTATGTCTTCGATGTTCCGCAAGTCAGGTCGTCAGATCAGGAAACTGGATCCTGAAACGGATGGTCCGTTCAAAGAACAACTAATAGATATTCACGACGGATGGGGCGATCCACAAACGTGGCGCGTGATCAAAACCCATTCGCCGAAGATCACCAACGGGTATTTTCTTAATGCGGTAGATATGCGCAGAACCCCCGACGGAGCGCAGGCACAACCCGAAGACAAGCAAATCCTTGTTAAGCTGTTCGGTCGAACGCTGTTTATGTCTCTGGTAATAACGGGTGCCTGTATCCTGTTGGCTTATCCGGTCAGCTATTTGCTGGCGACGTTGCCGATGCGTGTCTCAAATCTGCTGATGATCCTTGTGCTTCTGCCGTTCTGGACGTCACTGTTGGTGCGGACGTCGGCTTGGAAGGTGATGTTGCAACAGCAAGGCGTGATCAACGAAACGCTGGTCTGGCTGGGGTTGGTGGCTGACGATGCACGACTGGTGATCATCAATAACCAGATCGGTACGATCACCGCGATGACACATATCCTGCTGCCATTCATGATCCTGCCCATGTATTCGGTGATGCAGACCATTCCGGAATCTTACACACGTGCCGCTAAATCCATGGGTGCGACGAACTGGACAACGTTCTGGCGCATCTACTTCCCGCAATCCATTCCGGGTATCGGCGCGGGTTCAATCCTCGTGTTCATTTTGGCGATTGGCTACTACATCACGCCTGAAATTGTGGGTGGTACCAAAGGTGTCTTCATCTCGAACCGGATCGCCTATCACATCTCGTCCTCGCTGAACTGGGGACTGGCGGCGGCGCTGGGAACGATACTTCTGGCGGTCGTTCTGCTGCTCTACTGGGTCTACGACAAGATCGTGGGCATTGATAACGTGAAGCTGGGATAATCGACATGGCCGCACTTACTCCGATATCCCGTAAACCAATGTCTATGGTTCTGCCAAGTGTCGCGCTGGCAGGCGCCTGCGCCGGTGTCTTTGTCGGCGCGGGTAATGGCTCGGTTCTTTTGGGCATCATTGGCGGCGCTGTTCTGATTTCTGCGCTCGCTTGGGTCTACACCACCGTTCTGAAGAACGAGAAGATGGCCCGCTGGATCAACATCGTTGGTTTTGGCATCGCGGGCTTTTTGATGTCCGGCCCAATGGGGGGAGTGCTTGGCCTGCTGGGGGGCTGGTTCTTCGCCTGGTTTACTTATTGGTTGTACGAAGGGCGATACCGGCGCAAGCTGTTGCCGTACCTGACCGCGCAGCAGGTGTTTTACCACTACCTGTTCCGGGTGATCTGCGGTGCGATCTTCGTCTTCCTGATCACACCGATCCTTGTGGTCTTGCCGCTGTCGTTCAACGCACAGGACTTTTTTACCTTCACGCCCGAGATGTTGCGGCTTGACCCAGAAGGGTATTCGCTGAAGCATTACCGTGATTTCTTTACCAACAATGAATGGCAACGCAGCTTCAAGAACTCGCTGATCATTGCCCCGATTGCCACAATCATCTCGGTTTCGCTTGGTACTCTGGCGGCCATTGGTCTCAGTCAGAGCCACGTCCCCGGTCGCCGTGCTATCATGGGAATCCTGATTTCGCCGATGATCGTTCCGCTGATCATCTCGGCCACTGGCATGTTCTTCTTCTACAGCGATATCGGTCGGTTCCTTGAAGGCACGCTGGGCATGAACAAGAACTTTGTCGGCTATCTGAAAGTCATCCTGGCGCACGCCGTTCTGGGTATCCCGTTCGTGATTATCACTGTGACCGCCACGCTTGTGAGCTTTGATCGTTCGCTGACGCGTGCGGCTGCGAACATGGGGGCAGGGCCGGTGCGCACCTTTTTCAAGATTCAGATGCCGCTGATTCTGCCGGGTGTAATCTCGGGGGGGCTGTTCGCCTTCATCACCTCTTTCGACGAAGTTGTGGTGGTCCTGTTTGTGGGCTCAGCCAGTCAGAAGACTTTGCCGTGGCAGATGTTCACCGGCCTGCGGGAACAGATCAGCCCGACCATTCTGGCGGTTGCGACGATCCTTGTGGTTCTGTCGATTGCGTTGCTGACCACGGTCGAGTTGCTGCGTCGTCGGTCCGAACGTTTGCGGGGGCTTTCACCCGCTTGACGGAGCATTCTGTCTGATCTAACGATTCACGCGTTCATCTCCGCTGCGATGGCGTCGCGGCGTTTAAGGGGATGATCGGCTCTCGGACCCCGAGACCGCCTGTCCTGAACGCCGGGACATGTGGCCGGGATTTGTCGCCCGGCAAAGATGAGAGACCAAGTGATGACCGACACAACAAAACGCCCCGAATTCTTTACCTGTCACAATGGTGACAAAGCGCCTTTGCCGTTCAGCAAGGGTGAGTATGATCGCCGTCTCAGCAGGCTTCGCAGCATTATGGCCGCACGTGATATTCCTGCGGTTCTGCTGACATCAATGCAAAATATCGCCTACTACTCGGGCTTTCTGTATTGTTCCTTTGGCCGTCCGTATGGCTGCGTGGTCACCCAAGAGGCCTGCACCACCGTTTCGGCCAACATCGACGCCGGGCAACCGTGGCGCCGGTCAGTCGAAGACAACGTGATTTATACTGACTGGAAGCGCGACAACTATTGGCGTGCGGTTGCAAGTCTGATCGGCAACGCCAAGCGGATCGGCATTGAAGGCGACCACATGACGCTGGCCGCCCGCGACACCGCCCTGCGGATGCTGGGTACCCCCGAGCTGGTTGACATCGCGCCGGATACAATGACCGCGCGCATGGTCAAATCCGCTGAAGAGATTGAATTGATCAAGGGTGGGGCTCGCACCGCGGATGTTGGCGGGGCGGCGATCCATGCCGCCATCCGTGAAGGCGCAACTGAGATCGAGATTGCCATGGCGGGCCGTGACGCAATGGAAGAGGAAATCGCGCGCGCTTATCCAGACGCCGAATATCGCGACACCTGGGTTTGGTTCCAGTCCGGGCTGAACACCGATGGCGCACATAACCCGGTTACAAAACGCGCTCTGCAAAAAGGCGATATCCTGTCGCTGAACACTTTCCCGATGATCTCGGGCTATTACACCGCGCTGGAACGTACCCTGTTTCTGGGCGAGCCGGACACTGACAGCCTGCGCCTTTGGAAGGCCAATGTGGCGGCCCATGAACTGGGCCTGAGCCTGATCAAACCCGGTGCGACCTGTTCAGGCATCACCGCCGAGATCAACCGTTTCTTTGCCGATGAGGGGCTGCTGCAATACCGCTCGTTCGGGTATGGCCACTCGTTCGGCATTCTCAGCCACTATTACGGGCGTGAGGCGGGTCTGGAACTGCGCGAGGATATCGACACCGTGCTGGAACCTGGAATGGTCGTTTCAATCGAGCCCATGCTGTGGATCCCCGAAGGGCAACCCGGTGCAGGGGGCTACCGCGAGCATGATATTCTGGTGGTGGGCGAAGACGGGGCCGAGAACATCACCGGCTTCCCATATGGGCCCGGCCACAACATCATCGGTGCCTGATACAAAGAAGGGGGAGCAAACGCTCCCCCTTCATTTTTCGCGACCGGCGCGTTCGTGAAAGATAAAACCCAGGAAATTCAACAATAGCTGCGCGGCCAAAATCTGCGTGCTTTCGCTGGGGTCATAGGCTGGTGCCACTTCGACAAGGTCGATGCCGACGACATTGCCGCGTTTAGCGAGGCCCTGAAGGATTTCCAGAACGTCATAATACAAAAATCCCCCATGGCTTGGCGTCCCAGTCCCCGCCGCGATAGAGGGGCAAAAGGCGTCGATATCTATTGTCACATAGTACCGAGCACCTTCAGGAATGCGTTCAAGAACGCCCCCGGTTCCCAGCTTTCTCACCTGACGCACGGACAGGATGTCTGATCCACGTGCGCGTGCGTCCTCGTATCCTTCCTTGGCGGTTGACGAGACGTTCCGAATGCCCAACTGGGTCATCCCCGAGACATAGTCTTTCTCGATCGCCCGTCGCATGGGGTTGCCGTGGCCATTGGTGACACCGTGACGCTCGTCCACGAAATCCAGATGCGCATCGATTTGAACCACGTGGATCGGGCCATTTTGTGCACAATCATATTCAAACGCGGAAATGCAGGGAATGTTGACAGAGTGATCGCCGCCGATCACAAGCGGCAGCGCCCCGGCGAACAGAATTTTGCGAACACCATAGGCGATGTTTTCGTGGCTGACCTCGGTCTTTGTGTGGACGATATCCGCATCCCCCAAATCCACGATACGCACGGAACTGTCCAGATAGGTTGCATCGTCTTCGTGGTCATATGCTCCAGCATGTCCAAAACTGAACAGGGTCGAAGCTTCGCGCACGGCCCGAGGGCCGAACCTTGCCCCGGCGCGCCATTGCGTGCCGAAATCAAAGGGGGCACCTAGGACACAAACATCCGCATCAATATTATCCCAATCCTCGACATACGGAGATTTTCCAAAGGTCGATATTCCAACGAAAGGTAGGTTCAGTCGTCCTGACGCATATCCATGATCCTGCATATTCAATCCTTTCAATGGCCCTGTCGCCTTGCGTGCAATTGAACATGAGAAGGCGGTGCAATGAAATTAATTTCCTTCAATCAAACCATGTCTGGCGTTCAGACAGGTTTGATCCGGTGCATTCTTTCCGTTTAGCTGTTGGTCGTTTCGCCACAAACGAAAATTCAGAGAGGCAAGCTGGGGTACCGCAAAATCGTTCACGGCAGCGCGTGATTTTGCGGGCGATACACAGGTCCGGCGAAGCGGTGTTTTCATGGGTGCAGATGTTCAATCCCCGAAGGCTTTTACATCATGCCTGCCGCACAAGTTGCGAGCCGGGCGCAATCGTTGGCGGTGCGCTGTTCAGGGCGTCACGCGCGAAACCGGCGGCAGCTTTGTATTTGGCCATGAAACTGGCCCTTTCAGCCAAGGAAATGACCGTTTCAATATTGTCGAACACACCGGCGCAGCGGTCGTTGACCAAATTCAACAGGCCAAAAGGCCCGGCACCCCGATTGCGAAGGACAAGGTCTGACACCGGACCGCACAGCGTGTCATCATAAGCCACCAGCGCGGTTGAACCCACGCCATGCTTGAGCAAGCTGGCCCCCAAAACGCGGGCGTCCATGATCGCCTGGCTGGCCCCATTCGAACCGGTGGGGTACATCGGATGGGCGGCGTCTCCGATCAAGGCAACCGGCCCGTCAACCCACGTTTCAACCGGATCGCGGTCGATCATCGGGTTTTCGTATGTCACACCCGCACCGCGGATCAGAGCTGGAACATCCAGCCAGTCATAGGTCCATCCGTCAAAATGGTGCGCAAAATCCTTGGCCTCAACCTGCCGGAACCATCCGGTTGCCGCATGCGCGGCCGGGTCATCGTGGGTGACTTCGGCAATCCAGTTTATCAGCGCCAAGCCGGTTTCGGGGTCGGGGTGCGAGATCGGGTAGATCACCATTCGTTTCTTATGCGTACCCAGTCCGACAAAGGAGGAACCCGTGCGCACGGGCTTTGCCAGTGTTGTGCCGCGCCACATGACGGCGCCTCCCCAGTGGATCGGAGGTTGGCTTGGATGCATTTGGGCGCGGATGGCTGAATGGATACCGTCGGCGCCGATCAGAATGGCACCGGTTTCGCGGATAGCCCCCTCGTCAGTTTGCAGCCGCACTGTAACCGTCTCATCCGCATTTATCTGGTACCCAGTGGCCCGAGCACCAAGGCGTACGGCATCCGGGCCTGCGCGTTCAACAAACCGCTTGTAAAGCGCCATGTGAAACGCGCCGCGATGCACCGCGTATTGCGGCCAGTTGTAACCGGCAAAAGTTCCGCGCGGTTCCGAATAAATCTCATGCCCATTCAAACCAACAAGCGCCCATTCCCGCGCTGGGACGCCAAACCCGTCCAAGTCCCGAACCGTGAAACCCAGATCGTACAACTCACGCACGGCGTTGGGTTGCAGGTTTATCCCGACACCCAGGGGGCGCGGGTGCCTAACGCTTTCAAAGACGGTGCAGTCGATGCCAATCTGATGCATTGTCAGCGCCAGCGACAACCCGGCAATACCACCGCCCGCGATCAGCACTTTTGGATCTGTCATGTTGCCTGCCTTTCTGTCCGACTGGCGATGGGTATTGGTTGTCGATAATCGGCGCGTGTGGATCAAGCCTCAACCGCAAATGCGTTTGATCCGTTCCGGGGATGGGTGGAGGCTCGCGGCGTTGCGCAGCCGCGCCCGCAAGCAGATCAGAGCGGTATCAATCGTCGTTTGCATGAACCCATGCGCCATCGCCGCGCTGTCACCCTGCTTCAGCTTTCTGCGAGCGGATTGCCAAGTGTCCAGTGCGTCCGAAATCGCATTGCATGTCCAATGCTCGGCTTCTTGTGCAACAAATTCGGCGAAGGCGTCACCCGCAGGCCCTGCGGCCAGACGTGTTGCCAGCATACGCGCGTGTATGCCGTTGGCCCCTTCGTAAATCGAGGTAATACGGGCATCACGATAGGTCTGCTCCAGCCGGTATTCGCGCAAATAGCCATAGCCGCCCAGAACCTGCATACCCAATTCGGCGGCCTTGATACCGGCGTCGGAGCAATAGACCTTGGCAACCGGGGTCAGAAAATCGACCAGGTCAGGCGATGTGCCCCGTTCCATTGTGACAAATGCAAGATGTGCAAGACTGCGGCTACTGACCGCCAGCCAATCGATTTGATCCAGCATGCGGCGGATGTCGGCATGTTGATCCAGTGTTGCCGGTTGACCGTCGGGATTGCGTCCCTGCACCCTTTCACTGGCATAAGTACTGGCAATGTCATAAGCCCGCGCGGCGTGCGCGACGCCCTGTAGGGCGACATCAAGCCGGGCGTGGTTCATCATGGTGAACATGGCCAGCAGGCCTTCACCCTCGACCCCGATCAATTCAGCTTTGGCCCCATCAAATGCCAGCTGGCACGTGGGCGAGGCATGCAGGCCCATCTTTTCCTCGATGCGCGTTACGGTAGCGTGGTTGCGGCTGCCGTCAGTGCAGGAGCTGGGGCATAGAAACAGCGATAAACCTCTGACGCCGTCATCGGACGTGCGCGCAAGCACAAGATGCAGGATGTGATCGCTCATGTCCTGGTCACCGCCAGAGACAAAGATCTTTTCGCCCGTGATCCTCCAGCCATCCTCGGCAGGTTCCGCCCGGCAGCGCACGCGTGAAAGGTCAGATCCGGCCCCGGGTTCGGTCAGGCACATGGTGGCCAGTGTTTCACCCGAGGCCAGAGACGGAATGTACCGGTATTGCTGATCCTTTGTGCCAAAGTGCAACAAGGTACGCACCGCGCCCGGAACCAACCCCGTAACCATCTGAAGGCTGTGGTTTGCGCCCGAAAACACCTCGGAGGTGATTGCCAGCATCAGGGCACCAAGCCCTTGACCGCCATATTCTTCAGGCACGGTGAGCGAGGGCCAGCCCTGTTCCGAATACGTGGCGTAAACTAGGGCAAAGCCAGCCGGCATGGATACGCGACCGTTTTCCAGCGTGCATCCCTGCCTGTCTCCCGGCTCGTCCAGCGGGGCAATTTCACCTTGTGCGAAGGCGGCAAAATGTTCGCCGATCTCACCAGCCAGGTCAGCGTCCCAGTCTGGAAGCTCGGTAGCCCGGGCTACGTGGTTCAACGTGAATAAGATGTCCGCAAGCGGGGCTTCGAATGGCTTCATGGTCATATCACCCGACAGTTAGCGATTCCGACGGCCACGACGCGGCCCGGTTCTGGCGGTTCGGAACAGTCGAAGTTCAAAGTGACTGGGTAGGGTAGCATCACGCAGTCAGTCCCAGCAGGCGCGCGGCATTGCCTTTGATGATGTCCGGGCGCAGTTCGTCCTTGATATTGATCTTCTCGAAATCCGACAGCCAGCGTTCAGGAGTGATCATTGGCCAGTCGGACCCAAACAGAACCTTTTTCCTGAGGATCGAGTTGCAGTATTTCACCAGGATCTCGGGGAAGTACTTTGGTGACCAACCGGACAGGTCGATATAGACGTTGGGCTTGTGCTGTGCCACGGACAGAGCCTCTTCCTGCCAGGGAAACGACGGATGTGCGAGGATGATCTTCATATCCGGAAAATCGACGGCGACGTCATCCATGAACATCGGATTCGAGTATTTAAGCCGCATTCCGTTACCGCCGCGCATGCCCGAACCGACACCGGTCTGGCCTGTGTGAAACAGGGCGATGCAGCCTTCCTCGGCGATTGCCTCGTATAGTTCATAAGCCATACGGTCATTGGGGTAGAACCCCTGCATCGTCGGATGAAACTTGAACCCTTTGATACCAAATTCGCGGATCAGGCGGCGCGCCTCGCGTGCGCCCATCTTGCCCTTGTGCGGATCGATTGACGCAAACGGGACGAGCACGTCGTCATTTTCCGCCGCCAATGCGGCAACTTCTTCGTTCTTGTAGCGCCGATAGCCGGTCTCCCGCTCGGCATCGACCGGGAAGATCACCGCGGCTATGTTTTGCTCGCGATAGTGCTGTGCAGTTTCGGGAACCGTAGGCGGGTGGCTCCACGGAGCGCCAAAGTAGTTGGCCATGGTTGCCTGCAGGTCGTCATAGCCATCATCCGAGTGGCACCCGCAGGGTTCTTCAGCGTGGGTGTGAATGTCGATTGCGCGAACCTTGGAGATATCGACCATCTGTTCGTTCCTTTCTCAGATCTTTACGATTGCCGGGTCGACGTCGTCATAAAGACGCTCAAGTAAATTTTGCCGGCGTGTCAGTATCTTGCGGAAATTGAGGTTCCCCTTGGCGGTCATTTCGCCCTCGGGCATTGAGGCGGGCTCGCTAAGGACAATGGCGCGCCCGACCCGTGTGGAACTGCCCGATAACTCGCGGGCGCGCTCTGCCAGGCGGCGGTGAATTTCGCCTTGCAGCAATTTGCAGCAGTAGGCGCCACTGTCGTCGTTCAGGTCAAATCCTTCCCGCTTCAGCTCGGCAACATCGGGAAAGACCATGACGCCGATCTCATTTCTGTCGGCACCTGTAATGACCAGATCTGAGGCAAGAGGCGCAAGACAGGTCAACAAGTCCATCCGCAATTGCGCGGCACGCACCCATGTACCGGTCAGCAACTTGAAATCTTCAGAAATCCGGCCATCGAATTTCATACCTTTGTTTACGTCCTGCGGGTCGATGAACCGCATGGCGTCGCCGGTAATGAAAAACCCTTCTTCATCGAAAACACTGGCCGTCTTTTCGGGTTCGTTAAAATAACCTGGCATCACGTTTGGCCCTTTGATGCGCACTTCGCACCGCATGTCTTCATCCGGTATCAGCTTGAGTGTCACGCCGTTCATCGGAACGCCAACAACCCCGGAACGATCAATGGGCTCGGACTGCATCATTGTGGCGGGCGCTGTCTCGGTCAGTCCCCAGGACGAGGTCATCAGCGGTATCTCACCTTTGACATCCAGCGCCATCTGTTCAAATCCAGACCAGATGTCCTGTGGCAGTGAAGCGCCCGCATAAAAGATCAGATCAAGTTCTTCGAAGAACCGCCGACGCAAATCGCCATCCCGCTGCAATGCGCCCAGCAGCATGCCGTAACCTACGGGAACATTGAAGCTGAGCGTGCCGGTGACCATGGACAGGTTTTCCAGCGTCCGCTCAAACAGACCAGCTACCGGTTTGCCGTCGTCGATGTAGAAGCTTCCGCCGTTGGCGAGCATCATGTTGAAGTTATGTGATCCGCCAAAGACGTGGTTCCATGGCAGCCAATCGACCACACGGGGCGGACGCGTGCGCAGAAATGGCAACGCGTCGGCCAGCATGGTCTGGTTCACACACATCATGCGTTGGGTCGTGATGACCCCCTTCGGGGCCGAGGTTGAACCGCTGGTCATCAGGATCTTGGCGACGGAATCGGGGCCAACCAGTTCATAAGCGGCCCCAAGATCGACACTGACATCCCCTTTGAGAAGTTCGTCGAACGCTGTGACCTGGCTGTTCCCGCCCTTTCGGCTGGCCACGATTTCGATCCCTTGAAGCGCATCCAGTTCCAGCGCCTCTCGGTATTTATCCGCATCGACGACATAGGCCATCTTCGGGCGCACCAGTTCGATGGCATGGCGCAGGCGGCCGTGCGCGCCATGGATCAACGCGTACTGCTCAGCCACGGGGGCTGTTGGTATGCCGATATACTGAGCAGCCAGACTCAGAAGGCCATGATCCAAGCTGTTACCGCTCATGATCAGGATCGGCGTGTCTGGCCCCATCCCACGCCCCAATAGCGAGCTTGCGATGGCTCGCACCTTTTCAAGCGTGGTCGCATAGCTTTCCTTGCGCCATCCCGCGCCGCTGCGTTCAGCAATGAACGTGCGGTCAGGCGCGTCCGAGGCCCAGGCGTGCAGCCAGACACCGGTTTTGTCGACGACAGGACCAAGAGTGTGGTTCGATTTTAGCAGGATGGAGCCGTCGGCCCGATCTTCGCGCGAAACAGAATGCACCAGGTATTCCGATGTGCGTTGCATGATCAGCCCCTTTTCCTCGCTTTTTCGATCGTCCTGAGGGCATCGAAAACGGTGGTGATGGTTGCGTCATCCAAACCGGCCATCAGCTTGCCTTCGTGGGCGGTAACCGCGGCGACGGCCTTTTCATATAATTGCCTTCCCGCCAGTGTCGTCCTGAGGGCATAGGCGCGCCGGTCGGTGGGTACCCGGTCGCGGACGATCAGTTCCCTGCGTTCCAGTTCATCAATGATAACAACAAGGTTCGGGCGCTCGATATCCATTGCGTCAGCCAGTTGGGACTGCCGCAAACCGGGGTTGTCGACGATGAGAACCAGTGCCGTATACGTCAGCATTCGCAGATCAAAGGGGCGCAGAGTTGTCGTCAGATCTTCCTGCACCACATTGAAGGCCCGTTTCATGCGATACCCGACAAACCCCCGCAGCGTAGCATCGCTAATCGTGTTTGGTGCGCCGTCTTCTGGCGTGTGTTCATGTTTCCTTTTCATGTGTTCACCTGAAGTTCGGGGCGCGCTTTTCAAGAAAGGCCCGCAGCCCCTCCTGCGCATCGGGTGTTGTTTGCGACAGGGCCGCAGCCAGAGATTCAGTAAACAGCCCGTCGTTTTGCGACATTTCATTGATCCGCGCGACCGCCTGAATCATCAGATAGTTGGACAGTGGCGCGTTTCGGGAAATCTTACCTGCCAGCGTTTGGGCCAGCGCCAAACCCTCGCCTTCACCAACGCTATAATGTGCCAGCCCCAGCGATACCCCTTCATCGGCACCATATTTGCGGCCGGTCAGCATCATCTCGGTCATCCGATCGGCCCCCAGCAGGCGACCGACCCGCGCGGTCGCACCGCCGCCGACAAATATTCCGCGGCGGCCTTCGGGAAGCTGAAAGATCGTCGAAGGTTCAGCGATGCGAACATGTGTTGCCGCTGCAAGCTCCAGCCCGCCGCCGATCACGGCACCAAACATGGCCGAGACAACCGCAAGCCCACCAAACTGGATCTTGTCCATGACACTGTGCCAGTGGCGGGAATGATGCAGGTTTTCCTCGGCTGTACGAAGAACATGCTCGGACAGGTCCAATCCGGAACAATAGTGCCCTTCAGTTCCGGTCAGGATCACCACACGCACGTTCTTGGGTGGTGCAGAAAAGAAATCATCCAGCGCTCCCAACAGTTCCTCGCACATCGCGTTTCGCTTGTCGGGGCGGTTCATGGTCAGGGTCGCGATGGATCCGTTGACCTCAATGTTCAGGATTTGGCTGTCCATGGGGAACTCCTTACCGGGGCGGCAGACGAACGGCGCCGTCAAGTCGAATAGTGGTGCCATTCAAAAACGGGTTTTCAACGATCTGTTCGGCGAGCATTGCGAACTCGCGCGCTTCGCCAAGGCGGGCAGGGAAAGGAATGTTCGCAGTGATCTTGGCAGTGACCTCTTCCGGCAAGCCTTCCATCATTGGCGTGTGGAACAGGCCGGGTGCGATAGCCATCACCCGAATACCCGACTGTGCGAGTTCCCGAGCGGCAGGCAGGCACATCGACGCGATTGCCCCTTTGGACGCGGCATATGCCGCTTGACCCAATTGACCGTCCTGCCACGCAACCGACGCCGTGTTGATGATCACACCGCGTTCACCGTCAGCCAACGGGTCCAGCTCGGCCATGAGTCTCGCCGCGTGGCTCATCACGTTGTAGGTGCCAAAAAGGTTCACGCGCAGAGTTTTCTCGAACACGTCGAATGACAGCTTGCCTTCGCGCCCAACGATCCTGGCCGCCATGCCGACGCCTGCACAACTGACGGCGATTCTGGGCGCCGACCCGAAATGGGATACTGCCGTCTCAAACGCGGCACTGACGGCGGCCTCGTCACTGACATCGGCTTGCAGGGCAAGACCACCAATTTCGTCAGCGACTGCCTTCGCACCTGCAGCATTGAAATCCAAAACGGCAACCTTTGCTCCGCTGGCGGCGAAATGCCTTGCCGTTGCAGCGCCCAGTCCGCTTCCACCGCCGGTGACCAGGGCGATACATCCACTTAACTGCATGGTGCTCTCTCCAATTTAGTATGCTCAATCATTGTTGTATCTCATACCTATTTTCGTATGGGCCTGCTCCGGACCGCTGTTGGTGTCTAAGCTAGGGGATCAGGAACAGGGTAATGGCTGGAAACAGCACCAGGATCATGACCCGAATGATGTCAGAGGTGACGAACCACATGACTGCCTTGTAAGTTTGGGTCATCGGGGTTGAACGATCCATGGCGTTGATAATGAACAGATTCATTCCGACCGGAGGGGTGATCAGCCCGACCTCGACAACGATCAGAACTAGAATACCGAACCAGATGGCCACATGTTCGGGGCTCATGCCGAAATCCAGTGCGCTGATGACCGGAAAGAAGATCGGGATTGTCAGCAGGATCATTGACAGGCTGTCCATAAGACATCCGAAGATCAGATAGAACACCAGGATCAGGCACAACACCATCCACGGGCTGAGCCCAAGTCCAACGACCCAGCCAGACAGTTCCTGCGGTACCTGAGTGAGCGCTAGGAAACTGTTATACAGCCCTGCGCCCAACACGATGAAGAAGATCATCGCCGTGCTTGAGGCCGTGGCAATGATGCTTTCGACGAAGACCTGCCAGTTCAGATTGCCCGAGATCAGAGCGATCAACCCGGTTCCCGCCGCCCCCACGGCTGCGCCTTCGGTTGGGGTGAACCAGCCAACATAGATGCCACCAACAACAAGGCCAAAAACCAGCAGGACAGGCCAGACATCCAGCAGTGCCCGTACGCGTTCAGGATAAGGGATCGCTTCGCGGGTGCCCGCGGCGTCAGGATACATGCGCACATAGATCGAAATCGTGATGATATAGCCGAGCGCTGCCAGAATGCCGGGGACAAAGGCAGCGAGAAACAGCTTGGCGATATTCTGTTCCGTCAGGATTGCATAGATCACAAGGATCACCGAAGGCGGGATCAGAATGCCCAATGTGCCGCCAGCAGCAAGCGTTGCGGTCGAAAACCCGCCGGAATAGCCGTAGCGGCGCAGTTCGGGCAGCGCGACACGGCTCATCGTCGCGGCGGTGGCCAGGGAGGACCCGCAGATTGCGCCAAATCCGGCACAAGCGCCAACTGCCGCCATGGCGACGCCCCCTTTACGGTGGCCCAACCAGCTTTCGGCCGCTTTGAACAAGGCCGAAGACATGCCCGATAATGTCGCGAACTGCCCCATCAGCAGGAACATCGGAATGATCGTCAGCGAATAGCTGGAGAAGGTAGAGTAGGTTTCGGTTTTGAGCTTGGCCATGAACATGCTGGTGCCACCCATGGCAAAATACAGCCCGCCAATCCCGCACAGCAACATGGCAAGGCCAATCGGTGCGCGCAGGAAAATCATTATAAGAAGTACGGGAAAGGACACGTAGCCCAGTTCGAGCATGGTCAATGTGCGGCCTCCCCGCGATAGGGCAGGATATGACGCCCGGTGACAAGCTCGATGACCTGCGCGACGGCGCAATAGACAGCAACAAGTGATGCGACAAGGGCGGCAACAAAGCTTAGCCCATAGGCCCACCAAACAGGAAATTGCAGCAGAAAGGTCGTTTCACCATAGTCCAGCTTGTTTTGCATGCCGACAAACAGGCGCCACGTAATCAAAAGGATGACAAGCGACAGGACGATTTCCCAGAACGTGATGATCACCTTGTTCACCTTAGCCGGAAGGGCGTTTGTGAATACATCGACCGTGGCGTGAGAGCCGTAGAGCTGGCAGATCGGCAGGAACGAGAATATGGCGAATGCAACGCCGGCTTCGACCAGTTCAAAATCGCCATTCACCGGCCCGACGCCCGATGCAATCAGCGCATTTGCCGCTGCTTCCGACAGTGACGTCAGAATGTCCGAGTGACCCAGCGTGTTCAAGCCGCGCCCCAGCACGCTGACACACGTCAGCAGGACCAGCGCAGTCAGAACCACACCGCCGAGAACGGCCATGAAGCGCGCGATACGCTCAACCAGTTTCTGCATGATCAACTCCAAAGGGATTGCTCTCCCAGCGGGAAATAGCGCCGGAAGAGCGACCGGATCAGTTGCCGGAGTATTGCGAAATCAGTTCGAGCGCGCGGGCGCGCAAGCCGGTTCCGTCCAGACCTTTTTCATCCATTTCGGCGATCCAGGCGTCAGTGGTCGGCTGTGATGCTGCCTTCCATTCCGCAACCTGTTCCGGGCTCAGCGTGATGATGTTGTTGCCGCGTTCCATCGCCTGCTTGTGTGGTCCGTCATCATCGGCCTGCATCTGCTTGCCTGCGAAGGCCGAGAATTCAGCGCCCGAGTTGGCGTCGATGACGGCCTTCAGATCGTCCGGCAGCGCATCCCAGCGGTCCATGTTCATCGCGAAGATGAAGGTGGTGGTATATAGCGTGTCATCGCCAAAGGTCGTGTGGTTTCCGACCAGTTCGTTGACCTTCAGGGCGCCGGTCACTTCCCAGGGAATCACAGTTGCGTCGATCACGCCTTTAGACAGCGCTTCAGGTACCGCGGGAACAGGCATGCCAACCGGGGTTGCCCCAAGCGAGCTGAAAAGGCCGTTCGTTACGCGTGTCGGTGCGCGCAGCTTTACACCGTTCAGATCCTCGATGCTTTCGATCGGCTCCTTTGAATGGATTAGACCGGGCCCGTGCACCCAGAGCCCGAGAACTTTGAATTGCTTGAAGTCATCGTCCATCATGGTTTCTTCGGCCAGATCCCAATAGGCGCGTGAGACGGCTTCTGCATTCGTCATGGTGAACGGCAGTTCGAACACTTCGGTCCGGGGAAAGCGGCCCGGCGTATATCCGGACACCGTCCAGACAATGTCGGCCACACCATCAATGGCCTGGTCGATCAGTTCGGGGGGTTTGCCCCCAAGCTGCATGGACGGAAACCTTTGAATTTCGATCCGGCCATCCGAATCCGCTTCGACCTTGTCGGCCCAGACATCCAGAACGTTCTTGGGTACGTTGGCTTGTGCTGGCAGGAATTGGTGCATCCGCAGTGTCACTTCGGCCGCAATGGCAGTGGTTGACATGGCGCCAAAAGCAATCGCCGCCACTGCAGATTTGAGTATGGTTCTGCGCAAGTTGGTCATGGTCTCCTCCCTAGATGACCTATGAGTATCATCCCTGTTCATGATTGCTCATATTAGTTATGATTTATAACGATTTTGATCCACTTTCTTAGTGTTTGGTTTCAGGTCCTTTTCGGAAAACAGAATGCTCACACATGTGAACCTTTTCGTCGAAACGTTACGCAACAGACAGGTTATGCGCGGACGCCAAGTTATCCTCTCAGGATTACATTGCCCTCGGTTGGCTCAAAGGTAAATTGAGATTTCTTAGATTTTAGTTTCTGTTTTCGGAAACTAAAGTGCGAAAACGGTTGATTTGCTTTCCCTGTTTCAATTGAACCAGCGCCCGCGGTGGAATTCAAGACCGTGTGTTATCGTTGGTGACAGCTTCAACTGCCTTGCCTGCGAGCTTCAGGAAAGTTTCGCGTTCATTCGGAGTTAGCCCTTCGAGGATCTCATTTTGCAGGTCAATTACGACTGGCGCAGCTGCCGCTAGGATGTCTTTTCCTTTTTCGGATAAGGTGACCTCTCGCGCGCGTCTGTCACGTTGACTGACCGCGCGCTTGACGTAGTTTTTCTGCTCCAGCCGGTCGATAACCCCGCCGATTGTTGCGCGGTCATAGGCGATTTTCGCCGCGATTGTGGCCTGATCAATGCCGGGTTCGGCGCGAATTGTTTCAAGTGCTGCGTACTGAACGGATGTAAGGTCGATCCCGGCCTCCTGCATCCGGACCGAGAACACGTGGGTTGAAATCTGATTGAGCCTGCGGATGAGGTGACCCGCCATTCCGTAAATACTCATTCAAAACCTCCGAAATCACTTTACGCCGTCACTTTTTCAGAACTACCGCGGCAATTAGTGAGTGTACATATCTTTGTTGACAAGAAATAGTAAGTATAGTTATTAAAATTGCATGAACCTGCGGAGGAGGGGACAATGCAATATTACGTTGATGGATTTCGTCCGGGTGATCCGGATATCAAACCGGCTGCGTTCGGTCACCACAACCACCCCACAACCTTCCCCGAAAAGGTTGATGTTCTGATCGCGGGTTGTGGACCGGCCGGGCTTTGCCTTGCGGCGCAACTGGCCGGGTTCGCCGAAATTTCGACAATGATCGTGGATCAAAAGCCGGGTCCGATGGAGAAAGGCCAGGCGGACGGTGTCAACGTCCGTTCGATGGAGATGTTTCAGGCGTTTGGTTTCGCTGAGAAAGTGAAGCGCGAAGCGTATTGGGTCAACCAAACGGCATTCTGGACGCCCGATCCCGCAAACCCGGACCACATCCGCCGGGCGGGCACGGTGCAGGACGTGGCCGACGATCAATCCGAGATGCCACATACCTTGATGAATCAGGCCCGGATTCATGAGCTGTTTCTGGAGGTGATGAGAAATGCTCCAACGCGGTTGCAACCCCATTACGGGCTTCGTGTCAGCGATTTGACGATTGATACCGGTTCCACGGATCACCCTGTCACGGCCGAGCTTGAACGCCTGGGCGATGATGGTGACGTGGTTAAACGGCTTACAGTACGTGCGAACTATGTCGTAGGCTGTGACGGTGCACGCAGCAATGTGCGCAGGGCTATCGGGGGTAAGCTGCAAGGCGACGCCGCACACCAGGCGTGGGGCGTTATGGACATATTGGCGAATTCCGATTTCCCCGACTTGCGGCGGAAATGCCTTGTTCAATCGGCTTCGGAAGGAAACGTTCTGATCCTTCCACGCGAAGGCGGATACCTGTTCCGAATGTATGTCGAGCTTGACAAGCTGAACCCGGATGAGCGGGTCGCCAACCGCAATCTGACGGCTGACCATATCATCGCTGCCGCGAACCGGATCATGCGTCCTTATTCCATCGACGTAAAAGAAGTCGTTTGGTGGTCGGTCTACGAGATCGGCCACAGGTTGACCGACAAGTTCGACGATGTCCCGCAGCATGAAATTGCAACACGTACCCCGCGCGTGTTCACGGCGGGCGACGCCTGCCACACCCATAGCCCCAAGGCGGGTCAGGGGATGAACGTGTCGATGGGCGATACATTCAACCTGGGTTGGAAACTGGTGCATGTGCTGACAGGAAGGTCAATGCCTGACCTTCTTCACAGCTACTCGGCCGAGCGTTTGCAAGAGGCCAAAAGACTGGTCGAAACCGACCATAAATGGGCCCGGATCATGAGTGCGCCACCGGGCGATTCAGAGCTTGACGGCACCGACATGCCCCGATTTCAAAAACAGTTTATTGAAAATCTGGAATTCACTGGCGGGCTTTCGGTTCACTATGGGCCTTCGGACTTGGTCGCCGAACCGGTTCACCAGCATCTGGCGCGTGGGCTGGTCATAGGCAAGCGATTTCATTCCGCACCAGTTGTCCGGCTTGCGGATGCTATGCCTATGCAATTGGGACATGTGGCCGAAGCGGATGCGCGCTGGAGGCTCTATGCCTTCGCAGAACAGGGAGACGCAGGTACGCAAGACGGATCGATCCATCACCTTTGCGAGGCTTTGCAAAGCGATCCGAGCTCTCCTCTGCGACGGTTTGCGCGCCCTGACGAAGACATCGACGGTTTGATAGATCTACGGGCCATCTTCCCGCAGGATTTCAATTCGCTGGCCTATGAGGATATGCCGTCTCTTTTGAAACCCGAGAAGGGCAGGTATGGCCTGCGCGACTTCGAGAAGGTTTTTTGCGTTGATCACAAGAGGCGCGAAGACATCTACGAAATGCGCGGAATTGATCGGACAAAGGGCTGTATGGTCGTCGTCAGACCGGACCAATATGTGGCGCATGTTTTGCCTCTGGAGTGTCACGCTGACCTGTTTGACTTCTTCTCCAGACTATTTGTTTCGGGCGGCGGTCGATAAGTACGACGTCTCAGGTCACAACGGACCGCCGTTCCGAGGGGAGAATGGTTTGTCGCATCCGTGCTTGGTTCTGCAGGATTGCCGCCTGGGCAAATCTGGATTGGCGCTTGAAGCCGCCCGTGTCGCAGGAAGGCTCTCTAGCCAGGAAGCTAAGCGCGGGTATTTCAGGACGCGTTTAACGCGGCCAGAACCTCGGTGCTGACCACAACACCGTCAGCCTCGGCTGCCGCCCGTTTGGCCAGACGCCCGTCACCCGGAACACGGGCTTCCCCATTGCCGACAATTTCTGCGCAAATGCGCGTGATAAATTGATTGAAGGCCGCGTTGCCGAACCGCGTCGGATCAATCGCAATCAGTGTTGCACCGCCTTTGATGTTCAGGGCCCCGAACGCCTCGCGTTCCTGATTGTCTACGGAAAGGGTTCCACCTGCCAGGGCGGCACCCAACACTTCAACCATGAAAGCGATTGCGGCGCCCTTGTGCTCGCCAAAAGGTAACAGGCTGCGGGTTTCCAGGATGGCGTTCGGGTCCGTACTGGGCGCGCCGTCAGGGTCCAGCCCGGCAGGGCGGGGCAGGTCGTGCCCTTCGGCTGCGGCCATGCGGATATCCATCAAAGCAACCATTGAAGACGCCTGATCCCAGACTATCGGCGCACCGTCCTCGCGTGGGCAGGCAAAAGACATCGGGTTGGTGCCAAATACCGGGCGCACCCCACCTTGCGGCACCACCATGGACAATGAGTTGACCACGGCAAACGCCACCAGACCCGCTTCGGCCAGCGGTTCGGTGTCAAACCGCAACGCGCCCAGATGGTGGCAATTTACGCAGGTGAAAGCGGCAATGCCGTTTTCCCGCGCCATTTCGATCAACGCGTCGCGGGCTTCTGCTGCGGCGACCTGATAGTACCCGTTATCTGCGTTACAGCGCAGAACGCCCGGGGCAGCCTTTTCTATCTTAGGTTTCGCATTGCCGTTTGCATAGCCCGAGGTGAAGCTTTGGACATAGACCGGCAGCATACGCAATCCGTGGCTGCGCGGTCCGTCCCGCTCGGACCGGGTAACAATGTCGGCCAGAATATCGCTGCCCTGCGCGTTTACACCGGCAGAAACAAGTACGGATTTCGCGAGCGCCCGAACCTCGGCAAGAGAAAGCGTTTTGGTCGATTGTTCGGTCATCTTTTCAAATCCAGTCTTTTTACTTCAGGGGTCAGGCACGCGCACGCGCGCTGGTGGGATCAACGGCGCAAGTATCGATCACCTCGGCATCACGCATTTCGTTATGGACCAACACCTGCATCCGTGTACCCGGCGCGGTCATATCGTTTGGTACAAGTGCCATCGCTATGTCGTGGTTGCAATAATAAGAGAACCCGCCCGACGTAACGTGCCCGATCAGTTCACCGTTTGCATAAACGCCTTCATCGAACATCACCGAAGTTTCGCCAAAGGGAAGTTTCAACGTGACCAGCCGTTTGTGATTGCCCTCGCTTCTCTGCTTCTCCAGCGCCGTTTTTCCGATGAACTCTCGCCCCTCGGTGACAACAAACCGATCAAGGCTGGCCTCATACGGTGTCATGTCCTTGCAAATCTCGCGGTTGATGGCGCGATAGGATTTTTCAAGGCGCATGGATTCCAAAGCCTCAAGACCGAAGGGTTTTACACCGGCTTTCAAAAGCAGGTCGACAAGGTGGCGGTTATACCCGACCGGATGGTGCAGTTCCCAACCCAGCTCGCCTGTGTAAGATACCCGAAGCAGGTGAACGTCTTTGGCATAGCCCACTTCACCTTTTTGTGCAGAGAGCCAGGGAAAAGCAGCATTCGACAAATGGTTGTCGGTGAGGGGTTGCAAAATCTCGCGCGCCTTGGGACCGGCCAGCGCGATCACACCCAACTGTTCCGAAACGTCTTCAAGGATAACCGATTGATCTTGTGGTAGCAGGCGTTGCAGCTGATCCCAGTTATAGGCGCGCCAATTCGGGGTAGAGACCAGGTAAAAATCATTCTCGGCATAGCGGACAACTGTGTATTCCGCATCCATGCCACCTTTTGGATTCAACAAGAGCGACAGGTTCATCCGGCCCACTTTGGGCAATTTGTTTGCCATCAGACCATCCAGCCACCGCGCGGCGCCGGGACCGCGTACAGTAAACTTGGTCATCGGCGACATCTCGATGAACCCGGCCGCCTCGCGGGTGGAACGTACTTCATCCTGAACGCGTTCCATGTGGTTAGTGCGGCGGAAAGAATGTTCAGGGATCGCCTCTTGCGGCGATTTGGCGAACCAGCGCGGGAATTCGTAGCCGTTGAAGCTGGTCCAGACTGCGCCATGCGCCGTCAGCAGATCGTAAGACCCCACGGTTTTCATTGGGCGCGCGTCCGGGAAATCTTCACGGGGGATATGCGCGTTCATATGTGTGCCCCAGGTTTCGCGAACCTTGTCCATGGTCCAGCGTTTGGAGGCGTAGTCAGAGAAACGGCGCGGGTCCAGTTCCGACATGTCCATGCCCGGATCACCGTCGACGATCCAGCGGGCCAGCCGTTCGCCCACGGTGCCGCCCCACAGAATGCCACCGGGCATCCCTTCGGCCAGCCACAGGTTTCTGTGCCCCGGCGCTGGCCCGGCAAGTGGCAATTCGTCCGGCGTCATTTGGAAGGGGCCGCGCGTGTTGGCCTTGATGCCCACCTCGCCAAGAACTGGAACCCGTTCGATTGCCCGTGCCCATTGGGTTTCCACGGCATCGAAATCCTCGGGCAAGAGGTCTGCGCCAAAGTCAGGTGGCACGCGGTCTTCGGCAAACAGTTTTAGGTCCTTGGTGAATTCATAGGGCCCGAACTGAATGCCACCGACATCTTCGCGCAGATATGCGCCGTAATCCTCATCCCGCAGGATCGGGAACTCGGGCAAACCCTGCGCGCGACGTTCCTTGAGCAGTGGAACGGTTTCCGTGGTCCAGTACTGGTGAACGATGGGAATGCAGGGCAGGTCCAGCCCAACGCGCCGGGCATTTTCACGGGCATAGTTGCCGGTGGCAAAAACCAGATGCTCGCAGTTAATCTCACCCTGATTGGTGGTCACTTTCCAATGACCGCTTTCCAGCTTTTTATACGCCTGTGCTTCGGTGTTCTGACAGATTGTGGCGCCTGCATCCCGCGCCAGTTTTGCCATTGCCATGGTGATGTCCGCCGGGTTCACATAGCCGTCCTCGGTATGCAGGATACCGCCGCGAATATGCTCGGACTGGCTCAAAAGGGGGTGAACTTCGGCAATTTCCGCCGGTGTCAACAGTTTGCAGGGCACACCGGCGGCCTCGGCAATCGAGATATATGACTGGAATTCATCCCAACGTTCCTGGGTGTTGGCAACGCGCAGCTGACCCACTTTGCGCAAGCCTACCGACGCACCCATCTTCTGTTCGACTTCGGAATAGATGCGGATGGTTTCCATCGTCATCTTCGACACTTTATGGGACCGCACGAAGGTGACCAGCAGACCTGCGGCATGCCAGGTCGAGCCTGAGGTCAGCGTGGTCCGTTCCAGCATCACCGCATCGCTACAGCCGTGCTGTGTCAGCCCATACAGAATGGACGCGCCCACACATCCGCCGCCAACGACAACAACTTTGGCATGTGACTTCATTTGCCGATTTCCTTCTTGCGACTGATCATGGTGTCAGACGCTCTGCCTGCCCGAAATCAGTAAGATGAGAACGTTCCGAAGTTTTTACGGAAACATGGCGCCAGACAATCGCAAAAAATCTCTCCTGCGGCTTAGTTCAGGTCACCTCTCACCGGGTGCCTTCGCATTGGTCGCTGTCTGGGTCCCGGTCATTCGGTGCTGTCCAGCACGGCATCAATTTTTATGTGCCTTGTGTTGTTTCACCTTGTTATGTTAGCGCAAACTGTGCCAGTGAAACCTGATACCTTTGCAAAACTGGGTTTCTGTTGCCTACGTATTGCGGCTTACAAGTGGGAGAAACAGGTGTATCTCGGTCTTGATTTGGGGACGTCAGGTCTTCGGGGAATTGTGGTCAGTGAAGACGGCGACGTCGTTGCCGAGGCCGAAGCGAGCGTCAGCACATCGACACCGCATCCGGGCTGGTCAGAGCAGGAGCCTGCGGATTGGGTTGAAGCGTGTCAAAAGGTCGTTGCCCAGTTGCGCGGGCAAAACAACGCTGCGTTTTCGGCAGTGCGCGGCATTGGTCTTAGCGGGCATATGCATGGCGCGACGCTTCTGGACCGAAATGGTAGCGTCTTGAGGCCCTGTATCCTTTGGAACGACACAAGGTCTGCCCGCGAAGCTGCCGAACTGGATGCGCATTCCGCGATGCGATCGATCACCGGAAACATCGTTTTTCCCGGCTTTACTGCGCCTAAACTGGAATGGGTGCGCAGGCATGAACCTGACGTTTTTGAAAAGACCGCCAAAGTCTTGCTCCCCAAAGACTATTTACGCTTCTGGCTGACCGGAGAATACATCAGCGACATGTCTGACAGCGCGGGTACAGCGTGGTTGGACGTCGGATGCCGTGAATGGTCGGAAACAGCGCTTGAGCTAAGCCACATGCGTTGGGATCAGATGCCCGAACTGGTCGAAGGCAGCACTGCCGGGGGCGAGCTGAGGGCGGAGATTTTGCAGCACTGGGGTCTGACCGGACCCGTTGTTGTTGCCGGCGGGGCTGGCGACAACGCGGCGGCGGCCTGTGGTATTGGAAGCATCGCCGAAGGCAGCGGTTTTCTATCGCTGGGAACGTCGGGTGTGCTGCTGGTTGCCAAGGACAGTTACGCGCCCGCACCGGAAACGGCGGTTCACTGCTTCTGCCACGCGGTGCCGGAGCGCTGGATTCAAATGGGCGTCATCCTGTCGGCGACCAACAGCCTGAACTGGCTGTCCCGGAATCTCGGCCAATCCGTTGGTGCACTCGCATCGGCTTTGCCGGATACCGTCACCGGGCCGTCGAAGACCACATTCCTGCCATACCTGTCGGGGGAACGTACCCCTCATAATGACAGCGCCATCCGGGGGGCGTTTCTTGGGTTGGATATTGCGTCGGATCCAGCGGATCTTGCACAGTCCGTGATGGAAGGTGTCTCATTCGCGCTGCGCGATTGCCTTGAGGCCCTCAGGAGCACGGGAACAAAGCCTGAAAGCCTGATGGTTGTGGGTGGGGGCGCACGATCCCGGTTCTGGGTCGAGACGCTGGCAACTGTTCTGAGCGTCCCGCTTGCCTTGCCCAAAGGCAGTGAATTCGGAGCCGCCATCGGCGCGGCGCGCCTTGCTGCCTGTGCAGTAGACGGCGCAGACCCGGTGGAACTCATGACATCGCCAGAAATCTCTGAAATTGTTCAGCCGCGCGCGGGGTTATTCGATGCCTATGAGGCTGAATATCAAAGATATCGCCAGTTTTATGCGGCACTATCCCCCTTGTCTACGCCATGATGAAGGGCGTCACTTCCCTACCCATCGAACAGGTTGTTCTGGAAGATGGTGCGATGTCGGTTTCCCTGCTGAGCTATGGGGCGATCACACAAGGGTGGTGGATCGGTGAAACGCCCTTGATCCTGGGCTATCCAAACCCGCAGGAATATCTGACGGACCCGTATTTTCTGGGTGCAATCGTGGGTCGCGTCGCCAATCGGATCGGTGGCGCAAAGTTTAAAATTCAGGATGCCGCTTATCGCCTGATGGCGAATGAGGGGGAAAACACGCTGCATGGCGGTGTGGTCGGGCTGTCACGCAGCCACTGGATTATCAGGAAGACCAAGCCGAACCGTGCGGTTCTGTCCTTGACGTCACCTGACGGCGCTGACGGTTTTCCCGGAGAAATCAGGTTCGTGATTCATGTCGAGCTGGCTTTTCCACGGCTGACTTACACGATCACCGCATGGCCGGACCGGCCTACGCCGATCAGCATTGCGCAGCACAATTACTATACTCTTGGGTGCCAAAGCGGTATTCTTGGCAACCGTTTGACCCTGAATTCCAAGCGGGTACTGGAACTGGACGACAGCTCCACTCCGACAGGCGTCGTGGATGAGATCGAAAACCAAGCGCTGGATTTCTCATCCCCGCGCGTTATCGGTGATGAGGGGCGCGGCCTTGACCACTACTTCGTGTTTGAAGAGGCGGGCAATTTCGATCGACCGGTTGCCACAGTCGAAACACCGTCAGGTTTGCGTATGAATATCTACTCTGATCAGCCCGGCGCGCAGGTCTATTCTGCCGCGCACCTGTCCGATCCTTTCAGGCCATGCGCAGGGCTTTGCATTGAACCGTCCGGTTACACGGACGCTGTGAACCAGCCCTTGTTTCCGTCCGCCATCTATTCTCCGGCCAATCCGTATAAACAAGTTCTGACGTTGGAAATCGCAGAGGATCAGGCATGAAAGTTGCGATATCGATGTATGCTCTGGCCTTTTGCGTGACACTGTCGGCGGCGCAGGCGCAGGACCTCGGGTCGCTTCCGCAATTTGTAGAACCGGACCTTGTCAAGGTCGAACTGGGACAGTTGCTGTTTTACGACCCGATCCTGTCGGGGAACAAAAACATCAGCTGCGCCACTTGTCATCATCCGAAACTGGGAACGTCAGACGCGCTGTCTCTGGGTATCGGCGAAGGCGGTGTGGGGCTGGGGGCAGCGCGCAGGCTTGATCAGGAAAACATGCCCGAGCAGCGCATTCCCCGAAATGCACCGGGGCTGTGGAACCTTGGAGCGCTGGAATTCACCACCTTTTTTCATGACGGGCGTCTTGAGGCAGACCCGTCACAGCCTGACGGGTTCCGAACGCCCTTGGGCACAGATATGAGGCCGGGCTTCCAATCTGCACTGGCCGCGCAAGCGATGTTCCCGGTCTTGTCGGCTGACGAAATGGCGGGCCACTATTCGGAAAACGAAGTGAGCAAAGCTGTGCGTCTTGGTTTGCTGACCCAAAAGGACGGCGCATGGGACCTTATCGCGGCGCGTGTTGCCGCAATCCCGGAATACAGGGCGCGCTTTGACCAGCTCGCGCCCGGAGAAGAGATCACTTTTACCGCAATCGCCAATATCATTGCCGATTTCATCGCCTTTGAATGGCGCGCTGACAACAGCCTGTTTGATCGCGCGATGCAGGGGAAAGAGGCGCTGCCCGAACAGGCACAAATGGGGCTCGACCTTTTTTACGGCAAAGCCGGGTGCAGCACCTGCCATTCCGGCTGGTTCCAGACGGATCATGGATTTCATTCTATCGCCATGCCGCAAATCGGGCCGGGAAAAGCCGCCCGGTTCGAGAACCATGTTCGCGATGACGGGCGATTGCGTGTGACGGGCAATGCGGATGACGCCTTCACATTTCGCACGCCATCCTTGCGCAATGTGACCCTTACGGCACCCTATGGTCACAACGGAGCTTACGCGCGGCTTGAAGATGTTGTCCGTCATCATCTGGATCCGGTCGCAGCTTTGCGCAGCTATTCGGTCGAAAAAGCAGCGTTGCCAGAGTTTCCGGGCGCGGAAGATCAAAAAGCCTTGCTCGACCCCACGCTGATTGAGGCGATTGCAGCGTCGAATGATCTGGCCCCAATCAGCCTGAGTGATGATGAAGTAAACGCCATTTTGAGTTTTCTTAACACATTGGAAGACCCGGCAGTCCGGCTGGGTGTGCCAGCGCATGTGCCTAGCGGTTTGCCTGTTGATCAATGATCAGCGGTCGATGCGAAGCACTTGATTGCTTCTGAAGGTCTGCCAATCACCAACTGTACGGTCTGGCCAGATAACCCGCAGCTCCAGTTCGTCCGCATTGCCCAGGCCAAAGTGGTGAAGCCCGGAGATGCCGCTTGCATGGCCGCCACCAATGGTCACTTCCCGCGTTTGAATTCCGTCGGTGGTTTTAACCTCGATGTAGCTGCCGACAGCTGCGCGGTTGGGTCGATCCTGGCCAAGATCAACCTGAATCCAGTTTCCAAGTTGTTGTTCGTTCTGAAATACCTCAAGCGCTGACCCGCGATTGACCACCAACAGATCAATCGATCCATCCCCGTTCAGGTCCGCCAGGGCCCCACCGCGGGACTTTCCCATTGAGGCGACACCCGCCGCTGAGGCAGCTTCAAAAAACTGACCATCTGCTGATTGCAGCAACAGGTTGTTGGGGTCGGTTTGCGCTGCATCGGGCATCTGTTCGACATTGCCCTTGGCGACAAATATGTCGTCGCGCCCGTCGTTATTGACGTCGCCGAACTGCGCATGCCAGCCGGTTGAGGGGCGACCATCGCCACCGACATGCGGCCTGTGAGCCGTTGTCCCCCGGTCATAAGTCGCGTCGCGCCATGTCGGCCCCTCGGCAGTAGGATCAAAGATCTGAAACTTCTGGTCCCCCATCGAGGTCAGGTAAACATCAGGGAAGCCGTCCCCTGATATATCCCTTGATGCAATCCCCATGCCCCAGATCGAATAGGGCAGCCACCCATCTTCCGGCGCATAAAGGCGTGGCGTGTCTTCCATGGCCCAAAGCTGCTCTTGCCCGCCGCGCACATAGTAATGGCGGTCGTTACTGACACGCAGGTCCGCGCGCCCGGTGCGCGCCCAGTCGGAAAACAGAATGGACAAGGAACAGTGGCCCGGCACCAGGTGGAGAGGCGGGCCATAGGCCGTCCTTTCGGGGCGATACAAAAGCGTCGGCCCGCAGGCTTCAAACGGGCCATCGGGATTGGTTCGATCGACATATGTTCCAAAAGCCAGTGTCGGCAGGGTTTGACCACTTTCCCAGGTGGCGGAAAAACCGGTGGTCCAGTGATCCTGAGACTGGAAATTCAACGAGGTGAACGGTTCGAATGCGCAATTCGCCTTGCCACGCAATAAAACGTCTTCGCCAACGCGCAAAACCGCCAGGTCCACAAACCCGTCCCCATCGATATCCAGTGGGTAGGCGCCGGTCACGCCGGTCAGGGACAGTGCGCTTGGCGTTTCTGACCGAAAACTGACATCGGGTCCTGATGTGTTGACAAACAATTGAGCCGGATTGGTTCCCCCTGCGGCAAACAGCTCGGGCCGATCATCGCCATTGCAGTCGAAAACGGCAACGCCTCCGCCCACGAAGTGCTCCCACCCGCCGTCGTAAACATGGCTGGGGACGTCGATGCTGTGAAACTGCGGAAGGTTGATGTCGGCCGTGGCGGTGGAAGCTGTCGCAAGCAGGGCTGTCAGTTTAATTCGCATTTTCCGCCAGTTCCCTGACTTTCAGGATCGAGACTTGTTCGATCCCATAGGCCGCTGCCCCTTTTGCCCACATTGAATCCCCCCAATGGTTTACGTTGATTTCAGGCAGTGGCGCGTCAACGCTGACGACACCGTTTTTGATGCGGGTCATTACTGCCTCGGAATGCAGGTATTCGAAACTGCCTCTGGTGCCGGACAGGATGATACATTCCGGATCGAACAGATTAATCAGGTTGGAAAGCCCCATTCCAAACATCTGGCCAGCGCGGGACAGAACTGAAATGGACCGGGCATCACCGGATTGGGCGGCCGCGTGAATATCAGCAAGAGTGTGCGGGTCAGTAGCCTGGCTGGCAATGGTTGCTTCGCGGATCAGGGCATATTCCCCAACATAAGCTTCAAGGCATCCGCGTTGCCCACACTGGCACAATGCGCCATCCAGCTGAACTTTGACATGCCCGAATTCCGCGCCGCAGCCGCGCTCGCCGCGATAAAGCTTGCCATCCAAAACAATGCCCAGACCAATGCCGTGTTCTATCGTGACAACCAGAAAGTTCTTCAGCCCTTTGCCAAGACCGAAAAGCTGTTCGGCCTTTGCAACCAGATTGGCGTCATTCTCGACAAAAGCGGGGCAGGGGAGCGCTTGGGACAGAAGCGGGCTCAGATCCACGTTGCGCACTGTCAGCGAAGATGACCAATGTACAAAATTCCGCTCTGCGTCGACCAGTCCGGCAATCCCGATGCAGACGCCGGAGACCTCTGTCAGGGACCTGCTTGCAGAGGCGCAGGCCTGTTCCAGCGCCGTGCATATCTTTATTGCAAACGCCTCCGGGGCCATCCGGGCCTCTTCCAACGGATGTGTGTAGGAGATGATCTCAGTGCCTTCAAAATCGACCAGGATGACTGAAATCTGGTGCCGGGCCACTTTTACACCTGCAATCAAATGACATCCGCCGTGCAGTTTCAGCAGCACACGTGGTCTGCCGCGGCGCGCGGATTTTGACGGTGTTTCGCTTTCGATTTCCTGAATCAGACCAGCTGAAAGCAGGTCTGACGTTGCTGTTGTCACTGTCGCCGGGCTGGTCTCAAGCGCGCTTGCAATGTCGATCCGCGATATCGCTCCGGTCGACCGGATTTGTTCCAGCACGCGCAAGCGGGTGATGTTTCGTTGATCCGTAGCGTTTGAAGAAACCTTGCTTTTCAGCATTCTGCCCTCGCGAATCTGGTGATTTCCCAAGCGTAAGCGGTTTTTCTTCTTTCCGGTAGCATAAATATTTTACTGACTGAAATAAATATGCTACTCAGAATTGTGAGAGCCACGAATCATGAAGCGATGGCTCGATAAACCGGGAGGAAATCATGAAACGAATTCTCAGCGCTTCTGCTGTGGCCGTCCTGATGGGGACGGTTGCGTTTGCAGAAACTACGGTCGGTGTCAGCTGGTCGAACTTCCAGGAAGAGCGCTGGAAAACCGACGAGGCGGCAATCAAAGCCGCGCTTGAGGCTGGCGGTGCCGAGTATATATCGGCAGATGCGCAATCGTCGTCGGCCAAGCAGTTGTCGGATATTGAAAGCCTGATCGCCCAGGGCGTTGATGCGCTGATCATTCTGGCGCAGGACTCTCAGGCCATCGGACCGGCTGTTCAGGCAGCGGCCGACGAAGGTATCCCAGTCATCGCATATGACCGTTTGATCGAAGATAATCGGGCCTTCTACCTGACTTTTGACAATGTCGAAGTCGGTCGTATGCAGGCGCGTGCGGTGTTCGACGCCATGCCCAAGGGCAACTATGTGATGATCAAGGGCTCGCCCACCGACCCGAACGCGGATTTCCTGCGCGGTGGTCAACAGGAGATCATTCAGGGCGCTGTTGACAGTGGTGACATTGTGATCGTCGGCGAAGCCTATACCGACGGCTGGCTGCCTGCGAACGCGCAGCGCAACATGGAACAAATCCTGACCGCCAACGAAAACAAAGTCGATGCTGTGGTCGCGTCAAATGACGGAACCGCAGGCGGTGTAGTTGCTGCACTGACCGCACAAGGTATGGACGGCATTCCGGTGTCGGGTCAGGATGGCGACCATGCGGCGCTGAACCGGGTGGCCAAAGGCACGCAAACCGTTTCGGTCTGGAAAGACGCACGTGAGCTGGGCAAGGCCGCAGGTGAAATCGCGGTCGCGCTGAGCGGTGGAACGGCTGCGGCGGACGTCGAAGGCGCGGTCAGCTGGACTTCGCCCGGTGGGACTGAGATGACGTCTGTCTTCCTGGCGCCTGTGCCGATCACAAAAGACAACCTTTCCGTTGTGGTCGATGCTGGCTGGATTCCGCTGGAAGACCTGTGCCAGGGCGTCGAGAACGGCCCTGCACCCTGCAACTAAGTCAAGTCTCCAAACCATAACGTCTCTGGCCCGCAAGGCCGGGCCAGAGACCATAGCTGAACATGAAAGATCGGATATGACCGAAACTTCGTCTCAGCCGGTACCCCAAAAAGCAAAGGCCAACCTGTTCCAGCAACTGGAACTGGACATGCGGCTATTGGGCATGATCGGCGCCTTCATCATCCTGTGCATCGGCTTCAACATCGTAACGGATGGCCGTTTTCTGACGCCCAGAAACCTGTTCAACCTGTCGATCCAGACCGTCTCGGTCGCGATAATGGCCTGCGGCATGGTGTTCATTATCGTGATGCGCCACATTGATCTTTCGGTCGGCGCGCTGCTGGCGACCACATCCGCCGTCATGGCGATGACACAGACCGAGCTTCTGCCGAACGTGCTGGGGTTAGGTTTAAATCACCCGGCGACTTGGGCAATCACCCTTGTTGTCGGCCTTTCAGTCGGAACCTTGATCGGCGCATTCCACGGTTGGATGGTCGGCTATCTGACGATACCGGCCTTTATCGTGACGCTTGGCGGTTTTCTGGTCTGGCGCAACGTCGCCTGGTACATGACAGACGGCCAGACTATCGGCCCGCTGGACAGCACGTTCCTGATATTTGGCGGAACCAACGGGACGTTGGGAACAACGGTCAGCCTTCTGTTCGGCCTTGCCGCCACCGCTATTGCGGTCTGGGCGTTGTGGAGCGGACGCCGCTCCAAGGCTGCCCATGGGTTCCCTGTGAAACCGGTTTGGGCTGAAACAACTTTGGCGGGGATCATTGGCATCGCCATTATGGGTTATGTCTTGATCGTCAACAGTTACTCGATCCCCACACGCAGGCTGGAACGTATGTTCGAAGCGCGGGGCGAGACCATGCCTGAAGGGCTTGTTGTGGGTTATGGTATCCCGATCTCGGTTCTGATCCTGATCCTTGTTGCAGTAACCTTGACTGTTGTGGCCCGCAAAACCCGATTTGGCCGCTATATCTTTGCCACGGGGGGCAACCCGGATGCGGCGGAACTGTCGGGCATCAATACCCGTATGATGACCGTCAAGATCTTTGCCCTGATGGGGTTCCTGTGTGCGCTGTCGGCGGTCGTGGCCTCGGCCCGTCTGGCCAACCACTCGAACGATATCGGCACATTGGATGAGCTTCGCGTGATTGCTGCGGCCGTGATCGGCGGCACCGCCCTGTCCGGCGGTATCGGTACGATTTACGGCGCGATCCTTGGCGCGCTGATCATGCAGGCGCTGCAATCGGGCATGGCCATGGTTGGCGTGGACGCGCCGTTTCAGAACATCGTCGTGGGCACCGTTCTGGTTTTGGCCGTCTATATCGACATCGTCTATCGCAAACGTCTGGGAGCGAAATGATGCAAGCACAAGAAACACAGAACCAAACTTCGGGCCGTGGGTCCGGCCAGCCTCCGCTTGTCGAAATGCGCGATATCTCGATTTCGTTCGGCGGTATCAAGGCGGTGGACCGTGTCTCGGTCGATCTGTACCCGGGCGAGGTTGTGGGCCTTCTAGGCCACAATGGGGCCGGTAAATCTACGCTGATCAAGGTGCTTTCCGGCGCCTATCAGATGGACCACGGAGAGATTCTGATCGACGGCAAGAAGGTTGAGATCAACAACCCCCGCGATGCGCGTGCCAACAATATTGAGACGATCTACCAGACGCTGGCCTTGGCGGACAATCTGGATGCAAGTTCGAACCTTTTCCTGGGGCGGGAAATGGTCACGCCCTTCGGGCTGGTCAACGATGCCGCGATGGAGGCCGAATGCCGCAAGATCATGGCACAGTTGAACCCGAACTTTCAGAAGTTCAATGACCCGGTCTCGGCGCTATCCGGCGGTCAGCGGCAGTCGGTGGCCATCGCGCGTGCGGTGTACTTCAACGCGCGTATCCTGATCATGGACGAGCCCACAGCCGCGCTTGGCCCACACGAAACACAGATGGTGGCGGACCTGATCCAGCAGCTCAAGGCGCAGGGGATCGGGATTTTCCTGATCGACCACGACGTGCATGCAGTGATGGAGTTGTGCGACCGGGCTTCGGTCATGAAAAACGGGCAACTGGTTGGCACTGTCGACATCGCCGATGTCACGGATGACGATCTGTTGTCGATGATCATTCTGGGCAAGAAGCCCGGCGAAAAGACGGAATGAGGTAAACGAGATGACGAGCGGTTTCTTTCAGGGGATCGAGCAGGTCCAATTCGAGGGCGAGAACAGTAAGAACCCGCTCGCATTCCGTCACTACAACCCGGACGAGATCGTGATGGGTAAGCGTATGGAGGATCACCTGCGTTTTGCCGTGGCGTGGTGGCACTCGTTCGCCTGGGAAGGCGGGGATCCGTTTGGTGGCTCGACTTTTGAACGCCCATGGCATCCGCAAGACGACATGGGCCGCGCCAAAATGAAGGCCGATGTCGCCTTTGAGATGTTCGAGATCCTTGGCCAACCCTATTTCTGCTGGCATGACGCGGATATCCGCCCCGAACAGGGGAACTTCGCCGACAATCTGCGCACTTTGAACGAGATCACCGATTATATCGGTGAAAAGATGCAGGCATCCGGCACTAAGCTGTTGTGGGGTACGGCCAATATGTTCAGCCATCGTCGCTGGATGGGGGGTGCCAGCACCAATCCCGACCCAGATGTCTTTGCATTTGCCGCTGCCACGGTGAAATCCTGTTTGGACGCGACCCACAAGCTGGGCGGCGAAAACTATGTGCTTTGGGGTGGGCGCGAGGGCTACGAGACGCTGCTCAATACCAACATGAAGGCCGAACTGGATCATATGGGCCGGTTCCTGAACATGGTGGTCGAGTACAAGCACAAGATCGGCTTCAACGGCACGATCCTCGTCGAACCCAAACCGCAGGAGCCGTCCAAGCATCAATATGATTTCGATGCGGCAACCTGCATCGGTTTCCTGCGCAAGTACGGCCTTGAGGATGAAATCAAGCTGAACCTGGAACAAGGGCACGCAATCCTGGCAGGACACAGCTTTGAACATGAGATCGCCGTTGCCTCGGCCGAAGGTATGCTTGGGTCCATCGACATGAACCGGAACGATTACCAGTCCGGGTGGGATACGGATCAGTTCCCCAACAACACGCCTGAAGTCGCGCTGGCTTATTACCACATCCTGAAAGCGGGCGGGTTTACCACGGGTGGTACCAATTTCGACGCCAAGCTTCGCAGGCAATCCATCGATGCCGAAGACCTGATCGCGGCGCATGTGGGCGGGATGGATATCTGCTCCCGGGGTCTGAAAGCGGCAGCTGCGATGCTTGAAGATGGTGGTCTGGAACAGGCACTGGCCGACCGGTATGCAGGCTGGAAAACGCCTAAAGCTCAGGCGATGCTAACCTCTGGCCTCGACGAGATTGCAGCGCGGGTACTTGCCGAAGACCTCAATCCTCAGCCACGCTCGGGGCGTCAGGAAGTGCTTGAGAACTACGTGAACCGCTTTGTGTAATTCCGGTCGTCTGAGCCTGAACTGAAATATTCGGTGTACAAAGCCCCGGAAACGCGTGAGTTTACTTAGGCGTTGTCCGGGGCTTTCCCTTGTCGAACGCAGTGGCATCATGGGCCCGTCCGGGTCGCGCAGGTGGGACGACCAAAGACTTGGTGGAAAAATCGGCAGGTAAGGCAATCTTTCTAAGTGGCAACCTGATGCTACATGTGACGCGCATGTCGCTGACCACGAGCATTGGATTGATGGCGATATTTGCTGTCGATTTTGTCGATATGGTCTTTATCTCGATGCTGGGCAACGACGCGCTGGCCGCAGCGGTAGGTTATGCCGGGACGCTGCTGTTTTTCACCAACGCAATCAATATCGGTCTGTCGATTTCTGCCGGGGCGCTGGTCGCGCGTGAGTTGGGCGGCGGGCGGGCTGAACAGGCAAGGCAATACGCATCCAGTGTCGCCGTTCTGGGGCTGATCGTCGGGTTGGTAACCTCTGTTCTGGTGTTGCTGAACGTCAGTTTTCTGCTGTCGCTGCTTGGCGCAAAGGGCGAGGTTTTGCGGCTGGCGACGCGTTATGTGTCGATCATTCTGCCGACCATGTGGGTGATGTCGATTGCGATGGCGGCGATGGCTGTGCTGCGCGCGCACGGCGATGCGCGCCGATCAATGATGGCAACGATTTACGGCGGCGTTGTGAATGCAGTTCTTGACCCGATTTTGATCTTTGCCGTCGGGCTGGGGTTGGATGGGGCCGCGATAGCCTCGGTTCTGGCGCGGCTATGCATGTTGGGAGCAGCATTGTGGCCCGCGCTGCGGGTGCATCAGGGATTTGCACGCCCATCGCTGAAACAGGTGGCACAGGACTTTCGGCCCGTGCGGGCCATCGCAATCCCTGCCGTTCTGACGAATGTCGCCACGCCGATCGGGAATGCCATCGTAGTGCGGGAAATTGCACAGTTTGGAACGGATGCGGTTGCGGGAATGGCGGTGATCGGGCGGCTGTTGCCGGTGGCGTTTTCGGTCATCTTTGCACTGTCCGGCGCGATAGGGCCAATCATCGGGCAGAATTTCGGGGCAGAAAAATTTGATCGCGTGCGTGCCGCGTTTTTGGCCGGGATCAAGTTCACCGCAATCTACGTTCTTTGCATGTCGGCCATTTTGTTTTTACTGCGTTCGCCAATTGCGAATTTGTTCGCAGCCCAGGGGGAAACGCGCGTACTGATTTATCTGTTCTGCGGCCCGCTGGCATTGGCTTCGTTCTTCAACGGTGTGATTTTTGTGACAAATGCCAGTTTCAACAATCTGGGCCATCCGGTCTATTCCACATGGATAAACTGGGGTCGTCACACTATTGGCACATGGGTGTTTGCCATGATTGGCTCACAAATCGCCGGGGCCTCGGGCGTTCTGCTGGGTCAGGCTTTTGGGGGCGTCATCTTTGCTGTCATAGGATGGGTTCTTGTCGCGCGCGTAGTGGCACGGCTGGAACGCGTGCAAACGCCCGAGCCTTTTGCCGATCAGGGGCGGCTTCACTCGCTGTTCGGGCGTCGCGGCTGGTAAGCGATCAGGTCAGTTCCCCTGATTGCGCGCTTCCAGCCGTTCCAGGTTGACCACTGTCGACAGCATCAGGCGGTCATGGCTCCAATCCCGTGTCTGCTGGATTGAGGCCGACCCCAGAGCCAAAAGCGCACCAAAGATCAGTGTCATTCCAAGGAACACTGCCGGTAGGGCAGGTACCGATGGCTGAACATCGGTCAGCGCGATTACACGTTGCCGCAATACGCGCTTTGCCTTACCGCCTGTCACAAAGGCAACATTCAGAACGCGTGGGCTGTTGGTTGAGATTGTCCGGGCGCAATAGTCCAGCAGGCACGCCGTGTATTCCCGCGCATCAATCCGTTTGCGCGCAACAACCGACTGGTCGCAGGCCAACTCGCGCAGCCGGCCGAACTGATACTTGAGCATCAGATAGGCGGGGTTCCAGAACAACAGCGGCCGCAGCAGCTCAAACCCCAGTTCCCATTCGACGTCACCCGTACGGATATGCTGAAACTCGTGGGCAAGTGCAAAACGCAACTCGCGCGGGGTGTCCAGCAGATGGCTGGGCAGAACGACGTGGCGGCGGCGAAGTCCTCGCACGGCAAAGGGCACAGTGATGCGATCGGAAAGTCGAATATCCACCTTGGCGGACCGCCGCCAAAGAAAACTGGAATTGACAGTCTGACGGATCGTCATTGCGTCCCGTAAGGCACGCGCGGCGTACACGGCTGCGATACAGGCAAGTATGGCGGCAACGAGGGTGATCACGGGCTGCCGCCCGGACAATGCCAGATCAACCCACCTTTCGCGGGTGTTCAGCAGTGCTTCGAACTGCGTGGCAGGCATTGCGATGTCACCGCGCAGATAGGCTGCAACGGCGATATCGCCAAGGGCCACGGCACTGCCCGGCCAAGCGTAAGTCGCCAGCGACGACACGCAAACCGCGAGAAACGGACTGGCAAGAACACAAATGCTCAAGGTCTTGAGCACCCGCAACTGTGCGACATAGCCATTGCGTAGGACGGTGCGGCTTAGGGCCGTGCGGGTCACCAGCCAGATGACCGCCGAAAATGCCAGCACGATGTTGAGTTCGATGAATGCGTCGAGAACCGGTCTAACCACTGTCATTTTGCAGTCTCCTCTCTACCAGTGCTCGAATTTCCTCCAGGTCGGCTTCGCTCAGCCCCGCGTCGTCGACCAGCCGCGCCACCAGTGTGGCGGGGGTGTCGTCGAAAAGCGTGCGCGACAGATTTTGAAGCGAACGGGCCTGATATCTGTCCTTTTCCAGAAGCGGCGTATAGATCAGGGTCTTTCCCGACTTGTGGCTTTCCACAAAACCCTTCTCGTCCAGAATGCGCAGGATCGTGGCCCCGGATGTATAGGCCAGGTTGCGTTCTGATGGCAGGCGGTCCAGGACATCACGCACCGAGCCTTGCCCGAGGGCCCAGAGCTCGTTCATGAACTCCAGTTCGACCTCGGTCAGCAGATTTGTTGTCTTTTTCTTTCGCATTGGTCTCGGTGTCGTCATGGTTAGTATGCCTGACAGACAAGCATCCTTTCGCGATTTCTCAAAGTCTAAACTTTCCAGAAAACAAAAACGCCCCAGCCAATGGACAGGAACAGCGGTGTCCAGACGGGTTGCCCGACCAATCCAAGCCACGCCAGGAAAATATATGCGGCCCCCAGAAGGGTGATGAACAGGCGATCCCCCAGCGTGGTTGTCAGCCCCAGAACCCCGCGCCGTTCAATTCCGTCGCGGAATTTGAAGCCCTCCAGCAAGCCAATGCATGCTATGGCCGAGAAGATACCGACAAACACGGCCAGCGTGGCAGGTGTCCATGCCATCCAGAAATCAGGCCAAAGGGGGTCCGTCCACGAGAACCCTTTTTCGGCCTCCTGTCCGACATTGCCCCATCCGGCCTTGGCCTGGGCAAAGGCTGTTGAGGGAAGGAAGGGGAGGGTGAGAAGCAGTTTTCGCATGTCGAACCTCACACACGTCCCATCGCGAAGCCACGCGCGATGTAGTTGCGAACAAACCAGATGACAATGGCACCAGGGATGATGGTCAGGGTGCCCGCGGCGGCCAGCAGGCCCAATTCGTACCCGGCACTGGATGCTGTACGGGTCATCACAGCAGCGATGGGTTTGGCCTCGACCGCGGTCAGGGTCTTGGCCAGCAGCATTTCCACCCATGAGAACATAAAGCAGAAGAACGCCGCGACACCGACACCTGCCTTGATGTTGGGCAGGAAGATTGTCACGAAGAAGCGCGGGAACGAATATCCATCCACATAGGCGGTTTCATCCAGCTCCTTTGGGATACCACGCATGAACCCTTCCAGAATCCACACCGCCAGCGGCACGTTGAACAGCGTATGGGCCAAAGCCACGGCCAGATAGGTGTCGAAAAGGTGGATCGACGAATAGAGCTGGAAGAACGGCAGGGCGAACACCGCCGCTGGGGCCATGCGGTTGGTCAATAGCCAGAAGAACAGTTGCTTGTCACCGAGGAACCGATAGCGCGAGAACGCATAAGCCGCAGGCAGGGCAACGCAGACGGAAAGCACTGTGTTCAGAGTCACATAGGTGATCGAGTTGATGTAACCCCAGTACCAGGTTGGGTCTGTGAAGATGGTAATATAGTTTTCCAGCGTAAAAGTCTGGGGAAACAGGGAAAAGCCCGACAGAATCTCGTTCGTTGTCTTGAAGGACATCGCCACCAGCCAATAGATCGGCAGCATCAGGAACGCGATATAGAGGATCGGGATGATGGACCGCTTTTTCATTCTGCGTCGTCCTTTGTCATCAGAGTGTAGAAGAGCCACGACACCAGCAGCGTGATGGCGAAGTAGATCAGGCTCATCGCTGCCGCCGGGCCAAGGTCGAACTGCCCCAGTGCGATCTTCACAAGGTCAATCGACAGCAGGGTGGTCGAGTTGCCGGGACCGCCGCCGGTTAGCACGAATGGCTCAGTATAGATGTTGAAGCTGTCCATAAACCGCAGCAGAACAGCGATGGTCAGAACCGTCTTCATCTTGGGCAACTGGATATAGCGGAACACCGACCACGGGCTGGCGCCGTCGATCTTGGCGGCCTGATAATAGGCGTCGGGAATCGACACGAGGCCGGCATAGCACAGCAGCACGACCAGCGAGGTCCAGTGCCACACATCCATGACGATGACGGTGATCCAGGCCGAAAGCGGCTGTTGCGTCATATCATAGTTGATGCCCAGCACGTCATTCAGGAAATATCCCAGCAATCCGATTTTGGGCAGAGTGAAGATGTTCCACATCGAACCCACAACGTTCCATGGGATCAGCATCGGCAAAGCCATCAGCACCAAACAGACCGGCACCCAAAAGCCCTTGCGCGGCATAGACAGGGCAACGATGATGCCCAGCGGTACCTCGATCAGCAGGATTAGGAAGGTAAATAGGAATTGCCGACCAAGTGCTGCCTGAAACCGGTCGGATCGCAGGATCTGTTCGAACCAGCCCAAACCTTCCCAGAAGAACTGGTTGTTGCCGAAGGTTTCCTGCACCGAGTAGTTGACCACCGTCATCATGGGCACCAGCGCGTTGAACGCCACCAGCGCAAGAACGGGCAGGACAAAGAACCATGCTTTTTGGTTTTCCGTTCTCATTGCGCCCGCTCCTGAGTTGCGATCCAGCCGTCGCGGTAGACGCGGGATTGTTCGGGTTTGAATTGCAAGAAGACCTGTGATCCCGGTTCCGGTACACTGTGTTCGGTCACAACCTTGAGGGCGGTGTTGCCGACCACGGCGCTGACCACATAGTGGCGGCCGATATCGGCGACCTTAGTCACATGTGCCGGAATGCCGGTGTCGCCGAAACCTACATATTCCGGGCGGATACCCAGATCGGTGCGGCCGCCGTCACCATGTGTGGGACCTTCCAGCATGACCTCGTGCCCTTCAAAAACGGCGCGGTCGCCTTTGGCTTCACATGGAAGGACGTTCATGCCCGGCGAGCCGATGAAATGGCCGACAAATGTGTGCTGTGGCCGTTCGAAAAGTTCGACCGGCGTTCCGATCTGAACCACTTCACCGTCCTGCATTACCACCACCTCGTCGGCGAAGGTCAGCGCCTCGGTCTGGTCGTGCGTCACGTAGATCATGGTTGCCCGCACGCGCTGATGCAGCTCTTTCAGCTTGGACCGCAGTTTCCATTTCAGGTGCGGGTCGATCACGGTCAGCGGTTCATCAAACATCACCGCATTCACGTCGTCGCGAACAAGGCCGCGACCCATCGAGATCTTCTGTTTGTTGTCCGGGCTCAGACCTGACGCGCGGGTGTTCAGCATGTCCGTGACGTCCAACATCTCGGCGATTTCCAGAACGCGACGCTTGATGGTCTCTGCGTCGACACCCCGGTTCTTCAACGGGAAGGCCAGGTTCTCGCCCACGGTCATCGTGTCGTAGATCACCGGGAACTGAAATACCTGCGCGATGTTGCGTTGGTCCGGGGGCAGGGCGGTGACGTCCTTATCATCGAACAGTATCCGGCCTTCTGAGGGGGTAAGAAGACCGGATATGATGTTCAGCAGCGTGGACTTGCCACAACCTGATGGCCCCAAAAGCGCATAGGCCCCGCCATCGCGCCATGTCACGTCGATTTCCTTCAGCGCATAGTCCTCGGGGCCTTTTGTTGACGGCATATAGCTGTGTCGAAGGTTTGAAAGCTTGATCTGTGCCATGTCAGGCCACCCTTTTGCCGTCTTGGCTGAAGTACCGGCAATGCGCCGGGTTCATGTAGAAACTGTGATCTTCGCCGACCTGATAGGGATGCACACCAGCGGCGAGTGAAACCCAGGCTTCATCACCATGCTGGAAATGCGCGCTGGAATCCGAACCTGACAGTTCGGTCACGATCACACGTCCAGTTAGTTCGACATCGGCGTCAGACGTACGAAATGGCGTCACGCGATGAGGGCGCACGGCGACCATATATTCCCCGTCGGACATGTCCGAGACAGCCCAGCCGACATTACCTGCCAATTGCGCCCGGGCGCTGGCAACGGTGATACGAGCCACATTGATAGGCGGGTCCGAGAAAACACGCGCCGCGGCAATGTTTTCCGGATTACGATAAATGTCTGTGGTTGGGCCGAACTGGGTCACACGGCCGTCTTCCATCAGCGCGGTGTAGCCCCCCAACAGCAATGCCTCTTCAGGCTCCGAGGTGGCGTAGACAACGACGGCCCCGCGACCAGCGAACAGGTCGGGCAGTTGTTCGCGCAGCTCTTCGCGCAGTTTATAATCAAGGTTCGCCAGCGGCTCATCAAGGAAGACGGCGCGGCTTTCTTTTGCGATGGCACGCGCCAGCGCGGTTCGCTGTTGTTGCCCGCCCGACAGCTCATGCGGGCGGCGGTGCAGCATGGGGCGCAGTTGCAGCAGATCGGCGGCCTCTTCCACGCGGCCATCGATCTCGGACTTAGCCATGCCAGCCACGCGCAGGGGCGAGGCGATATTGTCAAATACGGTCATATGTGGGTAGTTCACGAAGAACTGGTGCACCAGGCTGATATGCCGCTTTTGCGTGTTCAACCGTGTCACGTCCTGTCCGTCCATCAGGACCTTGCCCGAGGCGATCGGGTCCAGCCCTGCCATCATCTTGATCAGTGACGTTTTTCCGGAACCTGTCGCGCCCAATAGCACGTTGAAATGGCCGGTTTGCAGCGTCAGGTTGGTCGGCTTGATATGGATGACGTTGCCGACCCGTTTGGTCGCGTCTTGAAGTTCGATCATCTGGGAAACTCGCGGGGCATTCAGGGGTAGGCCGGGCTTAAGCCCGGCCTACGATGTTGCATTTACTGGGACTGCCAGCGCTTAACCAGTTCGTCATAGTTGACGGTCTGGCCCTGCGGCTTTTCATTCTCCAGCTTGGCCTTGGGCGAACCGGCTTTTTCCAGCCAGAACGCGTCGTCCTGCGGTTCATTCAGACGCGGGCCACAGCCACCGTATACACCGGCGCTTTCATCCGCGGCCTGCATGCGGGCCATGGTGATGTCCATCTCTTCGGCCAGACGGTCCATCGCCTCTTGCGGGGTGAAGGCGCCCGAGTTCACGTCACCGATCTGCTGCCACCAGATCTGGGCCAGCTTTGGATAGTCCGGTACGTTGATGCCGGTTGGCGACCATGCCACGCGGTCAGGCGAGCGATAGAATTCGACCAGGCCACCCAGCTTGGATGCGCGTTCGGTGAACGACTCGTGGTTGACCGAGCTGTCGCGGATGAAGGTCAGACCCACATGGGACTTCTTCACATCAACAGTCTTGGACGTCACGAACTGGGCATAAAGCCAAGCTGCCTGCGCACGATCCGAGGGGGTCGATTTCAGGAACGTCCAGGAACCCACGTCCTGATAGCCAACCTTCTGACCTTCTTCCCAGTAGGGGCCGTGCGGGCTGGGCGCCATCCGCCACAGCGGAGTGCCTTCGTCATCCACGGTGTTGTTGCCTTCGGACTTCGGCTTCACCATGTCGGCGGTAAAGGCGGTGTACCAGAAAATCTGCTGGGCCACGTTGCCTTGGCTCAGTGCCGGCAGCGACTGATAGAAGTCATAAGACGCCGCACCCGGAGGCGCGTAGGCCCGCAGCCATTCGTCCCATTTGCGGATCGCATAGACCGCAGCCGGACCGTTTGCAGCACCACCGCGCGACACCGAGGCGCCGACCGGGTTACAGGTGCCCGCTTCCATGCGGATGCCCCATTCGTCAACCGGAATACCGTTCGGCTCGCCCTTGTCACCAGCACCGGCCATCGAAAGCCAGGCGTCGGTCATGCGCCAGCCAAGGTCGGGCGCGCGCTTGCCGTAATCCATGTGGCCGTAGATCGCCACGCCGTCGACTTCTTTCACGTCATTGGTGAAGAACTCGGCGATGTCTTCATAGGCCGACCAGTTGACCGGAACGCCCAGATCATAGCCGTATTTCTCTTTGAACGCGGCCTTGTTGGCCTCGTCATCGAACCAGTCCTTGCGGAACCAGTAAAGGTTCGCAAACTGCTGGTCGGGAAGCTGATACAGCTTGCCGTCCGGCCCGGTGGTGAACTGAATGCCCATGAAGTCATCCAGATCGATTGTCGGCGAGGTTGTCGCCGCCCAGTCGCCGCCCATCATGTCGGTCAGTGGATAGGCCAGTTGTAGACGCGAGTGGGTACCAATAAGGTCACTGTCGTTGACATAGCCGTCATACAGGTTCCGACCTGTCTGCATCTGGGTCTGAACAGCCTGGACCACTTCGCCTTCGCCAAGGATCTGGTGATTGACCTTGATGCCGGTGATTTCTTCAAACGCCTTGGTCAGAACCTCCGACTCGTAGGAATGCGTCGGAATACCTTCGGACAGGACGTTGATTTCCATGCCAGCGTAGGGCTGTGCAGCTTGGATAAACCATTGCATCTCGGCCATCTGTTCGTCTTTCGACAAGGTCGATGGCTGGAATTCGTCGTCGATCCAACGTTGTGCTGCGGCTTCGTCGGCCCAAGCGGACCCGTGCCCCGCAATGACGGCAGCCGCCGCCACTGCGGAAAGTAGATGTCTCCGCATCTGTCTCCTCCCAAAAATTATGGTTCTCCGGCGGGAACCGGATGCAGAACAGCATCAGCGATTTTTTGCGTATGTGTCAAACTAAATTTTTAGTAATTGACGTTCAGGCACTCCGGAGCCGCATAAATTGAATTTGTTTCCACCGCTGTAAATGATTGTAACTATATAATTATGTTATCGAAATTTCAAAATTTCTCCGCGAGGGAAATAGGGAACTCCACTGAGACCCGTTGCAAGCAAGAGATGACAGAGGGCGCATTGAATTGCATTCGCGTTGCGAGAGGCATGGACACTGATCCGGCACTCGTGAGAAGTCTGGCAAACCAGCTTCCCGGATCATTGCTGCTGAAACTCAGTGCTCACATGGCACCAATCCGTTCCGACAAAAGGCCAATTGTGGCAATGCGGATGTAGCACTGCCTTGCCGTTCACGGTATTCCGTGTCCATATAAAGGAAAATTCCGGAGCCGGTTCGTGAAGAAGAATACCCTCAACACCCATCGTGAGCTGGAATTGCTTGATGCCCTCAGACGTTTGGGTGGAACGGCCCGGAATTCGGATTTGGCGAATATGCTCGGCGTATCCGAAGAGACGGTGCGCCGAACGATCAAAGCCTTGTCAAAGGCGGGTACAGTCGAACGCGTTCATGGCGGAGCTTACCTTGCCGGAGTGCAGGGCGCCCCCAACTTCTTTCACCGGATATCACAAGACGCTGATGAAAAGCGTTTGATCGCCGGGCATACCGCGAAACTGGTTCGCGATCAGATGACCGTTTTCCTGGATGTGGGATCGACAACCGCCTTCGTCGCAGAAGAGCTGCGACAGGTCAGCAACCTCACGGTAGTAAGCAACTCCATCGGTGTCGTTCAGACCTTGGCCGGGGTCAACGGAAACCGTGTGCACCTTTTGGGGGGTGAGTTGCAGATCGATGAAAGGGGGACGTTTGGTCACGTCACCCACAAGCAGCTGCAACGCTATGCCTTTGACATCGTGATCCTGAGCACGGACGCGATTTCCGACAGCAAAGGGTTTCTCTACCACAGCGCGGTCGAAGCGGATCTTGCATCGGTGGTGGTCAGGTGCGCAGACCAGGTTGTCATGGCTGCAGCGCATTCCAAGTTTGGTGAAAGGGCACCTTATGTGGGGCCGGATCCTCGGCTGGTGCATTCGCTGGTCACGGATGCTGTGCCAAAGGGTGGGGTGGCCAGATTCCTTGACCGTTGGGGCATCGAAATTCAGATCGCTGATGATAGCTAGGTTGCTGTTTCCCGAAGCGGCCCGGTTGATCTTGCTGCTTTGGGATGGAAGAAGCTTAAGAAAAGTGGCAGCCCGTAGGGGAATCGAACCCCTCTTTCCAGGTTGAAAACCTGGCGTCCTAACCGATAGACGAACGGGCCACTTGGTATAAGGTCACAAGCGCAAATGGCAGCCCGTAGGGGAATCGAACCCCTCTTTCCAGGTTGAAAACCTGGCGTCCTAACCGATAGACGAACGGGCCACGCTGGCTTGTGGAGGGCCTTTTACGGTTTCGCCGTGACCCCCGCAAGCGTAAAAACGCAGGGACGGGAAAGTTTTTTAGCACACCAAAGCCGCGTGTTAACGGGCTTCTGCCGCGTCCTCCAGCCTGAGCTGCACAGATTGGCGCCCGCCCCAGGTGTTGACCTCTAGTCGACCCGCAAAATGAAAGCGCGCACCGCCGTGATTTGACAGTTTTTCGCCCATCGGCCCGTCAAAAGCACCAAAGGCAATCGCATCCAGCCCGCCGCCCATTCCATCGGTCAGCGACAATTTCAGATGCGATTCACCGACCCGCTTGGCAAAGCGAACCTGCAGGTCAGGCAACGCATAGCGCGGGGCCGGGGCACCGGCGCCAAACGGTCCGGCCTGTTCGATCTGCTCGATCAATTCCACGGTTGCCGCGCCGGGCATCAACGCGCCATCCAATTTCAGATCCGCAGGTCCACCCTGGCCCGCCCCTTGTCTGGCCAGCAACTCGCTCAGGCGTTCCATTGCGGGTTCCAATTGATTGCGCATGACGGTCAAACCTGCGGCCATCTTGTGGCCACCTCCTTTGACCAGCAACCCTTCGGCCGCCAGACGCTGGATCGAAGCCCCAAGATCGACGCCGGAAACCGATCGGCCCGAACCCTTGCCCTCATCCCCGTCAAAGCCGATCACGACTGCCGGTCGGTTGGCTGTCTCCTTCAGCCGAGAGGCCACGATACCAACGACACCGGGGTGCCACCCTTCGCCTGCCACCCAGACCAAAGGGGCGTCCAAGCCACGCGCCTCGGCCTGCACCAGCGCGGCGGAGCGCACCGCGTTTTCAATGTCGCGGCGCTCGGTGTTCAATGCATCCAGACGTTCGGACAACGCCTGCGCCTCAGGCAGAGAATCGGTGCTCAGCAAGCGCGCGCCCAGATCGGCCTGACCGATCCGTCCACCGGCATTCACGCGGGGCCCAAGCAGAAACCCGAGGTGATAACTGTTCGGCGCGGTATCCATGCGCGAGATATCGGACAGCGCGACAAGGCCGGGGCGCCGCCGCTGTGCCATCACTTTCAGCCCCTGTCGCACCAGGGCACGGTTGGCCTCGATCAGTGGTGCCACATCGGCAACGGTCGCCAGGGCCACCAGATCCAGAAGGGCCATCAGGTCCGGTCCCCTTGCGCCCGCGTCACGCAGCTGCCGACCGGCCTCGACCAGCATCAGGAACACAACGCCCGCCGCGCAAAGATAACCAAGATCGCCGCTTTCATCCTGTCGGTTTGGGTTCACCACTGCGACGCAATCGGGCAGCGTCTCGCCCCCCAAATGGTGGTCCAGAACGATCACATCCGCCCCCGTAGCCGCCGCAATCGGATCATGGCTGAGCGTGCCGCAATCAACACAGATGATCAGATCATGCGTAGCCGCAAGCTCCTGCATCGCGGCAACGTTGGGGCCATACCCTTCGTCGATCCGGTCCGGCACATAAAGCGTCGCCTGCACGCCCATCTGCCGCAGCCAGACCAGCAGCAACGCGGCAGAGCTGCCGCCATCGACATCGTAATCTGCAAACACAGCAATTTTCTGGCGATTGCGGACGGCTTCCAGAAAGCGCGTGGCGGCAACTTCCATATCCTTGATGGCCCGCGGATCTGGCAGCAATTCCTTCAGCTTTGGGTCAAGAAAGCCGGGCGCCTCCGATACCGGCACGCCGCGCCGGGCCAGAACCTGGCAAACTGCACGGGGCAGGTCGGTTTGTTGCGACATCATCTCGGCCGCCCGCTCAATCTCCGGGCTGGGTCCAACCCAAAGCCTTCCCGTCAGTGATTGCTCGACTCCAAGAAAACTCATTGCTCGCCTCTCATGCGCCAAGGCCGGACCCTTGTGGACCCGGCCTCTTCACCTTTTCAGAAATACTCTCGCCGAAGGCACCGGCGCAAGCCGTTATGTGTTGTCATGCGGCCATGTCGGCGTGCGGTAGGACATGCGGCGCACCGACCCGGTCTTGGACCGCATCAGCAGCGTCGTGGTTTCCACCCAGCCGGGCTCGCGCTTGATCCGGGGCAGCAAAGAGCCACCGGTCACGCCGGTGGCGGCAAAGATCACATCCGCCGTCACCATCTCATCGCGTGCATAAACACGGTCCAGATCGGTGATGCCTGCCTTTGCGGCCCGGCCACGTTCGTCATCGTTACGGAACAACAGGCGACCAAAGATCTGCCCACCCATACATTTCAGCGCAGCGGCGGCCAGCACACCCTCGGGCGCGCCACCCTGGCCCATATACATGTCGATGCCGGTTACTTCGCTTTCAGCGCAATGCATGACACCCGCCACGTCACCATCAGTGATCAGACGGATCGCGGCGCCGGTTTCGCGCACTTCGGCAATCATCGCTTCGTGGCGCGGGCGTTCCAGAATGCAGACGGTGATGTCAGCGGCTTTACATCCCTTGGCCTTGGCCAGAGCTTCGACACGCTCGCGTGGCGACATGTCCAGATTGACGACACCTTCCGGCAGCCCCGGGCCGACCGCCAGTTTGTCCATATACACATCCGGCGCGTGCAGCATCGAGCCACGCGGGCCCATGGCGATGACGGTCAGTGCGTTCGGCATGTCCTTGGCAGTCAGCGTGGTGCCTTCCAGCGGATCCAATGCAATATCCACACCGGGGCCATTGCCGGTGCCAACCTCTTCGCCGATATACAGCATCGGCGCCTCATCGCGCTCGCCTTCACCGATGACAACGACACCTGCGATATCCAGCAGGTTCAGCTGTTCGCGCATTGCGTTCACAGCGGCCTGATCCGCGGCTTTCTCATCGCCCCGGCCTACCAGCGAAGCCGAGGCCAGTGCAGCCTGTTCCGCCACCCTGGCCAGCCCCAGAGACAGCAGGCGGTCATTGAAATCGGTCTTGGCAGCACTCATGTTTCTGTATCCTCTGGTCAGTATAGCCGTGTCTTCCGGCATAGCTTGCGTTTCATGCAGGTCGCAAGGTCAAACCGCTTCAATCCGCAATGCAACTGGGTCGCCTGCAACCACATCGGTTTCGCGGAAACCCTCCAACGCGACGTCCAGCGCCGTTCGGGTGGTCTTATGGGTGACGATCAGCACAGGCGCTGTGCTTTCGGCATGTGCATATTGGCGCATCCGGTCAATTGACACCCCGGCATTGCCCAGAATGGCCGCAACCTTGGCCAATGCACCAGGTTTATCCAGCAGGCCCAGCCGCAGATAGTACGGCGCAGGTCGACCGGTGACGGCGGGAACTGCGGTTTCAAGCGTGGTGGCTGGGCGGCCAAAGGTCGGGATTTGCAATCCGCGCGCCAGATCGCAGACATCGCCCATCACAGCGCTGGCTGTGGGACCTTCGCCTGCGCCGGGGCCGCGCAGAACAACCTGCTCAACCGCGTCGCCTTCGATCACGACCATATTGGTGCCGCCTTCCAGCTGGCCCAGTGGCGAGTCGCTGGGTACTAGGCAAGGCTGCATGCGTTGCTCCAGCCCGCGCGCGGTGCGCTGCGCCACGCCAAGCAATTTAATGCGAAAGCCCATGTCTTCGGCCTGATCAATGTCGTCCAGGCTGATCTGCTGAATACCCTCAATCTCGATCCCGTCGAAATTCGGCTTGGTCCCAAACGCAATCGAGGATAGTAGAGCCAGCTTGTGCGCAGCGTCGATACCTCCGACATCCAGATTGGGGTCGGCCTCAAGGTATCCCAATTCGGCGCATTCATCGAAAAGGGCATTGTAGCCCTGACGCTGCGATTGCATCCGGGTCAGGATGTAGTTGCACGTTCCGTTCATGACACCCATCACGCGGGTGATCTCGTTCCCCGCCAGACCTTCGGTCAGGGACTTGATCACCGGGATACCACCAGCGACAGCGGCCTCAAACCGGATCACACGACCGGCGGCCTCGGCCTTTTCAGCCAGTTCCTGCCCGTGGATGGCCAGCAATGCCTTGTTGGCGGTGACCACATCCTTGCCACTGGCCAATGCTGCTTCGACTGAGGCTTTGGCAGGACCGTTCTCGCCACCCATCAATTCGACGTAAACGTCTATGTCGTCGCGTTTTGCCAGTGCAACCGGATCGGTTTCCCAGGCATAATCCGACAGGTTCACGCCACGGTCCTTGTTCGGGTCGCGCGCGGATACAGCCACGATTTCAATCGAACGGCCTGTACGGGCCTGCAACAATTCTGCATGGCGGCGGACGATCTTGACGACACCCACGCCGACCGTTCCCAAGCCCGCAATTCCCAGCCGCAGTGCCTGTGTCATGTCGTGGGTCCTTTTCCGCTCGAATTTTTCTGGTGTCGGATGCTTGTCCAATCAGCGCTGCCTTAGCGGGTTCAGGCCAAGGGTGCAATCCGTCACCGGGGATAGTGGGGGTGATTCATGACGCGTCAGTTGGTTTGCGCGTTTTGTAGCACCTGCGCCTTTTGGGCCAAGGCATTGCTGCGTTGGGTCAGATCGTCTTCGACTGCTGCTGCCTGATGGATCGGGTCCACCGGTGGCCCTAAGGTTTCCTGCAACGGAATAAGGCGCGGGTAGGGGGCGGATCTAACTGCAGCCGGTTCGCTGCCTTCCAACTCGGGAATGTCCGCACAGGCGGCGCAAAATAGAATAAGGGGCAAAACAGGCAGCAGTTTCATGTCGCAGGCTTTTCGGTCTTTGTTGCCCCATCGTGATGCACGTTTTGACGACATCGTTCAAGCGGGGTTCTATATGAACATCTGTTCATATACTGTAGACCCATGGCACGCACTCAAGGCTCACATTCCGACATAACCGGCCCGCGAATCCGCAAGGCCGCGCTGCACCTGTTTGCCCGCTATGGGTATGCCGCTGTCTCGATGCGGCAGATCGCAAAAGAGGTCGGCGTACAGGCAGGCGCGCTTTATAACTATACGCCCGACAAACAGAGCCTTTTGCACCGGTTGATGCGCGAACACATGCAGGACCTGCTTGAGGCGCTTGATGCAATGGGCCGTTGCGACGATGCCGAAGACGCTTTGCGCCAGTTTATCGGCTTTCACATCCGCTTCCATTTGCAACGCCCCGACGAAGTTTTCATCGCCTATATGGAGTTGCGCAATCTTTCGCCCGAAAACTTTGCTGAAATCGAAGACTTGCGGCGCCAATACGAAAACGTGCTGGAAAGCATCCTTGATTCAGGGCAGCAGGCCGGACAATTCGCAATTTCGGACACGAAGATTGCAACGCTGGCCGTGATAGCCATGCTGAACGGCGTGATGACCTGGTACCGTTCGGGCGGTCGCCTGTCACTGGACGAAGTCGAGGAGATCTATTGGAACATGGTGCACAAGGCAGTGACGGCCTGACAGGATCAAACCGTCACGCTGTTAGTGCGCGGGGCGAATGAACGTGCCATTGCGCAGCTCGCGAAATGCCTGTTCCAGTTCGGCCCGCGTGTTCATCACGATGGGGCCATGCCACGCGACGGGTTCATTGATTGGAGCCCCAGAGATCAGCAGGAACCGCACACCTTGGGGGCCAGCCTGAACGGTGATTTCATCGCCAGTGCCAAAACGGACAAGCGTGCGATCCCCTGACATGTCGCGGATATTGACCTCTTGCCCGGCGATTTCCTTTTCCAACAGCACACCTGTCGGCTGCGAGGCATCGGCAAAGGCGGCCTGACCCTGAAACACATAGGCGAAAGCACGGCGGTACGTATCGATCCGGAAGGTTTTCTTCACACCTGCCGGGACAGAGATATCCAGATACTGCGGGTCAGCAGCTATCCCGTCTACGGGTCCGGTCTTACCCCAGAACTCACCTACGATCACCCGCACTGTGGTGCCATCGTCATCGGTGATTTCGGGGATGTCCTTGCTTTGAACGTCCTGATAGCGCGGGGCGGTCATCTTCTGGTCCGAAGGCAGGTTGCCCCACAGCTGGAAGCCGTGCATCTGACCCGAGATGTTGCCGCTTGGCATTTCCTGATGCAGGATGCCGGATCCTGCGGTCATCCATTGCACATCGCCGGCGCCAAGCGTGCCGGTGTTACCCAGCGAATCCGAATGCTCGACTGTGCCGGTCAGAACGTAAGTGATCGTTTCAATTCCCCGGTGGGGGTGCCACGGAAACCCGGCCTGATAATCCTGCGGGCGGTCGTTTCTGAAATCATCGAACAGCAGAAAAGGATCCAGTTCGGACGGATCCTGAAACCCGAATGCACGGTGAAGTTTGACACCAGCCCCTTCCATTGTGGGAATGGCTTTGCGTGTTTCTAACGTCGGTCTAAGGGACATGTTCACCTCCGTTTCATCCGGGCAGCATGTAATCTCTGCGCCACGGCAGTCAATTTGCATGAAATAACCGGACCTGTGCGAAATTGTTTTGCGGCCAAGCCTCTGTTGTTTCCGGCGCAAAATGGCTAGATCGAAGCGGATCAGACAGGAGACATCCATGCAGGACGACGTGTTGGCAACAATTCAGGCCTCATCCCCCAGACGATGGACCGGGGTAGGGATGCTGACAACGGTTGGAATGCTGGTTACCTATGTCGCGCTGGCATCGCCACCCGAACCGGTTTGGCAAGTGTTTCTGTTTGTCGTTGGCGGTGCATCGCTTTGGCTGGCGCTTCGTGTCTGGCGCGCCACAGAAGACTGGATCGAACTGACGCGGACCGAGTTGCGAACGGGGTCGGGTGAGATCATCGCAGAAGTGGCCGATATTGAAACGGTAGATCGTGGTGTGTTCGCGTTCAAACCGTCAAACGGCTTTCTGGTCCGTACGCGAAACAAGGCGGCGAACCGCTGGGCTCCGGGATTGTGGTGGCGGGTTGGTCACCGAGTTGGCGTGGGCGGCATGACATCTGCCGCCGAAGCCAAGTTCATGTCCGAAATTCTATCCGCTATTTGTGCAGACGAACGGGGTCTGGGTTAAGTTACAAGCAACTTCGTTTGTAAAGCGGGGACGGGTAAAGATGAAGTTCTCAAAGGTGATACCTGTCGCAAAATCCCAGCCCGGTCGGAACGTGGGGATGTATTCATTGGACGTTTCAACCAGAATAACGGTGTCCTGATTGGGCATTGGCGGCAGGCGGTCTTCGATTTCATCGATTCTGTTGTCATCCCATTCCTGATCAAAGCCGCGTACGGTCGACCAGCGCACATAATGGCGTTCATCGTCTTCATCGTAAACGATCAGAGAGACCCGCATTTTCACGTCTGACCGATTGTTGATCATCTTGCCTGCCAAATCGTGCAACGAGTCAATATATACATCGGTCACTGCCTGCGTTTCACGCGAAATCAGGTCGCTGATCGTATAAGCTGCCTTCAGATTGGATGCGCTTTGACGAAACCCCTCGAATGCTGTGAACGTGAACGTGATCGTCCATAACATCAGAGGAAAAATCATGAGGGCTTCTACGGTCAGAATGCCACTTTCGTCTTTCTTGAATACTTTGAAGCGATTCTTCAGGTTTCGGAATACAGACATGATCTTACAGTGGCTCCTGTACGAATGCCGTTGTTGCGGTCACCGCGTAGTGACCGGTAGCGTCCGGGACAAGCTTGGCAATGGCTGAGGTCTCAAGAACCGGATCTATGCGCAAACAGGCCCGCAAGATCATCAACTCGTTGGATTGGCCGCTTTTGAAATCCAGAACCGGTTTGGGATCTTCGGAACTGTCCGTGCAGGGGATGCTGTCTGAAAGCACGATACCAGCGAACGCGTCCTGTTTGACCATTTGCAGTCGCAAATTCCCTGTACAATCCTTGATTCCGGACACTTCGCAAATCCGATCCCTGATCACGTCGTGATTCCAGTCCGTACCCGTACCCAGCCGAATATCCCTTACGATCAGGTCCACCCCACGCTCCAAAGCAGCATGCCGCATCGTGATGATGGACAGTTCGGCTCCTGCCACGAGAAGCGCCAGGAAGAAGGGTACGAGCATGATGAACTCGATTGTCGCATTGCCTGCCTCGGATTGTCGAAACAGGCGGAGCATCGACAGCTTTCTGCTGATCATTGGGTTAGCCTCAGTTTGCGGATCGACGATGCGATGGATTCAAAGGCTTTCTCAAGGTTCAGGCCACTTACGTCATAGACGTGGCTGTCAGAGCTGGCACAGTCTTTGAGGGTCCTGTACCCGCTTCTGGGCGCCTCGAACGCGATACCGTAAACGATGATGCCCTGATCTTTGGCCGCATCACAAATGTGCTTGGTGTGCTGGTTCTTGGCCGACGTTTCAACTTTCGCGTAGGCCTGGGAATACCATTCCGCCCAACCGCTGGACTGCCAGTAATAGTTGTCGCGTGCATTCGAGGCCAATGAAATTCGATTGAAGAGTTCAGGATATGTCAGCCGAACGGCAGTTCCGAGTTCTTCGTTCAAAGGTGTCTCAGGTTCCGGATTTCCGTAGGGATGATCCGCCCAAACGCCCTGCTGAGGCCAGAAAAAGTTCGGACGGCCCTGAGAATGATACACAGTATATTCTCCGGCTTCCGAGTTGTACCAAACGTCTGACAAGCCTTCGCGCAGCGATGGGTTAAGCATGTATTGATCGGTGTTCTGACCATCGGTCATAACAATAGCGATCTTCAGAACGTCGGTGTCATAGTCCGAGGGACGGACCGAGAATTTTGATGGCACAATTGTTGTACCTGCATAGGATGGATCCTGTTCCAGTGACAGGTCGCGAACAATTCCGCGCATGCTCGGGTCCAGCAGGGCAGTACCCCACTTCATACCGATGTCGATTGATGTGTTCCCACCGGGGGTGAGGGACGCAATCTGAGCAAGCAGTTTGTTCATATTGTCGGTGACAGGGGTGATTGCACTTCCTGCGCGGACCGGACAAACGGGCAGGTCGATTGAACCTTCAGAATAGGTGAAAGGATCGAAATGGGCGGTGCGCTCCAACGTGTCATCGCGTTCCAGATCAGAATCGCTGTACTGTTCCGGAATGAAGTTTACGCAGTGCGAATAGCTGTGCTCCTGCGTGACATTTGTGAACTTGTCCAGGATTGGCGCACCCGCGTTGACCTGCGTTGCATAAGGAACAATCGAGATTGAAATCTGTGTTTCGTCAGGTTTGTCCAGCATGAGCCTGACAAATTCCGACGCAGCTTCTCTCAACACTGCGATTTTTGTCTTCGATGGTGTGGCAGACGAGCGCGACATAGAGCCGGAAATGTCGAGAACCAACGAGATTTCTACAGCGCCAATGGATTCTTCAGCCGCACTGGTCGCAACAAGGCCCAGTTCAGTGACTTTGCCGAACCTCAGATAGCGGGTCGGAACAACCGCTTCGGCTGTAGCGCTTACTTTTTTGGAGCCGAAACCTTCGACAACCGTCGTAATGGCATTCAGATTGCCCAGCCCGGCCTTGTCCATGTAAGAATCGACGACCGCCTTGGCGGGAAGGTCCTGGTCGAGGTCCGCGGCAGCAAGCACAGCGCGGTCCAGTGTGGATTGCAGGCTGGCGCGGTCACGCTCATACTTCATGACATCCATGGCCATGCCGGTAATTGCCAGCATCAGGACCACCATAAACAATACGAAAATAGTGAAGACGCCATCTTCGTTCCGAGCGAACTGCTCTAACTTGAACGTTTTGCGCTTCGGTTTCGAGCCGTCGTTACAAAGCAAGGAATTTAGCATTCTGGTTACTCCGCCTCACACGTCGAATTCGTGCGTCAAAGAAAAAGAGATTTGGGACAAAGTTAATTTTCAAACGTGGCGTGAATTGGGCGAAAAAGGCTTGGTTTTGGCCTTTTTACGCGCCGAAGGGGTATAATTTGGGCCGTTTCAGGTGATCTGTCGATGAAATGAAAACAATTCGTTAAGGAGTTGGCCGATCTGAGCGACTCACCCTAGGGCAACTAAGCGTGCGTTTATAAAATGGTTAAAAAAAGTGCATTGTTTGATTGCAGCATGCCGCCAGTGGTGCGACAAAACGTCGTGACGTATCGTCATGTACCGCTACGGAGGATTTTATGACCGGCATCAAAGAACCCAGCTTTCGTGAAAGTGTTGACCTGATGTTCAACAGGGCAGCCGCCCTTATGGAACTGCCGCCGGGGTTGGAGCAAAAGATCCGTGTCTGCAACGCAACCTACACAGTTCGATTTGGCGTGCGGCTGCGTGGTGAAATCCACACATTCACTGGTTACAGGTCTGTCCACTCGGAGCATATGGAACCGGTCAAGGGCGGTATTCGATATGCCACTGCGGTTAACCAGGACGAAGTCGAAGCTCTGGCTGCGCTGATGACGTATAAGTGCGCACTTGTCGAAACACCGTTTGGTGGCTCCAAGGGTGGGCTTTGCATTGATCCACGAGAATATGAAGAGCATGAGCTGGAACAGATCACGCGGCGCTTTGCGTATGAGCTTGCAAAGCGAGACCTGATAAACCCATCGCAAAACGTGCCTGCGCCCGATATGGGCACTGGGGAGCGTGAAATGGCTTGGATGGCTGACCAATACGCGCGGATGAACACAACGGACATCAATGCGCGCGCCTGTGTGACAGGAAAGCCGCTGAATGCCGGTGGTATCGCGGGGCGGGTCGAAGCGACTGGGCGCGGTGTTCAATACGCGTTGCGCGAGTTTTTCCGCCACCCTGAAGACATCCAAAAAGCAGGCATGTCAGGTAAACTGGATGGTAAGCGCATTATCGTGCAGGGGCTTGGTAATGTAGGTTATCACGCTGCAAAGTTCCTCAGCGAGGAAGATGGCGCGCGCATCACCGGAATCATCGAATGGGACGGTGCGCTATTTAATCCCGACGGGATTGACGTCGAAGCCGTGCGTCAGTGGATTGTCAAACATGGCGGCGTAAAAGACTATCCCGACGCGACCCATTCCGCTGAAGGTGCAGCAGTGCTGGAGACCGATTGCGACATTCTGATCCCGGCGGCTTTGGAAGGTGTCATCAACCTGTCGAACGCCGATCGGATCAAGGCGCCGCTGATTATCGAAGCTGCCAATGGTCCGGTTACTGCTGGCGCGGATGAGGTCCTGCGTAAGAAGGGCACAGTGATTATCCCCGACATGTATGCCAACGCAGGCGGTGTGACAGTATCCTATTTCGAATGGGTCAAGAACCTTAGCCATATTCGCTTTGGCCGGATGCAGCGTCGCCAGGAAGAATCGCGCCACGAACTGATCGTCAGCGAGTTGGAACGGCTGGACCGGTACCTAGGCGATGCCTGGTCGATGTCGCCGGACTTCAAGGCCAAGTACCTCAAAGGCGCGGATGAGCTTGAGTTGGTGCGCTCGGGTCTCGATGACACAATGCGTATTGCTTATCAGTCGATGCGTGAGGTTTGGCACAGCCGTGATGATGTCGAGGACCTGCGTACGGCGGCTTATATCGTGGCGATTGACCGCGTTGCGAAAAGCTACCGCGCCAAAGGTCTCTGAATCGGACAGGCGGGGTGATCAATTCGCCCCGCCAGCATGCGCTGCGGCTTGAATGTCCCTGACAGCCCGTTAGGTTGACGGGCAATCTACTTCAAAGAAACGAATCTCCGGAGAATTCCATGTTGCGTATCGCTTTTGTCGCGGCTCTGTTGGCCACCCCTTTGGCCGCTCAGGAAACCAAGGAACAAAGCTGCAAGTACCAAGCTGATGTGGTGGCTGCGGTTCAAAAGGCGCGACTGGACCGTGTAAAAGAACGTGACGTTGTACAAGCGGTGGCGGATAGCGGCCCGACATGGCCCGAAAACTACAATGCTGCAATCCCGCTGATCACACCTTGGGTTTATGAGCAAAAGATGCGGGACGTGCGCAAGAAAGACCTGGGCGCGGCGTGGCTTGAACTGTGCCTGCAACAATAATCCACAACTCGGACATTTCCCTGTGGACAACTGCGCGCCTTCCTCTTGGCGCGCGTTTTCATTTCTGGCAGGTTTAGCAGATGTCATTGCCCCCCGGATTTCTGGACGAATTGCGCACGCGGCTCAGCCTGTCTCAGGTTGTCGGGCGCAAAGTCATGTGGGACCAGCGCAAGTCCAATCAGGGCAAAGGGGACATGTGGGCGCCTTGCCCGTTCCATCATGAAAAGACGGCCTCGTTCCACGTGGATGATCAGAAGGGGTTTTATTACTGCTTTGGCTGTCACGCCAAAGGCGACGCGATCAGTTTTGTGAAAGAGACCGAGAATGTCTCGTTCATCGAAGCAGTCGAGATTCTGGCCCGCGAAGCCGGGATGCCGATGCCTGCGCGCGATCCGAAGGCGCAGGAAAAACAGGACCACCGCACACAGCTGGCTGATGTGATGGAGCAGGCAGCGCAGTTCTTCCGCCTGCAGCTCAAGACCGGGGCAGGAGCCGCCGCACGAGACTACCTCGCGCGCCGCGGGTTGAACGCGCAAGCGCTGGACCGGTGGGAGATTGGATTTGCCCCGGACGATTGGCAGGCGCTGTGGGACCATCTGCGCGGCAAGAACGTGGCCGAGGACCTGATCCTTGGGGCCGGGCTGGCCAAGCCGTCAAACAAGGGCAAAAAGCCTTATGACACCTTCCGCAACCGCATCATGTACCCGATCCGCGATCCGCGTGGGCGTTGTATCGCGTTTGGCGGGCGGGCGATGGACCCCAATGACAACGCGAAATACCTGAACTCGCCCGAGACCGAGCTGTTCGACAAAGGGCGCAGTCTTTACAATCAAGGCCCTGCTCGACAGGCGGCAGGTAAGGGGCAGCCGCTGATCGTGGCCGAAGGTTATATGGATGTGATCGCGCTGGCCGAAGCAGGCTTTGGCGCGTCGGTTGCCCCATTGGGTACCGCCATAACCGAACATCAGCTGCAACTGCTCTGGCGGATATCGGACGAGCCGATCATTGCGCTGGACGGCGACACAGCAGGTCTGCGCGCTGCGATGCGGGTGGTTGATCTGGCTTTGCCGATGCTCGAAGCTGGAAAGTCGCTGCGGTTTGCCCTGATGCCCGAGGGCAAAGACCCCGACGACCTGCTGCGCGCCGAAGGGGCAGGCGCTGTGAAGGCCGTGCTGGATGGTGCCATTCCGATGGTCAAGCTGCTGTGGCAGCGCGAGACCGACGGCAAGGTGTTCGACAGTCCTGAACGCAAGGCGGCTTTGGACAAGTCCCTGCGCGAGAAAATCAAGCTGATCCGCGACCCATCGATACGGGCGCATTATGGGCAAGAGATCAAGGACCTGCGCTGGCAGTTGTTCCGTCCGCAACGGCAACCGCAATCCCGGCAATGGCAACCGCGCGGCAAATGGGTGCCGCCAAAACAACCCGCCACGCCCGGCGCGCGGTCCTCGTTTCTGGCCTCGTCCGAGAATGCCGAGATTCAACTGCGCGAAGCGGCCATTCTGGCTATTGCCGCGCTTAACCCCCAAGTCGTCGTGCAGTTCGAACACCAACTGGAAGAGATGGAATGCCGCGATGTTGATCACGCCGCATTGCGAACCGCAATCCTGCGCCATGCAATTGATGATCCGGACAATCTGAAGGACCACATTGCCGAAACTTTAGGGCCTGAGGCCCTTGAAAACCTGCTGGCCCTTCGCCATGTCGCCGTAATCCCCTGTGTGTTCAAACCGGGCGACGTTGAAAAGGCCGAGATGACTCTGGCCGAAGAACTCGCGAAAATCAAAGCGCTCCGGGGGTTGGATGCTGAGATTGCCGAAGCCGCAGAGGAGTTGTCTGATCTGGCCGATGAGGCGCTGACATATCGGCTGGCGCAAGCGGCAGAAGAACGCAACCGGACAAACCGAAGCCAGAATGAAGACAGGGCCATATTCGACATCGCCGACAACGGGGCGCGAATCAACCGCGACGAGAAAGACGCGTTCGAGGCAATCATGTCCGGCATCAAATTCGAGCGGAAACGCCGGTAAAATGGTGTTTTCGTAAGGCACTGGAAAAGAAAAACGGGTAAACGGGTGGCCGAATCACTTCTACGCGCTAATGATTCGGTTCAAACGAATCACCCATCCCTGCAGGAGCATTGAATGGCCGCCAAAGACACGACCGAAGATCGCAAATCCGACGAGCAGGACCAGGAAATCTCGCTGGACATGAGCCAGGCCAACGTCAAGAAGATGATCGCCGAGGCCCGCGAGAAAGGTTACATCACCTACGATCAGCTCAATCAGGTTTTGCCGCCCGATCAGGTCAGCTCGGAACAGATCGAAGACGTTATGTCTATGCTGTCCGAGATGGGCATCAACATCATCGAAGATGAAGAGGCCGAAGAGGAAGAGAACAAGGGCTCGACCGAACTGACGACCACCGAAAGCAACCGCGAGGTTGCGTTGGCCGGGGCCGCCACCGAAAAGCTGGACCGCACCGACGATCCCGTTCGCATGTATCTGCGCGAGATGGGTTCGGTCGAACTGCTGAGCCGTGAGGGCGAGATTGCCATCGCCAAGCGGATCGAAGCAGGGCGCAATACCATGATTGCCGGCCTGTGCGAAAGCCCGCTGACCTTTCAGGCGATCACCATCTGGCATGACGAATTGCTGTCCGAGGATATTCTGCTGCGGGATGTCATCGATCTGGAAACCACATTCGGCAACCAGCTGGACGAAGATGGCGACGCGCCAGTCGTTGACGCGTCTGCCGTGCAGGCTGCGAAACCCGCGAAAGAGGCCGGGCCGGAACTGGATGCCGATGGCAACCCGATCACCAGCGACGACGACGATGACGAAGACGATCAGGCCAACATGTCGCTGGCCGCGATGGAAGCGGCATTGAAGGATCAGGTTCTGACCACGCTGGAGCGGATCTCAACCGATTTCGCGATGCTGTCCGAAATGCAGGACAGCCGCATTTCGGCCACCTTGAACGAGGATGGCACGTTCAGCGAAAAAGACGAAGAGACCTATCAGAAGCTGCGGGCCGAGATTGTGCAATTGGTGAATGGTCTTCACCTGCACAACAACCGGATCGAAGCGCTGATCGACCAACTTTACGGTATCAACCGTCGCGTCATGTCGCTGGACAGTTCGATGGTGAAGCTGGCCGATCAGGCACGGATAAACCGTCGCGAGTTCATCGACGAATACCGCGGGCGTGAACTGGATCCCAACTGGCTGGCCGAAATGGCGGAAAAGCCGGGCCGGGGCTGGCAGATGTTCATCGAACGCTCGACCGCGAAGGTCGAAGAGCTGCGCAACGACATGGCTCAGGTCGGCCAATATGTGGGTCTGGACATCAGCGAATTCCGCCGCATCGTTCAGCAGGTCCAGAAGGGCGAAAAAGAGGCGCGGCAGGCCAAGAAGGAAATGGTCGAAGCCAACCTGCGTCTGGTGATCTCGATCGCCAAGAAATACACGAACCGCGGCCTGCAATTCCTTGATCTTATTCAGGAAGGTAACATCGGCCTGATGAAGGCGGTAGACAAGTTCGAATACCGTCGCGGCTATAAGTTCTCGACCTATGCAACGTGGTGGATTCGTCAGGCCATCACGCGTTCAATCGCGGATCAGGCACGCACGATCCGAATTCCGGTTCATATGATCGAAACGATCAACAAGCTGGTCCGGACCGGTCGCCAGATGCTGCACGAGATCGGCCGCGAGCCGACACCTGAGGAACTGGCCGAAAAGCTGCAAATGCCGCTTGAGAAGGTTCGCAAGGTGATGAAGATCGCCAAAGAGCCGATTTCGCTGGAAACTCCGATTGGTGACGAAGAAGACAGCCAGCTGGGTGATTTCATCGAGGATAAGAATGCCGTGCTGCCTCTGGACAGCGCCATTCAGGAGAACCTCAAGGAAACCACGACACGGGTCCTGGCCTCACTCACCCCGCGTGAAGAACGTGTGCTGCGGATGCGTTTCGGCATCGGAATGAACACCGACCACACGCTTGAAGAGGTGGGTCAGCAGTTCAGCGTGACCCGCGAACGTATCCGCCAGATCGAAGCGAAGGCGCTGCGGAAGCTGAAGCACCCCAGCCGATCCCGAAAACTTCGGTCCTTCCTGGATCAATAAGTATCAAGGCGCCTCACCCGAGGCGCCTTTTTTCATTCCGGACACACTTCACGATGGCCTGTTCTCCCATCACATTGGCGGGAACGCACAAGGCCCGGACCTTCTGTCTTTCTATATCCGTTCTGTCCACTCATGGGACGGGCCGGGGCGAGGTTTATCAAGCTGATGACCCCCGGTCTCACGTCCGTATCGGGTGTTCCAATCGCGTCTTGAACGCGCTGGGCGGCTGGCCTGTCCAACGTTTGAAAGCGGTCGAAAATGCGGCCTGATCGGCATAACCCAGCGAATAGGCGATTTCGGACAAGGGCATTTCATTCTTGATAAAGGTCTGCGCCAGGTCGCACCGCAGATCGTCGACAACATCGCGATAGCTGGTGCCTTCGTCCTTGAGGCGCCGACTGAAGGTTCTAAGGCTCATCCCCAAATCAGCCGCGAGGCTTTCGGCCTGCGGGATTGCGCCGGGCAGGGAACGGGTGACAAGCCCTCGACCTTGGCACGGGTCAGATGTTTGGGCGCGCCTCTCTCAGAAAGCAGGCGATCTGCATATTCCAGCAAATGCTCTCTGAGTTGGGGGTCATACGTCGGCACAGGCAGGTCCAGCGCGGCAAGTGGCAGGATAATCTCGAGGTTCTCGGCCCCAAAAGTCACCGGAAAACCGGCAAGCTTTTCAAATCTTTGGGCGTGGTCGCCGACCCTGTGCTGAAACCGAATTTCTATCGGATAGAGATTGACTTGTGTCAGGTTCCGCATTCTGGCCAGGGCAGCAAAAATCAGGAATTCGGTGCGTCTGTGATACCGCGCATACCCGGAATCTTTCCACTCGGCTTCCAAGGTCGCAAAATTACCCGCGACGCGCAGGTTAAGCGCGATGGCAGGGTCGATGATGCTGTGAAAGCGCGTGAGGTTCTCCATCACCTGTTTCAGGTCTCGGGAATACTTGCTGATATAGGCGGTCACGGTCGAGGCTGACGTAACCTCAAGCCCCGTGCGGGCAGCAAATGTGACGTCGTGGGTGGCGTCACATGCATAACGGATAAACAAAGCCTCGCTTTGTACGCTGTAGGTAGTGACCGGCGGTGCGATATCCTGAGGGCGTAGCCCCGCCATTTTCAGGACATCGCGGGACATGTCGCCATTACCGGAATGGCGGTCCAGTGCCTGAATAAACAGATGAAGTCGGCCGATATCGACATCCATCGCGAAACAGTACCTCAAATTTTCAAATACATACGCAGACTATTACGGAATTCTCTTTCATGATCGACGGTGCTGACAAGTGGATTTCACACAGAAACAAGCCGTCGATGGCAGTTTCTCGAAAATTTTTGACCGGTATGGACAAGCGTCGCCACGTGTAACGAACCACTTCAGCAGTGTTGCCGGGTCCAGACCTTTATGGGGATGAGGTCAGAGCCTCGGGGAAATCACCAGCCTCTGGTCAAGGCTCCCCGGCACGCCCCCACACCTTTCGTACATGTCGCATTGCTTCGCTCAGGTGGTTTTGTCAGGCTGGCTTTAAGTCAATAATTCCGGTGTAAAACCTTGCAAGATATTTTCAAGAATACAGGGGTTTATGACCAAAACCTGATTGTGTTTGACAGCGAATGCGTGTTGTGTTCGGGGTTTTTCCAGTTTATGCTGAAACGTGACCGGCGCCAAGTTTTCCAGTTTGCAACGGCGCAATCCCCGCTTGGGCAAAAGCTATATCGTGATCTCGGCCTTCCCACACAGGATTTTCAAACAAATCTGGTCGTTGTGGATGGCGCTGTTTTTCAGCATCTGGATGCGTTTGCAGAGGCGATGAAACAGTTGCGTGGCCCGTGGTCGCTGTTCTCAATGTGCCGGTTTCTGCCTCGGCTTATCAAGGATCCCGCCTATCGCCTGATCGCACGAAACAGATACGCGTTCTTCGGGCGTTCCAAGACATGTCTGGTTCCCGGTCCCGATATCAGGGTTCGTTTTGCCGAAAACGGGTACTAGCGATGGGCGATCCCTTTCTTAAGGCGATAGGATCGACCGAAAGGTTGCCAAAGGCGGTTCGAGATCTGCACATGAGCGAGGGCTGCTTTGCGGGACGCTGCGAGATCGAACGTGGCAAAGGGATATGGGTTGCCCTTGTAACACGTCTGGCAGGGTTTCCGCAAAACGGCAAAGACATCCCCGTTTCCCTGCAGATTGATTCAAATGGCGAAATCTGGTCATGGGACCGGAATTTCGCGGACCACAAAACCCGATCAACTCTGAAATATGATACGAAAAGAGAGTGTGTCCGTGAATCTTTCGGCGCGGTCTCGATTTGGTTGCAGCCCATTTGGCAGGAAAACGGGATGCATATCAAAATTCTCCGCCTGACCGTGTTTGGCATCCCGATGCCATCTTTTACCTTGCCGCGTTCAAGAACGCACGAATGGCAGGACAAAGCGGGGCGCTTTCGGTTTGATGTGTCTGCGGACGCGCCGGGACTGGGGTTGTTGATCAGATACCAGGGATGGCTCACGCCGGTTCACGCAACGCATGAGACGGATTAAACAGAACGTGAGTGACCCTGTGCCGACGAAGCTTATGGCCTAACCTTTTTGAGACACACAATCAGGGAAGAAATGACAATGAAACATACACGGACATTTGCCGCGATTGCCGCCCTGGCGTTCAGCATTCCAATGACGGCTGACGCGGCGCCGCACGGGTACCGGACCGAGCCGATAAACGCCACCGATTTCGAAGTTATTCCGCGCGGCGACCAGCGCACCGAAGGATACTGGTGCGCGGCAGCGGATTATGCACGGCGTACATTGGGCGCGGGCTGGCGCGATCCGATCTACGTGTTGCGCGGGTATGGGCCAAGCGTCACCACCGGTCGTAAAACGGCGGTTCAGTTCTCGACCAAGCCGCCCCAGAATGTCGATGTACAGCCAAGCAGCTTTGTTACAATCGGTTTTCAACCTGGCGCCAGCATGTCTGTACAAGGCGCGAATGCCAGGTGTAACTATCGACCGTTCTATAACGATTGACAGAACGGCGAGACACCGCGAATGCAGACTGAATTTGTAATCCGGACCCAAGGATCAGGTCTTTACGAATTCACGTCCGAGGTGACGCAGTGGCTTGGGCAGGTGGCGACGGATGGCTTACTGACGCTTTTTGTCCGCCACACCTCCTGTTCATTGCTTGTTCAGGAAAACGCAGACCCCGAAGTTCAAACTGATCTTCGGGCGTTTTTCGCAAGGCTGGTGCCGCAATCCGATCACCCGGCAATGTCGTATCTTCGGCATACTTATGAAGGCCCCGACGACATGCCAGCGCATATAAAGGCAGCGCTGTTGCCGGTATCCTTGTCGATACCTGTGGTGCAGGGTCGCCTGTGTCTTGGAACATGGCAGGGGATATATCTGTTTGAACACCGCACGGCACCACACCAGAGACGGATTGCAGCGCACCTTGCCTGACCCTTTATCTAGCGGTTGAAATTTCCGACTACCCAAACTCTAGTTGCTGCCCTATAGTTGTGGATAAGTAAGTCGCAGCGCTTACAAAAAGAGGCGGAACAAGGTACGAGGAGACGGCGGATGCGCTGCCCGTTTTGCGGAAATATTGATACTCAGGTAAAAGATTCACGTCCGGCAGAGGACCACGTGGCAATCCGCCGACGCCGGTTCTGCCCGGCCTGTGGCGGGCGGTTCACGACCTATGAGCGTGTGCAGCTGCGTGATTTGGTTGTCATAAAGACCAATGGTAAGCGCGAGGATTTCGACCGCGACAAACTGGAACGTTCGATCCGCATCTCGATGCAGAAACGGCCAGTTGATCCTGAGCGGATCGATCAGATGATTTCGGGTATCGTGCGTCGGCTGGAAAGCATGGGCGACACGGATATCCCGTCCCACAAGATCGGTGAGATCGTTATGGAAGCTCTGGCGCGGATCGATACCGTCGCTTATGTTCGCTTTGCGAGTGTGTACAAGAATTTCCAGGCGGCCGATGATTTTGAGGAGTTTGTCCACGAACTGCGCCCGCCGCAGCCACCGACGGACGAGTGAGCGAAACAGATAAGCGATTCATGGCGCTGGCCCTGTCACTGGGGCGGCGCGGTCAGGGGATGTGCTGGCCAAACCCTGCGGTGGGGTGTGTTATCGTGCGCAAAGGCCGGATTGTCGGGCGCGGTTGGACCCAGCTGGGCGGCCGCCCCCATGCCGAGACCGAGGCTTTGGCGCAAGCCGGGCAGGCCGCACATGGCGCGACCGCCTATGTGACTTTGGAACCCTGCGCCCATCACGGCAAAACACCCCCCTGTGCCGAGGCTTTGATTGCTGCGGGTGTCGCCCGTGTCGTGGCAGCCGTGGAAGACAGCGATCTGCGTGTCGCGGGGCAGGGCTTTGCCAAGTTGCGCGAGGCCGGAATTAAGGTCGTAACCGGTGTCCTCGCAGAGCAGGCGGAATGTGATCTGGCGGGCTTTTTTCTGAAGACCGAACAGGGCCGACCTTTCGTGACCCTCAAGCTGGCCAGCAGTTTTGACGGGCGGATCGCAACCTCGACCGGGCACAGCCAATGGATTACCGGGCCACAGGCGCGCCGCGTCGTCCATGCCATGCGTGCGCGACACGACGCGGTGATGGTCGGAGCGGGTACGGCGCGGGCTGACGATCCCTCACTGACAGTTCGGGATCTTGGCATTGATCATCAGCCCGTGCGCGTTGTGGTTTCGCGCCATATGGATATTTCCTTGATGGGGCATTTGGCCCGCACGGCATCAAAGACACCTGTGTGGCTCTGCCATGCGCATCACCCGGATGCCGAGCGCGCGAAAGCCTGGGAAGGATTGGGCGCAAGGCTGATCCCCTGCGCGTTGAAGGATCATCAGATTGACGCGGTCGATCTGCTCCAACAGTTGGGGCAAGCCGGTCTGACCAGCGTCTTCTGCGAAGGCGGGGCGGCGCTGGCTGCATCGCTGCTGGCCGAGGATCTGGTGGATGAATTGGTCGGATTTACCGCTGGATTGACCATTGGGGCCGAAGGTCTGGCTGCTGTGGGAACATTGGCGTTGACGACACTGGACGCCGCGCCACGGTTCGAACTGGTTGAAGCGAAAGTGGTGGGTGGGGATATCCTGCACCGTTGGCGCAGGGCGTCGGAGTAGCGTTAGCGCCACAAGTGCGCATGTGTCGCAAACACGCCCTGAAGTTTTGACAGAACACGATTGAACGGACCGGTCGGAGCACAAGTGCCCTGCGCCAGACGTTCAACGGCAACCTCGACGGGGCAGGGTTGCCCTGTGACCGGGTCGAAATAACGAGGGTAATCAATCAGGCTGGCATGGACGAGGCCCATCAACGTCGGTCTTGCGCCACGCCGAGCGGGAACAGCCCCCAGATCCGTGGTCAGCCCCCAACCCGCATAAAAGGGCGCGCCCAGAGTTGTAACCTTCACGCCGCGCAGCAAAGCCTCGAACCCCAGAAGCGATGTCATGGTCCATACTTCCTGCACGTGCGGCAACAATGATGCGGGGTCTGTTTGGGTTAAAACAATGTCGGCAATTGCCTCGGCATCGATCCTGCCTTCGCGCAGACCCGCTTCGACATCGGGGTGGGGTTTGTAAATCAGGATCGCGTCGGGATTGGCGTCGCGCACAGCTTTCAGCAGGTCCAGATTGCTGCGGACCGCGCTGGTACCCAACAGTATCGAGGCGTCGTCCTCGACCTGTCCGGGCACAAGAATACGATGGCCTTCGGGCAGGGGGCTGGTCGGATTGCCGGTATTGTATTTGCTCAGGCCTGCGGCCAAAAGGTTTTCGACAAGACGTTCCGCGCGCAGGTCCTGATCCGGCCTCAATGTTTCACGCAAGGTGATCAACTCTTCCAACTGGCTGGGTTTTGTCGGGTCGTAATAGATACCGATCTCGTCCGTCACCAGCGACAGTGGCGGGACCAGTGCCGCCCCAAGCCCGCGTGAACGCAGGAACCCGTCTTCGACCCGAACCGCCCCTTCGGTGTTCCTTGCCTGGCTGGCCCAGACCATGTGGGGGCGGTCCAGTGTGCCGGGTTGAGATGCCGTAAAGCGCAGCTTTCCATGTTGCCCGAAAAACTGTTGCAGATGCCTGCGTTTCCACAAGCGCATCCCGGATGCCGTCCAGCCGTTCTTGTCCTGTCGCCAGGCGCCGGTCTTTGCCTCTAACGTGTCCAGTACCGTTTCCAGTTCGCACAGCTGATCGCGATAGGGGTCATACCAAGTCGGGTACAGCAGCATGGCAGCCGCGAACAATTGCGCCCGTGTCAGGCTGCGCTGGCGGCGCGGAACGGGTCTGTCATCCTGCGTCAGGCCCCATCCGGCATAGAAAGGTTGGCCGAACACACGCGGTTTGTGGCCTGCCAGAATTGCCTCGAACCCCAGTTGCGAGGACACGGTGTAGACAGCAACAGCCCCTTCAAGCAACGGCCATGGGCTGATCGGGTCGCTGAACTGCGTTATCCGGTCTGACAGGTCCTGATCGGTAAAATGCCCCTGACGGTGACCCGCCAGTGTTTCAGGATGCGTCTTGATCAGGATACGTGCGCCGGGGTTTTCCTCCTGCGCCAAGACAAGCATTTCAAGAAACCGGGCGCGGTCCGCTCCGCTTGCTGTTACCGACGCATCGCCGACCGTCTGATCAATCACCAGAACATAACCCGGATCGGGTGGTTCAAGATCGAGATCGAAGGCGGAATACTTGCTGAGGTTAAGCTCTCTGATCCGCGTGATCGCGGCGCGGGCACGGTTCAGCAGAGCCGTGTCATCCAGAGGGTGCGTGGCCAGCATTGTTTCAAGTTCAGACGGCGTGGCGGTATCGAAATGCAGGCCGGAACGATCCAGCAACAGCCCCAAAGGGGGCTCGCCATTCCGGCCCGGGTGCAGTGATCTGAGAAAGGCGTCCTCGACCCGCAGAATCGGGGCGGCGTGTTTTTCGGCGATCTTAAGACCGCGATGTGCTGTCGGGCTGTTGCCCCAGACGCCTACGCAATCGCCTTCTTTCGGAAATCCCAGTCGAATGTCGTAACCCGAAAGCGACAGAATTCGTCTCAGACGTTTCTGGGTCAGAAAGCCGCCGTTATAAACAAACAGCCGATTTTGCCCGCTCCCGGCTGACGTGTCGGGATCGGGCCGCATGCATCAATTGCCGGTTAGCGTGGCAACGTTTGCAACGGGAGTCAGACCGCCTGCGATAAGTGAGATCGACTTGCTCCACTGAGCATAGGGCGCTTCGGTCACGTAGATCGTATCATCGTCCCGGATCACGAAATCGCGTGCAATGAACAGGCCGTTGGGGGCTGTCAAGTTCAGCAGGTAGATCATGCGCTGATCCCCTTTGAGGTCGGCCCGTCCGGTGATACTGCGGGCAACATCCTGACGTTCCTTGCGCAGAATGAAGATACCCGTTGGATCCGAGGACAGCGTCAGCAGACCGCCGACCTGCGCCAAGGCTTCCAGTGCCGACAGATCCTGACTTTCAAACGCCACGCGCGACTGGCCCCCGGTTGCGCCAAGGGCGATATACGATCTGCTGTCCTCTTCCACCAGAATGCGGTCACCACCGCGCAGGGCGACGTCCAGCTTGGGGTTGCGGAACAGGTCCTCGTACCAGACGGTACCTTTCTGATCGCCCCGGATCAGGGTCACCAGCGCGATGTCAGACGCGACCGAGACTCCGCCCGCCCGGGACAACATACCAAGCAGCGACCGAGTTGGCCGTTCAATCGGATAAATGCCCGGTGCGGCGACCGTGCCCGTCAGCGAGACGGTGGACCCGTCACCAGCGACGCGACGCACTTCGACCTGCGGGTCCGGCGTCTGTTCCTGAAGCTTGTCCGTGATCAGAACGCGCAGCTGTTCCGGCGTGTTTCCTGCAGCCCGAATCTGGCCTGCATAGGGAACAAAGATAAATCCGTCGCTGTCGACCTGAACCTCATTCAACGCGGTCGCCAGGCCGGTTTCGCCGGACAGCAGTCCATCGTCGACGTTTTCCCAGATGGTCAGCCCCAGCACGTCTCCAGGGCGAACGGTATCTGCGGTCAATGTCTGGGCACTGCTGAAGGAGGAAGAAAAGCCATACTGAGGAATGGCGGACGTCGCGCGTGTGACGTTGTCGTCAACTTCAACGACATATGCGTTGCCCCCGTTTTGAACTGAACCGGCCAGAATTTCGGATTTATTCGGTCCGGATTTTGGCAGCTGGCACGCGGCCAGCAGGCCAATTGCAGCCACAAGGGACACACCCCGCATCCATCGCCCAGAAGAGACTTTCACCGCCCGATATCCTCAGTCTTTTGTAGTTGCGTGCAGACTAGCTGGTAAGTGGCTTAACTTCCAGTCACACACCACCCGTTTCATTCGACGACTTTCAACTGTGTCGTTCGCGCCTCGTTCGTGTTCAGAACCGATTGGTAGGGGTCGTTGGTGTCCAAAAGCATATCTACGGCGCGGCGCAGCAGCTGACGGCGGCCACGCCTTGAATAGAACCCGCCGGGTACCTGACTGGTTTCCAGAAGAAATTGCCGATAACAGCGATAGGCTTCGGCATCCGGGTGGTGGGGATCGGCGAAAAACGCCGCGATTGGCTGCTGCGAGACGAAATCGGGCTTGTCATAAACCGAACGCCCGAAAATGCGCAATGGAATGCCTCGCCACAAAACCTGCTGTCCGGCGGTGGAATTCACGGTGACGGCCGAATTCGCCTCATCCAGCAATCTGGCCAGTTTGCCGCCCGGCACATAATGAACCCGGTCGCCGATGCCATGTTTTCCGGCTATCTCGCGGGCCCGGCGTCGCAACGGTTCGCGATGGTTTTCCAACGGGTGTTCCTTTACCACCAGCCTGTGATGGGCAGGCGCGCCCTGCGCAAATCCTTCGATTACCAGCTCAAGAAATTCACACATGCCCGAAAAGCTGGAATGAGCCTGCACCGAGCTGTCATGCCCAAGCTGCAACAGAACGAGGTGGTAGGGGTATCCGCCCCATCTGACCCGCGCCGTTGCCACACTTCGTTGAAGGCGATGAAAAGGCATCAAAAACAGTCGCTTGAGGTACAATCTGAATTCTTGCGAGACAGGTAATTCCCTGTGCGGTTGAAAGTTGCGGTAGCGACTGTTCAGGGCCATCACGAACCAATGATAAAGGGCGCCATAGAAGATATGGTGCCGCATGTCTCCCCAATGCGACGGTGGCGGCGGCGCCTTTCGGTCGGACAAGGCCAAGGCCTGGCGCATTTGCTGAACGTCCAGCGACATCAGCCGGGAATTTCCGTTTGATCCGTCCCGCTCATAAGTCACCCACCATGGGCGCAGATACCCCTCCTCGAATACATGTACGGTAACTCCGCAAGACCGGGCGATTTCGACCGCACGCGCATGTATGGGTCTGGTGTCGCCATATAGAACAATATCCGTAACTGCTTTTTCATCGATCAAAGAGGACAGTGTTGCGGGCCAGTTTTCCGGTTTGTCCTGAAACGGGATGTAGCTTGCCTTGCCAAACCAGAACGCCTGATCGCCTGCATTGAACCCAACCCGCCAGACCCGAGCCCCCGTGGCGCGCAACATACGCCCCAAGGCCGGGAAAAAAGGTCCGTGCGGGCCCTGAAGGAACAGGAATACCCGATCATGAGACCTTGAAGGCGGGTGCGGCATCCGAACTGCTCGTATTGTTGTTGTTGCCAAAACTATGCCCGTTTGGTGGGTGTACGGCAAGGCAGGGCTTGCCCGCGCGGCCCGTTGGCCTTACCTCGACGGTGATAGTCAGGCACAGGTTAGGAACTGAGGGTTAACGGAATGTTTACAGGGATCGTCACCGACATGGGCACTGTCGCCGAGCTGGAGCAGCAGGGAGACCTGCGCGCGCGGATCAGGACTGCCTATGACACTGCGGGCATCGATATCGGAGCCTCTATTGCCAGTGACGGTGTTTGTCTGACCGTGATCGCGCTGGGCGACGATTGGTATGATGTCCAGATCAGCGCGGAAACCGTCTCGAAAACCAATCTCGACACCTGGACTGTCGGCAAGCGTGTCAATCTGGAACGCGCGCTGAAGGTTGGTGACGAATTGGGCGGTCACATCGTCTCGGGCCATGTGGATGGCGTAGCCGAGGTGATCGCGATCAGGGAAGACGGTGACAGCACCCGCGTCACCCTGCGCGCGCCAAAGGATCTTGCACGGTTCATCGCGCCCAAAGGATCGGTGGCATTGAATGGCACATCCCTGACGGTCAATGACGTGACAGATTGCGATTTCGGCATCAACTTCATTCCACACACCAAAGAGGTCACCACCTGGGGTGACGTGCAGGTCGGGGACCGGGTCAATCTTGAGATCGATACACTGGCCCGTTATGTGGCGCGTCTGGCCGAGATGTCCTGATACCATACGTCGCGTCGGAGCAGACCTGCGCCGTTTGTGGACTGGTCTTTGTGCCCTCAGTGGTCTATTCCGCCGTTCAAACATGCCATGCGAAAGGCTGCCCAATGAGCTTTGAGACACCCGGCCCGGTCGAGGCCCGGCTGCGCGACGCGATCAGCCCGATCGAAGACATTATTGAAGAGGCGCGTGCCGGCCGGATGTATATTCTGGTCGATCACGAGGATCGCGAAAACGAGGGCGATCTGGTGATTGCTGCCGAGTTCGCAGATGCCGAGGCCATTAACTTTATGGCCACCCATGGCCGTGGTCTGATCTGTCTGCCTATGACGGCAGAACGGGTCGAAGCGCTTGGGCTGCCGATGATGGCGGTGAACAACTCGTCCCGGCACGAAACCGCATTCACCGTGTCCATCGAGGCGCGCGAAGGGGTCAGCACCGGGATCTCTGCCGCCGATCGTGCGCTGACCGTGGCGACTGCGATCAACGAGCAGAACACAATGGCCCATATCGCAACGCCCGGCCACGTCTTCCCCTTGCGCGCCAAGCGGGGTGGGGTGCTGGTGCGTGCCGGTCATACCGAGGCTGCCGTTGATATCTCGCGTCTGGCCGGTCTAAACCCCTCGGGCGTGATCTGCGAGATCATGAAACCCGACGGCACCATGGCGCGTCTGCCTGATCTGGTTGAGTTTGCGCAAGAGCACAACATGAAGATCGGCACGATCAGTGACCTGATTGCCTACCGGTCGCGCAACGACAATCTGGTGGTTGAAACCTCGCGTCAGATCGTGACGTCAGAATATGGCGGCGAGTGGGAGATGCGGCTGTTCACCGATCAGACCCATGGCATCGAACATGTGGTCATGATTAAGGGCGATATCACCACACCCGAACCGGTGTTGACCCGCACCCATGCTTTGCACGAGGCCCCCGATATTCTGGGTCTTGGTCCGAAATCATCGCGCGAACTGCCGCGCGCCATGGAAAAGATTGCTGAAGAAGGACGGGGCGTGGTCTGCCTGTTCCGTCAACCGCGCAACTCGCTATATGCGACGGGTGACGAGGGACCGCGCACCATTAAACAAACCGGTCTGGGGGCCCAGATCTTGTCCAAGATGGGAATTCAGGAACTGGTTCTGCTGACCGACTCGCCAGAAACCGTATATCTGGGGCTTGACGCGTTTGGCCTGTCCATCGTCGGTACCCGTTCGATTTTGAAGGAAGACTGATCATGGCTGCTCAAGACGAACATGGCGTTCTGCCGACACCGAAATTTGACAAGCCGGTCAAGCTGCTGATCGTGGCGGCGCCGTTTTATCGTGCGATTGCCGATAACCTGATCACGGGCGCGAAGGCCGAAATCGAAGCCGCGGGTGGAACCTGCGAAGTGGTCGAGGTGCCCGGCGCGCTGGAAATCCCGACCGCCATCGCAATGGCCGACCATCAATGCAACTTTGACGGTTACGTCGCGCTGGGCTGCGTCATTCGCGGCGAGACCACGCATTACGAAACCGTTTGCAATGACTCCAGCCGGGCCATCCAGTTGATGGGCCTACAGGGCCTGTGCATCGGCAATGGCATTCTGACTGTGGAAAACGACGCGCAGGCCGAAGTCCGCGCGAACCCGAAAAAGATGAATAAAGGGGGTGGGGCTGCTGCTGCGGCCTTGCATCTGATCGCGCTCAGCCGTAAGTGGGGCTCTTCCAAAAAGGGCGTTGGTTTCAAACCGCCGTCCGAGTCCATCCTCGTGGCGGGCGACAGCAACGGACCCTCGACAGCATGACCAAGACAGACGCGCCGAAACCGGCAAACCAGAAACGCCTGATGAAATCCGCCGCCCGGCTTTATGCCGTGCAGGCGCTGTTCCAGATGGAACAGTCCGGGCAAACGACCGAAGCTGTCGTGAATGAGTTTCTGGATCACCGTTTTGGCGCTGTCTATGAGGGTGAGGAAATGTTGGACGGTGATATCAGCGTCTTCCGCTCGTTGGTCGATAATGCGGTGAACTATCAGGCGGCCATCGACCAGATGACGGACCGTGCGCTGGTCGCCAAATGGCCGATCGCTCGGATTGACCCGACCTTGCGGGCGCTGTTCCGTGCGGCTGGGGCAGAGCTGACCCAAAGCAACACGCCGCCAAAGGTTGTCATCACTGAATTTGTTGACGTTGCGCGTGCGTTTTTCCCGGAAGGCAAAGAGCCGAAATTCGTCAATGCTGTGCTGGATCACATGGCCCGCGAGGCACAGCCCGAGGCATTCTGACGCCTTTACGAGAACCAGATATGCACTAACTTGAATGTCATAGCGCAAAGAGGTTCGCCATGCCCAAACTGATCCGCCTTTATATCACGCAAGTTGCCTGGGGCTTTGTCATTTCGGCTGTGTTTGTCGGCGTCCTGTTGGCGCTGAATGTCGCAAACCTGCGCCATCTGATAACCAGTTCGGAAATCGGTCTTATCGCTTTGGTGATGATCTGGTTCATGAACGGCATTGTCTTTGCCGGTGTCCAGTTCGCCTACAAGATCATGAGCATGGCAGAAAAGCCTCAAGGCCCGCGCCGAGGAACACCGGTTTTAGATGATTTGAAACCAGTTGCGATCAAGCAAGAGGCGAGTTTTTCACGCTAATTTTGATGCCAGGCTTTATCACACCAAGCCTCTTATGGGTTCTCTGGCATATCGTGAGATGGTTGCGCCGACATTGACTGTTGCAGCTTCAAAGCAGGTGCAGCCGCTGTCACGTTTGTATGCGGTTGATTTCAGCCTATCGCGGATATTCAGAATGGCGTATCTGGGGCCTTGGTCTGAACATATTCCTTCAATATAGCGCTTTGAATAACCTGCTAATCGGAAGGGACTTTGATCATCTTGTCCAAGCGACTAGTTTGACAACATGGCCTCCGTACCACAATTAACCGACTGGATGATTACCGAAGGACGCCGCTCAGGCGACCCCGTGAAAGTAGTTTCTCATTTCTGCTCGTCATTAGTTGACGAAGGCGTTCCACTCTGGCGAGTCAATATTGGTCAGCGGTTCGCCAATCCGTTACTTATTGCATGGGGGATAGTCTGGACCCCTGACCGGACCGACAGCTACGACGTAACTCATGAAACGATGTCGACAGACGGGTATGTTGGCAGCTCATTTGAGTACATTCTGGAGCACAGAAAGCCACTTCATAAAAGTCTGCGACAACTTGATCCAAGGACCGAGCATTCATCGTATCTTGAATTCGCTGAGTCGGGTGGCACAGACTACTATGCCACCCTTATGTATTATGGTGATGGATCTCTGCACGGCTGTACATTTGTTACACAGGACCCAGACGGTTTTTCACCGCAACATCTGGAATTGATTGAGGAAGCTCTGCCTGCTCTATCGTCCGCCTTGGAACCCGTCACAATGCGCAAGTCAGCCAAGGGGCTGCTACGAACATATCTTGGTGATGGGCCCTCTGATGCGGTTTGGAATGGGCGGATCAAGCGGGGCGAACGAACGACAGTTGATGCAGTTGTCATGTTTTCTGATTTGCGAGGTTTCACGGCTCTTTCGGAAGCCGCTCCCGAGGTGGATGTTTTTGACGCGCTGAGCGGATACTTTGATCTGGTTGTGCAATCCGTAGAAGAGAACGGCGGCGATGTTCTCAAGTTTATGGGTGACGGTATTCTCTCGATCTTCACCATCGCAACTCAGGTTGACCACGCCGACCGATGCCGAAAGGCTGCGCAAGCCGCACAAAGTGTATTGGCCGGTTTGACGACGCTCAACAGTCGCCGCGTTGAGGCTAATAAGTCGTCTTTGGATGTAGGAATCGGGATCAATGTTGGGCAAGTCAGCTATGGCAATATCGGCAGTCCGGGAAGGCTTGATTTCACGGTTCTCGGGGGCGCAGTGAACGTTGCCAGTCGCATAGAAGGTCTAACCAAGTCTATCGGTCACAGAGTGCTGGTAACATCAGCGATTGCTGGGACCTCACCTGATCTGTTTTTGCCTTGTGGGGTTCACGAAGTTCGTGGCCTTGCTAATCCAATCGAATTGTTTTCTCTCATCGAAGGATAGCCTTGAACCAGTTTGCATGAATATTCTTGGGGCCAGGGAATGGGTGCTATGTTTCAACAGGAAGGCTGGTACACTAAGTCAGCATTGCTTTTGGAAGAATTGGGCTATCAGAGCGGATTAATTTGATCTGCATGACATCCAGGTGTGTAGAGACCGACGTTGGTGGTGCTCTGAGCCAATTCAGCAATGTGGCGGGACCACCAAACAACCGTGTGGTTTGATTCCCGAGGACCTGTATATACAGGTGGGCGCCAGGTAATCAGGCCAGGACCTGAACAGAGCCAGCCCCCTCGGAATTGCTTAAGGCCACCAGAATGCTACCTGTCACAAGAAGGGCAGAACCCGCCACGCGCTTAAGTAGGGCGTCTGACGGGTTCGCACAAGGGGTCAGGCATCAACAGTTTCGTGCAATGCCGTGCGCATCTTGCCAAAGTGCTCGTCCCAACCCTTGTCCAGTGCCAGGATCAGGCCAAAGGCATCGGCCCCTTGCGGCAGGCCTTCATGCCGCAGGTCAAGGCGCGTCCCGCCTGCGACGGGTTCCAGGGTCCACTTGACGACGCTCACCGCGTCGCCCATCGGTTTTACGGTGAACGTGTATTCCAGATATTTGGGAGGGTTGGCAACGCGAACCTCACCCCAGATCAACAGGTCGCCGCTTGTTGTGCCAAACATCTCCAGCTTTTGACCCGCGGTCAGAGGATGTTTCGGTTTGTGGAACCATTCCGCCAGGCGGTCCGGGTCTGTAAGATAAGCCCAAACCGTTTCCGGCTCGGCCCTCAGAAAGATCGATTTCTTCAGAACTGCATCGGTCATTTCGATTTCCTTTCAACAGCTTCCTTGAGAGAGTTGAGGCGATCGTCCCAGAACTGGTCAAAATACCTGAGCCAGTCCAGAACGGGGGCCATGCCTCGTGGTTCAAGACGGTTAATGCGTTCGCGGCCACGGGTTTCAACGGTGATCAAGCCGCCGTCGGATAGCACGGTCAGATGCTTTTTGACCGCGGCCCGGGTCATGTCGAACCGGTCTGTCAACTGCCCGATGGTCATGTCCTGAGACGAGAGCAATTGAACAATGTCCCTACGTGTGGGATCGGCCAGCGCACGGAACGCGTTTTGAGTTCGGTTATCCATATGCAACCCCAGAAGAGATACCATTTGGTATCATATTAATGCGATACCCAATGGTATCATGTCAAGCGCGATGCAGCACTTTACTTTTGTTCACCAATTGTTCACATTTAGGGTATGTTGTTAGATTTGCAGCCCGGACAGAAGCTCGCGCGTGGCGTCGCACGCCACCTTGCCGCGCATGGTTTTGTTTCTGTTGAAGAATTCGTTCCGGCACGTGGTCTGCGTGTCGATGTGATGGGGCTGGGTCCCAAAGGTGAGCTTTGGGTTATCGAATGCAAATCCAGCCGTGCCGATTATCAATCGGATGCCAAATGGCAGGGCTATCTGGAATGGTGTGACCGATTCTTCTGGGCCGTGGATACCGAGTTTCCGACCGATCTGTTACCTGACGAAACAGGATTGATTATTGCCGACGCCTATGATGCCGAGATCGTGCGCATGGCGCCCGAGGACAAGCTTGCTCCGGCGCGGCGCAAGAAGATGATCCAGAAATTTGCAACAGATGCAGCACGCCGTCTGCATGCGCTGCGCGATCCGCGCTTGTAAAAGCTCAGCCTTTGACGGCGAGGGCGGCCTGTATCGCGGCGCGTATCTCGTCGGCGATTTCTTCGGCTTCTTCCGGGTCGAAATCCATCGGAATTTCGATGCCGTCGGCTTCGATGAACAAGCGTACCATCCCCTGATCGGTCGGGCCGATTTGCAGGTTGGCCTGAATATCGCGTTCGGTATTGATGCCCATCTGTGCCTCCGAGACTGAGCGTTCGTGCTAGCGCGCACGGGGTTGAGAATCAAGTCACCTTTGCGGTCAGATAAGACATGGATAAAGTGGTTCTCAGAACGTTTCGCCCCGATGATGCCGCGTGGCTAGTTGAACAGCACGGGTTGCTCTATGCGTGCGACGAAGGATTTGATGACAGCTTTGCTCCATTGGTTGCGCGCATCCTTGAGGAGTTCATTGCCGACAATGACCCGTCCTTTGAAAAAGGCTGGATTGCTGAACGGGCTGGGCAAAGATTGGGTAGCATTTTCTGCGTGCGTGTTGACCTGACAACCGCCAAACTGCGCCTCTTCCTGCTTGTCCCCGAAGCACGCGGACTTGGGTTGGGAAAACGGCTGTTACAGGCCTGTACAGACTTCGCACGCGAGGCTGGATATCGGGAAATGGTTTTGTGGACCCATGAAAGTCATACGGCTGCCTGCGCGCTTTACAGGGCGTTTGGCTGGGAACTGATCGACAGCAAACCGGTGCATTCCTTTGGCGTCGATCTTGTCAAACAAAGCTGGAGAATTCGGCTTTAATCCTCTTGCATTCCCCCGGCGCGTTCGGTACATCGCCCCTCACAAAGTGCCGCCTTAGCTCAGTTGGTTAGAGCGCTGGATTGTGGATCCAGAGGTCCCCTGTTCAAGCCAGGGAGGCGGTACCATTCCCCCCCAAATCGACTGTCCGTGTTCGCATCACCAAGCGTATTACAAGCGTAGTGTAGGCTTGAACGCCGGAATTTGCGGCGCGCCGTCCTTTAGCGCGCCAGGTTCAGTTTGAACCGCATTTTTGCCCGTTTAGCGGTGGGCAGGTGGCGGTTCAGTCGTTTGTTGATCAGGCCGAATCCCCCGACAATCACCAATGTTAGCAGGATGAAATAGAACGCCAGAATTGGATAGGGGATGAAGGGGTTGAACGTTTTGTCCGCGAAATAGCTGGCGTAATAGAGCGCGTCGCCACGCTGCTGCCAGGCCGGAAAGGCCGAGAAGAAGACCAGCGTGGTGGCGTGGAACAGAAAGATCGCTTCGTTCGTATAGGCCGGCCAGGCCAGACGCAGCATGGTGGGCCAGACGATCCGCCGAAACCGCGACCAGCCGGACATGCCATAGGCATCTGCCGCTTCGATATCTCCCTTGGGGATCGAGCGCAGGGCACCGTAAAAAATCTCACCCGAATAGGCTGCGGTGTTCAGGAACAGCACGATCAGCGCCCCCAGCCAGGCCGAGGTGAAGGCGTCGAACATCGGATATGTTTTCTTCAGCGACAGGAAGAAGAAATAAGCAAAGAAGAACTGGATAAAGAGAGGCGAGCCCCGGAACAGAAAGATGAACCATTCGGCAGGTTTGCGCAGCCATTTGTTGGTCGAGGCTTTGCCGACGGCCAGCGCGGTGGCCAGAAAGAACCCGGTCGCCAGCGCCATGACGCCGAAATAGATGTTCCAGATCATGCCCGAGCCGATCAGGGTGAACTGTTCGCACAGGGTGAAATCGGTCTTGGGCAGCAGGCGTTCGCCAAAGCCAAGCGACCGCAGGCCGTAATCCTGAATGGTCTGGATGCAGCTCATGATCGGGCTCCTTGGAAAGGAGATTGCGGGCGCGAGAGAGATTGCTGTGCAATCGCGTGCGGCACCCTGTTGCGGTCTTGAACGCGGATCATCATGCCGTGGTCTCCTTGCGCAGAAGCTCTCCGCCGGAAGTGGCCTGTCCGTGGGACAATCGCCGCATCAGTTTTTCAAGCCCAAGTTCCGAGAAACGGGTCATGCCAAGGTAGAAGATCAGCAGGAACAGGAAATACCACATGCGCCAGTCGCCATGCGGGTATTGCGTGAATTTCGAGGTTTTGGTGCCGCCCAGTTCGCGCGCCCAATACACGATATCTTCGACGCCCAGCAGGAAGAGCAGGGGTGTCGCCTTGATCAGCACCATCCACAGATTGGACAGGCCGGGCAGCGCGTAAACCCACATCTGAGGTACGAGGATTTTCCAGAAGGTCTGGCGGCGATTCATGCCATAAGCTTCGGCCGTTTCCAGTTGCGCATGTGGTACGGCGCGCATTCCGCCGAACAGGACATTGGCCGCAAAGGCGCCAAAAACGATAGAGAAGGTGATGACCGCAAGGAAAAACCCATAGGTTTCATGCACCCATTCAGGCGCGGTTCCGAGTGGCAGCTTGGCGGCCTGACAAACGAGGAAGTCATTGCCCTGGCGGATTGGGTCGGTCCAGTCCGGGCACAATATCTTATGCCGCGTCCACTCAAACGCCTGATCCAACGCGATGACGAAGAACAGGAAAAACGCAATGTCGGGCACGCCGCGCACAATCGCGATATACCCTTTGCCCAGCCAGCTGAGCGGGGGGAAATGCGAGCGCGCCGCCATGGCACCTGCAAACCCGAAGCCAAGAGCGACAGGGGCGGTCACAGCCAGCAAGGCCAAAACCTTGATGAAAGACAGGTAGAACGACCAGTGGACGCCATTGGTCAGGTAGCATGAAAACCAGCGGAACGTGCCCAGCGTGTCAGGATCAGCGCAGTACGAGAACATATGGCGTCTTTCCAACGTCTGTTCCGGCTAGGCCGGAAGCGGCCCGGCGCCAAAGCACCGGACCGGGATTGGTCAGGTCTTAGTTGGTGACGACCGAACCGTCAGTACCGTATGTGGCGGTGCCTTCACCGAACCACTTGATCAGCATCTCGTTCAGCGTGCCGTCAGCTTTCATCGAAGTGATGGCTTCGTCGAACTTGCCGCGCAGTTCACCGTCGCTTTCACGCAGGCCCATGCCGACGCCACCGCCCAGCGGAACCGGATCGCCGATAAAGACCAGCTCACCGCCCGATTCCTCGACCAACGGCACCAGATAGTCGCGGTCGGCCAGAACGGCATCGGCTTCGCCGTTACGGACGGCTGCAATAGTTTCTTCCGGGGTCGCGAATTCGACCAGGGTTGCACCAGATTCGGCAACGTGGCCCGCCTGGATCGTGGCGGTTTGCGCAGCAACGACACCGCCGGTTACGTCTGCCGAGTCAGAGGTCGCGACATAGGCCGAAGCGGTCGGCGGGTAATAGTCTTGGGTAAAGTCGATGACCTCATCACGTTCGGCTGTGATCGACATACCGGCGATGATGGTGTCGTAGTTGCCCGAGACCAGATTCGGAATGATCGAGTCCCAGTCGTTCTTGACCCATTCACACTCCAGGTTAGCGCGTTTGCACAGCTCGTCGCCGACTTCACGTTCGAACCCGTCGATTTCACCTGCATCGTTGATGAAGTTGTACGGAGGGTAGGCGCCCTCGGTGCCCATGCGGACCGTGTCGGCCATCGCGATACCAGCAGTCAGCGCCAGGGCTGCAGTGGACAGAATCAGGTTTTTCATTGGTTACTCCCCAGTTTTGGTTCTGTTCTTGAAGTTAAGCCGCTTGAGTAGCGGAGAGAAAGCCCCGAAGCCGTTCGGATTCGGGTGACGTAAAGATATCTTCGGGCAAACCTTCTTCCTCGATCAGGCCCTGATGAAGAAATACCACGTGGCTCGAGATATCTGCCGCCATTTTCATGTCATGGGTCACGATGATCATGGTGCGCCCTTCTGCGGCCAGATCCTTGATCACCTTGATCACTTCCTGTTCCAGTTCGGGATCCAGCGCCGAGGTCGGTTCGTCGAACAACAGCGCCTGCGGTTCCATGCACAGCCCCCGCGCGATCGCGGCACGCTGTTGCTGACCGCCGGACAATTGTGCCGGATAGGCGTCGCATTTGTCGCCAATCCCTACTTTCTCAAGGTATTTGCGCGCGCTGTCTTCCACTTCGGCCTTGTCGCGGCCCAGAACGGTCACGGGGGCTTCCATCACATTTTGCAGGATGGTCATATGCGCCCACAGATTGAACTGCTGAAACACCATCGACAGGTTGGTGCGGATGCGCAGAACCTGCTTGGGGTCCGCGGGGCGGCGCCCATGGCTATCGCCCGACCATTTGACAGGTTCGCCTTTGAACAGAATTTCACCTTGCTGGCTGTCTTCCAACAGATTGCAGCAGCGCAGCAAAGTTGATTTTCCTGACCCCGACGACCCGATCAGCGAGACCACGTCGCCGCCATGCGCTGTGATATCCACCCCCTTCAACACTTCCAGATTGCCGAAGCTTTTGTGAAGGTTTTTGATTTCGATGACGGGAGCGATTTCTGTCACGGGCAGTCCAGTAGTTTGTGGTGTTGGTGCGGTAATAGGGCCGAAAATTTTGCTCAATGCAATGCGCAATTCGCAAATTCAGGGTCGGAAACAGCCAAAATGACCAAATGCACCGGACAATTTGGTCATCAGATTATCCGCTGTGCGCATGGCGGTGGCGGGGTCGGTACGGACAGGTACTCCTCCGCCGGGATGTCGATCAGCCCCTGAATATGCAGCGTTTTGCGGTCGTGTTCGGCAAGGCCGACTATTGCTGTTCGAACTGCGTCTGCGACCAGATCCGCGTTTTGGTCGGGTCCAGTAATATAGGGCAGGGTTGGTGTAGGAGAGGTTTTTGCCAATTCGCGCAGGCTTTTGCCCAGATCGGTATGTTCCTGCAACATCATCCAGGTCAATGCATCCAGCGCGGCGAAATCTGCCTTCCCGTCCGAGACCGCCTGCGCTGACAGCGCGTGACCGCCTGTTTCCAACAACGACGCAGGATTTAGGTTCTCCCGGGATAGATGCGTGATCGGTGCTGCCCAGCCGGATTGAGACAGCGCTTCGTTATACGCGAAGATACCGTCAGTCATGCCCGCCAGCGTGCGGTTGTCGTCGCGCCGCGCCACAAAGACCGAGCAATAATGCCCGGCAGGACAACCGGGCAGGCCGTAATCCGGGGTGCCCACCAGTTGAACCCGACCATGCAAGCGTGTGCGATAGGGCATTCCACAGGTCTGCGCCAGCACCAGTTCGGGATCAAGCCAGACCTGCCAAACATCGGTGTCTCGGGTCAGCTGTTCTGGCCCGCATCCCAAATGCGCACGAATCAACCCCCAGAACCGATCATTGGCGGCCTGAACCTCGGGCATGTCATACATGCCAAGCATGGCTATCAAGATTTAGCGGCCTTTTGCCGGGCCAAAGCCGAATCCACGTCGCTGACCCCTAGCAGGCTGACAACCAGACGCAGCAGCGAGTCCTCCTCACCCGTACGGTGGCCATCAGCCAGGGCCACCGACCACAGCGCCTGAACCACCGCCAGCCGGTTTTCATAAGCGACTGCTTCCTTGATGGCGCGGGTAAAACGGACCGTGTCGGGGGCCTCGGCCTCAAGGTCTTCGGCACGGGCGCGCAAAGCCGCGCTTTCGAACGGGGACAAACCGTATCGTTCAGCCGAGATGCGGTCGATGCGCGCCATCTCGGAATCAGAATAATCGTTGTCAGATCGTGCCAGACGCACCAGCAGGGCCGTCAGGGCCAGGCGGGCATCATCTTCGACAAGCGGGTCGGGCTTGGGCTGTGTGAGCTTGGAAAGAAAGTCGCTGAACATGGGTAAGATATAGCGGGCGCTTAACTCACATCCAAGCGGCTTTGGACGCGCTCGCGCGATGCCTGACTGTCATTATAGCTCAGGCCCATGGATATGCGGGCTTCTTCGACGATCTTTATCTCGCCCTCGTCCGAACTGCCATCCGCCAGAACGATTTCCCACAACGCGTCAAGGGCTGCCAGCCGCTCTTTCAGGTCCGTGGTTTCCCGGATCAGTTTGCCGAACGTATCAGTTTCCGGTGCCGCAGCATGAAGCTTTTCGCAGGTGGCCCGAACCTTGGCCGCCTCAATCGCGTTATGCTGGTAAAGACGGGCCAGTATCTTGTCGATCAGACTGATCTCTTCCAGCTTATAATCGCGATCTGCCTGCGCGACGCGCACCATCAGAGCACCCAGAGCAAGTTCTGCATCCGGGTCCGGCAATTGTTCATGATGAGGCGGTCTGAGCGCCTTAAAGAACCTTTTCAACATAACAAACACCTAGACGACAGGTCGTGATCGGCCAAGCACGAAATGCCGGTCTTGCTATAGTATGGCGTATGTCCCACGCTGAATCAGAGCTGCGCACGATAAAGTTGCATTTGAAAGGAAATTTACGTGATACCGCGTTTACCTGCCGCAATGGGGATCAGTAAGTCAGACAAGGGGCTGGAAATCGCACCTTGGTTCAATCCGCTCGTTTCGAAAGCTGAAGGCTACAATGTCAAAATAGCAGACGTGCTGACCGCGCAAGAACTATTGGCGTCGGCGGAGAGAAATGACACAATTAACCCCGATAGTTACGGCCTTATCGAGGAGATAGACTTCGTCGGCAGCGCCACCGAGTTGGGTTCAGTTGTGCCAAAGGACGAACATGGCAGTTTTGATTATATATATAGTTCCCATAATTTTGAACATCTGCCGAATCCGATCAAATTTCTTCAGGCTTGTGAGGCGCTACTGAAGCCAGGGGGGCGCTTGATCATGATCGTGCCGGATGGGCGGTTATGTTTCGACCATTTCCGCCCCCCGACAACTACGTCAGAATGGCTTGAAGCCTACCGGGAAGATCGAAAGAAACCGACAGAAAAGCAGGTTTTTGACTCGCGTTACGTTCTCTCTCGCGAGACTTGCGGAGCGGTGTTCAAGCCTGTTAACCACAATACACCACCTGAACTTCACAGACTGCAATTTGATCCCACTGTTTTGTGGGAACAGTGGCAGCAAACAACGCCAGAGTCTCCTTATCAGGATGCTCATTGCACTGTGATGACACCCAGTTCACTGCGCTTGATGCTGCAAGACTGCCAATACCTGGGCTTGTCATCTTTGCAAATCGAAGACGTGCAGGAACCCATGGGTATCGAATTCATGGTCGTGATGCGTAAGCCAGCGCATGAAGTGCAGGTCATGATTGCCGAAGATTACGCAGATGTTCGGTTGGAGCTTTTGCACCGGGTCTGGAAGGATCAGGGCTGGCGTGAAACACGGTTTGGTTCAGTTCAAGGAAAGCATACGCCGCCTTCGGGTGGTAAACGATCTCAATTGAAGGGCTCAAGAATAGGTCGGATTCTAAGGGAGCTGAATTATCGGCGCCTTAAAAAAAGGCGTTCAAAACCATAGCGTTATCTTTCGACTCGTCAGGGTTTACGGGGATTCCGGTTTCTTGATCGGTTTAGTTGGTCGGGGTTATTCAATGAAAACCCTAACCAACTTTGAAGATAGATTGACACCCAGGTCACTCAGAATCCGGAGAAATGGCCTTGGTGAGGTTTTTGAGACGTTTACCGGGTCAGGGCCTCTTTGGCTGCGTTCTGCAACCAGGCCAGCATTTGGCGATAGGGGACCGGACCGTAGCTGATCCGCGCGACCCCGAGCTTTGCCAGAGTGGCCGTATCCGGCGTGCCGGGCAGAGCGATGATATTGACCGGCAACGTGGTGGATTCGCAAAGCCGGGCGATCAGGGCTTCGTTCTTTAGCCCGGGTGCAAAGAATCCACTGGCGCCTGCGTCAGCATAGGCATTGGCACGGGCAATGGCCTCATCCAGCATCGCGTCGTCATGGGTGTCCGCAGCGGCCTTCAGGAAGATATCTGTGCGCGCATTGACATAGGCGGGAATGCTTGCGCGCGCGCAAGCGTCGCACATCGCTTCAACGCGTTTGGCCTGAGTGGCGATATCGTAGAGACCGTCGCCACCTATGATCTGGTCTTCAAAGTTGAACCCGACAACACCGCAGTCCAGCGCGCGCCAAACGTTTTGCCCGATCCCTTGCGGGTCTTCGGCATAAGCACCCTCGAAATCCAGTGTTACCGGCAGATCAACCGCCGCAACGATACGACGTGCATTGTCCAACGCGGCCTCAAGTGGAATGTTCTGCCCGTCGCCATAGCCCTGCGCCATCGCAACAGGGGCACTGCCGGTCGCGATGGCCTGGGCACCGGCGTCCCGAACGGCGCCAGCGCTGCCAGCGTCCCAGATATTGAACAGAATGACAGGATCGCCCTTCTTGTGAAGGCTGGTAAAGGTCACGGCTTTCTGGGACTGGCTGGTCATCGGAACTCTCCTGTTGTCACGTATCCTACAGCTAACGCTGCGAAAATGACCCGGCCAGAGTTTTTGCACCCAGACAGGTCACTTTGAGGTGACGGCACAGGCACAGAATGCGTCAACTGCGCAAAGCACCTGTGACATCCACCGGTTTGAAACCAAGGTCTCAGGCTTCGCCCGCAGCGCCAGAGACGAATTTCGCGCTAAACGCAGATTCGCCCAGACGTTGCAGAAGGCTCAGCTGTGTCTCTAGCCAGGCTTTATGACCTTCTTCTTCCATCAGGATGCGTTCGAACAGTGTACGCGAACCAACATCACCAACTTCGGCCGCCTGTTGCGCTGCATTGGTGTAGAAGTCGACGGCCTCACTCTCGTCTTTGAGATCAGACACGAACATTTCTTCCAGTGTGCCCGCTGCGGCCGGGCTTTTCTGAAACGCAAGCTCGGGGGTTCCACCCAGAAACAGGATACGTTCGATAAAGGCGTCAGAATGCACCAGCTCTTCCTGCATCTCGCCCCGCATTTTCTCGGCCAGAATATCAAGGCCCCAGTCGTCCAGTACGTGCGCGTGCAACTGGTATTGGTGCGCGGCAGTAAGCTCCATATGAAGCGCTTGCTGAAGGTTGGTGATCGTTGTTGCGTTGCTCATCGGAAATCTCCTGAAACCGTGAAATGCAAAAGCAGAAAACCTGCCTCTCCACACAGTTAAGAGGTCAGTCCGCACGAAACAACGTGGGGTGACAGTCCGACACAGTCAGAGATTAGACTAGGCGCGAGGTGTCTTTTGCGGCCCGCACAAATTCGCGAAACAGCGGATGTGGGTCAAACGGCTTGGACTTCAGTTCCGGGTGGTACTGAACGCCGATGAACCAAGGATGATCCGCCCATTCCACGATTTCGGGCAGACGACCGTCCGGGGACATGCCCGAAAACTTCAGGCCCGCTTTTTCAAGCTTGTCGCGATACTTGATGTCCACTTCATAGCGGTGGCGGTGCCGTTCCTCGATCTGCGTGCCGCCATAAACCTCGGACACTTTGGATCCATCCGCCAATACTGCGTTGTAAGCCCCAAGGCGCATTGTGCCGCCCTTGTCGTCGCCGACCTTGCGCTCGACCTTGTGGTTGCCCTGTACCCACTCCTTGAGGTGATAGACCACCGGTTCAAACCGTTTCTTCCCGGCCTCATGGTCGAATTCCTCGGACCCGGCTTCGGCGATTCCCGCAGCGTTCCGCGCAGCCTCGATCACCGCCATCTGCATGCCAAGACAAATGCCCAGATAGGGAACCTTGTGCTCGCGCGCATATTGTGCCGCCTTGATCTTGCCTTCGGTGCCACGCTCGCCAAACCCACCGGGGACGAGGATGGCGTGGAAGCCTTCCAGATACGGGGCCGCGTCTTCGGTATCGAAAACCTCGGCATCCACCCACTCGATCTTGACCTTCACGCGGTTGGCCATACCGCCATGGGTCAGCGCCTCAGCAATCGACTTATAGGCGTCTTCAAGCTGCGTATATTTGCCAACAATTGCCACTTTCACTTCGCCTTCGGCGTTGTGGATGCGGTCGCTCACATCTTCCCATTTGGCCAGATCGGGCTTGGGGGCGGGGCTGATCTGGAACGCGTCCAGAACCGCCTGATCCAGACCTTCGCGGTGATAGGCCAGCGGGGCGTCGTAGATGGTCGACAGGTCCTGCGCTGCGATCACGCTGTCCGGACGCACGTTACAGAACAGGGCCAGTTTTTCCCGTTCCTTGGTCGGGATCGGCCCTTCGGACCGGCAGACCAGAATATCGGGGGCCAGACCGATCGAACGCAGTTCTTTCACCGAGTGCTGGGTCGGCTTGGTTTTCAACTCACCCGACGCTTTGATGTAGGGCAGCAACGTCAGATGCATAAAGATACACTGGCCGCGCGGTTTGTCCTGACTGAACTGACGGATGGCTTCAAAGAAGGGCAGGCCTTCGATATCGCCCACAGTGCCGCCAATCTCACACAGCATGAAATCAACCTCATCCTCGCCGATGGCGATGAAATCCTTGATCTCATTTGTGACGTGCGGGATCACCTGAATGGTCTTGCCAAGGTAATCGCCACGGCGTTCTTTCTCGAGCACGTTCGAATAGATCCGCCCGGAACTGACCGAGTCGGTCTTGCGTGCCGCGACTCCGGTGAACCGTTCGTAGTGGCCAAGGTCCAGATCGGTCTCGGCACCATCATCGGTGACAAACACTTCGCCATGCTCAAAGGGCGACATCGTACCGGGATCGACGTTCAGATAGGGGTCCAGCTTGCGCAGACGCACCGAATAACCGCGGGCTTGCAACAATGCGCCCAATGCTGCCGAAGCCAGCCCTTTGCCCAAGGACGAAACCACACCACCGGTGATGAAAATAAAACGTGCCATAGTTTTTCGGCTGCTCCCGTGAGACGTCAAAATCAGCTGCCCGACGGTTCCGAAAAACCGCTGCATCACGGGACTTCACATATAAAGGATTCGCGCCAAAAGCGCAAGAGAACCGCAAGATGCTGTTGCAGTCCTCTTTCAGGTTTCTAGGTTTTGTGGATCAATCCGCCTGTGGGATCAGTGGCGCGTTGTCGTCCTGCGCCGGCGGCAGAAGATCATCAACCGACGGAATCGCCGGTGTGCTTTCTTCTGTCGAAGCTGGCGCTGGAACACCCAGACGATCGATTACCGAGCTGCCCGAAGATTTCTGAGCCGCAAGAATGGTCAGCGTGATCGAGGTGACGATGAAACAGGCCGCCAGAATCCAAGTCACCTTGCCCAATGCCGTCGCTGCTGCGCGACCAGCCATGGCACCGCCACCACCCATACCCAGGCCGCCGCCTTCGGACCGCTGCATCAGGACAACGGCGATCAGGCCCAGAGCCAGAAGAAGATGGATGATGAGAACGACGTTTTCCATGGTGGTCCTGTACAGCGTGGCGTGTATCGCGTGGTACTTATGCAAGTTTGCCAGCGGGGGCAAGTCAGGAGTTGGCATCAACTTCTTTGATGTATCCCATCACGTCAAAGGGACTGGACAGTGTGTCGATTTGTGACGCAGGCTGCGGCCATGCCACATGACGATCACGACCACCCGCATGCCCTGTTGCCACCTGAACCCGCATTGCGCGTCAAAGCGCTCGAGACGATTCTGACCCGCAAAGGGCTGATCGATCCGGCGGCTCTGGATGAGATTATCGACACTTATCAGAACAGGATCGGGCCGCAAAACGGCGCGCGCGTCGTTGCCAAAGCCTGGAGCGACCCTGCCTTCAAAGCTGCCCTGCTTGAAGACGCCACTCCGGTCGTGGCCGACCTTGGCTATTATGGCCGCCAGGGTGAACATATGGTGGTGGTTGAGAACACACCCGACCGGCATAATATGGTCGTCTGCACGCTGTGCAGCTGTTACCCCTGGCCGCTGCTGGGCATACCGCCCGGATGGTACAAATCCGACGCCTACCGCGCCCGCGCAGTGCGAGAACCGCGCAAGGTGCTGGCCGAATTCGGCGTCACCTTGCCCCAAGACACATCTGTACGGGTTTGGGATTCGACAGCCGAGGTTCGCTATCTCGTCTTGCCCATGCGCCCTGTAGGCACAGACGGGATGAGCGAAGAGGGGCTTGCCGCGCTTGTGACGCGCGACAGCATGATTGGCACGGGCCTTCCAAGGGTGCCCGCATGACCCGCGTTCACGATATGGGAGGACGTTTCGGTGACGGTCCGATAAACCCCGAGACAGAGGATGCGCCGGTCTTTGCCGAAGACTGGCACGCCCGCGCTCTTGCGGTGACACTTGCATCCGGTTTTCTGGGGCAGTGGAACATCGACGTTTCGCGCCACGCGCGCGAACGCCTGTCCCCGAGGGATTACGCCCGGTTTTCGTATTATGAAAAATGGATATCCGGTCTGGCCGATCTGCTGGTCGAAAAGGGTGTTCTGACATTGGATGATCTGCGTGGCGTGAGCGGCGACGAACCGCACCCCTTGGCGGACAGAGCGCTCAAGGCGGAAGCGGTGTCCGCTTCGCTGGCCAAAGGCGGGCCTGCGGACAGGCCTTCCAATGTCGTGGCGCTGTATTCTGTGGGGCAAGAGGTTGTCACGGTCCGACCGGCGGCAAATCGCCTCGTGGATGGAGGTCACACGCGCCTGCCTGTCTATGCATCCGGTGCCAGGGGCCGAATCCTGCGCCTGCACGGAACCCATGTTCTGCCCGATTCCAATGCGCATGGGTTGGGTGAGGCGCCAGAGCCGATTTATGCAGTGGTCTTTGCGGCATCAGAACTCTGGGCCGCCCCCGAACATCCCGCCGACCAGGTGGTTCTGGACCTCTGGCAAAGCTACCTGCAACCGGCATGAACGACTGTATCACATACGGAGCCCCCGAGCCGGTTTTTGCTGAGCCGTGGCACGCTCAGGTCTTTGCCGTCACCGTCGCGCTGAACGAGGCCGGGCGGTTCGAATGGGCGGATTGGGCGGCGCGTTTTTCAGCGACATTGAAACGCAACGGGCTTGCCCGGGAACTGGATGGCGGTGACGATTACTTCCACGCATGGCTGGAAACGCTTGAGGCATTGCTGGTCGAACAGGGCGCTGCCATGCCGAAGGATGTGCTTGATCTGCATAAGGCCTGGGAAGAGGCTTACCTGACCACTCCGCACGGACAACCTGTCCACTTGCGATGACAGGGTAGGGGGCTCTGCCCCCGCCGCCCGTTCCGGGCGCCTCCCCCGGGATATTTAAAGCCAGATGAAGCAGGGGATCCGCTCTTCATCTGGCTTTAAATATCCCCGCCGGAGGCATCGCGCGCCTGCGCGATTTTCCTCTGCGGCGAAATATCGGTTTCCCTGCCGTTTTTGCCCCGCTATATGAGCCGGGTTTGATCACTCAGCACGAAAAGGACCGGATATGGCCAACGTGGTTGTTGTCGGCGCCCAATGGGGCGACGAAGGAAAAGGCAAGATTGTCGACTGGCTCAGCGAAAGGGCGGACGTAATCGCGCGTTTTCAGGGCGGTCACAATGCCGGTCATACGCTGGTGATAGACGGCGAGGTCTATAAGCTGCACGCGCTTCCTTCGGGTGTGGTACGCGGCGGCAAGTTGAGCGTTATTGGCAATGGGGTGGTTCTGGACCCCTGGCATCTGGTCAATGAGATCGCAACCATCCGGGCGCAGGGTGTTGAGATTACGCCCGACACGCTGATGATTGCCGAAAACACGCCGTTGATTCTGCCGATCCACGGCGAGTTGGATCGTGCGCGCGAGGAAGCTGCGAGCAAAGGCACCAAGATCGGAACAACCGGTCGTGGAATTGGCCCGGCCTATGAAGACAAGGTTGGGCGGCGTTCCGTTCGCGTTGCCGATCTGGCGGACGAAGCCACGCTGGAGGCCCGCGTGGACCGCGCATTGCAACATCACGATCCGTTGCGCAAGGGTCTGGGTATCGAACCGGTTGACCGCGACGCGCTAATTGCCCAGCTCAAAGAGATCGCGCAACAAATTCTGCCGTTTGCAGCACCTGTCTGGAAAGTGCTGAACGAAAAGCGCAAAGCCGGGAAACGCATCCTGTTTGAAGGGGCGCAGGGCGCGCTGCTGGATATCGATTTTGGCACCTATCCCTTTGTGACGTCGTCAAATGTGATTGCGGGGCAGGCGGCAACCGGCGTTGGAATCGGTCCGGGCTCGATCAATTTCGTGCTTGGCATTGTTAAGGCCTATACCACCCGCGTTGGAGAAGGGCCGTTCCCGACCGAGTTGGAAGACGCAGACGGTCAGCGTCTGGGTGAACGCGGGCACGAATTCGGCACGACAACAGGCCGCAAGCGCCGCTGCGGCTGGTTCGACGCCTGTCTAGTGCGCCAGACCTGCGCCACCAGCGGCGTGAACGGTATCTCGCTGACCAAGCTGGATGTTCTGGACGGGTTTGAGACCCTTAAGATCTGCACCGGGTATGAGCTGGATGGCGAGCGTTTGGATTACCTTCCAACCGCAGCTGATCAGCAAGCCCGCTGTACCCCGATTTATGAAGAAATGCCGGGGTGGAGCGAATCGACCGAAGGCGCGCGCAGCTGGGCGGATTTACCTGCAAATGCGATCAAATATGTACGTCGGGTCGAAGAACTGATCGAATGCCCGGTGGCACTTTTGTCCACCAGCCCGGAGCGGGATGACACCATTCTGGTGACAGACCCCTTTGCCGACTGATGAGCGAAAAACAGAAGACAAGGTTGAGTTACAAGGCACGCCGGCGCTGGTCGCTGGTGATCCTTGTGCTTGGCCTTCCGCTGTACATCATCGCTGTTGTGACGATCGTGAACTTGCTGGGGCGTCCTCCGATCTGGATTGAGTTGCTGGTTTATATTGTGCTGGGCATCCTTTGGGCCCTGCCGTTCAAGTTTGTGTTTCGCGGCGTCGGTAAAGAAGACCCCGATCAGCCCTAGAGCTCGTCAGGTACGTGTAAATGACCGGGCCTGCTGAGCACCGCGCAGGAAACGCGTGGTTCTCGGCAGTAAGGTGCTGGCTGTCTGGTTTCAGTCGAAACGCTTGGGCTTTGTCATTCAGGGCAGGCGTATGGTCCAATGGCAAAAAAGCAAAAAGGCCGGGGATAGACCCGGCCTTGCTTGGAAACCTTGTGGCGTGATCAGCCTACGGCACGCTCGTCATCGGGGCGAAAACCGATCAGGTTGGACGCCGCGAAACGCCCGCCTCCGGCTTTCTCGATCTTGCCATCGCGCAGCAACTGTCCAAAAGAACGCAGGCTTTCTTCGCGATTGAACTCGTCCTGTTTCAGTGAACGCACCTTGTTCATCAGCTGTGGGCGCGAAAACTGCTCCTGACCTTCGATGAAGGACAGATATGCGGCAGCCGCTTCCAGAAGATCAGGCAGCGATTGCGCACCCTGTTCCTGTGCAAACTGTGCGAAACCGCCTTCCTCCGATCCGGTTGCGTCCTGGTCTGCGGTGACACGACGTGGCGAGACCGGGCTTGCGGATGTTCCGTGTTCATCCACCCGCTGCTCGGCCACCAGCTTGAGCGGCGCCGGAGCTTCCGGTGCCGGACGCATGCTGGTTACCTTGATTTCGGGTCGCCGTGGGCTGACCACGGATGCCAGATCGCCGCGGTAATCCCGGTCGGCCGCCTCTTCCGAGCGTGCCTGACCGTCGCGGTCGGCTTCGGTGGCTGCGACGGCGGTGCGCAGGTGCGAATAGGTTTCGCGCGCATCGCTGCTGCTGGGGTCATCCATATGCTCACCGGTCTTTGCCATCAGGCGCGACATATCCTGATCGGGATCCGCATCGTCCGCCAGTTTTTGGCTCGAACGACCGGACAGGTGCTGTTCGATCTCGGAAATTTCGGTCAGCAGGTGCATTTCGTCTTCTGCCGTCAAAACACCCTGCGTCAGGTCTTCCTCGACCGGTTCATCGTCGGATTCAATTGCTACGTCTTCTACGTTGAGGATGTTGGGGGCATCCTCTTCGTCGAAATCGTCTTCGGCAACGTCTTCAAGATTAGCCAACAGAGGCTCGGCGGCGGTCTGATCCGCCACCGGCGCGTCTTCGATCTCGTCGATTTGCAGGGGCTGGGGGGTCAGGGGCGCCTGCAGGTCAACGTCTTCTTCGATCTGAGTTTCCGCAACTTCGGGAATCAGCGCATCAGCTGTCTCAGCCGCTTGCGGTTCTTCAGCTTCTTGATCCTGCATCTCGTCAATCGCAGGTGCCGCAGGCACTTCGGTTTCCTGGGCTTCAGGCTCTGTGGGCTCGGCAAAGTCTTCCGCGCTGAGCGCACCGGCCTCAAACGCGGCGGCCACTGCATCTACCGGGGGGGCGGTATTGGCCAACAGCGGTGAGTCTTCGTCTTCGGAATACTCGGCCGCGGGCACATCGGAATGAGAGACGACTGCGCGAATGCGTTGCAGTTTCGCCGCGATGCTGTCAGCGGCCGGGGGTGGGGTGTCCGCGACAGGTTCCGCTTCGGCGAACCCGGTCTGCGCAGGGGCCGGTTGTGGCTGAACGTGAGCGGGAGTTTCGGCAACATTGATCGTGGCCGTGTGCGGGGCCGACTCTTCAGCAGCGACAGGGGTTTCGGTTGTCTGAGTGGCGCGCAGCAACAGGCCGGATTCGTTCTGACGGGCTTCGACGCGCTGCGACGCATCGCGCCGGGCGATGCGGGTCAGCATTTCGGCATCAGGTTGCGGGGGTTCCGAGCCGAAGTAACGATCATCCGCTGCGAGATCGCGGAAATATTCGGCGATGGCTTTCATCGTTTCAAAGGAATCATCGAATCCTTCCAAAGTGCAGGAGAAGGTTCCATATGAAACGGTTAGTACCTTGTTATTCTGTACCATCAGACGCACGTCCTTTACAAACTACGAGAGCCCACTTACCCGGAATCGGGAGCACACGAAGGCTCTGAACTTTATGCATGAACCTATCATTTTGTGGTCTTAATGTGTCCAAATCCGGGAAAAATGGCCAATCTTAGGGAAATCGAGCCAATTGTACGCTCTGCCGATCCAATTGGGCTGTTCGGAGGGGGATTTATCGGATCTGGAGACCTGAATCTGGTGCTGAATCGCGTCAATTCGGTCGTTGCCGCCGATGGCGGAGCGGACGTTTTGACAGAATCAGGCCGGATTCCCGATGCGGTGATTGGTGACTTCGATTCGCTGAGCAAAGCGACGCAAGCGAAAATTCCCGCGGATCGCCTGTTTGCCATCCGCGAACAGGACAGCACCGATTTCGACAAGGCTCTTCGCAATCTGCACGCTCCGCTGGTTCTTGGGGCCGGGTTTCTTGGCGGGCGACTTGATCATCAACTGGCCGTTCTGAACGTTCTGGTCCGGCGGCAGGATCAGGCCTGCATATTGCTGGGCGAACGTGAACTGGTTTTTCACGCGCCGCCAGAGATCAAGCTGCCGGTTGCACCCGGCGATGTGGTCTCGCTGTTTCCGATGCAGCCCGTGACGGGGCGCAGTACCGGGCTGGAATGGCCGATTGACGATCTGGCTTTTCGACCGGACGGGCAGGTGGGAACATCCAACCGCGCATTGGCGCCTGTCGAGCTCAAGATGGATGGGCCGGGCCTGTTGGTGATGATCCCGCGCGCAGCGCTTGATCCGCTTATGCAGGTGTTTCTGTCGGGGCGGACCGGGCGCTGGCCCGCTCGCGCAGAATGACATACAGGCCTGCGGCAATGGTTATGACAATGCCAACCGCAGCCAATCCATCGGGCAGATCGCTGAAAATCACCCATCCGATCAGGGTTGCAACCGGGATTTCCAGATACTGCATCGGGGCCAGTGTGGCAGAGGGTGCATAGCGCAGCGACCACGTCATCAGCAGATGCGCGACCGTACCCAACACCCCGATCGCAATCAGCAGCCAGTTCAAATCGCTGGACGGCAGGGTCATCGAGAGCTCCTGAATGTTCATTTGCGTGCCAATCAGAAGGACCGGAGCCAGAAGGACTGTCGCAAATACGCCGGACACAGCCTGCAGCGACACCGGGTCGGTCTCTTTCGCGACTTGCCGGGTGACCAGCATGAACAAGGCAAAGACTACGGCAACGATCAGTGGCAGCAACGCAGGTGCGCCCACCTCGGCAAAGCTGGGTTGAATGACCAGTAACGTGCCAATGAACCCGACGATGCAGGCAGCAAGACGGCGGGAACCGACCTCTTCCTCCAGAACATATTTGCCCAGCAGCAGCATGATGAATGGCATGACGAAGGCAATTGCAACGGCATCCGCCAATGGCAGGAATTGCAGCGCGCTGAACATGGCCGAAATGCCGATGATATGCAGCAGCGTCCGTAGCAGGGTCAACCGCAGGATGCGTCCGCGCATCCGCCAGGGTCGCCCGGTCACCGCAACCAGCGGGATCAGGATCACCGCTTGCACCGCGAAACGGACCATGACCAGCAGACCCAGCGGTGTGGTCTCGCCCAACAGCTTCGCCATCGCATCCCCCAAGGGCGCGAGCACGCAAAAACCAAGCATCAAAAAGATGCCAAAGACGGGTCTGTCCTGAGTCATGAGCGCGACGCTAACTGTTTCGCGACGCAGAGGGAAGCGCTGTTGTCAGCGGTCGGGCAGGGGCTGAACCTTGGTGTAATCCGGCCCGTTGCAGGTAGGCAAACCATCCTCCAATTTCAGCCATTTCAGCTTTTCTTCATGCGCGACATGCAACGTTGGTTCCAGCGCTTCAGGAGCGCCCAGCGTCGCGACATATAGGTGCACCACATCCGACATGGCGGTTGAACGGAAGGACATCGGCGTGCCGCAATGCGGGCAGAAGCTGCGCTCGACACCGGGAGAGGAGTTAAAGCGCTTGGGCTCTTCACCGATCCACCGCCAATGACCATCGCGAACTCCGAAATACGATGTCATCGGCGCTGCGCATTGGCGACGGCAACTGTCGCAATGGCAGGTGACGCATGAAAGTACCGGAGGGTCGACCTCAAACCGGATATTGCCGCACAGACAATGCCCACGCATGTCGCCCCTCGCTTTCTGTTTCAACAGTTCGGTACGTTCACAGCCAGACCACCCAGCGAGGTTTCCTTGTATTTCTCATGCATGTCATGGCCGGTTTGGCGCATCGTCTCAATCACCGCGTCCAGCGGCACGAAATGCTGACCGTCCCCGCGCAAGGCCAGTGAGGCGGCTGAAACTGCTTTGATAGCGCCTAACCCGTTTCGTTCGATACAAGGAACCTGAACCAGTCCGGCAACGGGGTCGCAGGTCATGCCCAGATGATGTTCCAGCGCGATTTCGGCGGCATTTTCCACCTGTTCGGGCGTTCCACCCATCACGGCGCAAAGCCCGGCTGCCGCCATGGCGGCGGCGCTGCCAACTTCGGCCTGGCATCCCGCTTCGGCACCCGAGATTGAGGCGTTGTACTTCACCAACCCGCCAATGGCCGCTGCGGTCAGCAGGAAATCCTCGATATGGCTTTCGGACGCGCCCGGTAAGTGGTCCAGATAGTAGCGCAGAACAGCGGGCAGAACACCTGCGGCCCCGTTGGTTGGCGCAGTGACAACTTGCCCGCCCGCCGCGTTTTCCTCGTTGACCGCCATGGCATAGACGCTCATCCAGTCGTTGATCGTGTGCGGCGCGGTCAGGTTCATGCCGCGCTCGGCCATCAGCGCATCATAGATGCCTTTCGCGCGGCGGCGCACTTTCAACCCGCCCGGAAGGATGCCGTCAGTGGTCAAGCCACGTTCGATACAGGCATTCATGACGTCCCACAAACGGGCCGAGCCTTTCGCGAAACTGTCGGCGCAGCCCCGCGCGATCTCGTTTGCGCGCTTCATCCCGGCTATGGTCTTGCCACTGGATTTGGCCATCTCAAGCATTTCTGCGGCGGATTTGAACGGGAACGGGACCGGGTCGCCTTCATCGGTGGCTTTCCCCGCAGCCAATTCTTCCTCGGTCAGGACAAAGCCGCCGCCGATCGAATAGAACACCTGCCGCAGGATCACATCGCCCTGTGCGTCGGTGGCCATCAGGATCATCCCGTTAGCGTGCCCGGGCAAATTGTTGTCGTAGTCAAAGATCAGATCCGCCTTGGGATCGAAATGAAGCGTCGGCAGGCCTTCGGGCGTGACGGTGTGCGTGCGTGCGATATCGGCCAGCGCTGCCTCGGCCTTTTCGTTGTCATAGGTGTCGGGGACAAAGCCCGCCAGACCCAGAATGGTCGCCCGATCGGTCGCGTGGCCGACGCCGGTGAAGGCCAGCGAGCCGTGCAGTGATCCTTTCAGACCCATAAATTCAAAGGGGGACGCGCGCATCATGTCCAGAAAGCGCGCCGCAGCCACCATCGGGCCCATTGTGTGCGATGAAGACGGGCCAATGCCCACTTTGAACATATCGAAGACAGATAGGAACATATCAGATAGCCGAGCCTTCCGGGGGATTAGCGTAAGTAGGGGATGTGAAGGGTGTAACGCCCAAACCTTCCGCAGCGATTGCCGAACGGGTGGCGGGGCATGTCTCAACGTGCAGAAGCACTTTCTGCAGATGCGGCGTGTCGGCCAGTTGATACCAGCTGCGGTCAGCACTTACAGGGTACAGGGCCATCCAGCGCATCATGCAGGCAACATAATAGGTCAGAACCGATGGGACACCTGCGCGAAACCACTCAGGCCCGCGTTGCGCCAGCGCATCCAGCAACCGCAGGTGCTGCAGCAACCGGGGTCGGATGCCCGCGCGCAGCGTGTCGGCCTGTGAGGCGTCTATGTATTTTTCAGCGTAGAACAGGATGCGCAGATCCGCATGCAACGTGTTGGACGCGAAGAACAGCCATTTCAGAAATCCGGCGCGTTCAGGATCATCCACCGCCGGGGCCAGTTGACCATGGCGCTCCGTCAGCCAAAGCAGGATCGCCGCAGTTTCAAAAATCGGGCCCTGCGGCGTTTCCAGAACCGGGATCAGCCCGTTGGGATTAAGCGACCGATACGCGTCGCTGTCCTGCTCGTTCTGGCGGCGGTCCACCAGCACGGTTTCATAAGCCACGCCTATCTCGTCCAGCGCCAGCCGGATCACCAGCGAGGCGTTGTCAGGGGCATAATGCAGGCGGTACGGCGTCAACATGCGCGCAACTTACAGCGCAAAGATGTGGGTGTAAGACATGATTGCGACTTTTCCGACAGGAAACGCGTAGTCCTGAGACATCTTAACACCTGTCGGATCGCAAAATGGGGTCGCAGTCGTCTGACGCATTCCCTATAACTCCGTCAGAATAAACTGGGAAAGCTGCCATGACCAGAGATCTGTCGCCAATCGACACCGCGAAATACGTTGCCGCGTACCGTGCCGCCGACATGGTTGAAGACGGGATGCGCGTGGGCCTTGGCACAGGATCGACAGCCGCCTGGCTGGTGCGCCGTCTGGGTGAACGGGTGCGCGAAGACGGCCTGCGGATCAAGGGTGTTCCAACCTCGACCCGCACGGCGCAGCTTGCCCGCGAGGTTGGTATTGACGTCATTTCACTGGATCAGGCCGGTTGGCTGGACATGACCATCGACGGCGCGGATGAGTTCGATCAGGACCTGAACCTGATCAAGGGGGGCGGCGGTGCGCATCTGCAGGAAAAGATTGTGGCCACGGCCAGCGACCAGATGATCGTCATCGCCGATGCAGGCAAAGAAGTTGAAACTCTGGGGGCCTTTCCGCTGCCTGTCGAGGTCATTCCCTTTGGCTGGCAGACAACACGCACATTGATCGAGGAAGCTCTGGATACGATGGATGTGCTTGGGACATCCTCGGCGCTGCGCATGAATGGCGAGGCCCCGTTTGTGACCGATGAGGGCAACCACATCCTTGACCTGCACCTCAAGCGCATCGGCAACCCACGCCAGATGGCGCTGATCCTGAACCAGGTGCCCGGTGTTGTGGAAAATGGCCTGTTCATCGACATCTGCGACAAGGTCGTGATCGGCCATGGCGATGGCCGGGTCGAGCTGCGTGATATCAACGCGGGCACGGTCGAACTGGATCAGCTGCTCAGCGGGTCGTGCGATAACCTGTTTTCCGATTTTTCGGACTGAGTATCGTGCAGGTCCCTTCGGCAAGTGGCCATGAAAGTTCGAATTTTCCGCGCCGGGGGTTGGCACAGGGTTTTTTACGCCCAGATATCCAGAGAATTTTGAAAGTTGAATGAAGGAACCCGGCATGAGCTTTGACTATGATCTTTTTGTCATCGGCGGAGGTTCGGGCGGGGTCCGCGCGGCGCGTGTTGCGGCGGGCGAAACCGGTGCCAAGGTCGCGCTGGCCGAAGAAGACCGGTATGGCGGCACCTGTGTGATCCGGGGCTGCGTGCCAAAGAAGCTGATGGTCTTTGCCAGCGAATACTCGGGCATGGTCGGGGATGCGCAGGCCTATGGCTGGGACATTCAGCCCGGCGCGTTCAACTGGAACACTTTCCACGGCAAGCTGGTGGCCGAGCTTGATCGGTTGGAAGGGATATATCGCAATATCCTGAAGAACAACGGCGTCGAAAGCTTTGACCAGCGTGCGCGCCTTGTGGATGCCCACACGGTCGAGCTGGACGACGGAACCCGCAAAACGGCCAAACACATTCTGGTCGCCACCGGCGGTCGCCCGGTTGTTCCGGATTTCCCGGGCTCGGAACTGGCGATTACGTCGAACGAGATATTCCACCTGGACAAGCTGCCTGAAAGCATCCTGATCGTAGGGGGCGGTTATATCGCCTGTGAATTTGCCGGGATCATGAACGGGCTGGGGGTCAAGACGACTCAGTTCTATCGCGGCGCACAGATCCTTCGGGGGTTTGATGACGAGGCGCGTGGACTGATCAGCGAAGAAATGTGCCAGAACGGCATCGACTTGCATCTGGGCACCAATGTGATCGAGATGAAAAAGCAGGGCGACAAGATCTGGGTCAAGGCCACCAACGGCTCCGAGCAGAGTTTTGATGTGGTGATGTATGCCACAGGCCGTGCGCCGAATGCCGATAACCTTGGGCTGGAGGCTTTGGGCGTTGAACGCGGCCGGAAGGGCGAGATCATCGTGGATGAATACAGCCAGACCGCCGTGCCCTCGATCTTTGCCATTGGCGATGTGACCGACCGGGTGAACCTGACACCGGTTGCGATCCGCGAGGGGATGGCTTTTGTGGAAACCGTATTCAAAGGCAATCCGACACCGGTGGATCACGACTTGATCCCGACTGCGATCTTCACTCAGCCTGAGATGGGTACCGTAGGTCTAAGCGAAGAAGAGGCGGCAGCGCAGGAACCAATCGAGGTCTATGCCACATCTTTCAAGCCGATGCAGAAATCTTTTGCTGGCGGCACGCAGCGGGTGCTGATGAAACTCATCGTCTCTCAGGCGACGCGCAAGGTGTTGGGTTGCCATATTGTCGCCCCCGGTGCCGGCGAGATGATCCAGCTGGCGGGAATCGCCGTAAAGATGGGCGCGACCAAGGAAGATTTTGACCGCACGGTTGCAGTTCACCCGGTCATGGCCGAAGAACTGGTGACAATGCGGCAACCTGTGCGCACGGCTTGATTTGCAAGCGCGCGCACACACGTTACAAGGGAACCCGTGATCACACGGTCCAAAACGAAGGAAAAGATACTTATGGCGGGCAACAGCGGCGGCCCCTGGGGGGGCGGAGGCTCATCCGGTGGCGGAGGAAATCGGGGTAACAACGGGGACGGGCGCAAGCCCCCCGAAAGCGATGGCCCGCATATCCCCGAGATTGACGAACTGATGAAAAAAGGCCAGGAGCAACTGCGCGTCCTCATGGGCGGTCGTGGTGGCGGTGGCCGTGGTACCAATGGCTCGGGTGGCGGTGGTGGCCCGGCCTTTACCAAAGGTACAATTGCAATCGGTTTGGTGGCGGCAGCCGTGTTGTGGGGGCTTGCCAGCTTCTACACCGTCAAACCGGAAGAAAAGTCGGTTGAGCTGTTTCTGGGTGAATTCTCGGCCGTCGGTAATCCGGGTCTGAACTTTGCCCCGTGGCCGTTCGTGACTGCCGAGGTCATTGCGGTGACCCGCGAACAGAACGAAGATATGGGCGGCGGAAGCGGCAGCTCAGGTGAACTGATGCTGACCGGCGACGAAAACGTGGTCGACATCGACTATCAGGTCGTCTGGAACATCAATGACCCGGCCAAGTACCTGTTCAACCTGCGTGATCCTCGTCAGACAATCCGAGCTGTATCTGAATCAGCGATGCGTGAGATCATTGCGCAAAGCGAACTGGCACCGATCCTGAACAGGGATCGTGGCGTAATCGCTGACCGTCTGCAGGAACTGATTCAGGATACGATGGACAGCTACGATTCGGGCGTGAACATCGTCCGTGTGAACTTTGACAAGGCCGACCCGCCGCAGGACGTGATTGCGGCATTCCGTGATGTTCAGGCGGCCGCGCAAGAGCGTGACCGTCTGCAGAACGTCGCTGACGCCTATGCCAACCGGGTACTCGCCGAAGCGCGCGGTGAAGCCGCACAGATTTTGGAAGAGGCTGAAGGGTATCGTGCCCAACAGATCAACAGCGCTCAGGGTGAGGCCAGCCGCTTTAGCGCGGTTCTGAAAGAGTATTCCAAGGCACCGGACGTGACCCGCAAGCGTTTGTATCTGGAACGGATGGAACAGATTTTGGGTGACGTCGATAAGATCATTCTGGACCCGAGCTCGAGTGGGCAAGGGCAGGGTGTTGTGCCGTATCTGCCGCTCAACGAGCTGCGCCGAAGCCCTGCAGGGGAGAGCAACTGATGCGTAAGACGACATTTATTCTGCCGATCGTTTTCATCGCGATAGTCGGCGTGCTGTCCTCGATCTTCATCGTGGACGAGCGTGAACGCGCGCTGGTTCTTCAATTTGGCCGCGTTGTCGCGGTCAAGGAAGAGCCGGGTCTGGCCTTCAAGATTCCGCTTATTCAGGAGGTGGTTCGTTACGATGACCGAATCTTGTCGATTGACGTGCACCCGCTCGAGGTCACGCCGCTGGATGACCGCCGTCTGGTCGTTGACGCCTTTGCACGTTACCGAATTTCCGATCTGAACCAGTTCCGTCAGGCGGTTGGTGTTGGCGGTATCCCGGTTGCCGAGGATCGACTGGATCGCATCTTGCGCGCCGAAACCCGTGAAGTTCTGGGTTCGGTGTCCTCACGCGATATCCTGAGTTCCGACCGTGCCGCGCTGATGCTGCGTATCCGTAACAGTGCTATTGCCGAAGCGCGCGCGCTGGGCGTCACCGTAATTGACGTGCGCCTGAAAGCTACCGACCTGCCGCAAGCCAACCTTGAAGCCACGTTCGACCGAATGAAGGCCGAGCGTGAACGCGAAGCGACCGATGAACGCGCTCGCGGTAACGAGGCTGCGCAGCGTGTCCGTGCGCAGGCCGACCGAACTGTGGTTGAACTAGTGTCGGATGCGCGTCGTGAGGCTGAAATCACCCGCGGTGAGGCCGACGCCGAACGCAACGCGATCTTTGCTGAAGCCTACAGTGCCGATCCGGAGTTCTTTGAGTTTTACCGCTCACTGACGGCCTATGAGAATGCGCTGCAAGGCGGTAATAGCTCGATGGTGTTGAGCCCGGATTCCGAGTTCTTCAATTACCTTGGGTCTCCTACAGGGCGGCCTGTGCCAGCGGCTCCGGCCTCTGAATGATGGGTATGATCCTTCTGGCCTTCGGGCTGGTACTGATTGTCGAGGGGCTGGCCTATGCGCTGGCCCCTTCGCTTATCGAGCGGATGCTGGAGGCGCTGCGCGCCATGCCCGTACAGGGCCAGCGACTGGCTGGGTTGCTTTGTGTTGTCAGCGGTTTGATCCTGCTCTGGGGGGCATATCAACTGGGCTTTTGACGGGGCGGTTTCACGTGCGGGTGATTTCCCTGCGATCCCGAGTTGCTCACCGGGTTAAACTGACTACATTGGAAACTAAGAAAGGCCGAAACAGGCCTTGGCAAGATTGTCGACAAGGAGAGCTCAAGTGCAGGCGAAAGCGCGCAGTTTATCCGTCCGGTGGGACGACGTGAGTGTTTGGATGCGGCTGTTGTGGCTGGCCTTTGCCGGTACGCTGCTTGTGCTGGCGCAGTCGGTTTCCGCTCAGGCCAGAGGCGAAAGCCTGGCGCCCTTGGCCGAAAAGATCAGCCCGGCCGTGGTGAACATCACCACAAGCACCCTGATCGAAGGTCAGACAGGTCCGCAGGGTATCGTGCCCGAGGGGTCTCCGTTCGAGGATTTCTTTCGCGAGTTTCAGGATCGCAACGGCGGCAATGACAACAGCCCGCCTCGACGTAGCAACGCCCTTGGGTCGGGTTTTGTGATCTCTGAAGATGGCTACATTGTCACCAACAATCACGTCATTGCGGAAGCTGATGAAATCCTTGTGGAATTCTTCCCCGGCGACGGGCAGCCCAAAAAAGAACTGGTGGCCAAGGTCATCGGAACCGATGAGAAAACCGATATCGCGCTGCTCAAGGTCGAGGCGTCCGGCCCCTTGAAATACGTGCAATTTGGCGACAGCGACGTGGCGCGTGTGGGTGACTGGGTTATTGCCATGGGCAACCCGCTGGGCCAGGGCTTTTCTGTATCCGCTGGTATCGTATCGGCCCGCAACCGGGCGCTCAGCGGATCTTATGACGATTACATCCAGACAGATGCGGCGATCAACCGGGGCAACTCGGGTGGTCCGTTGTTCAACATGGACGGCGAAGTGATCGGCGTGAACACCGCGATCCTGTCGCCAAACGGTGGCTCGATCGGTATCGGCTTTTCGATGGCGTCGAACGTGGTGGTAAAGGTCGTCGATCAGCTGCGCGAATTTGGCGAAACCCGGCGCGGCTGGCTGGGCGTCCGCATTCAGGACGTGACCGAGGATATGGCCGAGGCGATGGGGCTGGAAAAACCCGGCGGCGCGCTGATCAGCGATGTTCCGGAAGGCCCCGCCCAAGAGGCCGGTCTGAAAGCGGGCGACGTGATCATCAGCTTTGACGGTGTCGAAGTTGAAGACACCCGTGGTCTGGTCCGTCAGGTCGGTGAAACAGAAGTCGGCAAAGCCGTACGGGTCATTGTGCATCGCGATGGCGGCACGCAGACAGTTCTGGTCACGCTGGGGCGCCGTGAGGACGCAGAAAGCAAAGAAGATGACGAAGAAGAAACGCAGGATGCTCCGGTCGAAGAAAACGCAGATATTCTCGGGCTGACCATCTCCCCGCTCACAGATACGCTGCGCGCGGATATGGGATTGGATGCAGATGCCGAAGGTCTGGTGATTTCGAATGTCGATGAAGCGTCTGAGGCCTACGCGAAAGGGCTGCGCGCGGGTGACCTGATCACGGAAGCGGGTCAGCAGAAAGTGGAAACCATCGCGGACCTGGAAGCTAGAATGGACCAGTCGCGAGAGGCTGGGCGGAAATCTCTGCTGCTTTTGGTCCGCAGGGGGGGCGAGCCGCGATTTGTGGCGCTGAGCCTGGAAGAGTGATTGGAAAAGGCCGGGACAAGCGCCCGGCCTTTTTCATTGCCTGAACACCTGAAGAGGCATGCAGAAAGAAAATGAGCCATACGCAGTAATTGCGTATGGCTCAGATACAGGGAGAGATCAGTGGACAGATATCGGGGATGATTCTCTGACCTCCTACGGTAACAACTTCACCTTAGGTCAACACGGACCCCTTCGTATGTGAACCAGATCACACTGGTTCAGATAAGTTCGGAATCGGCCAGTTCCCGCAAAGCATCGAAATCCTGAATCAGCAATCCGCCGCGCGAGGATTCGACAATATTGTCGCGTTTCCAGATCGAGATTGTCTTGGAAACGGCCTCGCGCGTAGCCCCGACAAATTCGGCAAGTTCGCTCTGCGACAGGGTGATGCGCTGCGTCGGGTCGTCCTGCAATTCCGACAGATGCAGCAGCTTTCGGGCCAGTCGAATGGGCATGGGCAAAAAGACCTGCTCGTTCAGCTGCAACCCCATCCATCGCATCCGCAGCCCGGCCAACCGGATCAGATCCACGGCAAGGTCAGGCTGTTTTCTGATCTGGTTCATGACGTCATTGCGACGCACACGCAGGACGCGCGATGGCTCGGCCGCGGCAATAGTCGCCGTGCGCGGGCCGTTGTCAAACAGTGCGATTTCGCCAAAGACTTCGCCAGGGCGCATCAGGGTCAGCGTCAGCTTTCGACCGCTCATGGCCAGAAAGGACACTTCAAGCGTGCCTGCCAGAATGGCATAGAGCGAATCCCCTTCATCGCCCTGTTCGAAAAGAGTTTCTCCTTGAGCCAGCGAGATGTCGGTCGCCTGCGCCGAAAGCATCTCTCTAAGCCCGTCGGAGGCCTCCGAAAGGAAGCCGCTGGTGGGAAAGGCCGTCATGTATACACCGATCTTGGGCAAGGTGTGAGTGTGGGTGGTGATACAACTTCCCATAGCTCGGCGGCTAAGCCAAGAATTTTGTTTGTTTTTGCAGGTATGGCGACGTCAGGGCAGTTATTTCTGTTCCGGGTCGTCCATGTAGCGTTGCAAGATACTGAATTGCAGCATCAGGAAGGCCATCAGCGCGATGGGAAATCCAAAGGTTTCTATCTTGACCCAAAGGTCGGTCGACATGGTGCGCCAGACAAACTCGTTTGCGGCGGCCAGAACAGCGAAACAGGCGCATAGGCGGCGCGTCAGAATCATCCAGCCTTCGTGCTTCATCGGCAGCATTTCATCCAGTACGTAGGCCAGATAGGATTTCTTTTGCAGCAACCCGATGCCAAGGATCAGGGCGAACAGGCCATAGACAAGCGTGGTTTTCATCTTGAAAAACCGCTCGTCATTGAACCATGCGGTCAGGCCGCCGAAGAAAATAACCATGAAGGCCGTGAAAATCTGCATCCGGCTAAGCTGGCCGGTCAGGTACCACAGGATACCCATTGCCCCCAGCATCAGGGGGACAAAGATAATCGTGGCGATGATAAAGCCGGAATATTCGGTGCCACCGATCAGAAAGCTGTCATCACGCAAGCGCAGGTAGATGAAGAAGAAGGCCAGCGGCGGGCCAAGCTCCAGCACCTGTTTCAGAAATGGGTTGATGTCTTTTTTGCCTGTCATCGGTATGTCCTGCTGCTTACCCGCCCATTTCAACTATTACGGCGCCGAGTGCAATCAATGCCATCAATGCAATGCGTCTTGGGCCAACGGTCTCCTTCAGGACAAGCCAGCCGATCAGCGCCGCAAAGACGGTTGAGGTTTCGCGCAGCACGGCCGCTTCGCCGACTTTGTCCAGTCGTGTGGCCAGCATGATCGACCCGAAGGACAAAGGCGCGATGATGCCCCCGGCCAGACCCCGCAGCATCAGCGGGCCGGGCGCAGGGCGATGCGTCATCGCGCGCCATCTGAGGAAGGCATAGATCGGCATGGCCGCGCCGTCGATCATGAAGAACCAGGCCAGAAATGTGAACGGGTCGGCGGTGGCGCGTATGCCATAGGCGTCATAGGTGGTGTAAAGGGCGACAAACAGCCCCGTGATGATCGCGAGGACCAGCGCAATCCCCAGCGTGTCCCGGTTGGTTTCGAGAAACCGGAAATTATAGGCGGCCAGGCCGAATATCCCGGCCAGCAGGGTTGCGACGCCCAGCCACTGCACGGTCGAGAATGTTTCACCGAACAGAAGATAGGCACCAATGACCGTAAACAGCGGACCCGTACCACGCACCACCGGATAGACGACCGTGTAGGACCCTTTGGTGTACGCTGCGGCTTGCAGCGTCTTGTAGGCAATGTGGATCAGCCAGGCGAGGGCGAAGATCGGCCACATATGAGGTTCAGGCCAGGGCACCACGAAGAAGGCAAAGGGGGCGGCCATCAGGCCATAGCTGGCGTCAATGGCGCCGCGGGACAGCCATGGATCATGGCGGCCTTTCTGCAGCGCCCCGAACGCGGCGTGCAGGAAGGCGGCCATCAACGCCAGTGCCAGCGCCAGTTGGTGACCGGCTTCGGTGCCTTCAAGTGAGATCAGCCAGTCGCTCAAATACGCAGACCTTTTGTAGGGCGGAGAGGTGGGGGGGCTGTCTGCCCCCACACCCCCGAGGATATTTGGGGCCAGATGAAGTGGCGGATCAGCCCTTGTCGAGCCCGGTCAGGGCGGCGGCGAATTCTTCGGGATCGAAGGGGGCAAGGTCATCGATCTGTTCTCCCACCCCGATTGCATGGATCGGCAGGCCGAACTTGTCGGCCAGCGCGACCAGCACACCGCCCTTGGCGGTTCCGTCCAGCTTGGTCATGATCAGGCCCGAGACATCGGCCAGCTTGCGAAAGGTTTCCACCTGGCTCAGCGCGTTCTGACCTGTGGTGGCGTCAAGGACCAGCAAGGTGTTGTGCGGTGCGGTCTCGTCGACCTTGCGGATGACGCGGACGATCTTGGCCAGTTCCTCCATCAGGTCGGTGCGGTTTTGCAGGCGCCCGGCGGTATCGATCATCAGCAGATCCGCGCCTTCGGCCTGTGCCCGGGTCAGCGCGTCAAAGGCGAGGCTGGCGGGGTCCGAGCCCTCGGGCGCGGTCAGAACCGGAACCCCGGCGCGGTCGCCCCAGACTTGCAGCTGTTCGACGGCCGCAGCGCGAAAGGTGTCACCGGCGGCGATGACGACTTTTTTGCCAGTCTGCTTGAACTGGCTGGCCAGTTTGCCGATGGTCGTGGTCTTGCCCGAGCCGTTGACGCCGACGACCAGCACCACTTGCGGGCGTTTGGGATAGATCGGCAGGGGCCTGGCCACGGGCTCCATCACGCGGGCCACTTCCTGCGCCAGCAACTGTTTGATTTCCCGGGTCGAGAGTTTGCGCCCAAAGCGCCCCTCGGCCATGTTCGAGGTGACACGCAGGGCGGTGTCGACGCCCATGTCAGAAGCGATCAGCAGCTCTTCGAGTTGCTCGAGCATGTCGTCATCCAGCGTGCGTCGCATTTCTGTGGCAGCGCTGCCACGGCTGAACAAGCGGTTCAGGATGCCTTTGGACTCAGGGATTTCTGGTGGCGGGGCAGCTGGTGTGGGATCCGCCGGGGCGGGGGCAGGTTGTTCAGCCGGTTCCTGCGCCGGTTCAGGGGTCGGGATTTCGGGAACCGGTTGCGGCTCGGGCTCAGGTTCGGGGAGGACAGGGTCGGGTGCGGCGGTTTCCTCGCCACCATCCTCGACGATGGCGTCCAGCCCCTGTTCGAGGCGGGATGAGGATTTGAACAGCTTGTCCTTTAGCTTTGAGAAAAACGCCATATTTGGTCTCCGCAGGTGTTCCTTTCACCTAATGCGGATTTGCGGCAGTTGCAAAGGGTCACGCAAAAGCGAAGACGAAACCAAATTGCGCGCCCCAGTAGAGCGGCCAGATCAGATAGGGCGTCAGCTTGTGGGCGGGGTGGTTCGCAGGCAGCAGGAACTTTTCCGTAGCAAGGATCAGATCAGACGCGATGAAGGTGATTGCAGCCGGGAACGCCCATCGCAGGGCACCTGTCTGGGGCAGCGCCAGCACGGTGATCCCCATGCCAAGGATGATCGGGATATAGGCCAGAACAGGGCCTTTCAGGTCTCCGGCGCGGGGGGCAAGCAGTGTGGCCATGACAATGCCCAGAATGACCAGAGACCACACGATCGCGGGGGCATCCCAGATCAGGCTGGCGGAGCTGGCAGGATGCGACAGGAACAGGGCGATATAGGCCAGATGCCCGGCGGCAAAAGCGGCAATGCCGGCCATGAACGTGGCATCCGTTTCACGCGACAACAGCGCGTCCCCGGTTGCGCACAGGGCAAGCGCAGCGGCAAGCATCCATGGGCTGCCCTGCAGAACCACAATGACTGCCAGCGCGGCGACCGAGGTGGTTTTCAGCACAGTGCGCAAGGAACTGGCTGGTCGGGCCGTCAGGGGCAGGTATCCCAATGCGCAGCCAAGGGCGATCCGGAAGAGAAGGGTTGCCATGTCACCTCACCGCGGTTTTCGAATACCTTCATCCCGAGCGCGGCATATAATCAAGCGCTTACGTTGAGTTAAGCATGTTTCCCCAAGCCCTGGCCAAAGGGTGAATGGCATAGCGGGATCGCATCTGACACAATGGGCATATGTTCCGAGCGCTGATGATTCTCGCCTGCTTTGCCACGCCGCCCGTTGCGGCCCAGACCCCTTTGTCCGGCCCCGAATTCGACACCTATACGCAAGGCAAGACCCTGTTTTACGGGTTCGAAGGGCAGGTTTACGGGGTCGAACGCTATTTGCCCAACCGCCGCGTGATCTGGTCTTTTCTGGATGGCGATTGCAAGGAAGGTGTATGGTATCAGCAGGAAGAGCAGATTTGTTTCATCTACGAAGACCGGTTTGACCCGCAATGCTGGGTCTTTACGCGATCCGGTGGTGGCCTTGTCGCGCAGTTTGAAGGCGACCCGCAGGCGACCGAGCTGTACGAGGCGGAAGATATGGGGGAAGAAATGGTGTGTTATGGCCCCGACGTCGGTGTCTGACTAGGTCACCCGAAGCTCATCATAGCTGAGCATGACATGCTCCTGATATGCAGGTCTTTCTGTCAGCTTATCGTAATAGCGCCGCAGGTTGTGCAGGACCGCGCGGGATATCGCGATGTCGTAATAGCGATAAAGGATATGTCCCAGCTGAATATCGGCCAGTGTCAGATCGGGCCCGCACAGGTAGGTGTTTTCTGACAGCCGGGTATCGGCAAGTGCCAGTTTGCTATCCAGCGCGGCAGCGGCCTGCTCAATCGCGTTTTGGTCCTGCTCTGCCGGGGCGGTCCGGACAACCTGCCAGAACACGGGCACCGTGAAATCCATCGCAACGTTGATCTTGGCCCATTCCGCCCATTTGTCGACTTCGGCCCGTTGAACCGGGTCGCGTGGCCAGAACGCATTCCCGCCATAGGCATTCGCCAGGTAGCGCAGGATTGCACCGGTCTCCCACAGCGGTGGGTGATCGCCATCCTGTAGCACTGGGATGGTGCCGTTCGGGTTCAGCTTGCGAAAGGCATCGGTGCCCAGCCCGCCGAACCTGTGCCCTGCATCGTGGCGATGAAAGCGCAGATCCAGCTCTCCGACGCACCACATCAGGGCCTGAACATTCGATGACGTTTTGCGGCCCCAGATTGTCAGCATGGCTTAGAACAACGATCCCTGATCTGGTGCATCCGGTTTGGATTTCCGGTTGGTCTGCTTTGCGGCTGTCCCGGTGTCAAGAATGCCATCGGCGAATTCGATGTCCAGCACCGTGTGTTTTGCCGCCTCGGCCTTGGTCGTGATGACATTCCCATCTGCGCGGACCACAGCATATCCGCGTTCCAGCGTCGCCTTGTAGCTGAGCGTTTCGCGCAGGCGGTCGGTGGCCTCCAACTGATGTTTCAGACGATCCAGCCGCGTAGTCTGTGCCGCGTTCATCCGATCACCAAGCCGGGCAAGGTTTTGCGCGTGCTGGCCGATCTCGTGTTGAATCGGGCGCAGGGACAGGCGCGACGACAGGTTGCGCAGTGATTCCTGCCGGGCCGAGACCAGACCGCGCAGAGTTGACGGGCGCAGATGGGCTGACAGTTCCACTACTTGCAGGCGGCGGTTTTGCACTCCTCGCGTCAAAGCCGGGGTCAGGCGATCCGCAATCAAATCAAGGCGTTGCCGGGGGGAGTTCAACAGGTTGTCCGGGCGCGGCAGGGCGCGGGACAAATCGCGCAGCCTTTGCGAACGGCGCTGCACCGCGTCCGTTGCCGCGCGCGACAGGCGGGCGCCTTGCTCGCCGGTCCAGGCGAGCAGTTCGATACGGACCGGCACGGCCAGCTCTGCCGCAGCTGTGGGTGTAGGCGCGCGGCGGTCCGAGACGAAATCGATCAGGGTCGTGTCGGTTTCATGCCCAACGGCCGAAATCAGCGGTATGTCCGATGCGGCGGCGGCGCGCGCGACACTCTCTTCGTTGAAGCCCCAAAGATCTTCGATCGACCCACCGCCACGGGCCACGATGATCAGGTCAGGACGGGGCAGTGCGCCGCCGGGTGTCAACTGGTTGAACCCTTCGATGGCGCGGGAAACCTCGGGGGCGCAGTTTGCGCCCTGCACGGCCACGGGCCAGATCAGCACCTTTCGCGGGAACCTGTCCCGAAGCCGGTGCAGAATGTCACGGATCACCGCGCCCGAAGGCGATGTCACGACGCCGATGATCTGCGGCAGATACGGCAGGGGCTTCTTGCGTTCGGGCGCAAACAGACCTTCGGCCTCAAGCTGTTTCTTGCGCTTTTCCAGCAAGGCCATAAGTGCGCCCTGACCGGCAACGGCAACTTCATCGACATTCAGGTTGTATTTGGACTGTGCGCCAAAAGCGGTCAGGCGACCGGTGACGACAACCTCCAGTCCTTCCTCTGGCACGACCGAGAGGCTGGAAACCTGACCTTTCCATGTCGTGCAGGCCAAAACGTTACGGTCGTCCTTGATGTCGTAGTACAGGTGCCCGGACCGGGCCTTGAACACGCGCCCGACTTCGCCGCGCACGCGGATTCGCCCGAACGCGCCTTCCAGCGTGCGCTTCACCTCGCCCGATACCTCGGAAACCGTGTATTCAGGGGTGTTTTGGCCCGGAATCGGGTCATCAAGCAGGTCGGACATTTCAGCGCCTTGTTTCAATTGCTCACCCAGCTTAGAACGCCGCGCAGGCGAGGCCAAGCAGATCGGAGACGACCCCATGAACATCCTTATTCTCGGCAGCGGCGGGCGCGAACACAGCCTGGCCTGGGCAGTGATGCAAAACCCAAAATGCGACCGTCTGATCGTGGCGCCGGGCAATGCCGGGATCGCTCAGATCGCGGAGTGTGCCGCTCTGGATATCGAAAACGGCGGGGCCGTCGTCAGCTTTGCCGAGGAAAACGCGATTGATTTCGTGATTGTCGGTCCCGAGGCCCCCTTGGCCGCCGGAGTGGCGGATCGCCTGCGCGAAGCCGGGGTGCTGGTTTTCGGACCGTCTGCCGAAGCGGCCCGGCTGGAAGCCTCGAAAAGCTTTACCAAGGAAATCTGCGACGCGGCACATGCGCCCACCGCCGCTTATGCGCGGTTCACCGCGCCCGAGCCCGCCAAGGCCTATATCCGCGAACAGGGCGCGCCCATCGTGGTCAAGGCCGATGGTCTGGCCGCCGGCAAGGGCGTGATCGTGGCCATGGACGAAGACACGGCGCTTGACGCCATTGACGACATGTTCGGCGGTGTCTTTGGCGGGGCCGGGGCCGAGGTCGTGATCGAAGAGTTTATGGACGGTGAAGAAGCGTCTTTGTTTGTTCTGTGCGACGGCCAAAACATCCTGTCCATCGGCACGGCCCAAGACCACAAGCGGGTGGGCGAAGGGGATACCGGCCTGAATACCGGGGGGATGGGTGCCTATTCTCCGGCGCCGGTTCTGAGCGCGGAAGTTGAAGCGCGTGCAATGGAAGAGATCGTGCGCCCCACCATCGCCGAGATGAAGCGCCGGGGCACGCCGTTTCAGGGAATCCTCTATGCGGGGCTGATGATCAAGGACGGCCAGCCGCGCCTTGTGGAATACAACGTCCGTTTTGGGGATCCGGAATGTCAGGTCCTGATGATGCGTCTGGGCGCGCAGGCGATGGACCTGTTGCATGCCACCGCCGAAGGGCGGCTGGGCGAGATGCGGGTCAACTGGGCCGATGATCACGCGATAACGGTCGTGATGGCGGCCAAAGGTTATCCGGGAACCTACGAGAAGGGCACGGTCATCAAAGGATTGGACGGCTTGCCCGAGGACAGCAGCAACATGGTGTTTCATGCGGGCACAAGCGAGGCTGCGGGGCAGGTGCAGGCCGTCGGCGGGCGCGTTCTGAACGTGACCGCGCGCGGAAAAACGCTGCAAGAGGCGCGCGACCGGGCGTATCAGATGGTTGATGCCGTGGATTGGCCCGAAGGGTTCTATCGCAGCGATATCGGCTGGCGCGCTTTGGAGGGATGATCGGGCAGGGGGCTTTGCCCCCTCGGCCTTGCGGCCTCCCGGCGCTGCGCGCGTTTGCGGTCGAAATCGTCCGCTGGACGATTTCTTTTCAACCACTCACCCTCCAGGATCTTTTTGGCCAGATGAAGAGGCGGATCAGCAATTCAGGGCTGATGTGAGATTGTCGCGCTGTTTGAGCGGGCCCAAGTCCGTCAGATGCCAGCCATCCTGATAGGAAACACGGATGATCCGCGACCAGTCGGCGCTGGCGAGGATCATTTCGGGATGGTCGCCGCAGCTCCGCAGGCCGCCGGAAATGAAATCCTCACCGATCTTGTGGTTGGTCAGGCCGGGCAGAACAGCGATTTCGGTCAGTCCGCTATCTTTGAAGCGCCAGATGCGCAGGGTTTTGGCCAGGTGGGGGCGGTCGATATAGGCGATTTCGATATTGCCATCACCATCCAGATCAGCAGCACCGACCGGGGCGAGCCAGCGGAAACGTGCGCCGATATGAGGAGTGGCCGCTATCTTTTCGCCAGCGGCGTTGTAGATCGCAAGCTGAGCGCCTGTTGTGTCCTGCGTTTCAACGACAACTGCTTCAACCGCGCCGTCCCTGTCGATGTCTGCCAGACGCGGCGCGAGGTCTTCGAATACACGGTCCTGTGGCAGACGAACCGTTACGACTGTGTCATCGACCACAAGTTCCAAAGCGCCGTATTCGATATAGTCACCCAAAACGCCATGCGCGTATCGCGTGGTTGGTTCCGCGAAGCGGGCGTCGGTGATGGTATCCGCCGCGACGGCGATTGGCAGCGTGCACCACAGGCCAAAAGGGAGCAAAGCGCTGCGCACCCGACATTGCAACAGGCGGGCGGGCTGACGCGGCGCTTTGTTGGGCATCAGATCTGCTTTTCAGGCATCTGGACAATCAGGCCGTCCAGCGCGTCGGTGACCTTGATCTGGCAGGTCAGGCGCGAGCGGGCCGGGTCGGGCTCATAGGCGAAATCCAGCATGTCCTCTTCCATGTCGTCCTTGGCCGGGATCTTCTCGACCCAGTCCGGGTGAACATAGACATGGCAGGTCGAGCAGGCGCAGGCACCGCCGCAATCGGCCTCGATGCCGGGAATGTTGTTGTCACGGGCCCCTTCCATGACGGTCAGTCCGTTGGCGACCTCGACAGTGTGCTCGGTACCGCCATGCTCGACATAGGTGATCTTTGCCATTGCGTGCGTCTTCCTTTTGCGATGTTCGAAACCTTCCTTAGTGAAGGGAGTTAGGTGTTTCCAGCCTCATTTGCGACTCCTTGCGCCGTGTCTGGACTTTCCTGCATTTTGTTCTATTTTTGTTCCTATGCTTATTGCCCCTTTTCACCGCGCGGTTTCAAACCGGAACTGGCCGCGACCGCCGTCCTGTCTGCCCTCCGCCCAGCTGGAGGCCCCGCCCGAAGGGGCGCGTGTGGCCGTGGCCGGGCTGGTGATCCTGCGGCAGCGGCCGGGGACGGCCAAAGGCGTGATCTTTCTGACGCTTGAGGATGAGACCGGGATCGTCAACGTGGTGGTCTGGCGCAAAATCTACGAACGCTTCCGCCGTGCGGTGATCTCGGGGCGATTGCTGAAGGTGACGGGTCGGATGCAGCGGGCGCATTCGGTGACCCACGTGATCGCGGAAGAGATCGAGGATATCTCGGGCATGCTGGACTTGCTGGTGCAGGGGCAGGGTTAGGTCTGTCGTGCGGATCAATCCTAAATTGTCCGTCGCAGTGCCACAAACCCGCGCCTGGAGAGCGGGCGATATGTTTTCTTTGTCCCAAATGCGCGATTAAGGCGCTTTTCCGCCACTTGAACGCGGGATGGTCGACTCTTTGGAGCCGGGCACGTAGTGACACGCATCTTTGCGCATCGGCTTGTGTCAAAGCTCGGGCCGGATTGCGCATCACTCAACGTCTTTTCAGAGTCAGTTCGGATGCCCAACGCAACGCACCAAGGATCGCTCCAAAACACCATCTCTCGGGACGAAAGCCGGATTTCCGACCGTCTGGCCGAGCTCTCGGAACTCACGCGTTCAGCGGGATATGTTCACACCGCCCGAATGATTGATGAGGCGTTAGGCGCTTATTCCTTTGAACGCAGACAGGCTGAGACTGCAAAAAGGCTTCGGTCAGAGTTGCAGCTACTCAAGCAGATTGAGGCGTCGCGCCCGGCGGAAGAAGCGGATCGAAAGCCGCATTTGGTCCCGAACTTTCGGTCCCGGCGGTCGGCAAAACCCGATGGGATTCTGTTCGACAGGGCCGAGCGTTCTGGCGACGCAGCCCAGAAAGCCGGGGCGCGCAAAGGGCAGGCCGCATTTGTCCTGACGACCCGGATGCGTGTTGACGGGCGGAACGTTGCAAGGCTGCGCAATGGGCATTGGACGGGCATATCCATGTCTTTCCCCGCGGAACCTGAATTCCAGTTTCGCTGACAGGTCGCCCCGCGACAAGGATCCTCCGCCAGGGGCGTTGCAGGGCAGGATTCAGAGGGCAAACTAGGTAACCAATGCGATCGCGGAAAGGATCGAGGATATTCCGGGGATACAGGATGTTTTGGTGTGGGGGAGAGGGTTAGTCCGCTTTGCGGGACAAAACGGACTTCGACAGAATAACGGCTGCTATTCAGCCTCTGCCTGCACGATCGCGATGGCCACTGGTACGCGATATATATTCTTGTCGCGGAAATTAGCGCTTACCGCATCGGTTACTTGATCCCGAATTACTTCAATCACTTCCGGCTTCTGACCCTTGATAAGCTGGGATGCCGCAACCGTTGCCGTTAGGAAAATATCGAATAATTCACCCGGTTCATCCAAGAGCCAATGCGTCGTGACATTTTCATGGGAAACCATGCGCAAGCCAGATGCCTGCATCATCGCCTTCGCTTCGTCGGGCCGCGCAAAAGCGAAAAGGTCCGGCTGAGGGGGGGCATCGGAAAAATCTGCATTCGTCTTTATCGCTCCAAACACAGTTCCGAATGCCGGAGAAACATCTGGGGTCGCCCAAGTTGCCATCAAGAAACGGCCCCCGGTACGCAGCACTCTGTTGATTTCATCTAACGCTTTCGGTTGCTCAGGTAAGTGCATCATACCAAAGTTGCAGACCACCTGATCGAATTGGCCGTCAGCGAAAGGAAGTGCTGCGGCGTCACCTTGCTGAAGAACAGCATCTGGTGCGGTCTCAGCTGCTAAGGCAAGCATTACTTCCGAAAAGTCTAAGCCAGTAACACGTGAACCCGCCTCGCTAAGCATTGCGGTCAAGGCGCCTTGACCGCAACATAAATCAAGAACCGACATTCCTTTTGGCGATCCACGATTGATCAACTCTTGGGCCGCATAGTCCGTGACAGGGCCAAACTTTCTTACATAAGCGGAGACAATGCTCTCGTCGGCCCAGCCGAGGCGCTCGCGGGCTGCGAATTCGCCAAAATCTTGCATATTTCCCCCGTCCTCCATCTGGCATCCTCATAGGCAGTTGAATGATAGATGAAAACAGAGAGGTCAGCTACGGCCTCAAAGCAGCCCATAAGCCTTACCGCTTGAACAAAACGCTCTGTGCCTGTTTGTCCCGGTGATCCCCTCGCAACTCGGCATACAGCGCGCGTCCGGCTTGTACGGCTGGGCGGGCGCTGACGGTTTCCAGCCAGCGGGCAAAGTGCGGTTTGTCCTCCAGCACCTGCTGCTGGCCTTCCCACAGGCTGGCCCAGCCCCAGATCGACATGTCGGCGATGGAATAGAAATCGCCCGCGACATACTCGTTTTCGGCCAGCCGCCGGTCCAGTACGCCGTAAAGCCGCGCGACCTCGGCGCGGTAGCGGTCCTTGGCATAGGGCAGGTCCTGCGGCGGGTCCAGTTGCGGGGCGTATTTCAGGAAGTGATGCGCCTGACCGGCCATCGGGCCAACGCCGCCCATCTGCCACATCAGCCATTCCTCGACCGCGATCCGGTCGCGTTCGGTCGTGCCATAGAACCGCCCGGTCTTGCGTGCCAGATACATCAGGATCGCGCCGCTTTCGAAAACCGAAACAGGTGCGCCATCCGGCCCGTCGGGATCGACAATGGCGGGCATCCGGTTGTTGGGCGCGATTTTCAGGAACGCGGGATCGAACTGGTCACCCTTGCCGATATTGATCAGATGGGTGGTGTAGGGCAGCTCCATCTCCTCCAGAGCGATGGAAACTTTCCAGCCATTCGGTGTCGGCCAGAAATACAGATCAATCGGGTCAGCCATGTGTTCTCCTGATGTTGACAGGGATCATGCGGGTTTCTGCCGGTTCGGCAAGTACCGCTTACGAAAGCGTGACCGACGCGCAGGCCGGGCTTGACCGCGAACCGCCCGAAGCGTATTGCGATCCTGAAGCTACGTGGCGATTTGTTACCGGATTGCGGGCCACGCTAAACAACACCGCTAAAAGGTCAGGATGAAAGACCCCTTTCGCTTGGCCGCGTCTGGGGTTTTTTGTTTGCCTCCCCCCGAGGCTGAAAGGAATGAGATGAGCGAGAACTGGAACAAACGCACCCAAGCCGTTCATGGCGGCATCCGTCGCAGCCAGTATAACGAGGTGAGCGAGGCGATTTTCCTGACGCAGGGCTTTGTTTACGAAAACGCGGAGCAGGCCGAGACCCGGTTTCTGGAATGTGGCCCGGACGAGTTCATCTATGCCCGTTACGGCAACCCGACCGTGTCCATGTTCGAACAGCGCATCGCGGCGCTGGAGGGCGGTGAAGATGCCTTTGCGACGGCCTCGGGCATGGCCGCCGTCAACGGCGCGCTGACCTCGATGCTGAAGGCCGGGGACCATGTCGTTTCGGCCAAGGCGTTGTTCGGCTCGTGCCTCTATATCCTTGAAAACATCCTGAGCCGCTATGGCGTGGAGGTGACCTTTGTGGACGGCACCGATCTGGAGCAGTGGAAGGCTGCGATCCGCCCGGACACCAAGGCCGTTTTCTTTGAATCCATGTCGAACCCCACGCTTGAGGTGATTGATATCGCTGCCGTGGCCGATCTGGCCCATGCGGTCGGTGCTGTTGTTGTGGTGGACAACGTGTTCTCGACCCCGGTGTTCTCGCGCGCGATCCAGCAGGGCGCGGATGTGGTCGTCTACTCAGCGACCAAGCATATCGACGGGCAAGGCCGTGCGCTGGGCGGTGTCATCATCGGAACCAAGGACTTCATCCGCGGAACGGTTGAACCCTATCTCAAGCATACCGGTGGAGCGCTGAGCCCGTTCAACGCGTGGATCATGCTCAAGGGCCTTGAGACGATGGCGCTGCGGGTCAATGCACAAGCCGAAAGCGCGCAAAAGATTGCCGAGGCGCTGGAAGGGCACCCGGCATTGGAACGGACGCTTTACCCCGGTTTGAAAACCCACGCCCAGAACGCGCTGGTTCAAACCCAGTTGGGCGGCAAGGGCGGGACCGTGCTATCGCTGGACATCAAGGGCGGCAAGGATGCGGCGTTTGCCTTCCTGAACGCAATGAACATCCCTGTGATTTCGAACAATCTGGGCGATGCCAAATCCATCGCGACGCACCCGGCGACAACAACGCACCAGCGTCTCAGTGACGTGCAGAAGGACCAGCTGGGCATTACACCGGGTCTGATCCGCTTTTCCGTCGGGCTTGAGGATGCCGGTGACTTGCTGGCCGACCTTCAGCAAGCGCTGGAAGCCTCGCAGAAGTAAATCAAAGCCCCCTGCGCGCCTTTTTCGTGCGTAGGGGGCAGGCTGTGCCTGCCCAAGCGGCCACTCTGTTTCAGGCGGCAGCCAGACGCGCCGCCCGCTGTTCCCACCGTCAAAAGGCGCTAACTGTTGCAAGATGACGGTTTTGCGCCGGATTTTTCAATCCGGGCTGCTATTGCCGACGTATCGGGTTAGACTGATAATAGACCATCAGTCATATATAGTCCGACGACCAACCAAGGAACCGCCGCTGATGAACGTTCACCCGCGCGACATTGATGAAAAACCGGATCGGGACAAGGCTGCCGAAGCTCTGAACGTTCTGCGGCAATGGGCCAAATCTGCCTCGGAAGCCGAGATAAACCAGCTTGACCCGGCTGTGGCCCGGCTGCTGCCCGGTCTGGCGGCGGGCAACTATCCGCCTTTTTTGCGCGCTTACCCCGATGACTTTACCGTCGATGCGGCGTACCGCGCATCCTTGCCGGATTTGCAGAACGGCCCGTCCAGCCTGATCCGTGGGGCCAAACAGCAGATCCAACATGTGGGTATTTCGAACTTCCGCCTGCCGATCCGGTTCCACCGGAAAGAGGGCGAAGACCTGACGCTGGAAACCTCGATCACCGGCACGGTCAGCCTCGAGGCCGAGAAAAAGGGCATCAACATGTCCCGGATCATGCGGTCTTTCTACAAACATGCGGAACGGACGTTCAGCTTTGAGGTCATGGAATCCGCTCTGGACGATTACATGTCCGATCTGGACAGCTTCGACGCCCGTATCCAGATGCGCTTTTCCTACCCGGACAGGATCAAAAGCCTGCGTTCAGGCCTTGAAGGGTACCAGTATTACGATATCGCACTGGAACTGGTCGAACAGAACGGTGTGCGTCAAAAGATCATGCACCTTGACTACGTCTATTCCTCGACCTGCCCATGTTCTTTGGAACTCAGCGAACATGCCCGGTCGATGCGCGGTCAGCTGGCGACGCCGCATTCGCAGCGCTCCGTCGCGCGGATCTCGGTTGTCGTGGATTGCGATGCGGATTGCCTGTGGTTTGAAGACCTGATTGCGCTGTGCCGCCGTGCGGTTCCGACGGAAACGCAGGTGATGGTGAAGCGCGAAGATGAACAGGCTTTCGCCGAATTGAACGCAGCCAATCCGATCTTCGTCGAAGATGCCGCGCGCCTGTTTTGTGCCGAGTTGCTGGCAGATCATCACGTCGGTGATTTTCGCGTTGTCGCAAGCCATCAGGAAAGCCTGCACAGCCATGACGCCGTGTCGATTCTGACCGAAGGCCCAACCTTCGCCGCGTCCAGCCTTGACCCGAAACTGTTCACGACCCTGTTTCACGTTGGCTGAACGTCTCGGGTAAGTGGCTAGAATTTAATCAGAGATTTACCTGATCGGCGCTCATTAGCCGCAGCGCAGCAAAAATGCTGCAATTGCGTGAAAAACTCCTGTATCCTGACGGGGAATGCAGCTTCGGCACACCGGCGCGCTCAATGGTGTGTCACCCGAAAGGAAGCCGAGACGTGAGACGCCTTGGACTGCAAGACCCCAACCTCCGCCCGGCCCCCCGAGCGGGCAGGGCGCTTTACCCTTACTCTTCTGGCTGCATCGTTTTCACAGGAGATCTATGGAATGAATCCGATTACCCAACCGCTGGAGCTTCAGGCCGCGGCTATACGCATGGCTGGCTATGCGATCGTCAACCAGATCAAGATTGCACAGATCATGACCCGTTCGGCGCTTGAACTGCCGATGGTGCCGGTCCACGCCCTGCATCTGGCAGCATCAGCACCGGGTCCAGTGGTGGAAGCTCCGGCGGAAAAACCGGCGGCCAAACCCAAACCTGCCGTGGCGCGCACGAAACGCGTACCGGCGAAATCGTCAACGGCCAAGAAAAAGCTGGCCCGCAAACCTGCGCCGGCCAAGCCGGTAGCCAAACCTGTTGAGTTTTCAGCCAGTCCGCGGCCCACGGCGGCACCCCCGGCGGCAGCCAAACCGACACCAGCGGTTAGTGATGAAAAAGCAGTGAAGCCTGTTGAATCCGCGGCGACACCTGCGACCGAAACCGTGTCGCCCGTAACGCCCAAGCCCGCCCCTGCGACACCGGCGCCTGTTCAGGCAGCGCAGGTCAAGCCGACACCGGTCGATCCTGCCCCGGCCAAGGTGCAGGCGAAACCAGCCCCGGCGACGGAACCGCCCAAACCGCAGGCGCGAAAATCACGCGCCCCGTCCAAACCGCCTGTGATGCCCGGAACAGATGTCAAAAACTGACGGGTAAACCGGGATCATCTGCTTGACACGGTCGGGTTGGCACGCCAACCCTGCGCGTCATGATGGATCTTCGCCCGGTCGGATATGTGATTGGCTTGCTGGTCGCCATTCTTGGGGCGACCATGCTGCTGCCTATGCTCGCGGACCTGATCGAAGGGCGCGGCGAATGGCCGGTATTTCTGGAAAGCGCCATTATCACGACGCTGACCGGGACCGTTCTGGCGATGAGCTGCTCGAACGGTGTGGGCGAAGGGCTGACCATCCGCCAGACCTTCCTGTTGACAACCGGTGTTTGGGCGGCGTTGCCCCTGTTTGGGGCAATTCCGTTTCTGTTCGGTGAAACCGAGCTGCGCTTTGTTGATGCGTATTTCGAGGCGATGTCCGGCCTGACAACAACAGGTTCAACGGTGATTTCCGGGTTGGATACCCTGCCGCAAGGGCTATTGCTGTGGCGTGGTATCCTGCAATGGCTGGGGGGTATCGGGATCATCGTTGTCGCCATGGTGTTCCTGCCCGAACTGCGTGTCGGCGGCATGCAGATCTTTCGCTCGGAAGGCTTTGAAACAATGGGTAAAATCCTGCCGCGCGCGCAAGAGATCGCGGGTCAGATTTCGCTCATCTATGTTTTCCTGACACTGGTTTGCGCGCTGGTTTACGCCGGTCTGGGAATGAACTTTTTCGATGCGCTGGTACATGCGTTGACAACGCTTTCGACCGGTGGGTTCTCGAACTATGACGCCTCGTTCGGAACCTTTTCGGGCCCCGCCGAATATGCGGCGTCGGTGTTCATGATATTGGCGGCGCTTCCTTTTGTGCGCTATGTCCAGCTGGCAAACGGTTATACAGCGTCCTTGTGGAAAGACAGTCAAATTCGCGCGTTTCTGGCGACCATTCTGGTTCTGGTCATCATCATGTCGATTTTCCTGACATCGGTCTTTCCGCATCACTGGGAACAGGCGTTTCGGGAATCTCTGTTCAACATCACCTCGATCATCTCGGGCACCGGCTATGCCAGTGTCGATTACATGGGCTGGGGCAGCTTTCCGATCATGATGTTCTTCCTGATCGGCCTGATTGGCGGCTGCGCGGGATCGACTGCATGTTCGATCAAGATATTCCGCTATCAGTTGCTGTTTGCCTCGATCAAAAGTCAGATCAAACGGATCAGGTCTCCGCATGGCGTGTTTGTGCCGCTCTATGATGGGCGGCCCGTGGGGCAGGGCGTTCTGACCTCGGTGATGAGCTTCTTCATGTTCTTCGTCCTGTCGATGGGCGTGCTGTCCTGGGCGCTGGCGCTGACCGGTCTGGACTTCATCACAGCCGTTTCCGGGGCGGCGACCGCGCTGGCCAATGTCGGCCCCGGTCTGGGCGATCAGATCGGACCAGCGGGCAATTTCGCAAATCTCAACGACACGGCCAAATGGTTGCTGACAATCGGGATGCTGGTCGGGCGGCTCGAGCTGTTGGCCGTTTACGCGATCTTCACCGTTCAATTCTGGAGAGGCTGATGAAAAGACCCCTTGGCGCGCAGATTTCGCATATGCTCAAGGATCGTGGCGTGGACGTGATTTTTGGCATACCCGGCGTTCACAATCAGGAAATGTACCGCGGCATCGAAGAGGCTGGCATCCAACATGTTCTGGCCCGTCACGAACAGGGGGCGGGGTTCATGGCCGATGGGTATGCCCGCTCAACCGGCAAGCCGGGGGTTGCCTATGTGATCACCGGGCCCGGCCTGTGCAACATCATGACGCCGATCGGGCAGGCCTACAGCGACTCGGTGCCGATGCTGGTGGTGTCGTCCTGCCTTGATGAAACACAGGCCTTGCGCGGCCAGTTGCACCAGATGAAGGACCAGCGCCTTGCGGCCGGAACCGTTGCCGACTGGTCGGCACAGGCCAACACGGCCGAGGCCGCCTATGCGCTGGTCGAACGCGCCTTTGAAGAATTCGAGCTGTCGCGCCCGCGCCCCAAGCACATTCAGGTGCCAATCGCGCAGTTGCAGGCCGAGGCTGATCCGGCACCTTTCCCCAACCAGCCCGCGTTGCGCATCAAGGCGTTGCCGCCTGACGTATCGCCTGTTGTCTCGATGCTGAACCTTGCGCGCAGGCCGCTGTTCATTCTGGGGGGCGGTTGCAAGTCCAACGACTGGCGGCAGATTCTGGCACAGCTTGGGGCTGCCTGCTTTACCACATACGCAGGGCGCGGGCTGCCGGGCGCAAACTATCCGCTGGATTTCGGCGCGTCGCTGCCGCGCCCCGGCAGCGCCGAGGTTATCGCCTCGGCGGATCTGGTCATCGCGGTCGGCGCAGAACTGGGCGAGGTCGATCTGTGGCGCAGCGACCTTGGGCATTCGGCAACGCTGATCCGCGTTGACCTTGATCCCGAAGTCCTGTCCGACCAACATCGCGCCGCGATCAAACTGCAAACCGACAGCGAAAGCTTTGCCCGCGCCTTGTGGCAGGCGACCGAAAACCTGAAACCGGCAACCGGCTGGTCGCCCGATGAAATTTCCGAAACCCGCGCCCGGTGGCGGGCCGAGGTGGATGCCGAACGGCCCGGAATTGCAGCAGTGGCCGATGCGCTGCGCTCGGCGATGCCGGCTGATACCATGATCTATTCCGACATGACCCAATTCGCCTATGTCGCGAAAGAAGTGTGGGACATGGCCTATCCGCATCACTGGCACCATCCCACCGGGTTCGGAACGCTGGGCTATGGTCTGCCGGCTGGAATTGGCGGCGCGGTGGCGCGGCGCGGCAAACCAACGGCGGTTATCGCCGGGGATTACGGGTTCCACTATACGATGCAGGAACTGGGTGTTGCGGTCGAACTGGGTTTGTCGCTGCCGATCATCCTGTGGGACAATGGCAAGCTGAAAGAAATCGAAGACAGCATGGTCCGCAGCCAGATCGCGCCCAATGCGGTGGTGGCGCATAACCCGGATTTCTGCAAACTGGCCGAGGCTTTTGGCGCGCGCGCCTCAGCGCCTTCATCTCTGGCTGAGATGCAGAGCGCGGTTCGCGCGGCGTTTGATGCACCTGTCCCGACCTTGATCCACGTGACCCCGGACATTCTGTAACAAAAAGCGCCGCATGGTCATGCGGCGCTTTGGTGTTTCAACGTCTGGTTTCAATGTCTGCGCGGGCTCAGTCCCAGCAGTGTACCAGAACCGTCATTCCGGTCGCGCGCCGGTTCAGCTCGTTAGGGGAAATCCGGGTGGTTTCCTCGCTTGACTGACCGGAAACGCCGGCTTTCGTCAGGATTTCTGTCAACCGCTCGACCGTTGCCGCAAGGCTGACCGATGCGGGCAGGGTGCGCCCCTCGGACGGTGTGGGCAGCAGCATACCAACCACGTTGCCGCTGTCGTTGAAGACCGGTCCGCCTGCATCTCCGGGCTGAGCGTTCAGCGCCAGCCGTTTGACACCTGTCTCGCCGTTCAGGCCGCGGATATCCGCGATTTGGCCGTAGGTCAGCGTCGGTGCGCCCAAAGCCCCCTGATAGGAAAAGCCGGATACGGCCACTTCGGACTGGATGCGCGGCTGGGTGGTACTGAAAGCAGCAACACTCATCGGTGCAAGGGCTTTTGCAGGGCGCAGGACCGAAACACCAAGCTCCGGGTCCGTCAGCGCCAGTTGCACCTCCTGATCCCCTTCCAGTGTGATCCGGGTGCAGCTTTCGGCGGCTTCGGATACCGTCAGAACCGTACCGTCCGCGCCAGCGAAAAAGCCCGACCGCGACAACCGGGGCTTGCGGATTTGAAGACCCGAGACCAGATCGATGCGCTGTTCCGCATCCGCACCGGCGGCGGCATCCAGAACCGCGTCCGTTGTGCTCAGGCTGGTCGCCATCGCAGCCAGAACACGCAGGCGGCGCGCCTCGTCCCCTTCGGGCCAGACCAGCGTAAAGCCCTTGATTTTCCCATCGGCCAGCCGCGCCTGCGTGAATGACACGATCCCATTGCCGCGCCCTTCAAGGGTGAACTGGTCGCGGCCCAGCTCGCGCGGGCCGTTCAGCGGTACAATCTCAAGCGACTGCATCACCTCGTAAAGGGCGCGCAACGTGTTCTTGTCACCCTCCTGACTGATCAAAAGGGCCTGGGCCTTCAGGTCCGAGGCGCTTTTGAAATGTACGAACGGAGCTTCATAGCGGTCAAAGCTGACTGTACCCAACGGCATATCCAGCGCAATTCCGGCCGCGTCGTCGGAATACCGGTCCATCCCGGCCGAGATCAGCGGCGCGTTGTATTCATCCATCAAGGCCTTGCGCTGCACCGTGGTCAAAACGCCCGTCGCCTCATAGCCGTTGAACCGCTGCCAATCGCCCATCGACCGGCGGGTTCCCTGACCGAAAGCACCATCAATGGTCGAATAATAGAAACCCGCAGCCTGCAGGGCCGTTTGTAGGTCTTTCCGTTCCTGCGCGGTCAAAAGGCGCTCGGACTGCAATGCTTGTGCGCGGGTTTCATCCGAAACCTGTGGGGTCGTGATTGTCAGGGTTTTTTGCGGCTGTGCTGCCGGTTCCGTCGGCGCGCTTACAGCGTCGCGGTTCAGGGCGTTTTCGCCGACGGGCCAGAACTGTTGCCCCAACGAACTTGAAAACGCGACAAAGCTGTCACGCGGGATCTGCCCCTCAGCCCGGTATACGCGTAAAACCTGCTCGGCATCGCCGCGCGAATAGGGGCCAATGACGATGGCATACCAGCCACTATTCAGCCGAAACCCGTTCACATCGGGCAGGGTGCTGGCATAGGCTTGCGCCCGGTCCTGCGCTTCGCGCAGCGACGGCTGCGCCTCGACCTGAACCCAGACGCCGGGGTCTTGTTGAGCGGTCGCGGTGCGCAGGCCGACCAGAAGAAACAAAAGAATTGCTGAAAATACGCGTGTCATTGTCTGCCCGTGTTATGCGGTGTTTGTACTGAGGTGCAGAATACGCGATTTCATTTGCCAAATACCATGCTGAGAATGCGGGGAATTTGTGGTGTGGCCGCGCAGATACAGCCACAGCCCAAAGCCCCGTTGACGCCCCTCGGCCCCTTGCATAGGAAGGGCCAAACCGACCGGAACCGGGCGCACGGGGCGCCCAGAGGGAATGTCATGACCGAACCGACCAGCGCACCGCGTTCATTTCAGGAAATCATCCTCAGGCTTCAGTCCTACTGGGCCTCGAAAGGCTGTGCGATTCTGCAACCCTATGACATGGAGGTCGGGGCAGGGACGTTCCATCCCGCAACCACCTTGCGGGCGCTGGGGTCCAAGGCATGGGCCGCAGCCTATGTTCAGCCGTCGCGCCGTCCCACGGATGGGCGTTATGGCGAAAACCCCAACCGGCTTCAGCATTACTACCAGTATCAGGTGCTGATCAAACCCAGCCCGCCGGATTTGCAGGAGCTGTATCTGGGCAGCCTTCAGGCCATCGGCATCGACATGGACCTGCATGATATCCGCTTTGTCGAAGACGATTGGGAAAGCCCCACACTGGGCGCATGGGGGCTTGGCTGGGAGGTTTGGTGTGACGGAATGGAAGTCAGTCAGTTCACCTATTTCCAGCAGGTCGGCGGCCATGACTGCGCGCCTGTCTCGGGCGAGCTGACTTATGGTCTCGAGCGTCTGGCCATGTATGTGCTGGGTATCGACCACGTGATGGACATGCCGTTCAACGATCCGCAATCGCCCAGCCCGCTGAAATACGGCGATATCTTCAAACAGACGGAAGAGGAATACGCCCGCTGGAATTTTGACGTGGCCAATACCGAGGTTCTGCTGCGCCATTTCGAAGAGGCCGAGGCTGAATGCGCCACTATCCTGGCGCAGGCGCATGACGATCCGAAAACCGGCAAGCGCATCATCATGGCGCACCCGGCTTATGACCAATGCATCAAGGCGTCACACATCTTCAACCTTCTGGATGCGCGGGGCGTGATCTCGGTCACCGAACGACAGGCCTATATCGGACGCGTGCGGGCGCTGGCCAAGCAATGCGCGGATGCCTTTGTGCAGACCGAGGCCGCCGGGTTCAGCGCCGGATGAGGCGATCAGGCCAGCCCCGGCAACAGAGCTTTCAGGCCGTCCGCAATCATGCTGACGGCGATAGCCGCAAGAATCATCCCCATAAAGCGGCTCATGATCACGCGCGCGGTGTCGGACAGGCGTTGGGCCAGCCAGGCCGCGTTCCAGAACGTGATCAGAAGCAGGCCAACAACGGCAAGGAATACGCCTGCATAAACAAAGGCTTCTATAGGCTTCTTGATCTGGTGTGCATACAGGATCAGCGTGGTGATGGTGCCGGGGCCTACCAGAATGGGAAAGGCCAGCGGATAAAAGGCGACGGTGTCGGGTTCGGGGTAAGCGTCCTTCTCCCCCTTCGTCCCGTGGTGAGAGGTGCTTTCGTGCCCGTTCAGCATGTTCAGACCGATCATCATGACAACCAGACCACCGGCGACGCGCAGATGATTGACGCTGATGCCAAAAAGGCCAAGCGCCTGACTGCCGACCAGGGCAAAGGCACCGCCAAGGATCAGGCAGTAGATCACGGTTTTGACCGCTATCTTGCGCTGTTCGGCGGCGGACAGGTCCTGAGTGACGCTCAGAAACACCGGCAGGTTGGTGACCGGGTTCATGATCGCAAACAATGCGCCGAAAAATCCGACGGCAAGGGTGGATTCCATCGTGTTGACCTCGTTTCTGCCTGTTCCCCGATGAAACCTGTCCTATTTTACAAGAACTTGAAAGAGGCGGCCTGAAAGATGACGGGAAAACTGCTGGCAATTCTTCTGCTGCTGTCGGCCATCGTGGCAGGCCTCGGCATGTATTATCTACAGGTCTACGGCTATTATTATGAGGTCGAACCGCAACCGGGGCAGGACGTTGCCCTGATGACGGATGCGGGCGGTGTGCCGGAACCCATCGCCTATTCCGGGTTTCAGGCAATCGACGCCGACAGTTCGCCTATTCGGTATCGCGCCTGTTTCGAGACCGAATTGTCGCCGGACCAGATGGCTGGATACGTGCCTGTCGAAAACTCCGAACCCCTGACCGCACCGGGATGGTTTGAATGCTACGATGCGGTGTCTTTGGCGGAAGCGCTTGAATCCGGGCAGGCGCGGGCGTTCATGGGGGTGAAGAACATTCATTTCGGCGTCGACCGGATCGTGGCGATCACCGAAGAAGGCAAGGGCTATGTCTGGCACGCGTTGAACAATTGCGGTGAAAAAGCCTATGACGGTACCGTCGTGGGCGAGGAATGTCCGCCGCGCCCGGAAAACTGAAGGAGCAGACCGTGGGCCATGTCATAGAAATCCCCGATTTCCTGACGGCCACTCTGGGGTTTGCGGTCTATCTGATCGGGGCCGAGATCAACGCACGTGTGACAACCCTGCGCAATTTCAACATCCCCGAACCCGTAACAGGGGGCCTGCTGGCCTCGCTGGTGGTTCTGATGCTCTATCTGGTCTTCGGGATCGAACTGTCCTTTGGCCTGACAGCCCGCGATTTCCTGCTGGTCCTGTTTTTTGCCGGGATCGGCCTGAACGCCCGTCTGTCTGACCTCATTGCGGGCGGTAAGCCGTTAATCTTGCTTTTGATTCTCACTCTGGCGACGATAGTCTTTCAGAATGTGATTGGCGCGGCTGGGGCGGTGATCTTCGGCTATCCCGCACAGGCCGGTGTGTTGTTCGGATCGGCGGCCCTGATCGGTGGGCACGGTACGGCAATCGCATGGGCGCCGGACGTGGCGCAGGCAACGGGCCTTGACGGCGCGACCGAACTGGGTGTGGCCGTCGCCACCCTTGGATTGGTGCTTGCCGCGCTGGTTGGCGGCCCGATTGCGCGCCTGCTGGTCGAACGGCGCGGCCTGACGCCTGACCGCCCCGACGAAGAACACAGCATCGGATTGCCGGATGAGCATGACGGGCACACCGCAAACATCGATCATCTGACCGTCATGCGCGTCTTGCTGCACCTGAACCTGGCGATCATCTCGGGATATGCGCTGAATGAATCAATTGCCGCCGCCGGGCTGAAACTGCCGCTGTTCGTGCCCTGCCTGATCATGGGCATCGTGATCGCCAATCTGCGGGACGCGCTGTTTCCCGATGCTCCGAAAGTGTCGCGCACACCGTCGCTGGCGCTGATTTCGGAATTTGCGCTGGGCGCGTTTCTGGCAATGTCGCTGATGAGCCTGCAACTCTGGACCATTGCGCAGCTGGGCATGGCCATTGCCGTGATCATGACAGCGCAGACGCTCTTTGCTGTGCTGTTCGTCCTCTGGCTGCTGTTCCCGGTCATGGGGTCCAACTATCGCGCCGCAGTACTGGCCGCCGGGTTTGGCGGCTTTGCGTTGGGGGCCACACCCACCGCTATCGCAAATATGACAGCCGTGACCAAGCGATATGGCCCATCGCCTATTGCCTTTATCGTGCTGCCCCTTGTATCCGCCTTCTTTGTGGATATCGCCAATGCCATCGTCATTCAGACGATCGTCAATTTCTAAGGACCGACAATGCCCGACCTGCTGATCGAACTGTTCTCCGAAGAGATCCCCGCACGGATGCAAGCCCGTGCCGGCGAGGATCTGAAAAAGCGGATTACTGATGGTCTGGTCGAGGCCGGTCTGACCTATGCAAACGCCGCCGCCCTGACCACGCCCCGCCGCCTGACGCTGGCGGTCGAGGGGCTGCTGGCGAAAAGCCCCACCATCCGGGAAGAACGCAAGGGCCCAAAGGTCGGCGCACCCGACAAGGCAATCGAAGGGTTCCTGCGCGGCGCGGGCCTGACCCGTGATCAGCTGGAAGAACGCGAAACGCCCAAGGGGGCCATCTATTTCGCCACCATCGAAAAGGCCGGTCGCCCCGCGGCTGAGATCATTGCCGAAGTGCTCGAAACCACCATCCGCAATTTCCCTTGGCCTAAGTCCATGCGTTGGGGCAGTGGCAGCTTGCGCTGGGTGCGCCCGCTGCATTCGATCCTGTGCATTCTGACGGATGAGGCCGGGGCGCAGGTCGTGCCAATGGATGTCGATGGCATTTCGTCCGGCGACACCACAGCAGGACACCGCTTCATGGCGCCCAACCGGTTTTCGGTCACGTCCTTCGACGATTACGCGGCCAAGCTGAAGCGGGCTTTTGTCGTCCTGTCCCCCGAGGAACGCGCCCGGCACATCTGGAACGACGCCCAGAACATGGCCTTTGCCGCCGGTCTTGAACTGGTCGAAGATCAGGGCCTGCTGGCCGAGGTCGCCGGTCTGGTCGAATGGCCGGTCGTCCTGATGGGGCGGATCGACGACGAATTCCTCGACCTGCCACCCGAGGTGCTGCAAACCTCGATGAAAGAACACCAAAAGTTCTTCTCGGTCCGCAATCCCAAAACGGGCCGGATTGAACGGTTCGTCACTGTTGCGAACCGCGAAACCGCTGACGATGGCGCGACCATTCTGGCGGGCAATCAGAAAGTGCTGTCGGCCCGTCTGGCCGATGCCAAGTTCTTTTGGGAAAATGACCTGCGCATTGCCAAATCGGACATTGCACAATGGACCCGCGCGCTGGAAAACGTCACGTTCCACAACAAACTGGGAACGCAGGCTGACCGGATCGGGCGCATCGCCGCGCTAGCCCGCGAACTGGCCCCAGTGACTGGAGCCGATGCTGATCAGGCTGAAAAAGCCGCGCGCCTGGCCAAGGCCGACCTCAGCTCGGAAATGGTCTACGAATTTCCCGAGCTTCAGGGCCTTATGGGGCGGTATTACATCGAAGCGGCAGGCGAAGATGCCGCCGTGGCCGCTGTCGCGCAAGAGCACTACTCGCCTTTGGGGCCGTCGGATGATGTGCCCACGGCTCCGCTGTCGGTGACCGTTGCATTGGCCGACAAGCTGGACACGCTGGCGGGGTTCTGGGCGATTGATGAAAAGCCTACCGGCTCGAAAGACCCGTTTGCCCTGCGCCGTGCGGCACTTGGGGTTATCCGGTTGGTGCTCGACAATGACCTGCGCCTGCATCTGGATCGGTTTTTCGACGGACAGCTGCTGCGTGCTGAAAGCGCTGCAAACGATGCGCTGGCGGCGGAAAACGTTGACGAACTTTTGGATGAAATCGCAGATCACGGCGTGTTTGGCGCAGCCTTCCAGACTGTCAAGGAAAGGCTGGGCGAAGTTTCGGGCGCCGATTTCCTGAGCCTTGAAAAGAAGATCCCCGACGCATCCGACGATCTCCTTTCCTTCTTCCACGACCGCCTCAAGGTCTTCCTCCGCGACGAAGGCATCCGTCACGACGTCATTGACGCCTGTATCGCGATGGACGGCAATGATGACCTCAATCTGCTTGTCAAACGCGCCCGCGCGCTGAACGCGGTGATCGCGACTGAAGATGGCGAAAACCTCGTGCAGGGCTTCAAGCGCGCCAACAACATCCTGACCCAGGCCGAGGAAAAGGACGGGGTGGAGTATTCCTACGGTGCGGATGTGAAATTCGCCGAAACAGACAGCGAAAAGGCATTGTTTGCGGCCTTGGATGCAGCACAGGCGCAAATCGAACGCGCGCTGACATCCGAAGATTTCCCCACGGCCATGGCCGCCATGGCGGGGCTGCGCGGACCGGTGGATGCGTTCTTTGAGGATGTGCAGGTCAACACCGACAATGATATTGTTCGCCGCAACCGGCTGAACCTGCTCAGCCAGATCCGGCAAATCTGCTCCAGCGTGGCCGATCTGACCCGGATCGAAGGGTAAACGACCGGGCGCGCTGGCAGGCGCGTCCACAACGCACTTGCGTGAAGGGCGCAAGCGCTTATGCTGCACGCAAACCAAAAGGTGCTGCAGTGCAGAATAATCCGAATACGACGCTCATTACATCCGACGCGCCTGTCACCGCCCATAGGCATGGCGGGCGGGCCAAATGTCTGCAACGTCTGGTCCGGCTGGACCTGCCGGTGCCCCGAACCGTTGCGTTGTCATTTGATGCCGTTCACCAGATCGCTGAAGGGACAGCCCCGGATATTGCGGCGATCCTCGAACAGTTCGATCCGACCTCGTTGCTATGCGTCCGGCCCAGTTCCGAAGACCCCGATTGGGGTGGTCCCGGCGCGGTTCTCAATATCGGAATGAACGATGCCCGTTATGTCGACCTGTCCGACACCATGGGGGCCGAGGCCGCCGCAGCCCTGTATCTGAGGTTCGTTCAAAGCTATGCGATCCACGTGGCGCGGCTGGATGCGGATGTGTTTGATGACATCGACGCAGATGGCCGCGAGGGGCTGCGTCATTCGCTGCGCGCCTACGAGGATGAAACCGACGAGGTCTTTCCGCAGGACAGGGGCGAACAGCTGATCGGCGTTCTGCGCTCGATGGCACGTGCATGGGACGGGACGTCCGCGCGCTTGCTGCGGCAGGCCAAGGGGGCACCTGCTGATGCCGGGCTTGGGTTGGTCATTCAAGAGATGATCCCCGGCGTCGGGAAAGGGGAATGCGGATCGGGCGTTCTGCAACTGGTTGATTCCACAACCGGTATGCCACAGATCACCGGTCGCTACCTCAGCCAGAGTCAGGGACGCGATGCGTTGGGCAAAGATGTGGCCGCCCTGTTTCTGGAAAAAGACCCGCGCGGCCCCTCGCTGGAAGAGGTCGCGCCCAATGCTTTTGCCGATGTCAAAACGCATGCCGCCCTGATGCGCGAGAAACTGCGCGAAGAAATGCAGGTCGAATTCGTCATTCAGGATGGCACTGTGCATATTCTGGATGGCGTCCGGGTGCAGCGATCGGCTCGCGCGGCCATGCGCATTGCCGTACGTCTTGCTGAAGACGCTATCATACCGCCGCAAGAGGCGGTGATGCGTGTCGATCCGCACGCGCTGAACGAACTTCTGCACCGTCAGGTCCACCCTGATGCGCGCCGTGACGTGCTGACCACCGCCATTGGTGCCAGCCCCGGTGCCTCGACCGGCAAGATCGTGTTCACCTCGGCCGAAGCACAGGCCAGCGCCGCCCGTGGCGAGGCGTGTGTTCTGGTGCGCCGGGAAACCTCGCCCGAGGATGTGCGCGGGATGCACGCCGCCGTTGCGGTTCTGACGGAAAAGGGCGGCATGACCAGCCACGCGGCCGTGATCGGGCGCGGATTGGGTCTGCCCTGTATCGTCGGGGCCTCGGAAATGCGGTTTCAGACGAAAGACAAGATGCTGACCGCACCGGATGGGCGGGTATTTAAAACCGGCGATATTGTCACCATTGACGGCAGCTCGGGTCAGGTGCTGGCCGGTCAGCCCGCCATGCTCGAGGCCGCGTTGGATGACTGCTTCCAGACGCTGATGGGCTGGGCCGATGCCGAGCGTGACATCGACATCCGCGCCAATGCCGACACACCGGCTGATGCGCAGACGGCCCGGAACTTTCAGGCTCAGGGGATCGGTCTGTGCCGGACCGAACATATGTTCTTTGATCCCGGCCGTCTGATCGTGATGCGCGAAATGATCTTTGCGCAAACCTCGGCGGGCAGGGCGGCAGTGCTGGAACGCCTACTTCCGATGCAGCGCGAGGATTTTGTTCAGCTGTTCAGGATCATGGAAGGCCAGCCTGTCTGCATCCGCCTGTTCGATCCACCCTTGCATGAATTCCTGCCGACAACGCGCACCGGGCAACGGGAACTAGCTGAGGCGCTGGACCTGCCCGTGTCCGACGTCGAACGCCGGGTTGAGGCGATGACCGAATACAACCCCATGCTGGGTCTGCGCGGCGTTCGTCTGGGTGTCACCGTGCCCGAGATCTACGACATGCAGGCGCGCGCGATCTTCGAAGCCACACTTGAGGCCCGAAAAAACGGTGCCCCGGTGGTGCCCGAAGTGATGATCCCGCTGGTATCCGCCAAGCGCGAGGTTGAACTGGTCAAATCCCGCATCGACTCGGTCGCCGCCGCCGTTGAATCGGAACGGGGGCAGAAGTTCGAATATCGGCTGGGCGTCATGGTCGAAACACCACGCGCCTGTCTGCGCGCGGAAGAGATCGCGCCGCAGACCGCCTTCATGAGTTTTGGTACAAACGACCTGACGCAGATGACCTACGGCCTGTCCCGCGACGATGCCGGTCGTTTCATGTCCGCTTACGTGCGGCAGGGGGTCTTTACCGAAGATCCGTTCCACGTCCTTGATCCGGACGGGGTGGGCGAGCTGCTGAAACTCGGGGCGGAACGCGGACGTGCCGCGAAGCCGGATGTGACCCTTTCGGTCTGTGGCGAACACGGTGGAAACCCCGAATCAATCGCCATCTGCCGTGATCTTGGATTCGACTATGTGTCGTGCTCACCGTTCCGGGTTCCGGTCGCTCGGCTGGCTGCCGCTCAACTGGCGATTTCCTCCAGACTTGGGGGTTGACACTGCGCTGAACCCCAAGGAATAGTGGGTTATTCGGTCACTCGTAGGCGAAAAATATTTTCGCTACGGGCGATTTTCCACTTGCTTTTTTCAAGATACTGGACCTTTGCCTCGGTCTGGGGTATCAGCCTCGTCGCGCCCGCCGGGGGAGGGTAAGGCGCGTGATGTGCCTGTGCGAGGTTATCTGATGCTACGTTACATATTGGCTGTTGCCGCAGTGGCGGCAACCGTGCTGCCGAGTGCGTCCTTCGCCGAGAAGGAAGCGACTGATACTGCAAAACAAGAACTTGTCGCCCGCAGCGAGCTGCCAGCGCAAAGTTTTCGGGACTATTTCAAGCTGTTCCAGCCCCGCAAGGCGGCTGAACCTGTCGAAGTGTCCTTCTCCAAAGACTGGCTTGACCAGCAACCAAAGGCCACGGGCGGCGAAAACTGGGAATGCCTGTCAGAAGCCCTGTACTTCGAGGCGCGCGGCGAAAGCGTGCGCGGCCAGTTCGCGGTTGCCGAGGTGATCCTGAACCGGGTCAAAAGCAGCCGTTTCCCGGATTCCCTGTGCGGGGTGATCCATCAGGGGACCGGCAAGAAATACCAGTGCCAGTTCACATACACCTGCGATGGCCGCAAGGAAGTCATCCACGAGAAAAAGGCGTATGAGCGTGTGGCGAAAGTCGCGCGGGCTGCCATTGATGGCGTGGCGGATGAGTTGACCGAAGGGGCAACACATTATCACACTACGTCGGTTCGCCCATCCTGGTCGCGGGTCTACAAACAGACGGCGAAAATCGGCGTGCATGTTTTTTACCGCCACAACTACCGGACAGCGAGCAACTGATTGACGCACCCGCGCTGGAAGCTTGCTGGCGCGGGGCAGGTTGCATCCTATATTGCGGGCCAGGAGACCCGTGATGATTTTGAACCGCAGACACCTTTTGCAATCCGCCGCTGCAGCATTGCTGATGCCGCGTGTGGCCAGCGCGGGTTTTGCACCGCTTAATGCGCGTGTAGCCAAACACCCGATCGCGCCGGCAAGTTATCCTGAAACGGCAGTCTGGACATATGACGGGTCTGTCCCCGGCGTTGAACTGCGCGTCAGGCAGGGCGACCGCATCCAGCGCACCCTGATGAACCAGCTTCCGCAAGCCACGTCGGTCCATTGGCACGGTATTCGCATCGAGAACGCCATGGACGGCGTACCGGGCCTGACGCAGGACGCTGTCGAGACGGGCGCAAGCTTTGATTACTCTTTCTCCGTTCCCGATGCAGGGACCTATTGGTACCATGCGCATAACCAGTCGATGGAACAGGTTGCGCGCGGGCTTTACGGGCCGCTGATCGTCGAAGAAACCGCGGCCCCCGATGTGGATCAGGATCTGGTGCTGATGCTGGACGACTGGCGGCTTGATCCGGAAACCGCCCAGATCACGGATGATTTCGACAATGGCCATGACCTCAGCCTCGCTGGTCGGCTGGGGAATATCATCACTGTCAACGGATCCCTTGACCCGCGTGTTCAGGCGCGACGGAACGACCGTCTCCGGCTGCGCCTGATCAACGCCTCCAACGCGCGGATTTTTGACCTGGATCTCGACGGGTTGTCTGGTTGGATTGTCGCCCTTGACGGTATGCCACTGGGAACGCCGATCCCATTGTCGGGGGCTTTCCCAATCGCCCCCGCACAACGTATCGATCTGGTTGTGGATGTCGTGGCTGCGGGCGATACGGCAAGTCTGGTGAGTGTTGAACGCGACGGTGCCTTTGGCATCGTTCGGTTCGATGTCGACGAACCTCTCGCACCCGCGCCACGACAAGGCGTGGCAGCGTTGCCGCCCAACCCTTTGCCAGTCGTCGAGGATGTCTCATCCGCACCATTGCACCGGATGTCCCTGCAAGGCGGGGCGATGCGCTGGCTGGACAACGCCCGGATCGGGGACACTGAATTGTCAGGCCAGGAATTGGCGCAGTTGGGCCGGTTCTGGGCCCTGAACGGTTATGCGGAACGCCCGTCCGACCCGTTTCTGGACGCCCGGACCGGCGGCCTTTACAGGATTGAGTTTGTCAATGAAACAGTCTTTCCACATGCCATGCATTTGCACGGCCACCACTTCCGACTGATCCAGCCGGACGGATCGCTTGGCCCGTGGCGCGACACTGTTTTGGTTGATCGCGGACAAACCCGCCAGATCGCGCTGGTCACGGATAATCCGGGGGACTGGCTGTTGCATTGCCATATGCTGGGACATGCCGCTTCGGGTATGATGAGCTGGTTTCGCGTCACCTGACGCCGCATTCGGCGGTTGGAATGGCGTTTGTTTGAATGTTATAGGCCCTTGCAACGCCTATAGTGGGCAAGCCCTGCAACAAGCCGAAAAGGCCGGACCCATGAGTTCTGAAATCCGACTGGCATTTGCGCACCCGTCCGAACGGTCTGAGGCGACCTCGCCCCGAGGGCCGCTGGACCGCATTTCCCTGCGCGACCATATTGTCGAGGTTGAAATCGGTGCGTTTCAGGCCGAGCGGGGAACAACCCAGCGGATCTGTTTCAATATCGTGGTCGAAGTCCGGCCTCTGACCGACCCGATTGACGACGATGTGGATCGCATCCTGTCTTATGACCGGGTAACGGAATCCATTGCCTATGAGCTCGCGGCCGAGCGTCTGAACCTGCTTGAAACCCTGGCCGAGCGTGTGGCTGAACGTATCTTGCATGAACCTCAGGCTGTAAGGGTCTTTGTCCGCATCGAAAAACTGGATCGCGGTCCGGGCGCTCTTGGGGTTGAGATCGTACGCGGGAAAGACTCGGTTCATCACGATGTGACCGAGGAAGACCGCCCGCATCCCCGTCTGGTCTACCTGTCGAATGACGCCATCGCCTCGGACAATCTGACCGGGTGGATCGACCAGTTGCAGAACCGCCAACGCCCGCTGATCCTGTGTGTGGGGGCGTCAGACCTGGCTGCGCCGCAAACCGGCCACGCAATGACACAGCGCCGGATTGACCTGCTTGCGATCGAGCAAAACGCGTGGGTTCTGGCCGCACGCGATCACCGCTGCAAGGTGGTTTCAACCCGGACGGAACTGGACTGGGCCATGAAGAACGGCCAGATCTGTGTCTGGGCCCCGTCCAAGATCGTTCTGGACGCAGTGGATGGTCCTTCTGCCGCGCCATCCGACGCCGTGGCTTTGGCCGCATGGTTTGCCGCGACCTTTGAAGCCAGTGAAATGATGGTCATCGGCGGCGAATTGCCGAAAGCGCCCAAAACCCCGCTGCGGGCTGTGGCCGTGGATCAGGCCCAATTGTGAGCATCTATTTCAGACCGCTGGTTCAGCACGGCCAGATCCGGCCCGCTGGTGCGTATTCTCTGGCCGGTCAATCCCTGTGGTTTACCCATGTCGAGGCGCTTGGGCGCGACACCGCACCGCAGATCATGGCGGCATCGGATATTCCCGATGGGGCGCTGGCGCGTTTGACCGGCCCGCGCGCACCTATCGCCGGGCTGGATATGCAGGCGCCGCATATCATGGGTATTCTCAACGCCACGCCTGACAGTTTCTCGGACGGGGGTGTTCACAGCTCGGTCGAGGCCGCCCGCGATGCCGCCGCCCGGATGGTGGCGCATGGGGCCACCATTCTGGATGTCGGCGGGGAATCAACGCGCCCGGGTGCGGATTTCATTCCGGCAGATCAGGAAATTGCCCGCACCCGCCCGGTGATCGAGGCGATTCGCGCGCAAACGGATGCCCTGATTTCAATCGACACCCGCAAAGCCAGCGTCGCCAAAGCGGCGTGTGCGGCGGGCGCTGGGCTGGTCAACGATGTCTCGGGGTTCACCTTCGATCCCGAACTGGCACCGTTTTGCGCCGCCAAGGGCACACCGGTCTGCGTCATGCATATGCAGGGCGATCCGGCCACGATGCAGGAAAACCCCAGCTACGACAACGTGTTGCTGGATGTTTACGACTTCCTCGAAACCCAGATCGCTCTGCTGGAGAACCTGGGACTTCGGCGCGATCTGATCATCGTCGATCCGGGCATCGGTTTCGGCAAGACCGAAGACCATAACCTGACCTTGCTGCGTAATCTCAGCCTGTTTCACGGGCTTGGCTGCCCGATCCTGCTGGGCGTGTCCCGCAAGGGCTTTATCGGAACAATTGGACGGGAACCTGACAAGACTGCCCGCGCTCCGGGTTCAATTGCCGTGGCTTTGGCCGGATTGTCCCAGGGCGTGCAGATCATTCGCGTTCACGACGTCGCCGAGACTGCTCAGGCCTTGCGCCTATGGGCCGCTGTCCGGTAATCCGGTCTCACGGAAAATCACGGAGTGACACCAATGCGCAAGCTGTTCGGAACCGACGGGGTGCGGGGCACGGCCAACACGCATCCGATGACGGCGGAAATGGCGTTGCGCATCGGGGCTGCGGTGGGGCGCTATTTCCGGCGCGATGCGACCGGTGTGCACCGGGTCGTCATCGGCAAGGACACGCGCCTGTCCGGCTATATGCTGGAAAACGCGCTGACCGCCGGTTTGACCTCAACGGGAATGAATGTGCTGTTGCTGGGGCCGGTCCCCACGCCTGCGGTGGGTCTGATGACGCGCTCGATGCGGGCCGATCTGGGTGTCATGATCTCGGCCAGCCACAACCCGGCAGAGGACAACGGTATCAAGTTCTTTGGCCCCGACGGCTATAAACTGTCCGATCAGGCCGAGATAGACATCGAAAAGCTGATCGACGAAGGTGTCCGGCCTGCTCAGGCCCAGAATATCGGACGGGCGCGTCGTGTTGATGACGCCCGTTTCAGATACGGCGAGCGTGTGAAATCCTCGCTGCCGCGCGATGTGCGTCTGGATGGCCTGAAGGTGGTGATTGACTGTGCCAATGGCGCCGCCCACCGCACCGCGCCCGAGGTTCTTTGGGAACTGGGCGCAGACGTGATCCCGGTTGGCATTGCGCCCAACGGAAAGAACATCAACCTCAACTGCGGATCGACCAAGCCGCAACTGGCTGCCGAAACCGTCGTGGCACATGGCGCTGACGTTGGTGTCTGTCTGGACGGCGACGCGGACCGGGTCGTTATCGTCGACGAAACCGGTCAGGTCGCTGATGGCGATCAGCTTATGGCGCTGCTGGCGACGGCCTGGAAAAAATCCGGGCAGTTGAAAGGCGATGCCCTAGTGGCCACCGTGATGTCCAATCTGGGGCTTGAACGGCACCTCTCGTCACACGGTATGCGACTGGAACGCACGGCGGTCGGCGACCGCTATGTGGTCGAGCGTATGCGCGAAGGTGGCTTCAATCTGGGCGGTGAACAATCCGGTCATATCGTGATGAGCGATTATGCCACCACCGGCGATGGCCTGATGGCCGGCCTGCATTTCCTGGCCGAGATGGTTCTGTCCGGTCGCAAAGCCTCGGACCTGTCCAAGCAGTTCGAAACCGTGCCGCAGCTGTTGAAGAACGTCCGCTATGCCAACGGTCAAACTCCGCTTGAAGTTCAAAGCGTTAAAGCTGCCATTGCCGATGCCGAGGCGCGGCTGAACGGGCAGGGCCGGTTGCTGATCCGTAAATCCGGCACCGAGCCGCTGATCCGCGTTATGGCCGAATGCGAGGATGACGCGCTGCTGGTCCAGGTCGTCGACAGCATCGTGGCCGAGGTCGAAGCCGCCGCAGGCTAGCGCCCGAACAGAACCTTGCGCAGGCTGAACCATTGGCTGATGGCCATGCCCGTCAGGATCAGGGCCAGGGCGACGTAGAACCGCAGGGGCAAGGCCTCGGACAGGATCCAGGCCCCGAACACCATCGACCAGATCGGCACCTGATAATTCACCAGTGTCAGGAACACCGACCCGGCGCTGCGGGTGATCGAAACCCGCAGCAAATTGGCGAATGCTGTGGGGATCAGCCCAAGCACGATCAGGGCCAGCGATGGGCGGTTACCCTGCCATGTGGGAACACCTTCGACCAGCAGCATGATGGGCACCAGCAGAACAGCGCCGACCAGCAGGGTCAGCGCGGCCAGCGCCAGTGGCTCGACCGGCGGGCAGCGCCGCGTCAGGATCGATGTCGAGGCATAGCAGAGGGCAGCCGAGATACAGGCCAGCTGCGCCAGTGGCTCGGTCCCTTGACCCAGCTTTGCCAGACCGGGTCCGATCAGGACCAATGCGCCGGAAAACCCAAGGCACACGCCCAGAAACCGACGCAGGTTCAGCGGCTCATCGGAAAAGAAATGCGCCAGCGGCAGCACCATGAGCGGAATTGCAGCCATGGACAACCCTGCAAAGGCCGAGGGCACATATTGCTGCCCCCAGCTGAGCAGCATGAAAGGCACCGCAGTCGACAACACGCCAATCAGCAGGATTGATGTAGTCAGCGCGGGTGTCAGTACCGGCATGCGGCGCCCGGTAATCCGCATCAGGACAAGCAATGTCACCGCGCCCAAAGTGGTGCGCGATGTCGCCACGGTAATCGGGCCATAGCCTTCCAAAGCCATCGCGACGACCATGAATGTGCCGCCCCAAATAAGCCCCAGCGTGAAAACGCCGCTCCAGTCCTGTTTCGTGGGTTGTTCAACCATTCCATCCCCTTATCCCGCGTGCGCGCCGGTGTCACGGGCTGATCTTGACTTAGCGTTAGTTTTCACTTACCGTAAGCAATGACTTACGATTTGACATTTTCAGCTTTGGGCGATGCAACCCGCAGGCAGGTGTTCGAAGCCGTCGCCAGCCAGCCTCAGGCAGTGGGTGAGCTTGCGTCAAAGCTGCCGGTAAGCCGACCGGCCGTCTCTCAACATCTCAAGGTGCTGTCGGATGCCGGACTGGTGACATGCCACGCGAAAGGGACGCGCCGGATCTATGCGGTGCGCCCCGAGGGGCTGGCAGAGCTGCGCAGATGGCTCGACCGGTACTGGACCGACGTGATGAACAGCTTTGCAGATGAGGTGAACAGAGCGGGAGAGAGGCCATGACAGACCCGATTGTCAAAACAATTGTCGTAAGTGCCTCAGCTGCGCGTGCTTTCGACATCTTCGTCAACCGCATCGGTACATGGTGGCCGCTGGACAGCCACGCGGTGTCCGCATCGCAGGGACAACCGGCAAGGGACGTGGTTATTGAACCCCGGATCGGTGGCGCGGTCTATGAGGTCATGTTCGACGGAACCCGTGCCGACTGGGGCGAAGTGCTGGCGATCGATCCCGGCCGATCCGTGGCATTCACCTGGCATCCGGGCACCAACAGCGGGTCTCCTACGCGCGTCGATGTGCGTTTTGAGGATTGCGGTTCGGGGCAGGCCAAAGTCACCTTGACGCATTCCGGCTGGGACGTCTGGGCAGATGAAGCGCCCCAAAAGCGCGGCGGCTACGATACGGGATGGGATATCGTTCTGGGTGAATGTTTTGCCAAAGCGGTCTTAAAATGAAAAAGGGCGACCGCCTGGGCCGCCCTTTGCCTGACATCGGTCAGACTTAGTTCTTTTCTTTGTCGACCATCTTGCCGGCCGAGATCCACGGCATCATGCCGCGCAGCTTGGCGCCGGTCTCTTCGATCATATGCTCGTCATTGGCGCGGCGCGATGCTTTGATGGTCGGCTGGCCAACGGCGTTTTCCAGCATGAAGTCACGGACGAATTTGCCCTGCTGGATGTCGTCCAGAACCGCTTTCATGCGGGCTTTGGTCTCGTCGTATTTCAGGATGCGCGGACCGGTGACATACTGGCCATACTCAGCCGTGTTCGAGATCGAGTAATCCATGTTGGCAATGCCGCCTTCATAGATCAGGTCAACGATCAGCTTCACTTCGTGCAGACACTCGAAATAGGCCATCTCGGGTGCGTAACCGGCCTCGACCAGAGTTTCAAAGCCGCACCGGATCAGTTCGACCAGACCACCGCACAGAACGGCCTGTTCGCCGAACAGGTCGGTTTCGCATTCTTCGCGGAAGTTGGTCTCGATGATGCCCGAGCGGCCGCCACCGATGGCCGAGCAGTAGGACAGGCCGATTTCCAGCGCCTTGCCGGTTGCATCGTTGTGGACCGCGACCAGGCAGGGCACGCCGCCGCCTTTGGTGTATTCGCCGCGCACGGTGTGGCCAGGGCCTTTGGGGGCCATCATGATGACGTCAACGCCGTCTTTTGGCTCGATCAGGCCGAAATGGACGTTCAGGCCGTGGGCAAACGCGATGGCGGCACCGGGCTTGATGTTGTCATGGACGTATTTCTTGTAGGTCTCGGCCTGCAATTCGTCGGGCATGGTGAACATGATGACGTCGCACCAGGCAGCCGCTTCGGCGATGCCCATCACTGCCAGACCTTCCGCTTCGGCTTTCTTGGCCGAGGGCGAGCCTTCGCGCAGGGCGATGACCAGGTTCTTGGCACCCGAGTCGCGCAGGTTCAGCGCGTGGGCGTGACCCTGGCTGCCATAGCCCAGGATAGCCACTTTCTTGTCTTTGATCAGGTTGATGTCGCAATCGCGATCGTAATAGACGCGCATTTTGCCGGTCCTTTCTGGTTTGGTTGGGGCGGTTCTACCTGCCGCGCGTCGGATTGGCGATAGGGTTGGGCTTGAGTATTTGCAAAAAAGATGAAGAATAATTCTTGAAAACGGAAAGTACTGAATAAGTCATGCTTGACGATATCGACCGGCGCATTTTGCGTCACTTTCAGGCGAACCCCAGCCTGACCACCGCGGAACTTGCCGATCTGTGCCGGATCAGCGCAGGTGTTTGTTGGCGCAGGCTGGAAAAGATGCAGGCAGCCGGGATCATCGAAGGGCAGGAGGCGGTGATCGACTGGGCCGCGATGGGCTATGCTGTCGAGGTCTCGCTTCGGATCACCCTGGACAAGACACAGGCCCGCGCCTTTGACGAGTTTATGGAAGAGGCCCGCAACGTGGCCGAGGTGATCGAAATCCAGACATTTCTGGGCCGGGTGGATGTCCGCCTGTCGGTAATTGCGCGGGATATGAAGCACTATCAGCAGCTTTATCGGGACCGGATCCTGACCCTGCCGCATATCGCCGATATCGAAGCGCTGATGCATATCGCGCGGGTCAAGCGGGACGAGGTGTTGCCGGTATGATCGAGCTGGACGAGATTGACCGCCGTTTGCTGCGCGCGCTGCAACAGGACGCCACCCAAAGCGCAGGTGCCCTGGGTCGGAGGTTCAACCTGTCTCAGCCCGCCACATGGAGGCGTATCCGCAGGTTGGAGGACGCCGGGATCATCAAGGGCCGGCGGCTGCGTCTGAATGCCGAGGCGCTGGGATTCGGTGTGACCGTGTTTCTGGGGGTCAAGCTGGCGCGCAAGGGACAGATCAGCCTTGAGGATTTCGAACGCGCCGTAAGTGCCATCCCCGAAGTGCAGACCGTCGAGCATGTTCTGGGATTGTACGACTACCGCTTGCGTGTTGTGGCGCGGGACCTGTCCGATTTCGAACGCGTGTTGCGGCGCCGGATCATGACGCTGCCCGGCGCTGGCGATGTCGAAGCGAACGTCCTGCTGAGCGAGGAACGGCTGCCCGGACCGATTGGATGACCTGCCTTAGTATCTGGTGCGGATGTAATATCCGGGATGATGGGTCAGGCGAGCAAACGTGATCGGTTTGTCTTCTTTCCAGGTGGTACGCTCCATCTGGATCATCGACGCGCCCGCCGTGGTGCCCATGAATTCCGCCAGCCTTGCGTCAGCGGAAATAGCGCAGAACGCGACCTCGGCATCGTTGAACGGAGCGGCATTCAGCAACCACTCATGCGGTCCTTGCTGGGTCAGGTCGGCGGTTTCCACATCAGGGACGGTTCCGATATTGATCCAGCGCTCTTCAAGCTGGAACGGGCGGTTGTCCGCATAATGCATACAGATGACATGCAGAACCCGCGTCTCGGCGGGGACATCAAGCTGAGAGGACAGCCAGTGGGGGCAGGCCTCGACAGTCCGTTCCACCAGCGCATAGCGATAGGCGGCATTCTGGCTTTCGACCATCTGCCGCGCCAGTGAGAATTCCAGCTTGGCGTGTTTGCTGGGCTCTTTCTTGACCCGCGTCCCGCTTTTGCGCTTGCGTTCGATGAAACCCTGATCGGCCAGTTCCCTGAGGGCACGGTTCACCGTCGCGCGGGCGCAATTGAATTCTTCGGCCAGTTGCGTTTCGGTCGGCAGCAATGATCCCTGAGGCCACACGCGGCTTTCAATACGTCGTTTTACTTCATCTCGAACGGACTGGAAGTTAATACGCTTTTGTATCGTCACAGGAAAAATATCCCTTCAAGTAAAAAGTGTGCGCATCTGTTCAGAAGCAAGCAGAAGTGTAAAGGGGAAGTGACACTGGTTGGCGTCATTTTCTTGTGTTCCCAGTGTTATACAGCACCGAATGGGTCGATTTTACCCGCATTCCGTCGCGTCATTTTTTGTCGCGAAATGGCTTTACTGGCCAAGGTAAAGAGACCAAGACTGCACTGACGATATTGAAAGGACGCCATATGCCTGCCTTGCTGAAGAACGTTGACCCGAACGGGCTTGAAGAATTCTCGGTCGTATTCACCGATCGCTCGCTGAACCACATGTCCCAAAAGTTTCAGGGGGTAATGCGCGACATCTCGGCCATGCTGAAAGAGGTGTACAAGGCAGACGGGGTGGCCATCATTCCGGGCGGCGGTACCTATGCGATGGAGGCGGTTGCCCGGCAATTCGCGCGCGGGGCGGATGTTCTTGTGGTCCGGAACGGGTGGTTTTCGTACCGCTGGAGCCAGATCATCGAAAGCGGCGCCCTGACCAGCTCGACCACCGTGATGAAGGCACGCGAGACCGGCAATGCCAGCCCGTCCCCCTTTGCGCCCGCACCGATTGACGAGGTCGTCGCAACGATTCGCGAACAGAAACCCGGCGTTGTGTTCGCACCCCATGTTGAAACGGCGGCGGGTGTCATTCTGCCGGATGACTATGTGACCGCCCTGGCCAACGCGGCGCATGAGGTGGGTGCATTGATGGTGCTGGATTGCATCGCATCCGGGTGTGCCTGGGTGGATATGAAAGCCACCGGTGTCGACGTCCTGATCTCGGCCCCGCAAAAGGGCTGGAGCGCATCGCCTTGCGCCGGTCTGGTCATGCTGTCCGAACGGGGCGAGGCGCGTCTGGAACAGACAAGCTCGGACAGTTTTGCCATCGATCTGAAGAAGTGGCGCCAGATCATGCAGGCCTATGAAAATGGTGGCCACGCCTATCACGCCACAATGCCCACCGATGCGCTGCTGGCCTTCCGCGATACCATGGCAGAAACCAGGGGATACGGGTTCGAAAAGCTGCGCAAGGCGCAATGGGCATTGGGCGACGGCGTGCGGGCGATGTTGAAGGAGTATGGCATTGTCTCGGTGGCGGCTGACGGTTTCGGCGCGCCCGGCGTTGTGGTCAGCTACACCTCGGACCCCGAAATCCAGAACGGCAAGAAATTTGCCGCTCTGGGGATGCAGATCGCGGCCGGGGTGCCGCTGCAATGTGACGAACCCAAAGGCTTCAGCACCTTCCGTCTGGGCCTATTCGGATTGGACAAGCTTTATGATGTGGACGCCACCATCGCGCGCCTGAAACGCGTGCTGGATCAGGTTCTGTAAACGGGCCGGGCCTTAGCGAACGCCAAGGCCCATCTGCATCAGCGTCTTGCGCACAGGCGGCAGGGAATACAGCGCGCTCAGCCCCATTGCGCGCGCATCCCGCAGCGGGCGCACCTCGATCATCGAGGCGCGGTTCAGCAAATCGATCCCTTTGACCCGCATCTCGATCTCGGTGTGGCGCGCCTTGTGATAGGCGTCCAGCATCTGCGCGTCGCCCAGATCTTCGGGCCGGGACTGCGCCAGATCCAGCAGGCAGCGCAGATCGCCCAATGACATGTTCAGCCCCTGCGCGCCGATCGGTGGCACCACATGCGCGGCCTCGGCCATCAGGGCAATGCGCTCACCCGCCAGCCGTTCCGCGGACTGGCTGATGATCGGCCAGATCGTCCGGCGCGATGCCAGCTTCAAGGGGCCAAACAGGCCACAGGACCGTTCCGTCATCGCAGCCTCAAACGCTTCGGCATCAAGGGTCAAAAGGTCAACGGCCTTCGGGCCGCGTTCCATCCAGACAATGGCGGACGAAGGCTGCCCCTGCCAATCGGGCAGCGGAACCAGCGTGAACGGCCCGCCAGACCTGTGTATCTCGGTCGAGACATTCTCGTGAGGAACAGGATGCGTCACCGCAAACGCCAGCGCTTTCTGCCCATACCGTGTTGTATGCACTTTGATACCGGCGGCCTCGCGCATGGGAGAGTTGCGCCCATCTGCGGCCAGCACCAGCTTGCAGCGGATGCGGCTGCCGTCGCTCAGGCCAACGCGGGCTTCGGCAGTGCGGGTGAACAGGCTGACGGTCCCGGTGCCGGGGCGGAAATCGACATTCGGCAGCTCTGCCAGCCGCGCGACCATCTCCCGGCGCAACAGCCAGTTGGGCAGGTTCCAGCCAAACGGTTGCTCGGAAATGTCAGCGGCGTTGAAATCGCGTATGACGCGGGGTTCGGGCACGTCCCCGCCGGCATCGACAATACGCATGATCTGCAAGGGGGCCGCATGGGTATCCAGCCGTGCCCACAGGCCGCATTGCTCCAGCAGGCCGCGCGCAGGTTGCAGAAAGGCGGTGGTGCGCAGGTCGGACCCGTCCACATCCCGTTCGGTGATCGGTGGCGCGGGATCTACGCACACCACGTCAAACCCGGCGGTTCCAAACGCCGCCGCTGCGGTCAGACCGGCGATTCCACCGCCGGAAATCAGGATGTAACAACGGTCAGTCATGGCGCCTCTCATCAGTTCGGGCAGACCCTAGTTCGGTTCCACTCCCTGCGCCAAGTGACATCCTGTCCCGTATCTCAGCCGCGTGAGATCAGGATCAGGACCAGGAACATCACCGGCACCATCATCAGGGCAGGGATGTAAAGGCCGGGAAGACCAAACACCATGGCAGAACAGCCCCACATGCTGAGGACCGCGCCGACGGTATAATACAGGTCCTCCGCCTTGGCGTTGGCGGCGTCGCGGGCCAGCCACCCGAAAACCGGAATTGCAAAGAATAGGCGCTGCCAAACCGGCAGGCGTCCGGGCATCTCGATCGCACTCATGGGGCTCTCCGTTCTGTTCGTCGCTCCAGCGCATATAGGGCTGCGCATGCGGGTGCAGAACGTACGGATCGTCGCAGTGTGACAGGCTACCGCAGGCGGGCCAGAAATGCGGTCAGATCATCCGTGTGATGGTGGATGTGATCGGCCTCATGCGGGTCCGGGGCGACATGAACCGTGCGCATTCCCATCTCATGCGGGGCGGCCAGATTACGCGGGTCATCCTCGAACATGGCGGCCTTGTCAGCCTGAATGCCATCCTGTGCAAAGATGGCTTCAAAGGCGGCTTTCTCGGGCTTTGGCCGATACCCGGCATGTTCGACGCCATAAATTGCGTCAAACAGCCCCGAAAGCCCGCGCGCCTGCAAAACCCGCTCGGCGTAGGGCGCGCTGCCATTGGTGTAGACGATGCGCCGTCCGGGCAGGGCGCGAATGTGATCGGCCAGCTCTGCATCCGGGTCCATATGGCTCATGTCCACCTGATGCACCGCGTGCAGATAGGGCTCGGGGTCCAGATCATGTTCGGCCATCAACCCGGCCAGCGTAGTGCCGTATTGGCGCCAGTACTGCCCGCGCAGCCTGTCGGCCTCGGTCCGGTCCACGCCGATGGCTTGCACCACGTAATCCGTCATCAGAACTTCGATCTGATCGAACAGCTGCATATGCGGCGGATAGAGGGTGTTATCCAGATCGAACACCCATTGCGTGACATGACTGAAGGACGGTTTGACCATGGCTTGGGTTTAGGGCGCGGGCGGGGTGTTTTCAATGCCGTACTTGATTGACGCCCCCAGAGACGGATAGACATGTCCGAACGAGGAGACAGAATACCCCATGAGCCAGACCCGATCCCCCACCAAGGATGCCTATAGCCTGATACTCGAAGCCATTGATGTCGGCGTCTACAAGCCCGGCGATCGTCTGGTGGAAAGCGAGCTGGCAGAACGGTTCGGGGTGTCGCGCACCCCGATCCGCGAAGCGTTGCAACGCTTGGAAACCCAGTCTCTGCTGGAACGGGACGGTCGGTCACTGATCGTGGCGTCGCTGGACCACAACCAGATGGCCGAGCTTTATATCGTGCGGCGCGAACTGGAAGGGCTCGCCGCGCGACTGGCTGCCAAACACGCCACCGAAGAAGAGATCAGGGTTCTTCAGGACATGGTTCTCGAAGATGACAAGCTGGTGGGCGATCCGATGGCGCTGTCACGTGCCAACCGGCGCTTTCACGAACAGATCCATCTGGCCTCGCACAACCGCTACCTTGTCCAGCAGCTTGATTTGGTGCACCGGACAATGGCCTTGATGGCGACCACGTCCTTGGCCGTGCAGGGGCGCGGAGAGATTGCCCAGAGCGAACATAAAGGCATTGTCGAAGCCATTGCCGCGCGCGATGAAGAGGCGGCGGGGCGGGCGCTCAAGGACCATATCTCGATCGCGTTCATGACGCGCCTGAAACAGGACGCAAGTCGCCGCGACAAGTGATTATCAGGCCAGCGGCTCGTCTTCGCTGGCCTGCCCGTGCTGGGTCTTGTCCCAGAAAAACGGGTTGGTCGCCAATTCCCACAGCGCCTTGTAACCGGCAATCACGCCCAGCGGGAAATACAGAAACATCGTCGGAACCCAAGGCAAAAGAAACCGCCGTTCACGCGCTGATACGGCGATCAGGCCAACGCCGATACTCAGCCCCTCTGCCACCAGAAACAGCCCGATCAGCGCGGTTGAGATGGATTGCGGCAGAATAGGTCCCATCGGATTGGCCAGCCCCAGGCTTGACAGCCAGAATACCCAGAGAACGGGCGCCAGCAGAAATTGCCCCAACGTGCCCAGAAAGAACGCCTGAAGGCCCAGAAATCTGGCACCCCCAAGGTCACGCCACAGCTTTTGCGGGCTGCGCATATGCACCAGATACGTGACCATGAACCCCTTGAGCCAGCGTGAGCGCTGTTTGACCCAGGGCCAGCCCCGGAAATTCGCCTCTTCATATGTTGTGGTATCCACCATTTCGGTCCGGTAGCCGGCCCGGCACAGCCTTACGCCCAGATCAGCATCCTCGGTGACGTTATGGGCATCCCAGCCGCCAAGTTCCAACAGCTTGTCGCGACGGAAAAAGAACGTGGTGCCCCCAAGTGGCACTACCAGCCCCATGCGGGCGATCCCCGGCAGGATCACGCGGAACCAGCTGTTGTATTCGATGGTAAAGCAGCGTGACCGCCAGTTGGTGCGCGGGTTGTAGTAATCCAGAACTCCTTGCAGGCACACAACATCCGGCGCGGCCTGGGTGAAATGCGCCACCACGCGCTCGATCTGATCCGGTTGTGGGGCGTCCTCTGCGTCCCAGACGCCAACGAAGTCGCCCCGGCAGAAATCCAGCGCGTAATTCATGGCGCGCGGCTTGGTGGTCAGTCCGTTCAGCTCAGGCACCTCGACGATGCGCATCCAGCTGGGCAGGCTCACCTGTGCAAGGGCATTGCGCGTCACGTCATCCTTTTCCTCAAGCACAAGGATGACATCCAGCAACGCCTTGGGATAGGTCAGCCGCTGCAGCCTGTGCACCAGAGCATTTGCAATCTCGCGCTCCTTGTACAATGGCACCATTATCGACACGCAGGGCCGCCGCAATGTGATGGCAGCTTCGGTGTTATCCGGCTGCGTTCTCAGGCGATGCCAAAGATAAGCCAGCGTGCCAGCCGTCCGAAAGACGGCAAAAAGCACCAGAGTTCCCACAGCCATGCCCAGCATCGCCAGCAGGCCAAAGGACGGGAATACGGCAAACAGCCCCAGCACACACAACAGGGCCACCGAAGGCCCCACGCGCGACCTGAGGGTCCAGTTGCGGCAGCTTTGCGCGGGATCAACCCGCGTTTCCGCCGATCTGGCCAAAGATCCCGAGAATTGCCGCGCAATTGTGCGGTCGATCTGATCGGATGCCGCCAGCACCGGGATCACGGCATTTTCGCATTCCCGCATCCCGGCGGTCACGGTTGCGAAACGGTCGGGCCGGGCGGTGGCCACCAGAACAAGGGGGCCAATCCGCATCCAGGGGATGACATTGTGTTTCAGCCAGAAGTCGACCGGCATCAACCCGCTCAGTTCCGACATCGGCGGGATCTGTTCAAGATCCGCAATCTGCCAGCTGGATTGTGCGGACAGCGCGCTCAACACGTCCTGCCGGGTGGCATAGCCTTCGCCGACCAGTATCTCTCCCAGCGGAGCGTTCTGTCTGGTTTGCTGGCTCAGCGCATGGTTCAGCTGGGATCGGGTGATGGCCCCAGTTTCCAGCAGGCAGATGCCCAGGGGCTTCCGATACCCGGGCGCGGGGATCGGTGCGGCGGACGTGAAATCCAGAAGATTAAGCTCAGCCATAACAAAACCCTGGCGCAGTTACCTGCACTCAGGGTTGTTCGATCAGGGTTAACGCCCGGTTAACACTGCACAGACAAGCAGTTATGCTTGCTCTTTCTTCTTTTCCATGGCCTCGGCGAAGCGCTCAAACAGATAGAAACTGTCCTGCGGTCCGGGCGATGCCTCGGGGTGGTGTTGCACCGAATAAACCGGTCGGTCCGCCATGCGGATACCGCAGTTCGAACCGTCAAACAGCGACCGGTGGGTTTCCACGACGCCATCGGGCAGGGATTGCGCATCGACAGCGAAACCGTGGTTCATCGACGTGATCTCGACCTTGCCGGTGTCCAGGTCCTTGACCGGGTGGTTCGCGCCGTGGTGGCCGTGGTTCATCTTGACCGTCTGACCACCCAGCGCCAGTGCCAGCATCTGGTGTCCAAGGCAGATGCCGAACACAGGCAGGTCTGTTGTCTCCAGAATCTCTTTGATCATCGGCACGGCGTATTCACCCGTTGCCGCCGGATCGCCGGGGCCGTTCGACAGGAACACACCGTCAGGCTGATGTGCCAGCACGTCGGCTGCGGTGGCAGTCGCGGGCAGAACGGTAACGTCACACCCAGCGGATGCGAGGCAGCGCAGGATGTTGCGCTTGGCGCCATAGTCAACGGCAACAACCTTGTGGGCAGGGGCCTTCTGACGTTGGTACCCATCCGGCCAGGCCCACCGCATCTCATCCCAGCGATAGCTTTGGGCGCAGGTGACATCCTTGGCCAGGTCCATGCCTTCCAGCCCTTCAAAACCACGCGCGGCGGCGACCAGCGCCTCGATGTCGAAATTTCCCTCGGGATCATGGGCCAGCGCCACATGCGGCGCGCCCTGCTGGCGGATGGCACGGGTCAGGCGGCGGGTATCGACACCCCCGATGGCGATGCGCCCCCGACGCGCCAGCCAGCCCTTGAGCTCCTCGGCCGAACGCCAGTTTGATGGCTCGGTCGGATCCCATTTCACAACCATGCCCGCCGCGACCGGATCACCGGTTTCGTCATCCTCCGGGTTCACGCCGACGTTGCCGATATGAGGGAATGTAAAGGTCACGATCTGCCCGGCATAAGACGGGTCGGTCATGATCTCCTGATATCCGGTCATCGCGGTGTTAAAGCACAGCTCGGCCACGGTTTGCCCGGTCGCGCCGAAGCCTGCGCCGTAAAACAGGGTTCCATCGGCCAAAGCCAGACATGCGGTGGGCTTGGACGGGGCATTCGGGGCCATGGCGCGACTCTCCTGTAGGGTAAATCGGCGCATACCTAAGGGGGTTGCGCGTCTGGGTCAAGTCTGTTCAATTTTTGGGCTATTGTTGCTTTTCAATGGGTTAACTGTATTCACCCCCGGTTGTGTCAGGCTTTTTGTTTCGATATGGTCGGGGTTCCGTTGTCATGGGGATGGACAAACCAAATGGACATGCGATCACGGGTGAATGCCGCCCTGAAGCAAGCAATGAAAGACAAAGCAGCCGAGCGTCTGTCGACGCTGCGGTTGATCAACGCCGCCATCAAAGACCGCGATATCGCGGCACGTGCGTCCGACAATGAAGAAGCAAAGGGATGCAGCGACGCAGAGGTTCTTGAAATCCTTGGTAAAATGACCAAGCAGCGCAAGGAAAGCGCCCGCGCTTACGAAGAGGGCGGTCGCCTGGATCTGGCCGAACGCGAGATTCGCGAAGTTGAGGTGATCGAGGAATTTCTGCCCAAACAGCTGGACGACGATGAGGTCAGCAAGGCCATTCAAACCGCCATCACGGCAACCGGCGCGGGTTCGATCCGCGATATGGGCAAGGTGATGGGCGAGTTGAAGACGCGCTACACTGGCCGGATGGATTTCGGCAAGGTCGGTCCGATGGTCAAGGATCACCTGTGCGCAGCATCAAACGGCGACTGCTGAGGCACTGGGCCCCGTGAATTGCTACTGCGCGACTGGCTCGCGCAGTCTTAGGACCAGCTCGTCATAAAGCGTGATCCGCTCATCTTCGGACAGAAACGCCCCGATTTCGACCTCGCGCCCGTCTCCGACAAGGGTGACATAATGCGGAACCGGGCCACCTTTCTCGTGCATCGTCGGTCGCGCCCAATAGCGGTTGCAAGACCATTCGTGCTGCTCTTTGCCGGGGGTGTGGTGCACCAGCCGCGCATGTGTGCCCGACAGGGTCAGAACCTCGAAAACACTGCGGGCGCGGTAGTTGGTCTTGATGGCCAGCCAAAGCCCCAGCACAGTGATCAGCAGGAACGGCAGCAGCCCCCACAGGATTACGGAACCAAGCGTGGCCAGCAATGGGATCAGGCCAAACAGGAACACCGACAGGATCGTGATCATCGCCCCTCGCGGCGGCAGCGAGTTATGCGGCCAAAGCCGCAGTTCCTGTTCGGTTTCCGAGGTCTGATTCCACGTGTAGGGCATACCGCGATCATAGCGCAGCGCGGCCTCGTGTCGACGGGTTTTGATCAGACGACGTGGCCGACCCGAGACCAGGACAGGGCGTCATCCAGACGATCGTCACCCCAGAATACCTCCTGCCGGACAACAAAGCTGGGGGCGCCGAAAACACCCAGTTTGACGGCGGTTTCGGTTTCCGCCTCAAGGGCTGCGACGATGTTGTCGCCTTGCGCGCGCGCCAGGGTCAGTCGGGGGTCCTGCTGACACCGCAAAAGCGCCTCGGACAGCGCACTTTCGCGACCGGCTTCCACCCCTTCCTCGAACCAGATGCGATAGAGCGTTTGGGTGAACGTCACGCCCCAGCCATCCATCATTCCAAGCACCGCAACCTGATTGGCCAATGCCAGATTGGAAATCGGATAGGGCGCGGGCAGGTTGGCGTGGATGTGGTACTTGGCACAGCGGCGTTCGATGTCGCGCCACATGTAAGCCGATTTCACAGGCTTTCCGGCAAAAGGGATGTTCTGCTGGGCCGACATCACCGTGCGCACATTGAACGGGCGCCAGTTCACCGTGGCGTCGTGCTGGGCACACCATTCGTCCAGACGCATCACGGTCAGGAAGCTGTACGTGCTGCCAATGGAATACCAAAAGTCGATCTCGGGCATTGCCGACCCTCCGACTGTTCCGTCCGCACATCATAGCCGATTTCGGGGCAGTTGGCGAACGCGGGGTGAGGGCAAAGAAAAACCCCGCCACCTGGGCGGGGTTTTCTTGGTTCAGATCGGGATCAGTGCGCGTGGCCCTTGTCCCAGTCTTCCTGCTTGGGCAGCTGCTCGAACGTGTGCTCGGGCGGCGGGGTGGGCAGGGTCCATTCCAGCGTATCGGCATACTCGTTCCAGTAGTTGGGCCGTGTCTCGCGTGCGCCACGCAGCAGGGCGTAGATCACGATGCCGAAGAACAGCAGGAATGAGGCGAACGAGATGAACGCACCGATCGACGAAACATAGTTCCACTGCGCGAACGCTTCGGGATAGTCGATGTAGCGGCGCGGCATGCCCTGACGACCCAGGAAGTGCTGCGGGAAGAAGGTCAGGTTGGCGCCGATGAAGAACATCCAAAAGTGAACCTTGCCCCAGAACTCGGAATATTGGCGACCGGTCATTTTCGCGAAGTAGAAATACATCCCCGCAAAGATCGCAAAGACAGCACCCAAGCTCATCACATAGTGGAAATGCGCAACCACATAGTAGGTGTCGTGATAGGCACGGTCCACGCCAGCCTGCGACAGAACCACACCGGTTACACCGCCAACGGTGAACAGGAACAGGAAGCCGAAGGCAAACAGCATCGGTGTCTTGAACTCGATGGAACCGCCCCACATGGTCGCGATCCACGAGAAGACCTTAACGCCCGTCGGAACCGCAATGACCATCGTGGCCAGCATGAAATAGGCCTGCTGACGCAGCGACATGCCAACGGTGTACATGTGGTGCGCCCACACGACAAAGCCCAGCACACCGATTGCGATAATCGCCCAGACCATCGGCAGATAGCCAAAGATCGGCTTGCGCGAGAAGGTCGCGATGACATGGCTGATGATGCCGAAACCGGGCAGGATCACGATATACACTTCCGGGTGGCCAAAGAACCACAGGATGTGCTGATACAGGATCGGATCGCCGCCACCGGCCGGATCAAAGAAGGTAAAGCCAAAGTTGCGGTCCATCAGCAACATGGTGATCGCGCCCGCCAGAACCGGCAGCGACAGCAGAATCAGCCACGAGGTGACGAAGATCGACCAGCTGAACAGCGGCACCTTGAACAGGGTCATGCCGGGGGCACGCATGTTCAGGAAGGTGGTGATCATGTTGATCGCGCCGAGGATCGAGGAGGCGCCCGATACGTGCACGGCAAAGATCGCAAGGTCCATGGACATGCCGCCCTCGGTCGTGGACAGCGGCGGGTACAGAACCCAGCCCACGCCCGAACCCATCTGATCGTTACCACCCGGGCTCAGCAGCGAGGCCACACCCAGCGAGGTACCGGCAACATAAAGCCAGAAGGACAGGTTGTTCATCCGCGGGAACGCCATATCCGGCGCGCCGATCTGCAACGGCATGAAATAGTTGCCAAATCCGCCGAACAGGGCAGGGATGACAACAAAGAACATCATCAGAACACCGTGATAGGTGATCATCACGTTCCACAGATGCCCGTTGGGTGTACACGGGTCGGCCATGAAGCCTTCCAGGCACATGTACTGAACACCGGGGTGCATCAGTTCAAGCCGCATGTAAACGGTCATCAGAACCGAGATCAGACCGGCCAGAGCCGAAACGATCAGGTACAGAATCCCGATGTCCTTGTGGTTGGTCGACATGAACCAGCGCTGGAAAAAGCTGCGCTGGTCTTCATGGTCGTGACCATGAATGGCTGCGTCTGCCATTATAGGTGCCTCCTGTTGCAACTACACCGCGCAGCCGGACCTCTCCAACGCGCGGGATTCCTGCTGGTTTTAGAATGCGTAGGGGCGACCTTCAATGGCCGAGTTTGATCTGGATCAAGATAAATGGCCGCACCCCCCTTGAAAACGGGTGTTCGAGAAGCCGGGATCTGAGCGTTCGGGGGGCTGGTGATACAGCGGGCCTAGCGCCTGTGTTCAGGTCGTCCGCAATAGGTCCGTCTCTCAAAGCTGACCGGAAAGGCGTGAACCTTTGCCTCTAGCCCACCCCGCAGGATCAAGGACAAGAAATGGGGGTGTTGAGCCCAAAGCCAAAGTCATGATCTTACTGTGTCTGTTTGCGCTAGATTAGGACCCGACATTTGCATTTTCGGCGCGAGTGTCCGCTTTTGATGCCAGATCCGAGTCAAAGGAATACAAAAAAATCACACTTCACTTAGCCTTGTGCGGGCATCCTGTGGTAAGCTTGATGCGGACCGAATGTGGGGGACACTATGAGATTACTTCTTTCGATAACGACAGCACTTTCCGTCTGCGGTACAGCAGCTCTGCCGTTCGAACCAACACCTGAGGGATCGAGCCTTAGCAAGGCTTTCCCCGGCAAGTCGTATTCTCCTTACGCCCAACGAGGCATACCCGACCGCCCGTTGTGGGGAGATACCCACCTGCACACTTCTACTTCTTTTGATGCGGGTGCCTTTGGCAACAGATTGGACGCCCGAGCCGCTTATCGCTTCGCCAAAGGACAGGAAGTGGAAGCCACGACAGGCTTCATGGCAAGGTTGTCGCGGCCGCTTGACTGGCTGGTGGTCGCCGACCATTCCGACAACATGGGTCTCTTCGATATGATCTACGCGCAGGACCCGGCCATCATGTCGGATCCCGAGGGCAACCGTATTGCTACCATGGTGGCGAATGGCGGGAATGAAGCAGTGGCTGCGGCGCTGGAACTGATCGACGCCTATTCGCGTGGTGAGGCCATTTCCCCGGTTCTTGCAGTCGAAGCGGGTTCAAAGCCTTTCCGCTCAGTCTGGCAGCGCCAGATCGAGGCTGCCGAAGAGGCTTATGAACCTGGCCTGTTTACCAGCTTCATAGGCTATGAATGGACCTCGCTCATTCAGGGCGGGAATATGCATCGCGTGGTGATCTACCGCGACGGAGGCGAAAAGGCCGGCATGGTCGACCCATTTACAACTGAAGCGCCAATGGGCTCTATCAACCCCCGAGACCTCTGGTCTTGGATGGCCAATTACGAAGAGCGCACGCGCGGCGACGTGCTGGCGCTGGCGCACAACGGGAATCTATCGAACGGCATCATGTTCCCCGAAACCGTTCAGTATGACGGCACCGAACTCGACGAGGAATATGTTGCGACCCGCGCGCTCTGGGAGCCAATGTACGAGGCGACGCAGATCAAGGGGGACGGGGAAACACATCCCTTCCTCAGCCCCAACGACGAATTCGCAGACTACGAGACCTGGGACAAGGGCAACTTGAACCTGTCGGAACTGAAAACTGACGACATGCTGGCGGGCGAGTACGCGCGCGAGGCGCTGAAGACCGGCCTGAAGCTCGAAGCCCGGCTCGGTACCAACCCCTACAAGTTCGGCATGGTCGGATCGACCGACAGCCATACATCGCTCGCCACCGCACAGGAAGACAACTTCTTCGGCAAACACTCCGGTGCCGAACCGAACCCGCAACGGCCTGAGCACATCGTTGGCCAGTTCGGTGATGTGGCGATCCTTGGCTGGGAGATGGTCGCGTCGGGTCTAGCAGCGGTCTGGGCGACCGATAACACGCGAGAAGCGATTTTCGACGCGATGGAACGAAAGGAGGTCTACGCCACCACAGGTTCACGTATTGGCGTGCGTTTCTTCGGTGGATGGAACTATACGACGGATGATCTGACCTCGCGGACCCCCGCGACGGCGGGCTACGCAAAGGGTACGCCAATGGGAGGTGATCTGTCCGCGGCACCGGAAGGCGCGCAAGCGCCTACTTTCATGGTCTATGCCTTGAAGGACCCCATTGGTGGTAACCTCGATCGCATTCAGATCGTCAAGGGCTGGCTCGATGCCGATGGCGAGACACAGGAGAAAGTTTATGACGTTGTCTGGGCGGGGGACCGCGAGCCCGATGCGAACGGCAAGTTGCCCGCCATCGGATCGACCGTCGACGTGGGGCGCGCCACGTGGACGAACTCGATTGGTCAGGCAGAAATGGGTACGGTCTGGACTGACCCCGACTTCGATCCCTCGCAATCGGCTTTCTACTACGCCCGGGTCATTGAAATCCCGACGCCACGATGGACGGTCTACGATGCCTTTCGAATGGGCGCGTCGCTGCCCGAAGAAGCGCCGACAGAGACGCAGGAGCGAGCTTATACGTCGCCAATCTGGTATACGCCCGGCTGATGACACTTGTTTTGCTCAGTTGGTTTCCTTGGGCCGTTTTTCTGTTACTTGAAGCGTCATCAGAGGGCTTGTAACGAGAGGTAACTTGTAACGACAGGTAAGTTGCAGTTTCCGCAGGTGGGTCGGTCCTCTCAGAGGAGTCGGGCACTCTAATTCAAGAGCGGTCATTCGCTTTCTTTCGTTGAAAGACCGCTCATGCGCGGGTTGCGTCGATTGTCGTTCGGCCGGTTTGTCCGCAAAGTGCACCTTCGACTTGAGCTTGATGAAGTATTCAAAAACTTAACCAGTTTACGTCCGATTAAGAGTTGCGAAATCTGTACTCTGCTGCGTAGGCAGGCATCACCTGTGGGGAAAGTGCCGCATCTGTCTCTGATGATGTGATCTCATGCCAAATCCAAGTGTACAAAACGTACAACCCCCACTGGAAACCCGGTACAATTTGCACATTTCAGGGCTCAATCCCCCGGCTTGACCCGGCGGGGCGGGTGGACCACAACTCGGTCAAAAGCCCCTCAAGGAACGGATGGCAACCATGGTTTATGATCCCGACAACATCTTCGCCAAAATTCTGCGCGGCGAGATACCTTCGTCAAAAGTTTACGAAGACGCCGACACACTGGCCTTCATGGACATCATGCCTCGTGCCGATGGGCATTTGCTGGTGATCCCCAAAACGCCCTGCCGCAATGTGCTGGATGCCACGCCCGACCAACTGACGGCGGTCATGAACACCGTTCAAAAGATGGCTCGTGCAGTGATGAAAGCCTTCGACGCGGACGGTGTAACCATTCAGCAATTCAACGAAACCGCAGGCGGGCAGGAGGTTTTCCATCTCCACTTTCACGTCCTGCCGCGTCATGACGGCGTGTCGATGCGCCCACCTGGTAAAATGGGTGATTTCGACCTGATTGCCGAACATGCGGAGAAGATACAAATCGCTTTGTAGTCAATATCTTACGGTCTGTTTGTGAGGTGATAATCCGGACAATTACCCACACCCGCCCGCGCATATCGCCGTGATCGGAGACAAGAAAACCCGAAACCCCTCCTTGGGACCGACCAAGTGACTCAATAGCCGGATAACGCAGAAATCGCCTGCTCCCTTGCAACGCGAATTGGCCATAAGATTAAGCGGGAAGGGGGAAATGAATTGCCGTTCCGATTTGGGGTCGGAACGGCAGACTCGTAACCAAACACTTCTCGGATTTCGAGGGCGAGCCCTTGATCACCGGTTTAACATACCACTCACTCTTGATTGGCAGTTTCATATTACTCGTTAACAACTCCGGTGTATCCTAGAGAATTAAAATTTGCCTAAAGAATACCGTAAAACTGGATCGTTCTTGGTAAATTGCGACGTGTTTCGGAAACAGAGCCTTCCGCCCATCCATATTGTTGTATCAGGGAGCGACAGAATCTGATTCGACGACTGCTGAACACCAGACAGAATCAGGTTTCCGAAGCGCCAAAAACCTCCTCAAAGGTTTTCTTCAAGGCCGCATCAAGATCATCCATGGTGACCGGAAGACCCAAATCCACCAACGAGGTCACGCCGTATTCGCTGATTCCGCAGGGAACAATGCCCGAAAAATGCTCTAGGTCCGGTTCGACATTGACCGAAATGCCGTGAAAACTGACCCATTTTCGCAAACGCAAGCCAATTGCCGCGATCTTGTCCTCTGCCGGTTTGCCGGTCACCGTCAGCGGTTTGTCGTCGCGCCGCACCCAGACACCAACGCGCCCGTCGCGTATTTCGCCGTGCACGTTGAATTCGGCCAGTGCTGATATCACCCAGTTTTCCAGCTGCTTCACAAATTGGCGCACGTCGCGCCCGCGCTTGTTTAGGTCCAGCATGACATAGGCCACACGCTGACCGGGCCCGTGATAGGTGTACTCGCCGCCGCGTTTGCTTGCATAAACCGGAAAGCGGTCAGGATCGGTCAGGTCTTCGATCTTTGCCGACGTGCCTGCCGTATAAAGTGGCGGGTGTTCCAGCAACCAGATGCACTCCGCCGCGTCACCGCGCGCAATCCCGGCGACGCGCGCCTCCATAAAGGCGGTGGCGTCGTCATAACTGGTCAGACCATCGGTGATTTTCCATTCCATGGCGGCCTCATATCCGCCCAAAGCGGGCAGGGGAAGAGGGGTCAGGCCGCTTCGGCCAAACACTGTTGCAGCACCCGAGAATAGGTATCGACGCCTTGTGCGCCCGTCAGCAGGTATTTTCCGCCAAATACCATGGACGGCACACCAGAGATCCCCCGGCTGGTCCAGAACTGCTGTTTCTCTCGCACCAAAGCGATATGCTCCCCGGTCTCAAGCACCTGCCGTGCGGAATCAGGGTTCAGCCCGGCAGAAGTAACAGCCTGCAACAGAACCTCAATGTCGGAAACATCCTGTTGCCGGGTGAAATACGCGTCGAAAAGCGCAAGTTTCAATTGATGTTGCAGGCCCTGACCTTCGGCCCAATCCAGCAACTGATGCGCCTTGAATGTATTCACGATCCGGCTGTCTTCATCAAAGTTGAAGGTGAACCCCAGTTCCGTCCCGATCGCCGTTAGCCTGTCGCGTGCCTGCTGGCTCTGTTCAGGGGTCGAGCCATATTTCTCAGTGATGTGTTCCCGCAGGTTCTGCCCTTCAGGCGGCATGTTCGGGTTCAATTCGAACGGGTGCCAGCGAAGTTGGGCCTGGATGCCCTGCTGTTTCAAAGCCGCATCAAGCTGGCGAAACCCGACTATGCACCACGGGCACACGACGTCTGACACGATATCGATTTGGATGATGGGGCGGGTGTCGGGCGAAGTCATCTGCGGCTCCTGTCAGATCGAAACTGTGTTGTTTACCGGCTTAGATAAGGCTGCTGCGAAGGTTTTTAAACCAGCGTGTTTTTGCCTCTTCACATCGCGCGCGCCAACGTCTATACGCCGCTCTACCAAGTCACTGGCAGTGCGGTCGTGGCGGAATTGGTAGACGCGCAGCGTTGAGGTCGCTGTGGGGTAACTCCCGTGGAAGTTCGAGTCTTCTCGACCGCACCAAATCTTTTCGCATCCTGTGAAGCGCGGATCAGCTTTCGCGAAGCTGACTTTGCCGTTCTGGTCTGTTCTCTTGCATTGCAAATCCGTGGCCCGTAACTAAGCCAGGTGTCGGGAAGCGCGCCATACCTCTGCAATGATGCGATTTTTCCCTTCGTCCTGAATTTGCGGGCCGTAATTGCGGGTAGGTGCGATGAGACTTGTCATATCAACGATGAAAGACGAGGGGCCGTTCATCCTTGAATGGATCGCCTATTACCTTTCGATCGGGTTCACACATTTCATCGTTAACTCGAATGACTGTTCTGACGGCACCGACGCGATCCTGAAAAGATGCGAGGAGCTGGGTTTTCTGGCGCATATCGATAACCCCGGTCCCTGGAAGCATGGGCCGCAGGCGTCGGCCTATGCGAACGCTATGGAACATCCCTGGTACGCTGAAGCCGAGTGGATTCTGGTTTGTGATGTGGATGAGTTCTTAGACATCCGTGTTGGGGACGGGACGTTGGACGATCTGTTTCGCACCTTTCCACATGCAGATGGCTTTGCCGCGATATGGCAGATGTTCGGGCACAATGGGATTGTCGAGTTTGAAGACAAGTTTGTAATCGAACAATTCACATATGCATCAGAGTTGGGGGTGGTCACGCCGCAGAATGTGCGTGCCTTCAAATCGCTTGTCAGAAACAATGGGTCTTATCGGGCAATCAACACACATCGTCCGCGTGGCCCAGTCGTTGGCAAGGCCGAAAGCTTTGCATGGATTGATGGTGACGGAGATCCCTTGCCACCTGCAATGCGACGAAACGGTTGGTCCCATTCCACTACTGGCGCGGCCTTTGGGCAGCAGTTTTTCAGGATGAACCACTATGCCGTCCGGTCCATTGAGAGTTATCTGATGAAGCGGTTGCGGGGGGATGTAAACACAACCGCGTTTCATCCCAAGATGGAGGCAACGGGACAAGCCTATTGGCACATGCATTGCTTCAACAAAGTTGAAGAATTATCGATCCTTTCCAAATTGGACCGCCTTGTAAAATCGTATGATGAACTACGTGCGGATGGTGTTCTGGGAGACTTGCACGAAAAAGCTGCTGCTTATCACATGCGCCGTATCTCGGGGATACGTGAAACAGAGGCCGCGCAGGGATTCATAACTCGGTACAAGAATTTTGCCGGGGGGCGATATATAAAGGCGCTGGATCTGGGCGTGATGGAAGAAGGCGATCTTTCCTTTGATGCGGAGACCTACAAAGACCCTGAAGTTTCTTTCGCGCAAGTTGCGAAATGGACGCGTTTGGGCAAGATGTCCAAACCTGAAAACTCACGACCCAATAACTACCCCTGGTTTACCCGGCTGGATTCTCTGGGAACGGCCATGGAGTACGAAGAAGCGGCGGCGCAGCATGCATTAATCACTGATGCAAAACAGGTGGACTTGCCGTTCGATCCGAAGGACCCATCTTTCCTGCCGCAAGTGTCTCCGGAGGTTGAAAGAACGAAAGAGCAGCGACAGCGGTTCTTGCGGTCAATTAGTGGCAAGAAGAACTGGGTTTTGATCGGGCATGTCGAAACCGAAATCGTAGAAGAAATACTCGCATTGGATGCAGTCGCGCAATTGACAATCATCGGGCCATGGGGGCTGTCGTGGGATACGTTCGCCTGCAAGGATACAACGCAAGATAGTAATCTACAGGCCCTGGATCGCACGTTCTATGCATTGCTGGAGTATTTCCGCGAACCGATCATTGCGGGGCGTCTGAGGGTCTACCGAGCGCTGCCGCCTTTGATGCTGAAGTTGTTTCAGGATCAAAGTGTGGGCGTCGTAATCATACGCGGCGTTCGCGCCGAGCGTGTCATGTTGCAATTGTTGAACCGGATCGACAGGGTTCTGGCTCCGGGCGGAAGTATCGCCTTTACATCCTACAGGCGGGGCAAAGGGTCTTATTCCGGCATGTCTTCGGCTATTAACCGTTTTCTCGCGAGCAAAGCGAGTGACTATCGGATTACAAGCCTCGAGCCTCCGTGGCTTGGTATCGACAAGTTGCCACCACTTTCCAAATACGACACATAGCTTCTGGTTCTTGAAGCAACGACATGTTAGCCATTGCCCAATAAACAAAACGGGTTTCGTGTGAATTCAATACCCGTCTGCAAGTGAGGTCGAGATGTCAAACGAACCCAGAGTGTTCGGTGCTGTTCCCGGCAGCCGGAATAAACCGAACGCAGACAAGGCAACCAAGCGCAAGAATACTAAAGACGCGATCCGTCGTACGTTCCTGACGCGCCTTCCCAAGGGCGGGGTGGCTGTTGAGATCGGCGTCTGGCAGGGCGAGTTTTCTCCGACAATCCTGAAATTGCTTGAACCCAGTCAGTTGTTTCTGATCGATCCCTGGAAACATATTGGCGAGGAATCGCATACAACGGCGTTTGTCGGCCGGACCGAAGACGAAAAGATGGAAGCCATCTTCCAGAAGGTCGTCGCGTCCTTCGAAAAAGAGATCGAGGAAGGCAAGGTTGGCATCATTCGCGATTTCTCGGTGCCGGCATTAAAGCTCTTTGACGATGAAAGCATTTCATTTGCCTATGTCGATGGGGATCATTCTTACGAGGGCGTTACTGCGGACCTGGAGGCGTTGTTTCCCAAGATCAAATCGGGTGGGATCATGGCGTTCGATGATTACCACCGTCGCGGCTGGTGGGGTGATGGCGTGATCCGGGCCGTCAACGAGTTTCTGGGCAAACACCCCCGTGAATTGCGTATCCGGGCAATTGCTGGTGCGCAGATCGCTATTGAAAAAATCAACCCGCAAGATGACAGCAAGAAACAGGGCGACTGAGCGTCTGGGGTGAATGGCAGCGATGAACAAGCCTGAAAAAATCCTCATCTCTGCGATGAAAAATGAGGGCCCATATATTCTGGAATGGGTGGCTCATCATAAAGTTTTGGGTTTCGACAGGATCATTGTTTACACCAACGATTGCACGGACGGTACGAACAGAATTTTGCGCCGCCTTGAGGCCCTGGGTCATGTTGAGTTTCACAGGAACCGCGTGGGAACGGGCGGGATTCACAGATCAGCACTGAGGCAGGCCCGCCGTTTGCCCGTCGTGAAAGAAGCCAAGTGGGTCTATGTCTGCGATGCGGATGAGTTTCTGAATATTCATGTCGGAAACCATAAGGTGAACGACCTGATTGAGGCCACACCAGGCGTGGATGTCATTTCCATTCCATGGAAGATATTCTCGAACAGCGGTCGCCATGTGTTGCGCGACGCGCCAGTGACGCAGCAGTTTTTTGATGGTGAGTTAGAGTATGAGCAGGGCGGGGCGGGGCGCCGGTTCGTCAAATCGCTTTTCCGACAGGGCGAAGTCTATCTCCGCTATGGTATGCACAACCCGCATCCCAAATCCGAGTTTGAGGCAGGTGTATTCCGGTCTGTTCCCGGGGGGCACGCGAAAGAACCCGCACCTTTTGGGAATCACGTTGCACCGCCTTTTGGATTTGAGATTGCACAGATCAATCACTATGCGGTCCGCTCCACACAAGCCTATCTGGCCAAGCGCAGCCGTGGGCGAGCTAATCACTCGTCCCAGACGTTGGGAACGGAATACTGGGACCGTTGGAACAGGGGTGGCGCGGCGGATGAAACGATCCTCAGGTACAAGGACGAAGTTGACGCATTGATGGCGGAGTTTCAGTCCGATGGGCGGCTAGCCCGGCTACACCGAAAAGCATTCCTGTGGCATAAGGCGTTGATCGAAGACCTTCTCAAACAGCCGGAGTACAACGCGCTTTACCAGACGCTTGTTAATAAACCGGCTGTAGAATTTGTTGCAAAAGACCGCGGATTGCACGCACGTCTTTCGGCTGACAAGCAACCGTCTTCCAGCGAAAAACAGCCTGAATCCTGACAAACTCGCCCTCGGAGAAACTGCATATGGCTGCGGAAAATACTCTTCCCACAATCGGAATGCTCTGGTTGGAAGGTCCTCTCAGTTTTCTGGAACAGATGTGCCTTTTGTCGTTTGTCGCGAACGGACATAGGGTCGTGCTGTTCCACTACGACGAAGTCGAGAATGTACCCGAAGGTATCGAACTGATTTCGGCGAACGAAGTTCACGAACCGCAGCGGTTCATCATGAACAACCAGTTCAAAACACCGGTTCCGCAATCTGATATTTTCAGGCTGCAGTTGATGCAAAAAACCGATTTTCTCTGGTGCGACACGGATGTGATTTCTTTGAAACCGATCCCGAAAGCGGAACATATTTTCGGTTTCTTCAATCGCAATACGATCTGCAATGCGATCATGCGGTTGCCGTCAGACAGCCCCGCATTGAAAGCGTATACGGAATACAGTCTTGATCCATTCCCGATCCGACCATGGGTAGAAGGTGAGGAACGCGAGAAGCTGGAACGCCAGAAAAAGGCCGGTGAGTTGCCTCATGCCTCGGATCAGGCACACAGCGTTTACGGACCCGGTGTCATGACGTGGTTTCTGCGACATCATGGCGAGATTGAACACGCTAGCCCACCCCCGGTGTTTTATCCTTTGCCGTTTCGGCAAACGGGGCAGGCGAACGACATTCCAGCGCGGGAGTTTCGCAAAAAGTACCTTACGGATCAGACGCAGGCCGTCCATCTTTGGGGCCGTCGGATGCGTTGGTGGATTGCCAAGGGTGTAAAACGTCATTCATTTCTGGATCGAAGGCTGCGCGGTTTGGGGATCAGTCCTGCCAATGCACCTTTGCCGCGCAGAGGGCGGGGCGCGCCGCAGAAAATTGAGTTTCCCGACTCGCTTCCGGACTTGCGGATCAGCAAAGAGGAAATCAGTGAGGCCACCAACGGCGTGATGTCCGTAGCTCAGGTCGCAAATTCTGAGCAGTTCTTCAAATTGGCCCAGGTTGAATTGGATAAGATAAAAGACAAAGGGCTTTATGGGGTGAATGACAAACCCCAATCGGGTCATCAGCGAGGTTGGGATCACTATGCCAATGACGCATTGCGGTTGAATGCCATGTCTATGTCGTTGTCGAGGTTTGCCAACAATCAGCGCTATTTGCCTGATTTGAGCAACCCCAAGACCGTGACTGAGAAGATGCTGGTCATGAAGTTGTTTGCCGAGATGCCCGAAGTGTCGGCGGCGGATAAGTTGACGGCGGAAAGTTATATCCCAGAACCAGCCAGGAACCTTGTTACACCGGTGAAGCGCTATTGGGTTTCATCGTCGCCTGAGTTGCCGGAAGACCTCGATCTCGAGCCCGGCAGCTATTGGCTCAAATGCAATAACGGGCAGGGGCAAAACCACAGGATCACTTGGCCCATGAACACAGAAGACCGCAACCTAGCCAAGGAAAAGCTTACCAACTGGAGCAATAAACCCATTCCCCACGGCTTCTGGGCGGCAGAATGGTGGTATTCCACGATCGAAACGCGCTATTTCCTTGAAGAGGATCTGGCGGCTGAAGGTCAGGACATCATCGATTGGAAATTCTGGGTTGTCGCCGGAAAGGTCCAGATTGTTCAGGTCGACCGGGACCGCTCTCGGGGGCATGTGCAGATGATCCACGACCGGGATTTCAACTTTATCCCGAAAGAGCTGTACTTCCAGACAAGCGATGACACCGAGCCCAAGCCAGAGGTCTTTGACGATATGATCGCAATAGCCGAAGCGGTTGGGCAACGTGTCGAGTTTGCGCGGGTGGACCTCTATGTAATTGGCGACAAGATATATCTTGGCGAAATCACGCTCTGCCCGTTTGGCGGAAAACGCAAGATGCGTACGCCCGAACTGGATGTGCAGATGGGTGAGGCCTGGGTTGGCACCCGTCTGTTCCCGAACTGATCAGGTTACTCGACGGCGATTTCCTGACGCAGCTTTCCTGTTGTCTTGTCAAAGATCAGGACGCGGTTGTCGTCGGTCACGACCGCATACCAGTTGGACCCGATGGTCAGGGCCTGTGCCCGGGCACCGTCGGGCAGGTTGATCTGATCTGGCAAGGCAGGTGCGCGGTCCGATAGGCGGATGACAATCAGGGCGAATGTCACTAGAACCCCGCCAATCATCACCGCGGTCAGCAGCATGACCATCCGCCGCAGCAATCGCAGCTGTGGGGTTTCCTGCGGTTCTTGGGGTTCGGAAGGGACAGTCATGGGCACCCGCCAGATTGAGTTTCAGATTGCGGCTGATCCGCCGCCTCGCCTTGATAAGGCGCTTTCCCGCGATGTGCCAGACGGTGAAAACCTGTCGCGCACGCGGCTGGCGCGCCTGATCGAGGACGGCGCGGTTTGGATTGACGGAACCCGGACGCAGGACCCAAAGGCCAAGGTGTCCGAAGGGGCGCAGGTTGTCATAACTGTGGCCGAGGCGGAAGACAGCCACATCGGTGCTGAAGACATCCCGCTTGAGGTTGTTTTCGAAGACGCAGACGTGATCGTCGTTAACAAGCCAGCAGGTATGGTGGTGCACCCCGCGCCGGGCTCGCCCTGGGGTACGCTGGTCAACGCCTTGTTACACCATTGCGGTGACGCTTTGTCAGGTGTTGGGGGGGTGAAACGCCCAGGTATCGTTCACCGGATCGATAAGGAAACCAGCGGTCTTCTGGTGGTCGCCAAGTCAGACGCCGCACATCTCGGGCTGGCCGAGCAATTCGCAGCACATAGTGTCGAACGCTATTACCGCGCTGTGTGTTACGGGGTTCCGGATGCAAATGATCCCCGTTTGCGCGGCGTCAAAGGTGTCAGTTTTGAACCGGGAAACATCATGCGTGTGACCACCCAGCTTGCGCGGCACAAGACCGACCGTCAAAGGCAGGCAGTGTTGTTTCATGGCGGGCGCCACGCGGTGACACGCGCGCGGGTTGTTGAGACATTTGGCACGCCTGCTGGCCTGGCTTTGATCGAATGCTGGCTCGAGACCGGGCGAACGCACCAGATCCGCGTTCATATGGCCCATGCCGGGCATGGGCTTGTCGGGGATCCGGTCTATGGTGGAAAGCGGAAACTGGCGACCAAGGCGTTTGCGCCTGCCGCTGCCGAATGCGTGTCCGGCTTTCCCCGGCAGGCGCTTCACGCCGCCGTATTGGGGTTCGAGCACCCGGTGACCGGCGAAAACCTGCGGTTTGAAGCCGAACTGCCGCAAGATATGGAGAACCTGATTGCCGCGCTTCGTGCACCGCTGACATAATAAGCAAAGTCCTGTGAGTAAGGGTTTCTTATCTTTCCTTCATGAAAGATTAATTTCAGACTGTTAGCAGCACCTCTTGAACAGGATGGGTTCCTTACCCATATCCCATGTTAAAGACTTAAACATTTGTCGGAGGGACATCATAATGGCAAATTACGCAAATCTCCCCGCGCCGACGCCCGAGGGCGGCCTGAACCGCTATATGCAGGAGATTCGCAAATTTCCCCTGCTTGAGCCAGAAGAAGAATACATGCTGGCCAAGCGCTGGGTCGAAGAGCAGGACACAGAAGCCGCGCATAAGATGGTGACATCGCACCTGCGGCTGGCGGCCAAGATTGCCATGGGGTATCGCGGCTACGGTCTGCCGCAAGCCGAAGTGATTTCCGAAGCCAATGTGGGCCTGATGCAGGCGGTCAAACGTTTTGACCCTGAAAAGGGTTTCCGTCTGGCCACCTATGCCATGTGGTGGATTCGCGCCTCGATTCAGGAATATATTCTGCGGTCATGGTCGCTGGTGAAATTGGGCACAACTTCGGCGCAGAAAAAGCTGTTCTTTAACCTGCGTAAAGCCAAGGCACGTATCGGCGCACTGGAAGAGGGCGACTTGCGCCCCGAAAACGTCGCGCAGATTGCCAATGATCTTGGCGTGACCGAAGAGGAAGTGATTAGCATGAACCGCCGTATGTCCGGCGGGGACGCGTCTCTGAACGCCACGGTCGGGTCCGAAGGCGAAGGCACGATGCAATGGCAGGACTGGCTTGAGGATGAAGACGCCGACCAGGCCGGAGATTATGAGGCGCGCGATGAACTGGAAGCGCGTCGCGAGTTGCTTGCTGCGGCGCTGGACGTGTTGAACGACCGTGAAAAGGACATCCTGACTCAGCGCCGCTTGCTGGATCAACCGGTTACGTTGGAGGACCTCAGCGCCCAATACAATGTCAGCCGCGAGCGGATCCGTCAGATCGAAGTTCGCGCGTTCGAGAAGCTGCAAAAGAAAATGCGGGATCTGGCACGTGAAAAAGGGATGCTGGGTGTCAACTGACCACAATACCAGCCTGCAATAGCTGCGGGCTGGTTTTTACACTTGTGCGAAGAAACCGCCTCTTCGCGCACGTGTCCGGCGCGTCCTGACAGATCATTACCTGCTGAACGCGTACGGCCGCTATCCGGACTGTGAAGCCAAAAGAATGGCCGCAGGGCCAAAGCTATGGTACTGCAAGGACGCGTTTCATTTCGATGACGGTGTAACAGGTCGATCCTGCGGACCTCGCAGGGGCACGAACCCTTTGGGGTTCAAACATCTATGGAGAGCGTTATGCAAAAACCGGTTCAGTTTGGCGTGTTAGGTGCCGCGAAATTCGCGCGTGAATACATGGCACCGGCGATACATGCCGCCAACGGGGCGCGACTGGCTGCACTGGCGACGTCAGATGCGGTAAAGGCTGAACCGTTTTCGTCTTTCTGTCCCGACCTGAACGTGTTCGAAAGCTATGATGCGCTGTTGGCGGACCCTGGTATTGATGCGGTTTACATACCACTGCCCAACCATCTTCATGTGGAATGGAGCCTGAAAGCGCTGGATGCCGGCAAGCATGTGCTGTGCGAAAAGCCGATGACAATGAAGGTGGACGAGTTTGACGCATTGATCCAAAAGCGCGACGAAAGCGGCTTGCTTGCCGCCGAGGCGTATATGATCGTGCATCACCCCCAATGGCAATTGGCACGCAAACTGATTGCGGATGGTGCAATCGGCAATCTGGTGCACGTAACCGGAGCGTTCAGTTTCGACAATCGGGCAGATACCCAGAATATTCGTAACCGCGCTGAAACGGGCGGCGGCGGATTGCGAGACATCGGTGTTTACGTAATTGGCGGAGCCCGGTTTGCAACGGGGCAGGAACCGGTGGCGATACAGTCAGCCATCCGTTGGCAGGATGATATCGACATCTTCACCGAAATTCGCGCGCAGTTCCCCGGTTTTACCTACTCAAGCTACGTGTCCATTCGGATGCATCCCCATCAGGAAATGGTGTTTCACGGGGAAAATGGCCTGATCCGCCTGACTACACCGTTTAATGCGCGTGTGTTTGGTGAAGCCCGGGTCGAGTTGCACCGCCCGGGGCTTGAGGTGCTGGTCACCCGGTTCCCCGGCGCAGACCATTACAAGCTTCAGGTCGAGGCCTTTTACCGCTCGGTCAGGGAAGGGGCAGAATATCCCTGTCCGCTGGAATTCTCTCGGGGGACGCAAGAGGTGATTGACCGCGTGTTCGAGGGCGCAGTTTCGCTGTAACTTGCCCTTTGCGCGCAGGCTCGGCTATCCTTTTGCTTACGTTTAGCAGGAGATGACCCATGGCCGGAGGCTGGGCGCGCGACGGCGCAGTAAACGAACAGATCGAAGCGTCGATTTCGGATGAACTGGCGCGGATGCAGGCGCAAAAGCGGCCTGTTGGTGAAAGCCTGACCCATTGCGCCGAATGCGAAGAGCCGATCCCTGAAAAACGCCGCCTTGCTTTGCCGGGCGTGAAGCTGTGCCTTGAGTGCCAGCAGGAACGGGATGGTGCGTTCAAGGCACGTGGCGGCGTCAATCGGCGAGGGTCGAAGGACAGCCAGTTGAAGTGATCTCAGGTGCGGCTGCTTTGAGCCCAAAGCGGACACTCGCTCAATCTTGATTGGGTGTCGATTATTATCCCACAACCGTTTTATTGACTGATCGGTTGCCAGAATCGCAGTCTTAGGTGATCCTTCAAGAAATCGAAGGATCGCAATATGTTTAGGTTTCTATTAATTGCATTCGGTATTTGCGTATCTACTTCAGCGTTAACGCAAGAGTCGTCTGAAGATGTAGCGGCAAAAGATGATACCTCGGCGACCTCGTCCAGTCTGCTAACTGACGCTGAGTTGCAGACATTGGTCGCCCCGGTTGCTCTTTATCCCGACACGTTACTCATACAGATATTTGTCGCGGCAACCCAGCCATTGGAAATTGTTAAGGCTGAACGGTATTTGCTCGATAACGCCGACCGCGACCCTGTTGAACTGGAACCGGAAATCGATGCAATGGGATGGGATCCTTCTGTCAGTGTGTTGGCAACGGCGTTCCCCCAAGTTGTTGGTCAGATGGCCACCCATATCGACTGGACCGAGACAGTTGGCACTGCCATGTTGGCCCAGTCCGACGATGTGATGGATGCGGTGCAGGTCATGCGGGATCAGGCAATTAACAGCGGCGCTCTTGTTTCAGGGCCCGAGCAAACTGTCGAAGTGTCTGACGACGACAACGTAGTAATTACACCGACAGAACCCGAGACGGTATACGTTCCACAATACAATCCCGAGACGATTTATACTGGCCTGTCAACCGGGGATGTTGTGGGCGCCGCACTACTGACTTTTGGCGCTGTTGCCCTGATCGACGAAATTTTTGACGACGACGATGATTGGAACGACTACTGGGGGTGCCGAAATTGCGGTGGCTGGGGCGGCGGTCCGATTTATAGAAATCCAGACATCGACATAGACGTGGATGGCAACGTCAATATCGGCAATGATATAGATTTAGGTGACCGAACGGATATCGGATGGAACCCCGATCCTGACCGGCAACAGGAGGCCCGAAACAAAATAGCGGACCACAAAAGACCCGAAGGTGGCCGTAGCGACTTGCCGGTTAACCGTCCTGACGGTCGCACGGATGAGCTGCGTGCAAAGTTGAGCCGAGAATCCGGTGCTGCAGATATTAGCCGGGACCGCGGGGCGGCTGCAGCCGCAGTCGGTGCGGGTGCAGGGGCTGTAGCAGGCGGTGCCTTGGCGAACCGGAACAACGCTAATCGGGACAAGGCTGCCGCAAAGCAACAAGCCATTGATCGCACCAAACGTCCAGATTCAGCGAAAAAGCCAGTCGCACAAAGACCGCAGACCGCCAAGAAGCCGCAGGCGAAGAAAGCCGCATCGACGCAGCGCAAGCCCGCGGCATCCAAAGGGCAAGCGATGAAGAAAACGGCGTCCGGCGGCAGAACTCAAAGCGCGTCCAAGCGTGGACACGCCGCTAAAGGCAAGCGGAGACGGTAAGATGCGTAGATCAGTATTTTCAATTTTGTTGCTTGCCGCGACCACAAGCCCGGCCCTCTCTGAAGGAGCCAGATTTGATACGCCGCAAACCGCACTGGATGCTTTTGTTGATGCGTTGAAGGCTAATGATCAGAGCAAGCTGATCGAAATTTTCGGGCCTGAAGCCGAGGATCTGGTTGGAACGGGTGATCCGACGGAAGATCAAGAAAGAAGGCAGGAAGTGCTTGGCATGTATGCCGAGGGGTATCGTTTCCGGCCTGAGGACGATGGCGTTGTACTTCTTCTAGGTGAAGACGGTTGGCCTTTTCCTATCCCAATTCTGCGTACAGATGACGGTTGGCGCTTTGACCTGGAGGCTGGGATCGAGGAACTTTCAGCTCGTGAAATAGGCTTGAATGAGTTGGAAGTGATCGAATTGCTTGAGGCCTATGTTGACCTGCAGGCAGCTTTCCGGCTTGTGGACCATAACGGGAATGGCGTTATGGAATTCGCTCAGACGATCATTTCCGATCCGGAAGAGCAGAACGGTCTCTTCTGGCCTGGAAAAGACAGCTTTGTCGGTGCAGCGCTTGCCCGCGCCGCAGCTTCGGGGTGGAGTGACGGTCAGGTTGACTATGAAGCCGAACCGTTTCTTGGCTATTATTACACAATCCTGCAAGAGCAGGGCCCTAACGCTCCAGGGGGTGCCTACCCCTATTTCGTCGGGGATCACTTTGTTGCAGGACATGCCTTGCTGGCAATACCGGCAGACTACGGAGAAACTGGTATTCATTCCTTTCTGGTAGGCGAAAACGGCATAGTCTACGAGGCAGATTTTGGCCCGGAGACACTCAGTATTGCATCTGAAATTTCTGCTTATGATCCAGACACGAATTGGTCACAGGTCGAGTAATATTTGGATTGAAAGTGTCGCTTAAGCTCTGCGCTTTGCTGAGGCCACTATTTGCGGTTCGTGTGACAAGCTTCAGTTCGATGGTTACGTGTACCCGAATAGGTTCAGCCAGGATCGCTCTTGCAACACCCATTGTGACTGCGAGCAAATTGCCCATCTTACGACTTGATCCATTCTTCTGCCTTCACACGTTTCGACTGAATGACTGAAAAGTCCGCTTAGCGGGCATTCAGGAGCCCCTTGGGTGTGACATTGCCAGGCATGGCAGGTTATTTCAGCAAGGCAGATGTCGCCACCCTCTGTCGAGGGCGTCTCAGCCCTCCATCGCCTCCAGTTCGTCAATGAAGCCTGAGATCATCGACAGGCCTTTGTCCCAGAACTTGGGATCGCTGGCGTCCAGGCCGAACGGGGCCAGCAATTCCTTGTGGTGCTTTGATCCACCTGCACGCAGCATCTCGAAATACTTGTCCTCAAACCCGTCGGCGCCGCTTTCGTAAACGGAATAGAGCGCGTTCACCAACCCGTCGCCGAAGGCGTAGGCATAGACGTAGAAGGGCGAGTGGACGAAGTGCGGGATGTAAGCCCAGAAGGTCTCGTACCCGTCCATGAATTCAAATGCGGGGCCAAGGCTTTCGGCCTGAACGCTCATCCACAGGGCGTTGATGTCATCCGGGGTCAGCTCGCCCTCACGTCGGGCGGCGTGCAGCTTGCATTCAAAGTCGTAGAAGGCGATCTGGCGGACCACCGTATTGATCATATCTTCGACCTTGCCGGCCAGCAGTACCTTGCGCTGTTCCGGGGTTTCGGCCTGGTCCAGCATCTTGCGGAATGTCAGCATCTCACCAAAGACCGAGGCGGTTTCCGCCAACGTCAGCGGGGTGGATGACAGCATCTCGCCCTGACCGGCGGCCAGCACCTGATGGACGCCATGACCCAGTTCATGGGCAAGCGTCATCACATCGCGCGGTTTGCCCAGATAGTTGAGCATCACATAGGGGTGGACATCTGTAACTGTCGGATGTGCGAAGGCCCCCGGCGCTTTGCCCGGTTTCACCGCCGCGTCGATCCATCCTTTTGAGAAGAAAGGCGCCGCGATTTCACCCATCCGGGGGTCAAAGGCATTATACGCGTTCATCACCGTCTTTTGGGCCTCTTCCCAATTCACGATACGCGTGTCTTCCATGGGCAGGGGCGCGTTGCGGTCCCAGACCTGCATGACGTCCAGTCCAAGCCACTTGCGCTTCAGCTCATAATAGCGATGGCTCAGCTTGGGGTAGGCGGCCACGACCGCCTCGCGCAGGGCCTCGACCACTTCTGGTTCGACATCATTCGACAGGTGACGCCCGGTCTGAGCGGTCGGCATCTTGCGCCAGCGATCAACGATTTCTTTCTCTTTGGCCTGCGTGTTGTGAACGCGGGCAAAGGTTTTGATATTGTCCTGAAAGACCGATGCCAGTTCACGCGCCGCGGCCTCACGTTTCGCGCGGTCCTGTTCCGTCAGCAGATTCAGGGTGCCTTCGATGTTCAGTTCTTCACCGTCGACATGAAAGGCCAGTCCGGCAATCGTTTCGTCGAACAGACGTTCCCACGCGTCGCCGACAACCCCCAGATCATGAAGGAACTTTTCCAGTTCATCAGACAGCTGATAGGGCTTCATTGCGCGGATGCGACGGAACACAGGTTCGTAGCGGGCGAGATCCGTGTTCGCCGCAAAATGCGCTTTCAGAACATCGTCTTCGATCCGGTTGATCTCGAGCGTGAAGAACACCAGCGGAGTGGTGAAAATCGTGATCTTTTCCTGCATGTCCGACAGGAATTTGGCGCGCTCTGCATCTGTGGTCAGTTGATAATAGCGCAGACCGGCAAAGGACATGATACGCCCGGCGATGGCGTTGATCTTTTCGTTGCGATGCACACAGGTCAGCAGGTCTGCGGCCTCCAGATCGGCCAGCTTGCCTTCGTAATCAGCAGCAAACGCGGCACATTCACCTTCCAGCCAATCCAGATCGCGCGCTAATTCGGGTGCGTCTTCCGAGGTATAGAGATCGCTCAGGTCCCATTCCGGAAGATTGCCCAGATTGCCGGAACCACCGGTTGCGTTCGCGTCACGGACAGGGAAGGGAAGGTTGCGCATGGGTCACCTTTAGTAGACTGCTTTTGCAAACATCTAGGGCTGGCGCGCCCGGATCACAAGCGGCCAATCCCAAAGGTGAAAAGGTTTACGAGGAAACCAGCTTGGAAGCGCCATTGGCCTGGTTGGCCAGAAAATGCGCCGCGATCTGGTCCAGAACAGGCCCTCGAACCTCGGGTGCTTCCATCAGCACCTCGTGTTCACCATACGGAATTTCGATCAGCGTTCCGTTGGGCCAATTGGCCATGCGCGCACGAATTGCCTTGCGGTCCACAATTTGCTCATGGCTGCCCAAAAATGTCAGGCAAGGAGTTTTCGGGGCGGGCTGTTCCATCAACCATGCACATTCGTCCAGCGACTCGCGCAGCCACAGGTTTGAAGGGGCACCCAGCGCAAGTTCAGGATGTGCGTTCAACTGATCCTGCATCATCCGGTACATGTCCGGGTCACGGGTCAGCATATTTCCTTCGAAAGGTTGCGACAGGACATAGCTTTTGAGCGTCGTGGTGGGGGGGGTGCGCTCGCCCAGGCCAAGCGCTGTGCCCCAATAGGCCGTCACGCGGCTTAGGGGTTTCATGACCGGAGTGAAGAAAATTCCCCACATAGGGCCCGTGAAGGCACACGCAGCAAAGCAGCCATTCTCGATGACGGCACGCAACCCGATTGCACCGCCCATCGAATGCCCGACCACGTACCACGGTTTCGGCAGGTCCAGCGCGCCTGCAAGTTTCAGGGTGACCTGAACGTCCTGCTGGTAATCGGTGAACTGATCGACATGTCCGACCCGAGCATCGTCCAGCAACCGATCTGCAAGACCCTGACCGCGCCAGTCGACGGCCAGCATGGCGAACCCACGCTCTACGAATTCGCTGGCAGTATTGCCGTATTTTTCTATGTATTCCGTGCGTCCCGGAAACATCATGACAGTGCCATGTGCCTTTCCGCCCAGACGCCAGTGAGCAACGCGGATGCGTGTTTGATCCGACGTCGTCAACCAGTGGGCCTTTCCACCGGCGGGGCCGCCGGCCACGTCTTCAAACAAAGGGGCCGGCGAGAACTCCATCAGGCCAGTACCGATGCCAGCTTCATGGCAACACCCATGTCGCCATCAATGCTCAGCTTGCCGGACATGAACGCACCTGTCGGGTTCAATTCACCGCTGAGGATTTGTTCGAACGTGTCGGCATCCGCGCTTAGGGTGACATCAGCATCATCGTCGCTGACCCGCGCGCCGTTGGAATCCAGGACAATAGCCCCCAGATCGGCGATATCAAACTTGGCCGAGGCATCAAACGCGCCGCCTTCCAGTTTTTCATTCAAAGCGGCGGCTGCCTTTTCAAGTGTCTCGCGCATGTTTTTCCTCATATTGTTAGTGCGCCGTGAATGGACATCCCCGGTCGCAACGCTACACTGACTATTGTTATGAGCATTGCAATCTACAATCTCAAAGGTACCGTCGCGGCACTTTTTGTCCTAGTCACGATTTCCTCCACTTGCCTCGCGCAACAGGCGGATTCACGGGACGAGGGCGAATTGCTGCAACAACTTGCCCAATCGACGCCCGATCAGGCCATTGCTCTGGATCGGCAGTTGCAAGCTCTGTGGGCCCAGTCCGGTTCAGCATCGGCCGATCTGCTGCTGGAACGTGGACGCGAAGCGTTGGATGACGGAGACGTAAGTGCGGCACTGGAACATCTGACCGCCCTGACGGACCATGCGCCCGATTTTGCTGAAGGCTGGCACCTGCGCGCTTCGGCCTTTTTCGGGATCGAACGGTTTGGCATGGCCGCTGCCGATCTGGAACATGCCCTGACCCTGAACCCCAACAATTACGAGGCAATCTACGGTCTGGGCCTGATCTTTGAGATTATCGGACAACCTGACAAAGCTTACGAGGCCTATTCACGGGCATTGGCTATACATCCCCACCACGAAGAAGTAACCAATGCGGTGAATCGACTGAAGCCGCAGATTGACGGCGCAGCGCTGTAAGGTCCGGGCAGGGGGCAAAGGTGAGCGGGTCATCCCGAATAGTGGCCGTTTTGGGCCCTACGAACACAGGTAAAACCCATTACGCAATCGAACGGATGCTGGGATACCGCACAGGTGTCATCGGTCTGCCGCTGCGTCTGCTTGCGCGCGAGGTCTACGATAAGATCGTCGCCATCCGCGGGCCGTCGGTTGTTGCGCTTGTCACCGGTGAAGAGCGGATCGTACCCCCCCGGACCCAGTATTGGGTCTGTACTGTCGAGGCGATGCCCGAAGGTATGGGTGCGGATTTCGTGGCGATTGATGAAATCCAGTTGTGTGCCGATCCCGAGCGCGGCCATGTCTTTACAGATCGCCTGCTTCGGTCGCGCGGAACAAACGAGACGCTTTTTCTTGGCTCTGACACGATGCGCGGCCCGATTGCGGCGCTGGTGCCCGAGGCGCAGTTTGTCCGACGCGAGCGGATGTCGCAGCTGGTCTATTCCGGTTCGAAGAAACTCAGCCGGATGCCGGCCCGCAGCGCTATTGTCGGGTTTTCGGTAGAGAATGTGTACGCCATCGCGGAGCTTCTGCGCCGACTGAAAGGTGGTGCGGCCGTGGTCATGGGGGCCCTGAGCCCACGGACGCGGAATGCCCAGGTGGAACTTTATCAAAATGGCGAGGTTGATTATCTGGTTGCCACAGATGCCATCGGCATGGGCTTGAACCTGGATGTAAACCACGTTGCATTTTCATCCCTGACCAAATTCGACGGGCGGCGGATGCGCCCGCTGGCCCCGAATGAGCTAGCCCAGATCGCAGGCCGGGCCGGGCGTGGCATGTCGGACGGCACCTTTGGCGTGACCGGAGAGGCACCGCCGCTGGACGAAGGTGTCGCGCAAGCAATCATGGACAGCCGGTTTACGCCGATGAAAAAGCTGAACTGGCGGAATGCCGCTCTCCGGTTCGGTTCGATTGATGCGCTGATCAGCTCGCTTGAGGTCAGCCCGAGTGACGAACACCTGATCAAAGCCCGCCCTGCTGATGACCTGAATGTGTTGAAATCGCTGTCACAACAGGCCGAGATTGCCGCCCGCGCAAGTGACGGTCCATCCATCCGATTGTTTTGGGATGTGTGCAGAATCCCTGATTTTCGCGGCATCAGCCATGCAGAGCACGCCAGCCTTCTGGAAGTGATCTATGGCCACCTGCACGAATGCGGCAGTATTCCTGATGATTTCATGGCCCGGCAGATACGGCGGATTGACCAAACCCATGGGGATATCGATGCGTTATCCAAAAGGTTGGCATATATTCGCACCTGGACATATGTTGCGCAACGAAACGGTTGGGTGCGTGACGAATCACATTGGCGTGACGAAACGCGCACTGTAGAAGACAGACTGTCTGACGCACTACATGAGCGACTGACTCAAAGATTTGTGGACCGGCGTACATCGGTTTTGTTGCGGCGGCTCAAACAGAAGGAGGCCCTTTTGGCCGAAGTAAATGACAAGGGTGAAGTGACCGTCGAAGGCGAATTCGTCGGTCGTCTGGAAGGGTTCCGGTTCAGCCCGGACAAAAGCGCGCAAGGAACCGAGGCGAAAGCGCTCAAATCGGCATCTTTGCAAGCACTCGCGCCGCAATTCCATCTGCGTGCCGATCGCTTCTACAATGCGCCCGATACCGAAATTGATTTCACCGATCAGGGTGGCCTGATGTGGGGCGAATATGCCGTTGGCAAATTGGTTGCCGGGGCCGAACCTCTCAAGCCCGTGGTCGAGGTTTTTGTGGATGAGGCCGCCGGTCCGGATGTCGAACAGAAGGTGCGGCGCCGGTTGCAGCATTTCATCGACCGCAAGATCGCTGCGCTGTTCGAGCCGTTGCTGAATCTGTCGCGCGACGAGGAACTCAACGGTCTGGCGAAAGGGTTTGCTTTCCGCATGGTCGAGGCGCTGGGCGTTCTGCCGCGCGCCGGTGTCGCGCAAGAGGTCAAGGATCTGGATCAGCACGCCCGCGGCGCCTTGCGCAAGCATGGTATCCGGTTTGGCCAGTTCACCATCTTCATGCCGCTCTTGCTGAAGCCCGCACCGACGCGTCTGCGCCTAGTGCTATGGGCGCTGTATGGCGGTTTGCAGGAATTCCCCGAAGCACCGCCTCCTGGGTTGGTAACAGTGCCGGTCGCCAAGGATGCACCGCAGGGTTACGATACCATGTGCGGCTACCGCGATGCGGGCGACCGATCGATCCGTATCGATATGCTGGAACGTCTGGCGGACATGCTTCGTTCGGAAGATAGCCGCGGCGGGTTCGAAGCCAAGCCGGATATGCTGTCGATCACTGGCATGACGCTTGAACAGTTTGCAGACCTGATGCAGGGGCTCGGCTACAAAGCCGAGCGCGGCGAGCGTGACAAGGTCAAACCGGCACCGGCAGAGCAGCCTGAGACAGAGGCGGCTGAACAAGCCGTTATCGATGAGACGCCAGCACCTGACGCGGCCTCAGAAGAGGTCGCCGCGCCAGCCGAGGCCACCGAAAGCACTGAGGCGGCAGCAGAGGTCGTCGCAGAAGGTCAGGTTGCGGAACGTGCGTCGGATGAACCCGAGGTTGAAGTGTTTTACACCTTCACCTGGGGTCGTCAGCGCCAGCCGAACCGTGGCCCGCGCCGCGAGCCGGGGCAGGGCAAGGGGAAACCACGGGGCAAACCGCAGGACGGCCGTGGCAAACCGCACGGCAAGAAGGGCGGCAAGCCGCAGGGTGCCAAGACCTTCTCATCACGGCCACCGAAAAAGGAAAAGGCCATTGATCCCGACAACCCGTTCGCCGCAGCGCTTATGGGTCTGAAGGACGGCAACTGACGCAAGATGGCCGAGGCCAAACTGCGAATTGACAAATGGTTGTGGCAGGCGCGGTTCTTCAAGACCCGCAGCCTTGCCGCCAAACAGGTCAGTGGTGGCCATGTCCGGCTGAATGGAAACCGGGTGCTGAAACCGGCGCAGACCGTGGCCCCCGGTGACGTTCTGACCTTCTCGCAGGGCCGCATTGTCCGCGTGATACGTGTGGAAAAACTGGGGGAACGCCGCGGTCCGGCGCCCGAGGCGCAAACGCTGTACTTTGATATGACCGAAAAGCAGGAAGCGCCTCTTGTAAATCCGGGATTCGAGGGAAAAGGTCGACCAACCAAGAAAGATCGACGCGCTATTGATCTTTCTCGCCCGGAAGATCACTGATCCTGTCTTGAAGAGCGGGCCAGACTGAATTAGCTAGTCGCTCAAACCGCAAACAGGAATCCGACCATGACCTATGTAGTCACCGAAAACTGTATCGCCTGCAAATACACCGACTGTGTCGAAGTGTGTCCGGTGGACTGTTTCTACGAAGGTGAAAATACGCTGGTCATCCATCCTGACGAATGCATTGACTGCGGCGTGTGCGAGCCCGAGTGCCCCGCCGACGCGATCCGCCCCGATACCGAGCCAGGTATGGAGGAGTGGGTCGAGTTCAATCGCAAGTATTCCGAACAATGGCCGGTGATCGTCACCAAGAAAGACCCGCTGCCAGATGCGGAGGAGCGTGACGGTGAAGAGGGCAAGATGGAGAAGTATTTCTCGGAAGCGCCCGGCGAAGGCGGCTGAGTGATTCGTTCCAAGCGGCCTGTTTTGGCATAAAGACCGCGGCACAACCTGTTGAATGCAGGTTGAATATGATAAATTCCCGTAAGGTAAACTTTCGGGCGTCGTAAATTTGTGATATACTATACCTACATGATGACCGAGATTGGGATGCGCTCCGTAAGTATGCTCACTTTGGAGTTCTGAATTTGTGACAATATCGCCGCCTGACGGGGCTGAGACAGTCCCCGCATGTGGTGCTTTTGTTGTCCGTGTCCCGTCCGCAAGCAAGGAAGAAACTGAATGACAAAGTCGAAAAAGCTCGAGTTCCGCCCGAACGACTATGTTGTCTACCCCGCCCATGGCGTGGGCCAGATTATCTCGATCGAGGAACAGGATGTCGCGGGATTCTCGCTTGAGCTGTTCGTCATCTCATTTGAGAAAGACAAGATGACGCTGCGCGTGCCGACCAACAAGGTAACCGAATCCGGTTTGCGGTCGCTTAGCTCGCCCGATGTGATCAGCCAGGCGATGAAAACGCTGAAAGGCAAGGCCAAGGTGAAACGCGCCATGTGGTCCCGCCGTGCGCAGGAATATGAACAGAAGATCAACTCGGGTGACCTGATCTCGATCGCCGAAGTGGTCCGTGACCTGCACCGCACCGATGACCAGCGCGAGCAGAGCTATTCCGAGCGTCAGCTATATGAAGCCGCCTTGGAACGTCTGACCCGTGAGGTCGCGGCTGTTTCAGGCGCTGGCGAGGTGTCAGCTGCCAAGCAGGTGGACGAAGTTCTGACCTCACGCGCTGCCTGATTGAAGGTACTTTGACAAAACGGGCCGTTCCAAATTTGGGGCGGCCTTTTTCGTGGCTTGGTGATTTGTTTAAGTGGCGCTAATTTCACTGTATATGCAGCGGATTACCGGACAGACATGAAGCAGACTGTGAAATACCTGTATATCGGACACGACCCTGTTTCGGTCTGGTTTAGGTATGCACTGATCCTGTTTGACGTGGCGACAATCATTTTCTTTGTCGGGACGGCCCACATCCCGCATGGGCCGGGCTTGACCGTTGCAAGCCAACTGGTCGGTGTGCTGATCTTTCTGGATTTCTCTGCGCGTCTCTGGATTTCAAAAGACCGCTGGAGATTTTTGCGCCAGATCTACACAGTGGCGGATATCGTGGTCGTCCTCTCGCTGGTGCTTGATCCGTTTTTGACAGGAAACCTGGCTTTCCTGCGGATATTACGCGCCCTGCGTCTGATCCATTCCTATCACCTGCTCTGGGATTTGCGGCGCGACAGCCGTTTTTTCCGCACGCACGAGGACGCTGTTATCGCGGCGATCAACCTGCTGGTCTTTGTCTTTGCCACCTCGACGGCCGTTTTGGTGTTTTTTATCCCCGAAGACGCGCAAACGCCTTACATAGATGCGCTGTATTTTACCATGGCGACGCTCACCACGACCGGGTTTGGCGACATCACTTTGGTCACACCGGGTGGCAAGCTGTTTTCCGTCTTCATAATGGTCGTTGGCGTGGCCTTGTTCGTCCGGCTAGCGCAAGCAATTTTCGCGCCACAGAAGGTCCGTCACAAATGCCCCAGCTGTGGGTTGTACCGGCACGACCCGGACGCCGTGCATTGCAAACATTGCGGCGATACGTTGCGAATTGAAACTGGGGGCGCTTCCTAGATCTGGGCGCTGAGGGCAAGCAGAAACGTGATCTCCGCCAATTGCTGTGACGCGCCCAGAATATCTCCGGTTTGACCGCCGATCTTGGTTTTCGCGACGAGCCCCAATACCGCAACGACCAAAGCCGCGCAGACTATCGCGTTAAGCGCCAGACTTCCGCACAAGCTGAAAGCGACCAGAATCGCGATGCCCACGGCGATACAGGCTGATCCTGCGCCGGGGGTGCCAACTGAATGGCTCAGGCCCGACTTTCTGGCGTTTGGAAGAAGAACCATTAGTGCTGGCATCAGGGCGCGGGAAAATACACAAGCCGCAACAACCATCCAGATCGGACCAACAGCGAGTATGGTGGAAATCGCCGAGATTCGTAAAATCTGCGAGATCATCAAGGCAAGCACGCCGTACGTTCCAATCTGGCTGTCCTTCATGATCTCCAGCCGCCGTTCAGGGGTGAAACCGCCCCAAAGCCCATCGAACGTGTCGGCCAGACCATCCTCGTGCATAGCGCCCGTCAACAGGATCAGTACCGCGACCAGCAACGAGGCTGCCGCAAACGGGGGCAGTTGAAGCCCCATCGCCAGCCAACCGGTCAGGCATGCCAGCCCGCCAACGACCAGCCCAACCAGTGGAAATGCCCATACCGATTGTGCCTGCCGGGCAAACACGGCTTTGGGCAAACGGGGCAGGGGCAGGCGGGTCAACAGCACCAGGGCCAGCGGAACATCCCACAGGGAAAACGGTTTGGTGTCGTTTTTTTGCACGCCCGTGCCTTTCGGGGTCTTGTTGGTTTCGATCCTTCGGTTAAACACGCAGTACCACTCTGATGCAATGAGGCTTTCATGCTGCCTGAACTGAATGATTTGAACACGTTCCGTGCTGTCCTGGCGGGGGCGCCGGGCCCGGATGCTGCTGCGGTGCAGGGCGCGGCCGAGCGAAACGGACAATTGACCAAACCCCCCGGAGCGCTTGGTCGGCTTGAGGATCTTGCGGTCTGGTTTGCAGGATGGCGAGGGGACGCCCGTCCACAGATCAGCGCGCCTCAGGTCATTGTGTTTGCCGGAAATCACGGTGTTACCGCGCAGGGTGTTTCGGCCTTTCCGCCGGAAGTAACCGTGCAGATGGTGATGAATTTCGAACATGGCGGGGCGGCGATAAATCAGTTGGCAAGGTCGGCAGGCGCGAAGATGGATGTTCACGCGCTGGATCTGGACAAGCCGACCGCGGATTTCACCCAAACCCCCGCCATGACAGAGGATGAATTGCTGGCCGCGTTGCGCACTGGCTGGCTGGCCGTTGATCCGCAATCCGATCTTTTGGTGGTCGGCGAAATGGGGATTGGCAACACCACCCCGGCTGCGGCTATTGCCTGCGCGCTGTTTGGTGGCGACGCGTCCGATTGGACAGGGCGCGGAACCGGTGTGGATGACGCCGGTCTGGCCAACAAAACCCGTGTCGTGGCCGAGGGTGTCGCCAAACACGCGTCAGATGATGGTCTGGACATCCTGCGCTGTCTTGGTGGGCGCGAGATTGCTGCAATGGCGGGCGCAATTGCTGCCGCGCGGGTGTTGCGCATCCCGGTGATCCTGGACGGGTTCATCTGTTCGGCTGCCGCAGCCTGCTTGTGGAAGCTGTCGGATGGTGCGCTGGATCATGCTGTGGCAGGCCACCAAAGCGCCGAAGCAGCCCATGGTGCCGTGCTGGCAAAATTGGGTAAAGAGCCTTTGCTGAGCCTTGGCCTGCGGTTGGGCGAAGGGTCCGGCGGGGCGTTGGCGATCAACATTCTGAAAAGCGCGGTCGCCTGTCATTCCGGCATGGCAACCTTTGCCGAAGCTGGGGTTTCTGACGGCTGAACTCGCACCTGACCCGGGCAAAGGCTTGGGTCAGGCCGATTTCTTGGCGTGCTCTTCAGCCAGTTCCAGCAGCGCGGTTTCCAGATCCTTTTCCAGTGCCTGCGAACGTTCGATATATTTCCTGTTTTCGGCGATTGGCATTCCGGGGACCCAAAGCTCGGCCAGATCGCGCACCGCCTTCCTGTCATGGTTGTAAAACGTCTGCTCGGCCTGGGCTGCTTCGTATTCACTCAGTCCGACATTCTCCAGAACATAGCGACCTGCGCGCAGCGAACTGTCGAACATTTCCCGCACGATGTCATTGGCACCCGCCTGATACAACTCGTACACATGGGTCCGGTCGCGGGCGCGGGCGATGATGTGCAGGTCAGGACGCTGCCGTCTGGCATAGCTGACAAGCCGCGTGACTTGCTTGTGATCATCCATAACGGCAACAAGAACGGATGCTTTGTCCAACCCCGCCGCGCGCAGCAGTTCCGGTCGAGTGGGATCGCCCAGAAAGCCTTTGACACCAAATCGGCGCATCAGCTGAATCGTTTCAATATTGTGGTCCAGAACGACTGTCTTGAAACCGCTGGCCCGCACCAGCCGGTTGACGATCTGACCAAAGCGACCAATGCCGGCGATGATAACCGGGCCCTTTTCGTCGATCACGTCCGGTTCGGGGGTGGTCGCTGAATCGCCAATCTTCTTTGACAAGGCGTCGTAGACAATGAAAAGAAGAGGTGTGATCAACATCGTCAGAGCAACGATCATCAGCAGCTTTTGCGACAGGTTGGGCGGAATAACATTCTGTTTCGTCGAAAATGCCAGCAGGACAAATCCGAACTCACCAGCCTGCGCTAACCCAAGGGTGAACAACCAGTGATCACGCCCCCGCAGTTTGAAAGCCTTGCCCACCAGATAAAGGATGATCCCCTTGGCAAGTATCACAAGCAGCGCCAGTCCAATCAGGTCCAGCGGGTCGTTGAAGAAATATCCAAAGTCTATTCCGGCCCCGACCGTGATGAAAAACAGCCCCAGAAACAACCCTTTGAACGGTTCAAGGTCACTTTCCATTTCATGTCTAAATTCAGAACTGGCCAAAACAACACCTGCCAGGAACGCGCCCAAGGCAGGTGACAGGCCGACCAGTGTCATCAGAAACGAAATGCCCACGACGATCATCAGCGCCAGTGCGGTGTACATCTCGCGCAGACGGGTTGCGTGGATGAAGCGAAACAACGGTCTTGTCAGGTAGACACCGGCCAGAATGACAAACACCACCGCGCCGATTGTGACAAGGGTAACGGCCCAGCCCGGCAGCCCTTCGACCAGCGACAAACTGTGATCGCCTGCGCCATGTGATCCTCCAGCCCCCCGGTCAATCGATCCATCTGCTTGGAAACGCGGCATGGCGGGCAGCGCCAGCAGTGGCAACAAAGCCAGAATTGGGATCACCGCGATGTCCTGCGTCAACAGAACCGAAAATGTCGCGCGGCCGCCGTTTGTCTGCATCAGGCCTTTTTCTGACAGGGTTTGAAGAACGATCGCAGTCGAGGAAAGCGAAAGGGTCAAACCCACCGCTAGGGCAACCGACCATGGATGGTTGGCGTACATAGCCACGGCAGCAATCGCGACTGTTGACAGCAACACCTGCAAACCGCCCAGACCCAATAGCTTGTCGCGCATATCCCATAAGGCGCGTGGCTCCAATTCCAGACCAATGAGAAACAGCATCATCACCACGCCAAATTCGGCCACATGCTGAAGATTTTCGGTTTCCGCTCCGACTAACCCCAGTACGGGTCCGATTATGATCCCGGCTGCAAGATAGCCCAGCACAGATCCCAACCCCAGTCTGGCAGACAGGGGAACGGCAATGACTGCCGCTGCCAGATAGATCGAAGCCTGGTATAGAAAGTCGTCCATGTGTGTCCTCGGAACCTTTTCAGGTGGGAAGGGGGGCGTCGCGTTTAAGTTGATCCATTACGATCTGGCTCTGTACTCGTGCAACGGCAGGATGCGGCAGGATCACCTGATGTAGCAAGCTGTTGAGGGCGGACAGGTCGTCACAGTAGATGTGCAGCAGATAGTCTGCCTCACCCGTCATCGTCCATGCGCTGGTAATCTCGGGGCGGGTGTCGACCATGCGGGCAAAGCTTGCGGATTGCTCGGGGCCATGGGTGCCCAGATGCACCTGAACGAACCCCTGCACCTGCAGGCCCAGTTTCAGCGGGTCCAGCCGGGCAGCGTACCCGGTGATGTACCCTTCGACTTCAAGCCGCTGTCGGCGGCGTCCCGCTTGGCTGGGCGACAGGTTCAGCATTTCACCCAGTTGATGAGCCGTCAGATGCGCGTCTTTTTGCAGCGCGGAAAGCAGTCGCTTGTCGGTTGCATCCAGCATGTGCGGAAAAATCCTGGTTTTATTAACTTATATGCGCGTTTTGCGCGTCATCCTCCAGTTTATACGAAAACAATGCGCAGAAACAGCGTCAGAAAAGTCGTATTTTTGAATCAGCAAAGAAATTCCCTTTTCGTAGGAGACGCGCCATGGGTCCTTTCCCGCACAATGCCCCGAAATCCATGATCAGCGAAGAAAACCCTGCCGGTACAGATGGGTTTGAATTCGTCGAATTCGCCCATCCAGAACCGCAGGAGCTGCGTGACCTGTTCGCAAAGATGGGGTTTGATCTGGTGGCCCGCCACAAGGAAAAACCCTCTGTCGAGCTATGGCAGCAAGGGGATGTGACGTATATCCTGAATGCTGACCCGGACAGTTTTGCGGCTAAGTTCGTGGCCGAACATGGGCCCTGTGCGCCGTCGATGGGCTGGCGGGTCGTGGACGCGCAAAAAGCGTTTGAGCATGCCGTGTCAAAAGGTGCGGAACCTTACGACCACGCTGACAAAACCATGAGTGTGCCTGCGATCAAGGGTATTGGCGGGTCGCTGATCTATTTCATTGATCAGTACTACGACACATCGCCCTATAATCAGGAATTCAACTGGATCAAGGAATCCAAACCTCGGGGCGAGGGGTTCTTCTACCTCGATCACCTGACGCACAATGTCTACAAGGGCAACATGGACAAGTGGTTCAAGTTCTATGGCGACCTGTTCAACTTCCGTGAAATTCGTTTCTTTGACATTCAGGGAAAATTCACCGGCCTTTATAGCCGCGCGCTGACATCACCCTGCGGTCGTATTCGTATTCCGATCAACGAGGACCGCGGTGAGACCGGGCAGATCGTGTCTTATCTGAAGAAATACAAAGGTGAAGGCATTCAGCATATCGCAGTGGGCAGCGACGACATCTACGCGTCAACCGATGCTATTGCTGAAAACGGCCTGAAGTTCATGCCGGGTCCGAATGAAGCTTATTACGAGATGTCCAGGACCCGCGTGGTCGGCCATGAAGAGCCGCTGGACCGGATGATGAAACACGGCATCCTGATCGACGGTGAAGGTGTCGTTGACGGGGGCGAGACGCGCATTCTGTTGCAGATCTTTTCGAAAACGGTGATTGGCCCGATCTTCTTCGAGTTTATTCAGCGCAAGGGTGATGATGGTTTCGGCGAAGGGAACTTCCAGGCGCTGTTTGAATCCATCGAGCGCGAACAGATCGAAAGCGGCGAGATTTCCGCGGCTTGATCCAAATGAACCAATAAGTCGGGGGCGGTTCTGCTGCCTCTGACGTGCCTGTCTACAGGTGATCGGTCACGGTTTTGAGCGCCTATGTCAGCTGCGTGGCATCGCCAGGGTCACGTTGCGACCTTTCTTTTGATAACGCAGTTCACTGTCACTGATAGCAATGACCTTGCCGCCGTCAATACTGTCCCCAACTTTCAGTTTTTTGTAGCGCCCACTGGGAAGCCGGACCAAGGCGCGCCGATTTGCGGGTGTGCCGTAAACGCCGATCAGATTCAGGCGACGCAAATTGATCGCGTTATCGAGCGTGGCCTGCCGGGCTACAGACGCGGTTGAGGGAATCTTGGGCGCGACCGATTTCGCCTGAAACGATCCGGCGTCGTCTGAACTCTGGTCCAGCGCGGCCGTTGATCCAAGATTGGAGTTACCAGAAGCAGGTGCCTTTGCAGTAACAAGACCCGCCGGGCGCACTCTGGGGCGCGGGACGCGGACAACGGCCAATGCGGTTGGCGTCTCGTCGATTTCTGTGCGCGCTTGCAGACTGTCCGGGCGTGCTTTTGGTCGCTTGGTCGAAAGCTCTGCCAGCGACCGCCCCCCCAACTGCCCGCGTTCGAAGCTCTCAACCAAATCTGCGGGGCGAGGTTTGGGGCGAAGACCGGCCAGTCTTTCGTCGACCTCGTCAAGTACGGGTTCATCTTCGAAACGCACTGGCGTTGCTGGCGGAACCTTCGACGGTCGGCCCTGATAAACGACAATCCCATCCGGGTTCAGCGTCCCTTCCGGCGTGGGCGTTACCAGCCCGCGATCATCCAGATTGAACCGCGCTCCTGCTATGCCATGTTGCACGTCCCGAACAAAGGGTTCGTCAGTATCGAAACTGGAAGCCGGAGGCAGGGCAACCGCATCGCTGGACAGGTCGGATTTGTCAATCGACGTCAGATACAGATCGTCCGGTTCCGGGGCTTCTGGCACGTCCAAAGCGGCCGGAGGCGTTACATTCACACCGGAGGCAGCGCTGATATCCTCATCTGCCTCGGGGTCCTGAGCCACAGATTCAACAGGGGTCGGGGCCACCTTGAGCGCCTCAAGGATTGCCGCGTCGGTAGGCGTGAGTTCCGGTTGTTCTTCGGCTTCGGCGTCAGTAGGTTCCGGTGTTGGGGGCACGTCCCTGTCCAGAGCAGGGTCAGCGGGCAAGTTTTCCGGGGGGGCAATTGCCGCAACTTCGGGCACTATCGGTGGCAGGGCGTCGATAACCGGCTCGGAAACACCTGTCTCGGTTGGAATTGGGCTCGGTGCGGCCTGATCTGTTTCTCCACCGCTGTCCAAGGCCAGCCAAACGCCGAAAGCGCCACCAAGAAGAAGCGCCGCGGCAAATGCCGGGATAGCAAAACGCGGTGCCTGCGCTTTCGTAGTCGCAAACTTATTGTCAGGTGTTTCGGGGGTCAGAAACACGTTTGGTGCCGCTGCGCCTGCAATGGGATGCGCTGGTTTCCCAGAGGATTTTGCCGGTTCGGGCTGGTCTGCGTTTTTTACCGACAGCGGTAGCTCTGCTGGTCGGGTTTCCGATGTGCCTGAACGCTGCGCGAACAATGCTTCTCGGGGGAATGCGTCTGCGTCTTCCTCGGCGCAAAACAAAACCGGTACGAATCCATGGTCCGAGGCAAAGGCCCGCGCCTCGCTCAGCGTTTCCTGCGCGACAGCTGCAACATAGGTGGTGCCGCCTTCGGTCTGATAGTCGTAGCTGAGCTCGGACAAAGCGTAAGGCGTTGCGTCGGCAAGTGCGCTCTCAATACGTTCGACCGTGTCTTCGGGGGGCAAGTCATCGGTTGCAACCTGAAGGTATCGAACCTGTTCGGAAGGCAAAACAAGCTTGCAGCTTAGGTCGTTTTCCAACGCAAAGGCGTTTTCCCGCAAAACCTGCATCTGACCGGACAGGTCCGGCGAATCCAAGGGAATCGAGCCGATAACGAACCATTCGTCATCCGAGTGATGATACAGTGATATTCTGGTCGCAGAAAAAGACAGCGCAAAGGCAGGTTTCATAATCCGCAGGAACCATAATTATCAACGTCAATGCAAACACCTTGGCGTTCGCAGACCGACATTAAAGCAGGAACTTGCCGAGGGAAAGAAAAAGGCAAACTCTCCTCTTGTATGGCAATGCATCGCCGACCCATCTTTAACACAAGCAAATCGGAGTGATAACATTGAAGACATTCGCTTTTCTGGCCGCAATGATGGCCGCAACGACCGCTGGACTTGCCCATGCGGAAGAACGTCGCATCACCGTTGACGCAACCGGAACCATCGATGTTGCCCCCGATATGGCGACGATCACATTGGGTGTGACAAATGAAAATGCCGAGGCTTCGGCAGCGATGCAGGCCACCTCGGACGCAGTTGCGAAGGTTCTTGCGCGCCTGACCGGGATGGGGATTGAAGACCGCGATATTCAGACCCGCGATCTGTCGCTTTCCCCTGTTTGGTCTGGGCGGCACGGGCAGAATGGGGAAACACCGGAAATTTCGGGGTTCGCTGCCTCGAACCGCGTGTTTGTGCGTGTGCGTGATCTGTCCAAGCTTGGAAGCATCATGGATGCGGTCATTCAGGATGGCGCCAACGATTTTGGTGGATTGAGCTTTGGGGTGCAGGATACCAAACCAATCGAAGCCCAAGCGCGCGCGCAAGCTGTCGGCGAAGCTATGGCCAAGGCCGAGCAGCTGGCACAGGCGGCGGGTGTAACCCTTGGCGCGGTGCAAACGATTTCGGAACAAACGGGGGGCGTGCGCCCGATGCCCGAGATGCGCATGATGAGCATGGCTGACGCAGGAGGTGTTCCTGTCGCAGGTGGTGAGGTTTCGGTGTCTGTCAGCGTCTCGATGGTGTTCGAGATCTCGGAATGAGTTCAACCTGTCGCGCGGGCCGTCAGCGGTTTTCGTTGCTGGCCCGAAGCGTCGAAATTGTCGGGTGACAACCAGGCCTCAAAAGCATCACGGATGCGTGGCCATTCGGTATCTATGATTGAATACCAGGCAGTGTCGCGGTTGCGCCCTTTGTAGTGGGTTGCTTGGCGAAACACGCCTTCGAAGGTAAACCCAAGCCGCTCTGCCGCACTGCGCGACGGACCATTCAGCGCGTCGCATTTCCATTCGTAACGCCTGTAACCCAGTTGATCGAACACGCGCCGCATCATCAGATACATGACTTCGGTTGATTGTGGTTTGCGCTGAAGCAGGGGTGAAAAGTGGATATGCCCGACCTCAATCGCTCCGGCGGCGGGTGCTATCCTGAGGTATGAAGCCATGCCCAATGGTATGTCATCACCGTCCAGAACAGTATGGAACATCGGGTCCGCATCCATGCAGTTGGCGCGCGCCCAGTCTTCGAACTCAGACTCGCCAGCAAACGGGCCGTAGGGCAGGTAGGTCCAGTTGTGGCCATCCGTGTCCTTTGCAAACGCCCGGAACAATCCGGGCGCATGTCTGTTCACATCAAGGGGCACGACAGAACAATACCGGCCCACCATCGGCGTATAGGGTGGCGTCGGGCGTGGAAAGTCACCCGAAACCGGTAAACCGATAGGCTGGCCAAGGTTGTTTGTGTCGTGCTGGGTCATGGTCAGGCGGTTGCTTTGGCCAGGGCCTGATCAAGGTCGGCAATCAGATCGTTCACGTCCTCGATCCCGATGGACACGCGCACCACGCCCGGACCTGCGCCTGCGGCTTCCTGCTGTTCCGGGGTCAACTGACGGTGCGTGGTCGATGCCGAATGAATGATCAGCGAGCGCGCGTCGCCCAGATTGGCTACGTGGCTGAAGATTTCCAGTGCATTGACCAGCTTGATACAGGCGTCATAGCCGCCCTTCACTGCAAAGGTGAACAATGCGCCTGCACCACGTGGATACTGAGCCTTCACCCGATCCTGATAGGGTGAAGAGGGCAGCCCGGCATAGGTGACGTAGTCCACGCGATCATCCGCTTCCAGCCAGGCCGCGATTTTTTGCGCGTTTTCAACATGACGCTCCATCCGCAGCGATAGGGTTTCGATCCCCATCAGCGTGTAGTGGGCTGCCTGCGGGTTCATGGTCATGCCCAGATCACGCAGACCGATGGCGATGCTATGGAAGGTGAAGGCCAACGGGCCAAAGGTCTCGTGGAACTTCAGTCCATGATAGGCCGGTTCGGGTTGGCTGAGCGAGGGGAACTTGTCATTTGCCGACCAGTCGAACTTGCCCGAATCCACGATGCAACCGCCGGTGACCGTACCGTTGCCGGTCAGGTACTTGGTGGTTGAATGCACGACCAGGGTCGCGCCGTGATCGATCGGGCGGCACAGATAGGGCGTGGCCGAGGTGTTGTCGACGATCAGCGGAATGCCCGCTGCATCAGCCGCGTCCGCCAGCGCACGGATATCCGTCACATAGCCGCCGGGATTGGCGATGGACTCGCAGAAAATCGCACGGGTATTCTCATCGATTGCGCCCTTCACCGCGTCCAGATCATCGGTGTCCACGAATTTTGCCGACCAGCCAAAACGTTTGATCGTCTGGCTGAACTGCGTGACCGTGCCGCCATACAGACGGGTCGAGGCGACCACGTTGCAACCCGGACCCATCAGCGGGAACAGCGCCATGATTTGGGCCGCGTGCCCGGACGAACAGCAAACAGCACCAACGCCGCCCTCAAGTGTTGCCACGCGTTCCTGAAGAACGGCCACAGTTGGATTGGTCAGGCGGGAGTAGATAAAGCCCACCTCTTGCAGGTTGAACAGGGCCGCTGCGTGGTCCGCATCGCGGAACACATAGGCAGTTGTCTGATAGATCGGTGTCTGGCGCGCTCCGGTCGCCGGGTCGGGGCGGGCGCCCGCGTGAATTTGCAACGTGTCGAAACCGTAGGTGGGGCCGTCAGACATCTTGAAATCTCCTGTTGGAATTTGTCTTGCGAAATCTGTAGGCCATTGCCCGCCTGCGCACAACGATCCTGTCAGCGCAGCCAGAGGCCCTTGCTTTTGATCGTGTTGCGGATGGCCTGTTCACGTCGTGGCAGATGATCCCGGTCAAACAGGGCGCGGACTTTTGCGCCTTTCCCCTGCAGCACCATCTTTTTCAGCGGCTCATATTGCTTGAGAACTTTCTTGACCTTGTTTGGAGCGACGATGGCCTCCACGACGTCTATCACATGGTCGCTTTCACGGGCGTAAAGCAAGGGAAACAGGCGATAGTGGCAACTGACGGACCCGTCCAGCAAACCGGGGGGCAAAACATCACGACCACCGCCGAACGAGTGAATGACAAGGGGCAGGGCGGCCTGATCCAGCCAAGGGTCAAGGCTTTGGCCAGTCAACTCCGGAATGTTTTCGTCGCGGATTGTTTTGGCGTAGTCCAGAAAACGCTCACCAAATTTTCGCGGGCATTTGTAGAAGAAATAGCCTGCATTGAAATACAGGTACCGCCGCCAGTGGTCATGGGGTTGATCGGTGTCCAGCGAGCTTTCGAAAACCAACCCGAACCGGGCGTAAAGCGCGCGCCAGATACCGTCAAAACCGGGGCCATACAGCGTTGGTTTGGGCCATGTCCCTTCAACCTTCAGTGATGCGCTGGGGCGGTCGAAGTCAAAAGGTACAGATGTGATCTCGCCAGTGATCAGCGTGTCGGTGTCAAAGAACACAAAGGGCTCATCTTCCGGCAGAGCCATCAGCGCTTCGATCTTGTTGCCGTACGGATAGCTTTCACCGAATACATGCGAGTCGAAGGGCAGAATTTCGGCACCCAGTTGTTTCAGGGCTTTCAGAACTTCTTCGTCCTGAATGCGCGGGTCCTGTTTCCAGCGGGGCCCCGGATTGGGTGTGGCGACAAATAGTTTGCCCTCGAATTGCGGTGAAGAATGGCGCAGTGAAGCCGCAAACAGCAGGGCTTCGTATTGCAGGTGGTTGTTTTGACCGACGACCGCGATGTTGAATTTCTGTGACGTTGCCTGCATCTATGCCTGTTTCCCGACAGGTGTTTGACCGTGCACCTTGCAGTCCGGATTACAGCAAGCGGCCCAAGGCGTCAAAAGCGGAAAATTTGAAATTTCATCACGCGATCCCATTTCTTTCAGGGGTCGCAGCAGAAAGGGTTACACATGCGGATCAATGCGGATTTCACAAAACGGGTCGCAGTTCATTTTGACAATAGCGAATGGGTCGCTTCCCCTGCGGCTGGCGTCGAGCGTAAAATGCTGGACCGAATTGGTGATGAGGTGGCCCGCGCAACGACCATTGTCCGCTTTGCGCCCGGCAGCGCTTTTTCCGCCCATACCCATGACGGCGGCGAGGAATATCTGGTGCTTGACGGCGTGTTTCAGGACGAGACCGGATATTTCCCCGTCGGCAGCTATGTGCGCAATCCACCGACGTCCTCGCACACTCCGTCTGCAGCGGAAGGCGCGACCATTCTGGTCAAGCTGCACCAGTTTGACCCGCAAGACCGTACGGAGGTGCGCCGCTCGATAAATGGCGATTCTGACGTACAACTGTTCAAAGATGATCATGAGGACGTTTTTGTGCGGACATGGGCGGCGGGGGACGTGGTCGAGTTGGATGCGCGCGAAGGCATGGAAGTGTTTGTCATAAGCGGCAGTTTCTCTGAATCGGGGGAGGAATTTTCTACATGGGACTGGTTGCGCTTGCCGCCCGGAACGCACTCGCGGGCCGTTGCAGGGCCTGACGGCGCCCGGGTTTGGACCAAGTCCCACCATCTTGGCGAAATGGTCTGAAAGCTTTTCGGCCCTGAAATTAACCAAAATGCCAATGAATCCGGGTTCTACGGCCCGGATTTTCAATTTTTTGACCATTTGGCAAATTTTACCAATTGATAAAAAATTTATTTGTGGCAAGCTGAGGTCATAACAAACATATCTACAGGGAGTAGAGTGATGGCACAGGGCCAGATGGCACCCGGCATCGTCGCCGGGCGGCTTTCAAGCGATCAGCTGACCTCGAATTTCACCGATCTGCATCCGCCATTGGCCCCGCATGAGGCCGCAGTTGCAGCAGACCGTTGTTATTTCTGCTATGACGCACCTTGCGTGACAGCGTGTCCGACAGACATCGATATTCCGCTATTCATCCGTCAGATTCAGGCCGGACAGCCGCAGGCAGCCGGGCGAACGATTTTTCAGCAGAACATTTTGGGTGGAATGTGCGCCCGTGTCTGTCCGACGGAAACACTGTGCGAAGAGGCCTGTGTTCGCGAGACGGCAGAAGGCAAGCCGGTCGAAATCGGACGGCTACAGCGCTTTGCGACGGATGATCTTATGTCTGCGGGCGCGCATCCGTTTGAACGTGCGGCATCAACCGGGAAGACGGTTGCTGTCGTGGGGGCAGGGCCTGCCGGTCTGGCCTGCGCGCATCGTCTTGCCATGCTGGGTCATGACGTGGTGATCCACGAAGGCAAGCCCAAACCGGGCGGTCTGAACGAATACGGGATTGCCGCCTATAAATCGACCAACAATTTTGCGCAGGCCGAAGTCGACTGGCTGTTGAAAATCGGTGGTATCACGGTTGAAACCGGGTCGGTTCTGGGTGAAGGCATCTCGCTGGATGGTCTGGTCGAAAACTACGATGCGGTGTTCCTGTCCATCGGTCTTGCCGGGGTGAATGCCCTGCGCGCGGATGGTGTTGACAAGGACGGCGTGCGGGATGCCGTCGATTTCATCTCGGACGTGCGGCAGGCTGGTGATCTTGCACAGCTTCCTGTCGGGCGGAACGTCGTCGTGATTGGCGGAGGCATGACTGCAGTGGACGCAGCGGTAAAGTCCAAATTGTTAGGTGCCGAGAACGTCACCATTGCCTATCGCCGGGGCCGCGACGCCATGGGTGCCAGCCGGTACGAGCAGGATCTGGCAGCCTCGCACGGGGTTCAGATCTTGACCAACGTGCAGCCGGTGGCGGTACACGGCAATGGGACTGCCGCCGAGATAGAACTGGAGTATACCTCAAGCCAGAACGGCCAACTCACCGGAACCGGTGAAACGGTCCGGCTGCGGGCAGACCAGATTCTCAAGGCCATCGGTCAGACGCTGGAAGGTGCGCCGGAAGGGCTGAAGCTGGACGGCAACAAGATCGCTGTCAGCGGTGCGGGACGCACTTCTGTGGCCGGTGTCTGGGCAGGCGGAGATTGCGCGGCGGGGGGCGAAGACCTGACCGTTACGGCTGTTGCCGAAGGCCGGGATGCAGCGATGGACATCCACGCGACGCTGGTTTCGTGATAGGATGGGGTATTCACCCCATTCCTTTCGCTGCTGAGGTAATCCCATGTCCCAGATCGAACAAGCCGTAGCGCAACACTACACCACCGGAGCACTGACCGACCGCGTCCGCGCGGCGCTTGAGGCCAGCGGTATCGATCCGGATGCGGCCACGGTCGCAGACCTGAAAGCAGGGGACGAGTTCCATACGGGCGGCGTTCTGGCGACCAACAACCTGTTTGCGCAGTTGTCGCCGACCCATGCGACCCGTGTTCTGGATGTCGGATGCGGTATCGGCGGGACCTCTCGCTATGTCGTGGATCGCTATGACTCGACAGTAACAGGCGTCGATCTGACACCGGAACTCGTTGAAACCGCCAAGGTGCTCAGCGATATGGTCGGGCATTCCTCGAAAACCAGCTTTCATGTGGGCAGCGCATTGGACATGCCGGTGCCGGATGCTGGGTTCGACCTGGCCGTCATGATGCATGTGGGCATGAACATAAAGGACAAGGCCGGGCTGTTCGCCGAAGTGTCGCGGGCGCTGGCCAAGGGTGGCACTTTTGCCCTGTTCGATGTGATGGCCGGAGACGTGGACGAGCCGCTGGCTTTCCCTCTGCCGTGGTCCACTGTTGCCGAAACCTCGTTCGTGGATGCGCCGGATGTTTACAAGTCTGCGGCAAGCGCCGCGGGTTTTGAACTGGTGACAGAAACGGATCGCACCGAATTCGCGATACAGTTCTTCGAGGACGTCTTTGCAAAGATTGCCGAATCCGGCCCGGCACCGCTGGGCATTCATCTGATGATGGGCGAGACGGCACCCGAAAAGTTTCAGAACTATGTCAAAAACCTCAAGGCCGGGCGCATACGTCCGACCGAAATGATATTCAAAAAATCCGGCTGAGCCGGGAAGGGAGAAGCCATGGCCGATTTGACGACTAACTTTCTGGGCATTTCCAGCCCCAACCCTTACTGGCTGGCCTCTGCGCCGCCGACGGACAAGGAATACAATGTTCGTCGCGCGTTTGAGGCCGGTTGGGGCGGTGTTGTGTGGAAGACGCTGGGGTCCGAGGGACCGCCGGTCGTAAATGTGAACGGCCCGCGGTATGGCGCGATCTACGGTGCCGACCGCCGTTTGCTGGGACTGAACAATATCGAACTGATCACCGACCGCCCGCTTGAGGTAAACCTCGAGGAAATGGCGCGGGTCAAGTCCGACTATCCGGATCGCGCCCTGATCGCTTCGATCATGGTGCCCTGCGAAGAAGAAGCCTGGAAAGCCATTCTACCGCGCGTGGCTGAAACCGGCGCGGACGGAATCGAACTGAACTTCGGTTGCCCGCACGGGATGAGCGAGCGCGGTATGGGGTCCGCCGTAGGGCAGGTGCCGGAATATATCGAGATGGTCACGCGTTGGTGCAAGCAATACTATGACCGTCCGGTCATCGTGAAACTGACACCGAATATCACCGATATCCGGAAACCTGCGGCGGCGGCCAGAAATGGTGGCGCGGATGCGGTGTCGCTGATCAACACGATCAATTCGATCACCAGCGTAAATCTGGACACGTTCAGCCCAGAACCCTCGATTGATGGCAAGGGCAGCCACGGAGGATATTGCGGCCCTGCCGTGAAGCCGATCGCCCTGTCGATGGTGTCCGAAATCGCTCGGGCCGAGGCGACGCATGGCATGCCGATCTCGGGCATCGGGGGTGTCACCACATGGCGTGATGCGGCCGAGTTTATTTCACTGGGTTGTGGCACGGTGCAGGTCTGTACCGCTGCGATGACCTATGGGTTCAAGATCATTGATGAATTGACTGCAGGTCTGTCGGAATGGATGGATGAAAAGGGTTATACCAGCATTGATGAGGTGATCGGGCGCGCGGTGCCCAATGTCACCGATTGGCAATACCTGAACCTGAACTACATCGCCAAAGCCAAGATCGATCAGGACCAGTGCATCAAATGCGGCCGATGCTACGCCGCCTGTGAAGATACCAGCCATCAGGCGATTTCAATATCGGATGACCGTGTGTTCGAGGTGATGGATGACGAATGTGTCGCCTGTAACCTCTGCGTTGATGTCTGCCCGGTGGAAGGCTGTATTTCGATGGTGCCGATGGCGGCAGGTGAAATCGATCCGCGCACCGGGAAAGAGGTTCAGCCGACCTACGCGAACTGGACCACGCACCCGAACAATCCGATGGCCAAAGCAGCGGAATGATCGAGACAGGGAATATCCCTGAGGGGCCGCTGACGCGGCCCCTGAATTCATGGCGTCAGAAGCTTTCGGTACAGCGTATCGACAAAGGGTTCTGCACCCTCAAACGGGTTTTCGTCACCCAGAATAGCCCGTACCTGAACGTCGAAATCGGCATAATGCTGCGTCAGCGCCCAGATCGAAAACATCAGATGATAAGGGTGCAACCGCGCGATTTTACCCTGATCCATCCAATTGGTGAGAATGGTGACCTTTTCGTCAACCAGTTGTTTGAGATCATTGGACAAAGCGTCGTGAATGCGGGGGGCACCTTGCACAAGCTCATTGGCAAAAAGGCGGCTTTCCCGTGGTAGCTCCTGACTCATTTGCAGTTTCCGGCGAATATAGGCCAGCATTTCCTCCATCGGATCACCGGTCTCATCCAGATCGTGCAGGGGCGCCAGCCAGGTTTCCAGCAAGCCCGAAAGCAATTCGGTGTGGATCGCTTCTTTCGACGCGAAATAGTAGAGGAGATTGGGTTTGCTCAACCCCGCCTCGGCAGCAATCTGATCGACGGTCGCCCCACGAAACCCGTGTGCGGAAAACACATTCAGGGCAGCTTCGAGAATCGCGGCTCGGTTCTTCTTCTGGATACGAGTCGGTGCGCGGTCTTTCGGCATGATTTCAGTGTGTCTCTTTTTTCGTCGGATAGGCACGGATTACACTGAAATTTCAGGCTTTGCCGCGCAATTTCTTGACTGATACCGAACCCGTGATAGCGTGAGTTTGACCAGTTGGTCAAATCAAGACACCAATAGCGAGCATAATCGCAAGCAAACAGGGAATAAGACAATGGCAGCTCCGGCGCAGAATCTCAGGATCAATGGCGACAGGTTGTGGGACAGCCTGATGGAGATGGCCAAGATCGGTCCCGGTGTTGCGGGGGGGAATAACCGGCAAACTCTGACTGACGAGGATGCCGAAGGCCGTGCCTTGTTCCAGAAATGGTGTGAAGAGGCTGGATGCACCATGGGGCTGGACCAGATGGGCAACATGTTTGCGCATCGTGAGGGCACCGACCCGGACGCTTTGCCGGTCTATGTGGGATCGCATCTGGATACGCAGCCGACCGGCGGAAAATATGACGGTGTGCTGGGCGTTCTGGGCGGGCTGGAGATTATCCGCACGCTCAATGATCTCGGGATCAAGACAAAACATCCCGTCGTGGCAACCAACTGGACTAACGAGGAAGGGACGCGATATGCGCCTGCCATGCTGTCGTCTGGTGTCTTTGCGGGAATGCACACGCAGGACTGGGCATATGGCCGTGAAGATGCCGAGGGTAAGAAGTTCGGGGATGAGCTGAACCGGATCGGTTGGCGCGGCGAAGAAGAAGTCGGCGCGCGCAAGATGCACGCTTTCTTTGAGTTGCATATCGAACAGGGTCCGATCCTTGAAGCCGAAGGAAAGGATATCGGCGTCGTCACCCACGGTCAGGGTCTGAGCTGGACACAGGTCACGGTGACCGGCAAGGATGCCCATACCGGTTCAACCCCGATGCCGATGCGCAAGAATGCCGGGCTTGCGATGGCGCGCATTCTTGAGAAAGTGGACGAAATCGCCTGGTCTCATGCACCGCATGCGGTCGGTGCCGCGGGGCATATCGACGTATTCCCGAATTCTCGCAACGTAATCCCCGGAAAAGTCGTTTTCACGGTCGATTTCCGCTCGCCCGAGCTGGAGGTGATCACCGACATGGAAAATCGCCTGCGGGTGGCGGCGGAAGATATTGTCGAAGAAATGGGCCTGCAGATCGAATTCGAGAAAGTCGGCGGTTTCGATCCGGTGAAGTTCGACGACGATTGCGTGTCTGCCGTGCGCGATGCGGCTGAAAGGCTGGGCTATTCGCATACCAACATCATCTCGGGCGCGGGGCATGATGCCTGCTGGATCAACCGTGTGGCCCCGACCGCTATGGTCATGTGCCCCTGTGTGGATGGGCTGAGCCATAATGAGGCTGAAGAGATCAGCAAGGATTGGGCGGCAGCCGGGGCAGATGTCCTGCTGCATGCCGTGGTCGAGACTGCCGAAATCGTGGAATAGGGGGCGCTGCCCCCGTCGCCCAAGGGCGACTCCCCCGGGATATTTTTGGCCAGATGAAGCAAGCGGCGCAGACCGCATCAGGGAGTTCAAAATGAGTACTGTTATTAAAAACGGAACCGTTGTCACCGCGGATTTGTCATACAAGGCGGATGTATTGGTCGAAGGCGGCGTCATCACCGAGATCGGGATGGGTCTGAAAGGTGATAACGAGCTGGACGCGACCGGCTGTTATGTGATGCCCGGTGGGATTGATCCGCATACCCATCTGGAAATGCCGTTCATGGGCACCTATTCCAGCGATGATTTCGAAAGCGGTACGCGGGCGGCCCTGGCGGGGGGCACGACTATGGTTGTTGACTTCGCACTGCCCAATCCGGGTGAAAGCCTGTTGGATGCCCTGAAGCGCTGGGACAACAAATCAACGCGGGCGAATTGCGACTACTCGTTCCACATGGCGGTGACATGGTGGGGGGAACAGGTATTTGACGACCTCAAGACCGTGATCGAGACGCGCGGCATCAACACGTTCAAGCATTTCATGGCCTATAAAGGCGCGTTGATGGTGAATGACGATGAGCTTTATGCTTCGTTCAGGCGTTTGGCCGAACTGGGCGGCATCGCAATGGTGCATGCCGAGAACGGAGACGTCGTTGCCGAACTGAGCGCCAAGCTTCTGGCCGAGGGGAACTCTGGCCCGGAAGCGCATGCTTATTCCCGACCGCCGCAAGTAGAGGGCGAGGCGACCAACCGGGCCATCATGATCGCAGATATGGCGGGCGTGCCGCTGTATGTTGTTCATACATCCTGCGAAGAGTCTCATGAGGCCATTCGCCGAGCCAGAATGCAGGGCAAGAGGGTGTGGGGCGAGCCGCTGATTCAGCATCTGACCTTGGATGAAAGCGAATATTTCAATCAGGATTGGGACCACGCCGCGCGGCGGGTCATGAGCCCCCCGTTCCGCAATAAGCAGCACCAGGACAGCCTGTGGAATGGCCTGCAATCAGGGTCGCTGAGTGTTGTGGCAACCGACCATTGCGCCTTCACGACCGAACAGAAACGCTTTGGAGTTGGGGATTTCACCAAGATCCCGAACGGGACCGGCGGTTTGGAAGATCGGATGCCGATGCTGTGGACGCATGGTGTGAATACCGGACGCCTGACGCCCAATGAATTTGTTGCAGTGACTTCAACAAACATCGCCAAGATACTGAATTGCTACCCTAAAAAAGGCGCGATCCTTGTTGGAGCGGATGCGGATATCGTCGTGTGGGATCCTGAAAAAACGAAAACGATCAGAGCCAGTACGCAGCAATCTTCGATCGACTACAACGTGTTTGAGGGCAAAGAGGTCAAAGGCCTGCCGCGCTTTACGCTGACCCGTGGACAGGTTGCGGTACATGATGGTGAAATCCGCACGCAGGAAGGCCATGGCGAGTTCGTTGCGCGCGAGGCAAATACGACCGTCAACAAGGCTTTGAGCGCGTGGAAAGAACTAACCGCCCCTCGGCCAGTTGAGCGGACAGGTATCCCGGCGACGGGGGTTTGATCCGTTGGGCCGTTTTCTGGGCGGCCCCAGCACCACTCTTTTCAAGGCAATAGAATGACCACTGAAAGCACGACCCAGCACGTCATCGAAGCAAGGCAGCTTGACCTCACCTTTCAAACCAATGACGGGCCTGTTCACGCGTTGAAAGACGTGAACCTGACGATCGACAAGGGTGAATTTGTTAGTTTCATTGGCCCCTCGGGCTGTGGGAAAACCACTTTCCTGCGCTGTATTGCGGCCTTGGAGACACCGACCGGCGGGTCGCTGACTGTCAACGGAATGACAGCGGACGAAGCACGGCGGAACAGGGCCTATGGGTATGTCTTTCAGGCAGCGGGCCTTTATCCCTGGCGCACCATAGCAAAGAACATCAAGTTGCCGCTTGAGATCATGGGCTATTCCGCATCCGAGCAGGAGGAAAGGGTGAGAAAAGTCCTGGAACTGGTTGATCTTGAAGGATTTGGCGGAAAGTTTCCCTGGCAGTTATCCGGTGGGATGCAGCAGCGCGCCAGCATCGCGCGGGCCTTGGCCTTTGATGCTGATATCTTGTTGATGGATGAGCCGTTCGGCGCTTTGGATGAGATTGTACGGGACCACTTGAACGAGCAGCTTCTGGCGCTTTGGGCCAGAACAGAAAAGACCATCGGCTTCGTGACGCATTCGATTCCAGAAGCCGTATATCTGAGCACCAAAATTGTCGTGATGAGCCCGCGGCCGGGGCGGATTACGGATGTGATCGACAGCCCGCTGCCAAAGGAACGGCCGTTGGACATTCGTGACACTCCGGAATTCATCGAAGTGGCCCATCGTGTTCGCGACGGGTTGCGGGCGGGGCATTCTTATGACGACTGATCCGGGGGCAGAAACCATCAGACGGGCCGTGGTAAGTGACTTGCCGGCTTGTGCTCGTGTGATTTGCAACTGGGCCTGGCAGACGGACTGGATGCCTGATGAATTACCGGTGGAGGAATTGTCGACCCTGATCCATGAAGCGTTCGACAGTCGCGAGATCTGGGTCGCGGGTGATCCGGTTGATTGCTACATGTCCATAGATCCGGCGCAGTGTAAAATCGGTGCGTTGTATTGCAGCCGGACGGGGCAGGGAATTGGCAAGCGTTTCGTTGCCAAGGCGAAGCGGGGTCGGACCCATCTTTGGCTGACAACACACAAACCCAATCAGGCGGCGCAGAGGTTTTACCGCCGTGAAGGGTTCGAGGTAACTGCCGAAGAACCACCCGTACCGCCGGATACAGTGCCCGTCTATCGAATGGAGTGGCACGCATGAAGCAGATCATTGCCGTTTTCACCGTCGTCGCCGTGATCGTTCTGTTCTGGTATGTCGCTTGCGTTCCGATGAACATCAAAGGGGTTTTGACCGAGCTTGAACGTGGCGGTGCCGAGGTTCAGCCACCCACCGCAAGTGCGCGCCGGGATCTGGGAGAGTTTGGTCTGGTTCTGAATAATTCGTTCGCGATTCCAGCAACTTGGGAGCAAGGCAAGCCCCGTTTGCCATCACCTCATCAGGTGGCGATTGAACTGTGGGATACAACTGTTCTGAAGAAAATCAACTCGAAAAGATCGCTGATCTTTCATGGGTGGGTGACACTCAGCGCTACGATGCTGGGCTTTGTCATCGGGACCGGGCTGGGTGTCCTGTTGGCCGTTGGGATCGTGCATAGCCGCGTGGTGGATTTGTCGGTCATGCCATGGGCTATCGTTAGCCAGACGATCCCGATTATCGCTCTGGCACCGATGATTATCGTGGTTCTTTACTCGGTCGGGGTTCAGGGGATCATTCCCAAGGCGATCATATCAGCGTATCTGAGCTTTTTCCCGGTTGTCGTCGGCATGGTCAAAGGGTTGCGCAGCCCTGACGCGATGCAACTTGACCTGTTGCGGACCTATAATGCCAGCCAATCGCAGGGGTTTTGGAAACTGCGCCTGCCGGCGTCGATGCCATACCTGTTCACCTCGTTGAAGATCGGTATTGCGGCGTCGTTGGTCGGCGCAATCGTGGGTGAGCTGCCGACAGGCGCTGTCGCAGGATTGGGTGCTCGGTTGCTGGCAGGCAGTTACTATGGTCAAACCGTGCAGATATGGTCAGCGCTGTTTGCTGCGGCCATTCTGGCCGCTTGCCTGGTCGGTTTGTTGGGATTGATTGAACGGTCGGTTCTGAAGCGGATGGGGATGGCGCAATGATGTTGGTTGGCTTTGCTTTGCTGCTGTGGGCTTTCGGCTGGTGGTTGAACAGCCGATTGGCCAGTGGCCCGCAAGCCGACAGCCAGATGGTACGCTTTCTGGCACCGGTGATTTTTGGTCTGACCATTGTTGGAGCCTGGGAGCTGGTGGTCCGTGGGCTTGAAGTGCCGCTGGTCATTCTGCCGGCACCGTCTGCCATAGCAGTGCGATTTGCAGGTAGCCTTGACATTCTTTGGGCCGACTTTGTTCAGACAATCCTGAAAGGAGCGCTCAGCGGATATGTTATCGGCTGTGGATCGGCCTTCCTTATGGCGATTGCTGTCGATCGGTGGGATTTCCTGCGTTTGGGGCTATTGCCAGTCGGAAATTTCGTCGCGGCTTTGCCCATTGTGGGGACGGCACCCATTCTGGTCATGTGGTTCGGGTTTGATTGGCATTCCAAAGCGGCGGTGGTGGTTGTGATGGTGTTCTTTCCGATGCTGGTCAACACCGTGGCCGGTCTGCGCGAGGCCACCGCAATGCAGCGTGACTTGATGGAAACTTATGCTGCAAGCTATTGGCAGAGCTTTCTGAAGCTGCGGCTGCCCGCGGCGATGCCTTTCATTTTCAACGGGTTGAAGATTTCGACAACTTTGGCTTTGATTGGCGCCATCGTGGCGGAATTCTTCGGATCGCCAACGCTCGGTATGGGATTTCGGATTTCCACCAGCGTCGGTCAATTGTCGTTGGACATGGTCTGGGCCGAAATCGTTGTTGCCGCTATCGCGGGTACGGCCTTTTATGGCCTGGTGGCGGGAATCGAAAAAGTGGTGACGTTCTGGCACCCCTCACAACGCGGATAAGACGAAGAAAATCAACAGACCCTGAAAATCGGGGCGCAACAAGCAACTAGGAGAAATGAAGATGAATAAGCTATTCAGCGGGGCGGTTGCCGCCTTTGGTCTGGCAGCCAGTACGGCGCTGGCGACGGATGAAGTGACACTGCAACTGAAATGGGTCACGCAAGCACAATTCGCGGGCTACTACGTTGCCAAGGACAAGGGCTTTTACGAGGAAGAAGGCCTGGACGTTACCATTCTGCCCGGTGGGCCTGACATCGCTCCGACGCAGGTGATTGCGGGCGGCGGTGCTGATGTGACCGTTGAATGGATGCCTGCCGCTCTGGCCGCACGTGAAAAAGGGTTGCCGTTGGTGAACATCGCCCAGCCGTTCAAAAGCTCGGGCATGATGCTGACCTGCTGGAAAGATGCCGGTATTTCGTCGCCTGAGGACCTGAAGAACCGCACGCTGGGTGTCTGGTTCTTTGGCAATGAATTTCCATTCATGAGCTGGATGAGCCAGTTGGGCATCAGCACTGATGGGAAAGGCGACAACGGTGTGGAAGTTCTGAAACAAGGCTTCAACGTCGATCCGCTGCTGCAACGTCAGGCGGATTGCATCAGCACCATGACCTACAATGAATACTGGCAGGTCATCGATGCCGGTGTCAGCCCGGATGAACTGGTAACCTTCAAATACGAAGACCAGGGTGTCGCGACGCTGGAAGATGGTCTTTACGTTTTGGAAGAAAATCTCAGCGATGCGGCCTTCACCGACAAGATGCAGCGGTTTGTTCGCGCCTCGATGAAAGGTTGGAAATACGCCGAGGAGAACCCCGACGAAGCGGCGGATATCGTGCTGGAGAACGATGCAACGGGTGCGCAGACGGAAGAACATCAGAAACGCATGATGGGTGAGATCGCAAAGTTGACCGCAGGTTCGAACGGCGCGCTGGACCCGGCGGATTTTGATCGCACCGTTGGTACCCTGCTGGCCGGAGGTTCTGACCCGGTGATCACCAAGACACCTGAAGGGGCCTGGACGCACCAGATTACGGACGCTGCTCTGAACTGACGCTAACCGTTAATTTGAAGGTCAAAAGCGCGGTCCCAATCGGGGCCGCGTTTCGCATTCGTGGTGTCGGAATTGTGTCTGTACTTGGCACCGATATAAAGTAGTATTTCCCTGTAAACTTACGCGTTTCCATACGAATGGTGGATTTCAGGGAATAAAATGCAGGAATTTTCAACAGAATTCAGCGCTGCGATTGCCTTGATCCTTGGGGGAGATTCTGAGCTGTGGGCAATTGTGCTGTTGTCTCTGAAAGTGTCCGTGTTTGCGGTGCTGGTTTCTGCTCTGATCGGAATGCCCGTGGGGGCTGCGTTGGCCGTCGCCCGGTTCCACGGCCGCCGGATGCTGATCGTCCTGATGAATGCACTGATGGGGTTTCCGCCGGTTGTCGTGGGCCTGCTGGTCTATCTGATGCTGTCCCGTTCGGGCCCCTTGGGGGTGCTTGAGCTATTGTACACTCCGACCGCCATGATCATTGCGCAGGTGGTGTTGGTCACTCCCATTGTCGCGGCTCTGACGCGCCAGGTTGTTGAAATGTTGGCTGAGGAATATTCAGAACAGCTGCGGTCCTTGGGAGTGTCACGGCTGGCCTCGGTCCCGGTTTTGTTGTGGGATGCGCGACTGGCACTGGTCACGGCCTTGCTTGCCGGTTTCGGACGCGCCATCGCCGAGGTGGGCGCGGTTATCATCGTTGGCGGAAACATCAATCATGTGACCCGCGTGATGACGACAACCATTGCGCTTGAAACGTCGAAGGGAAATCTGTCGCTGGCACTGGCGCTGGGGGCGATCCTGATCGGGATTGCAATTGCGGTAAACGCGATGGTCAGCGCGGTCAGTTTGCGGGCCGAACAGGAGGGGTTGCGCCATGCGTGACGTGATCTGCGAGATGTCGAACTGTCTGACGGTTGAAAAAGTGCAAATTCGCAGCAACGGCAAGGTTTTGCTGGATGTTCCTTCATTGGTTCTGGATGGTCCGGGGCCGACGTTGCTTCTTGGCCCCAACGGTGCGGGAAAAAGTCTGTTGCTACGGTGCTTGCATGGCCTGATCTCGCCGGATCGCGGGCGGGTGGTGCAGGACGGAAACCCTCTGGGCGCCGCGCAGAAAACGCGCCAAGCCATGGTATTTCAGAGACCGGTTCTGTTGCGACGGTCTGTTGCTGCAAACCTGGGCTTTGTCCTCAAGCGTCAGGGCATGGGGCGAGCGGCGAGAAAGGCACGTATCATCGAGTTGCTGGCCGAAGGCGGGCTGGAGGGGAAGGCCTGGCAATCTGCCCGGTCGCTCTCGGGGGGCGAGGCCCAGAGGCTGGCCATTTTGCGTGCCTTGGCGCTGGAGCCCGAAACACTGTTTCTGGACGAACCGACCAGCGCCCTTGATCCCGGCGCGACACAGATGATCGAACGTATGGTTCTACGCGCCTCGGCGCGGGGTGTACGGATCGTGATGGTCACACATGATATTGGCCAGGCCCGTCGTTTGGCGTCGGATGTGGTCATGATGCAGGGCGGTCATGTGGTTGAACACGGCCCCGCAAAACAGGTTTTGGATACCCCCGAAAGCGAAGCATCGCGTCGCTACCTCGCGGGTGGATTGGTTACCTAAAATATAAAACGGAGAAAATGATGTTCCGCGCAATACTTCGGGCAGCGGTGATAGCCTTTGGTCTGTCGGCAAATGCGGCCTTGGCAGAGACACCGTTCATTGTCGTGCAGTCTACGACATCCACCCAGAACTCGGGGCTGTTGGATTATATTCTGCCGTGGTTCGAGGCCGAGTCGGGCATTGACGTGCGCGTTGTGGCTGTAGGAACCGGTCAGGCAATCCGCAACGCAGTGAATGGTGACGGGGACGTTCTGCTGGTTCACGCTAAATCCGCCGAAGAGAAATTCGTCGCTGATGGATATGGCATGGAACGGAAGGACCTGATGTATAACGATTTTGTATTGGTGGGCCCCAAGGCGGATCCCGCCGGAATTCGCGGTGGTGCCGACATTCTGAGCGCTCTTACAGCGATTGCAAAGGCTGAAGCCCCGTTTGCGTCGCGCGGTGATGACAGCGGAACGCACAAGGCCGAGCTGCGGCATTGGTCGGCTGCGGGGCTTGACCCAACCGGCGCGTCCGGCAGTTGGTATCGGGAAACCGGTTCAGGTATGGGGGCGACGCTGAACGTTGCCAGCGGCATGGACGCGTACACTCTGACAGATAGGGCGACGTGGCTGTCCTTTGGTAACAGAGGCAATCTTGAGATCCTGATCGAAGGCGACCCGCGTCTGTTCAACCAGTATGGTGTGATCCTCGTGAATCCTGAAAAGCATCCGCATGTACGGGCGGCCGCTGGTCAGCGTTTCATCGACTGGTTGACCGGGCCCGACGGGCAGCAGGCGATTGCCTCTTTCCAGCTGGACGGTCAGCAGGTGTTTTTCCCCAATGCGCAATAAGCTGGCCTGCGGCCAGCCCCTGCGGGGCGAGTATTTTTGAAAAGATGAAGGCGCGGGTGGATTTTCACCCGCTGGCCCCATTGTGGTGGATCGTGCCAAGACCAGACAGGTCATAGCCGCCGAACTCGCGCGCCCGCTGGGCGAACTGACCCGAGCGCAACAGGGTTAGCAGTTTCTGTATCGGCGGATCGAAAAAGGCCCGACGCCAGATGGCAAGATCCAGCCGCTCGGAATGAGTGGGGACAAAACCTAAGTTGTAGAGACCGGCTAGGGCGCCAAGCCCAAAACCGGTCTCGGCCTTCCGGTCATGCAGGGCGATCGCAAGTTCTTCTTCTGTACGTGCGCAGCCGGGTCGAATGTCCAGATCATCCCGGCGCAGGCCGTGGGCGTCCAGTTGGGCGTCAAACAGGCGCTGGCTTGCCGCACTGTCCTGACGCAGTATGACGGTGCGTGACTTGAGGTCGTCAAAAGAATTGATGTCGGATATGCCCGGGGCAAGAAGCAATCCACGCTCACGTCGGGCGACTTCGTATAGGATCACCGGGGCTTCGCCTAAAGTGTCTTGCAGGGATTCCTTGTTGAATCCGCCATTTTCGTGGATGTGTAACACAGCGGCCTGTGCGCTTCGTTCACTGAGCCTGATCAGGCCATCAAAAGAACCGTCGTAATAGGTGGCCAGCCCCGACCCACTTTCACGCAGCGCCCAGTCCAGCAAGGGATCGTGGCTGCCTGCTATGATCGGGGGCAGGGGCGGTTCTGCGACTTGAGGGCCGGATCGCGACGCGTTGAGCCAGGCAATGATCTCGGCCCGCGGAAACAACAGCTTGCCCATGGCGCGCACACACGGCACCTCGCCTGACGAGGCAAGGTCATAAGCCTTCCGCTCGCCAATGCGCAGCAGATCGGCCAGTTCACGGGTGGTCAGATATTGCGCCATTCAGTCGAGGCGCACGGCGATGCCGGACGTAGTGTCAGCGGTGCTGAACCCGATCTGTTCCAGCACAAACGGGGCTGCGCCTGCAATAACGACCATCGCGGCGACGGCGGCAAGAAAGGCTTTCATGGGCTCCTCCGGTTCAGTTCCGGTCAGTTGTTGCGCGACGCAAAAAAGCAATAAGATCCTGGCGATCCTGTGCTTTGGCAATTCGCTGCATCGGCATTTTCGACCCCGGAATGTAGTGGTCTGGCCCTTGGTCGAAAAGGGCATTTATTGTCTCGTCATTCCAAATGATATCAGAGCCTTGCAATGTATCCGAGTACAAATATCCACGAACCGTGCCGGCCTGACGTCCAAATACACCGTGCAGGGTTGGGCCTGCACGTCGCGCGTTATCAGAGGACAGGCTGTGACAGATCGAACATTTGCGCGCAAACTGGCGTTCCCCGTTGTCCATCTCATCAGGATTTTTCAGGAAACTCGGTTCTGCCGAGGCCATCTGGTGTTGGTCGGACAGAGCGTCCACAGGCCAGCTGTACATCGCCTCGTCAAGTCCACCCGCATGGATGTTTTTACCGTCTTTGGAAAATGCCAAAGCCCAGACCGGACCGCGCAACGTGGCGCGAAAATCCTGTGCAATGCGCCAATCGACGGTGTCGATGACCATTATATACCCTTCGCCATCGCCTACGGCCAAAAGTTTCCGATCCGGGCTGAGTGCAAGGGCAAGGATCGGGCGGCGGTCCAGAGTGAAATCGCGCTCTTCACCGTTGGAAAGGTCAAGGATACGTGTGACACCGTCTACCGCACCATAAGCGAGCCAGTTGTCCTGTGCATTCAGGGCCAGTTCATTGATGCCGAACCCGTGCTCGACCAGACGCCTTGTTTCTTGCCCGCTGGACACGTCCCATAGACGCAAAGCGCCGTCGACGCCCGCCGAAAATAGCTGCGTGCCGTCAGGTGAGAATGCGACCGCGTTTACGCCACTGCCGGTCGGTCCAAGCCGCGCGGGTTCTGTGCCATCGACAGGCCACAGGCCGATTGTTCCATCCCAGCTGGCCGTGGCAATAAGGGTTTCTGACGCGGCAAGGCCGACAATCTTGCCCTTGTGTCGGCCAATGACTTCACCGCTTGGCCATTTGCGCAGGGTGAAATCGTCCCCGGCAGAATAGAAAGCGGAGCCGTTGAACGCGACTGCGTTCACGGCGGCCTCGTGGCCTTCGAACCAATCAGGCGTTTGCCCGGTCCAAAGACCCACTGAATTGTCGAAACTGGCTGTTGCGATGCGACCGTCTGGCGCGGTGGCAATGCCCATGATAGGCCCGCCATGCCCTTTCAGTGTAAAGAATTCTGCCACGGCAGGCAGGGGCACCAGCGCCAGCGCCAGAACCAGCCCACGCATCTATTCAGCGGGTGAGGCGGCTGCTTTGCCAGCCTCTTTTTCCTGCACCTCTTCCAGCCAGAGCGAGTGATGCTCGCGCGCCCATTGTTCTTCGACCTCTCCGGTTCCCATGGCGTCAAACGCGCCTTCCATCCCGACCGAGCCGAGATAGATATGCGCGACGATGATCGCGATGAACACATAGGCAATCATGACATGCCAGACTTGGGCGAATTGCATCTCTTCTTGCGGTGACATCTGCACTGGCAAGGTCAGACCCAGCGCCTGCGGAATGCCCGTGGCGTTTGCGACCGAGAAGGTCTTGGCGAACAGGGGCATCTCGAACGGGAACAGCAGTGACAAGCCGGACAGGCTGATCGACACGCCCAGCAGGATGCAGGCCCAGAAGATGATCTTTTGCCCCGCATTGAATTTCCGGGCGGGCGGGTGGTTGCCCTTGGTGAACAGGCCCCCGCCAGCGGCCAGCCATTTCAGGTCAGTGCGGTTGGGGATGTTATGAGCAATCCAGTTCACCGTGACAATGATCAGACCCAGCATGAAAGCCCAGGCCAGATTATTATGCAGCCACTTGCAGCCCTGTGCGATGGTGGCGAAACCTTCCTTGCCGAAGATCGGGATCAGGAAGTCGCGGCCATAGAGCGTGAGCAAACCAGTAATGGCGAGGATCAGGAACGATCCAGCAAACAGCCAATGGCCAAAACGTTCAATCCCGTTGAAACGGGTGACCGTGCGGCCCGTTTTCTCTCCATCAATGCGGATTTTCCCACGGATCAGGAAGAACAGCAGAATGATGCCCAGCATCCCGGCGATGATGTAAGTGCCATATTCGCGCAGCGGTCCGCTGCGGAAGTTCAGCCACCACATGCCGCCATCCTGTATCAACACGCTTGCGGCGGGGCCGTTTGACGATACGGTCACATTGGCCGAGCCATAGCGCAACGCACGATATACATCACTGTCCGACGCGACACCACGGGTGCCAAGCTGACCCATCAGCCCCTCGACATTGCTCTGGCCGGTATTGCCGGAGCGATATCCGTTATCCACCTGCTCACCACGTTGCCGGGCGAGAATATCTTCAAGGGTCGTCGCTCCGCCGGTTCCCGCCCTTTCAGGCGTGGCGTTGCTGTCATCGGTCGTTTGGGCGGCTGCCGAAAAGGTCAGTCCAAGGGTGAACAGAAAAGCGATGAGAAAGCGGAGCATCTGAACCTCGGTCAAATTCCAAGATCGGACAACCCGCGCCGAGCGGGTTGTCCATTGCTTTGTGCAGACAGCGGCTTAGCCGTCTTTCTGGTCGTAGGCAGTACCCCAACCCCAGGCGCCCGAGCCGAAACCGCGCGCCACGACGCGTTCACGGTAAACAGCCGACACCACGTCGCCGTCACCGGCAAGCAGGGCCTTGGTGGAGCACATTTCGGCGCAGATGGGCAGTTTGCCCTCGGCGATCCGGTTGCGACCGTATTTGGCGAACTCTGCGGTCGAGTGGTTTTCTTCGGGACCACCGGCGCAGAAGGTGCATTTGTCCATCTTGCCGCGCGAACCGAAATTGCCTGCCTGCGGGTATTGCGGCGCGCCAAACGGGCACGCGTAAAAGCAATAACCGCAACCGATGCACAGGTCCTTGGAGTGCAGGACAACACCTTCTTCGTTCTGATAGAAGCAGTCGACCGGGCACACCGCCATGCAGGGCGCATCCGAACAATGCATACAGGCCACCGAGATCGAGCGTTCGCCCGGATTGCCGTCATTGATCGTCACCACCCTGCGGCGGTTGATACCCCAGGGTACCTCATGCTCGTTCTTGCACGCGGTTACGCAGGCGTTGCATTCGATGCAGCGTTCAGCGTCGCAGAGAAACTTTGCTCTAGCCATTAATCGTCCTCCTTACGCTGCCGAGATCTTGCAGAGAGTACACTTGGTCTCCTGCATCTGGGTCACTGAATCATAGCCATAAGTCTGGGCGGTGTTGGAACTTTCGCCCAGAACATAGGGGTCAGCACCGGCGGGGTATTTGTGCCGCAAGTCCTCGCCCTGGAAATGGCCGCCAAAGTGGAAAGGCATGAAGGCGACACCGGCACCGACCCGATTGGTCAGCATCGCCATCACCTTGACCTTACCGCCTTCCGGACCTTCGACCCAGACCTGTTGCCCGTCCCGAATGCCAAGGTTGTTGGCATCGCGCGGGTTGATCTCGACGAACATGTCCTGCTGAAGTTCAGCAAGCCATGGGTTAGACCGGCTTTCGTCGCCGCCGCCTTCATATTCGACCAGACGACCTGACGTCAGGATTATCGGGTAATCCTTTGAAAAGTCGTTCTTTTGGATCGAAGCATAAAGGGTGGGCAGGCGATAGGCGTGCCGGTCCTCGTAGGTTGGATAGTCCACCACCAGATCACGCCGGTTCGTATAAAGCGGCTCGCGATGCAGTGGGATCGGATCCGGGAAGGTCCAGACGACCGCGCGGGCCTTGGCGTTCCCGAAGGGCGCACAGCCATGCTTGATCGCCACCCGCTGGATACCGCCCGAAAGGTCGGTTTTCCAGTTGGTCTCGGGGCCTGCAACGGCATCGATTGCAGCGCGTTCTTCAGCCGTCAGGTCGCCGTCCCAGCCAAGGTCCATCAGCATCTGCATCGTGAATTCAGGGTATCCGTCCTGAATTTCTGATCCAACGCTATAGACCCCTTCGGCCAGCAGGTTGTCGCCATCGCGTTCCACTCCGAACCTGGCGCGGAAGGTCAAGCCGCCTTCGGCCACCGGTTTGGACATGTCATAGAGGTTCGGAGTCCCCGTATGACCCATCTCAGCGGTTCCCCAGCACGGCCAGGGCAGACCATAATATTCGCCGTCGTTTGGTCCACCAATGGCTTGGAGCGTGGTTCGGTCGAACGTGTGCTGATTGGCCATATGGCTTTTCAAGCGTTCCGGCGACTGCCCGGTATATCCGATGGTCCAGAGGCCCGAGTTGAATTCACGCGTGATGCTTTCAACATTCGGGGTCTCGGGGTCTTCCATCTCGATATTGCGGAACAGGCGATCCGCCCAACCGAACTTATTGGCGAACTTGGCCATGATGACCTCGTCCGGCAGGCTTTCGAACAGCGGATCAACGACCTTGTCACGCCACTGCAACGAGCGGTTTGACGCGGTGACCGAGCCACGGGTTTCGAACTGCGTACAGGCGGGCAAAAGGTAGACGCCATCGGTGCGGTCATGCAGAACGGCCGAGACAGTGGGATACGGGTCAATCACGACCAGCATGTCCAGCTTTTCCATTGCCGTTTTCATTTCCGGACCCCGCGTTTGCGAGTTCGGCGCATGACCCCACAGAACCATGGCACGGACATTGTTGTCCTGATCCATGTTCGCAGGGTCTTCCAGAACACCGTCGATCCAGCGGGATACCGGGATACCGCTTTCATTCATCAGCGGTTTGTCCTTGCCGTCTTTGCCCTTGATCGTGGCGAACTGGCCCTTCAGCCAATCCAGGTCTTCGCCCCAGACGCGGCTCCAGTGGCCCCATGCGCCCGCGGACAGGCCGTAATAGCCGGGCAGGGTGTGGGACAACACACCAAGGTCTGTCGCGCCCTGCACGTTGTCGTGGCCGCGGAAGATATTGGTACCGCCACCCGAGGTACCCATGTTGCCCAGCGCAAGCTGAAGCACGCAATAGGCGCGGGTGTTGTTGTTGCCGTTGGTGTGCTGTGTGCCGCCCATGCACCAGATGACCGTGCCGGGGCGGTTGTTGGCCATGGTTCGGGCAACACGTTTCAGTTGCGAGCCAGGCACGCCGGTGACGCGTTCTGTTTCTTCAGGCGTCCATTTGGCCACCTCATCCTGAATCTGGTCCATGCCCCAGACACGGGTGCGGATGAACTCTTTATCCTCCCAACCGTTGTCGAAGATGTGCCACAGGATGCCCCAGATCAGTCCAACGTCTGTACCCGGGCGGAAACGGACATATTCATCCGCATGGGCTGCGGTGCGCGTAAATCGCGGGTCGCAGACGATCAGCGGGGCGTTGTTCTGTTCTTTCGCGCGCAGAACGTGCAGCAGAGAGACAGGGTGCGCCTCGGCCGGGTTACCGCCGATGATGAAGATGGCGCGCGAGTTGTGGATGTCGTTATACGAATTAGTCATGGCGCCGTAGCCCCATGTATTCGCAACACCCGCAACAGTGGTCGAGTGACAGATACGGGCCTGATGGTCCACGTTGTTCGTGCCCCAGTAGGCGGCGAATTTGCGGAACAGATAGGCCTGTTCGTTATTGTGTTTTGCTGAGCCCAGCCAATACACGCTGTCGGGCCCGGATTCTTCGCGGATCGACATCATGCCGTCGCCGATCTCGTTGATCGCCTCTTCCCAGCTGATGCGCTTCCACTCGCCGCCTTCCTTTTTCATCGGATATTTCAGGCGGCGCTCGCCATGGGCGTGCTCGCGAACCGACGCCCCCTTGGCACAGTGTGCACCCAGGTTGAACGGGCTGTCCCAGCCGGGTTCCTGCCCGACCCAGACACCGTTCTGCACTTCGGCAACGACGGTACAGCCGACCGAACAGTGGGTGCATACGGATTTGATGTTTTCGACGGCCTGATTGGCCGCTGTCTGGGCACTGGCTGGCGTCACGGTTCCACCCGTGGCGCTGATCGCGGCAAGGCCGCCGATCGTCAGGCCCGAGCCACGCAGGAATGCGCGGCGATCGACGGTTTTCTCGCCGACCTGGGACAGGATACTTGTCCGCTGGGGGCGTCTCGCAACCCCGTTGGTCTTTTTCCTAAGCATGTCTTTCCTCCCTTGCGCGCCGTGTCAGCCACGGCTGGCTTGGTACTGCTGAAACCGACGTCAGGGCCAATCGCAACCGTCTGCCGGGTGTGAAAGCGTCCGGTCCTAGAACCGGGTGCTCTCGATGTAGGCGCGTGTATGCGCAGTATCCTGAATGCGGGTTTCGTCGGTCGGCAGCGCGGCGGCTTCGGCCTTCCCGGTCAGGCTGGCGGCGGAAACGGCAGCAGGTGCTGCGGTTCCGGCCAGTTTGAGGAAGTCACGGCGGGTGGCGCCTTCTTCCTTGGTCTTGCTCATGGGAACCTCCTTTCCCAATTGCAGTGTAACGCCCGTTTGGGCGCTGGCGAATGACAGCGGTTCACGCTGTCGTCATCCGGAACGCTTCGCGCTCGATCTCCATGAACACCCGACCGGCAGTGCCGACGGATGCATAAAGAACCGAGTTCTCGGCTGCTTCCAAATCCGAATAGAAATGCGTGGCCCACGGGCCGATATGCTTGCTCCAGAATGCCTTTTGGTCATCAAGGGATGCCGGGCTGCCAAAACGCCCGACGATCATTCCGGCCATCATCTCCATCAATGAGGCGATGTTATCTTCGGGCTCGAACACGTTCTGGGCACGTGTGATCCCGCGAACCGCCATGTCATTGCGCAGCTGAGCCAAGGGTTTCTCGTTCAGGAAGCCCGTCAGGTAGAAACTGGCGTAAGGCAGCAACTCACCCCGGCCCAATCCGATGAACAACGCATTGAATTCCCGTTCGGCAGCGGCTGGCTTGGTAACTTTGGCAACCCGCGCCATGGATTGAATGGCCTTGCCAAGATCCGTGTCATCTCCGACCAGACCAGCCATTTGGTTCAGCAATATCTGGTCCGGAGGACCTGCCAGTAACAGACCCAGAAAGTTATAGAAATCCGCGCGCAGGCGATCCTCGGCTGAAACATCCAGAGTGTGCGCGTCACTTGCGGTCATTCGGTCATCCTTCAAATTCAAATGTCATTCGACGTGGCGACGGGGGACGTTCGAGTTCTTCCGGCTCTTCTACCTGAGCAACTGAAACCGGCTGTGGCACGGGATCGGGGTCAACCGGCACGACCTCAGGTTCAGAGAGCGTATCAGCCTCGATTTCGTTTTCTTCCGTTTCTTGCGCGTCGGCGGCCAGTGCCTCGACATGCGCCAGCATGCCTTTTCCAACCTGATAGGCGGTTTGGATGTTTTCGATCACGCAGGCCGAATCGGTGTAGTCCTCGCCGTAATCAACCAGCCCGTCGACATTGGCCAGAACAGGGTTCAACCGCCACAGCCGACGCAGGGCACGGCGCCGCAGGCGATCAGGCACTGCCTTGGACATAAAGCCTGAAATATCTTCGCCGGGTCCGAGGGTATCGGGATCGGGAAGGTTGAATTCGGCCAAAATCTCGGCGTCACTCTTTTCTTCAAGTTCGGCGTGATGGGCTGCGATCACCTGTTCTTCAAGGGCCAGCGCCTCGGCTTCAGCTTCGGCCTGAACGGCAGCCTTTCGGCGCGACCAGAAATCACGCCGCTCTGTCATTGCAGCACCCGTCTCGGGGCGCGGAATATATCCGATGCCTGCCGGATACGCGCGTCGCCCTTACCATCCTCCACCAAATCGGTTTGCTTTCTGTCGCGACGGCGCTTGACGAACACTTCGTGCTGGTGATGTTTCAGGGTGAAATCCCGTACCCAGGCGATCAGCCCTTCGGTCATTGGGATTTTCTCGACAATGTCTTCGCCGGTATCTGCGTAATCCTGCCCCTGGAACGGAGAAGCGGTGATCAGAACTGCATTCAGGGGCGTGTCGCCCTTCAGCTCATTCCGCAGTACAAGATAGATTGAGGGCTGCCCGTCCGACAGGTTGACCAGGTAGGCTTCGGTCTCGTCCGCCCAGAGGGTCAGGGGGAGGGTGGCAGCGTGGTATTCGACCGCCTCGCCTTCGCGGCGCAGTTCCTGCCAATCGGCTGGCCCTGCACCGGGCAACACGGCGACCGCGCGCCAGTTCCAGCGGGCCCAACGTGTGACCCCGGGTGTTTTGCGCACAATGACGCCAACCGGCATGTCGATCTGGCTTGCGGCCTTGGCCACTGGATCCTCCCCGAAAGGCTCTCCCCTGCCTTTCCATGTCCACTATGGTACACAAAATAGCCACGTGCCAAGCCTGCGCTTTAATACTTTGGTCGTATTCCCGGTAGCGTCTTCGTGATCAAAGCCTGAGAAGGCTTTTGTTTTATGGGATTTTGCCGCGAAACTCTGCCGGGCGCGCTGTGCGCTTCGCAGGGTTGAAGTTGCCTCATCGGGAATGCAGCCTAAAGTGCAAAGGATCGGGATTGCTTCCCGAGGGAGGGGACATGGGCACGAAACTATTGCTCTGCAATTGCGCAGGAACTCAGGCGCTGGATCCGGACAGGATCGAAAGCGCCTGCGGGATTGCATGTTCAAAGGTGCATACTGCGCTTTGCTCAAAGGAACTGCAATCCGCTGCGGCCTTGATGCAAGAGGGCGATACCGTCATCGCCTGTCTGCAGGAACAAGAGGTATTCCGGTCGCTTGCCGAAGATATGAATATCGAAATCCCCGGCTTTGTCGACCTGCGGGATCGTGCCGGTTGGTCCGATCAGGGCGCAGATGCGACGGCCAAAATGGCTGCCTTAGCTGCCGAAGCGTTCCTGCCGCAACCGGTGACGCCCAGCGTTGATGTTATCAGCGAAGGCACGTGTTTCATCATTGGTCCTGGTACCGTTGCCTTTGGACTGGCGGAAAGGTTGGCCCGAACACTGGCTGTAACCGTTCTGGTCACGGATCAGGCTGAGCCAGACTCTCGGGCCTTCGACGCCATTCGGGGACAATTGCGGTCTGTTTCGGGTGCTCTGGGTGGGTTTTCCTTGCGTCTGGACAATGTGCAGCAAGTGGTTCCCGCAGGCAGGGGTGCTTTCAATTGGACGGAACCAAGAGATGGGGCGCAATCGGCCTGCGATATCATCGTTGACCTGACGGGGGGCACGCCCTTTGTGCAGGCTCCGGCCAAGCGCGAGGGGTACCTGAGGGCTGATCCCAAGGATGCGGTGTCTGTAGAACTTTTGGCTTTTGAAGCCGCCCAACTGGTCGGAACATTCGAAAAACCACTGTACGTGCGACTGGAGGAAACACTTTGCGCCCATTCGCGGGCGGAACAGGTTGGGTGCTCAAACTGTCTGGATATCTGCCCAACCGGTGCAATCACACCCTCGGGCGAGCATGTGGCGATTGATCCAATGGTCTGCGCTGGGTGTGGCGAATGCGCGGCGGTCTGCCCGTCGACGGCGATAACCTATGAAGATCCACCTGTTTCGGCCTTGCTGTCACGGATGCATATTCTGGCACGCACGTACCGAAGGGCAGGCGGTATCGCACCCCGGTTGCTTGTGCACGACGCCTACGGTGCCGAAATGATAAGGCTTACAGCAAGGTTCGGCCGGGGATTGCCTGCGGATGTTATCCCGCTGGAATTGAAAGTGATATCCGGGTTCGGCCATTCGGAAATGCTGGCCGCGCTGGCACATGGATTTGCGCGTGTGGATGTGTTGCTGGCCCCGACGACCGAACAGGATGCGCTGGATCGCGAAATTGAACTGGCACGTGCCATAACTGGTTCGGATGGGATCGGGCTGATCGAGGAGGTGGACCCTGACGCGATGGCAGACTTGCTGTATGCTCAGAAAGTTCCCGAACCGTTGGCAGATCCGGTGTTGCCACTTGGCAACCGCCGACAAATCGCACGGTTGGCAGCACAGGCCCTGAATCCGCAGGCCAAAGCCCCGCTGCCATTGCCTGAAGGTGCGCCTTACGGTGCCGTTGCTGTGAATACAGACAGTTGCACGCTCTGTCTAAGTTGCGTGTCGCTGTGCCCGTCCGGGGCTTTGATGGATAACCCTGACAAGCCCCAGTTGAACTTTCAGCAGGATGCGTGCCTGCAATGCGGAATGTGCAAGACGATCTGCCCCGAAGACGCGATCACCTTGGTGCCGCAACTGGATCTGAGCGATGCTGCCCTGTCTCAGCAGGTCCTGAACGAGGAGGAACCGTTTGCTTGCATCGAATGCGGGGCTTTGTTCGGGGTGAAATCAACCGTTGAACGGATCATGGAAAAGCTTTCGGGCACGCACCCGATGTTTGCCACGTCGGATCAGGCACGGATGATCCAGATGTGCGACAATTGCCGAGTGAATGCTCATTTCCAGCAGCAGGACAATCCGTTCCAGTCAAAACCCAAGCCTCGGGTCGTTACCACCGAGGATTACTATTCGGATAGAAAGGATCACTGAAGCTTTAGCGGCGCGCCCAGATCAGCGGCGTCTATGCGCGAAACAAACGCCAGGATGGCTTCAAGATCGTCCAACGTCATCTTGACCGGGTGAATTGGGGATGGGCGCTCGGGATCAAAGGGCGGTGTCAACCCGTCGATCTGCGTAAATGCGGGGTGGGGATTGAGGGCAAAGAACGCTTCGAACCGTTCCGACCAATCCGGCATCGCGCGCAGGACGGCGAAAGAGGGGGTCGAGCCAAGCCCGTTCATCCGATTGCGGGGGCCAATCACATGACATCGACCACAATGGGTCATCGACAGTTCTTCGCCCAACACGGTGTTGCCGTCCAGGGTATCGTCCGACTGGGTGACCTTGGGATCAAAGCTGGCGCTGAACGGTTCACCCACCACAGGAGGAAAGCTTTCGACAGTGCGCTTGCCGATCTCTGATTGCAGCCAGTCGCGAAACCGGATTTGACGATCATCGCCTTCGATCCGCAGGTGATAAACCACGCCACCACGGGCAAAGACAGGATCGCCGGGTGGTTCGGTTACCAGCACCATGGCACCGGCATCATCTGCGACAACGCGTATCCCGGTCTTGAGAGAGAAGCGAGGAAGGATATGTTGCAACAGACCGGAGTCGTTAACCTCTACCGGGGCCGCAAGGCCAATCGCCTCCTGCGACAAGGAGGGGGTGGCGGTGAGCGTCAGGCTCAGGCACAACAAGACAAGGCGCATGGTTTAGCCTAACTATGAAGGCTGTTACGCGTCAAATGAACAGAAAGAGACGGAGACACATGCAATGAGCGGCGACCAATACATGTCGACACGCACGCCCCTGTCGGCGGGGCATACCAAGGAGAGAACAGCATGAGTGTTCGTGACGCGGTTCTGGCGAACCTGAAAAAGATCACCGATCCGGTTTCAGGTCAGGACATTGTCAGTGCGGGCATCGTGCGTGCGCTGAATGTCGAGGGCGATTCGGTTCGCTTTGTCCTTGAGATCGACCCGAAGCATGCCGAAAAGATGGAACCTGTGCGCGCAACAGCTGAAAAGGCCGCACAGATGGTTGAGGGCGTCGTAAATGTATCGGCCCTGATGACTGCTCATTCCGACAAGGCGCCGCCGGATCTGAAGCCGAAACCCAAGCCCTCGCAAACTGGACCGCAGGCCGTTCCCGGTGTCGACCGGATCATCGCGGTTGCTTCTGGCAAAGGGGGGGTGGGCAAATCCACCGTGTCGGCCAATCTGGCCTGTGCGCTGGCCGCAGAAGGGCGGCGCGTGGGTCTGCTGGACGCGGATGTTTATGGGCCGTCGCAGCCTCGGATGTTGGGTGTCTCGGGCCGTCCGGCCAGCCCCGATGGCAAGACTATCCTGCCGCTGCGCAACCACGGCGTCACCATGATGTCGATGGGGTTGATGACCAATGAAGGGCAGGCCGTTGTCTGGCGCGGGCCGATGCTGATGGGGGCGCTGCAACAGATGATGAGCCAGGTGCAATGGGGTGCCTTGGACGTGCTGATCGTCGACCTGCCGCCGGGTACCGGCGACGTGCAACTGACGCTGAGCCAGAAATTCAAGGTGGACGGCGCTATTGTCGTCTCGACGCCGCAGGACGTGGCGCTGATTGATGCCCGCAAGGGAATCGATATGTTCAATCAGCTCAAGACGCCTATCGTTGGGATGATCGAAAACATGTCCACGCATATCTGTTCGAACTGTGGGCACGAAGAACACGTCTTTGGTCATGGTGGTGTCAAGTCCGAGGCCGAGGCGATGGGCGTGCCGCTGCTGGGTGAAATCCCGTTACATCTGGACATTCGTGTCGCCGCAGACGGTGGCGCGCCAATTGTGGTCAGCAAACCAGACAGCCCTCAGGCTGAGGCTTTCCGCAAGATCGCCCGCGACATGATCGCCAAAGGCACCGCATGAGCCAACCGGTCTTTCCCCCTTTTTTGACGGGTCACCCGGTTCAGGGTGGGGAAGACCCGTTTGAACGCGCCCAGGCTATGGCGGCTTTGGGCTGCGATGCGGGGGCGGTTGTTTATAACATTCAGGCCGATTACCTGCGTGTCGCGATCGTTTTCGCGCCCGAGGTGCCGCTTCGGGACGCGATGGCGATGCTGCCGCTTTGTGCTATTGGGTTTCAGAATGCGCTGGGCGCTCTGGCCCCGCCTGAAGTGGCAGTGCATCTGGGGTGGGACGGTCTGATTTGCGTGAATGGTGCGAAATGCGGTGTGTTCCGCGTTTCGGCCTCCGGGGGAAACGCGGAAGAAGAACCGGATTGGCTGATTGTCGGCTGGGAGCTCGCATTGATGCAAACCAGCAGCGCGCCCGGCGAAACGCCGGATGTCACAGCCCTTTATGATGAAGGTTGTGCCGAGGTTTCGGCCACGCAACTGGTCGAAAGCTGGTCACGCCATATGCTGACTTGGCTCAACCGCTGGCAGGAGGATGGCAACGCGCCCCTGCATGCCGAATGGATGGGCCTGCTGCGTGGCGTAGGTGAGCCACTGGTTGATGGCGGTGTATTCCTTGGCACGGATGAGCGGTTTGGAATGCTGATCCGCGACGGGGTCAACACCCGCCTGCGCCCGCTGACGGAACTATTGGAGAACGGACGATGAAACTGGCCCGCGCGATCCATTTCGATGAAAGCGACATGAACGTGTTCCATTCTCCGGCACGTACGGGCGAATGGTGCGTTTCGGGCGGGTTCGAGTTTTCGAATTGGAGCGGCGCGGATCTGGAAGGTAAGGCGCGTCAGGCTTTTGCGAATGGCTGGCTTGGGCTGGAAACCTTTGGCCGAGTGACGTTTGTGGCGGTAACCCAGATCGAAGCCGCTGAAAGGGATCAGATCATCCGCAATCTGGCAGAACATTTCGTGCAGTATTACGGAGCGCCCTCGGTCGAAGCGGCATTGAGCGTGGCACAGAGCGAAATCGATCACATGTCAGAGCTGTGTGAAGACCATGCCGCCAACACGCTGCTGACCGTCGCCAGAGAATTGTCTGAGACAGGAGTGCACGAAGCCTTTCGTGTGATCACTCCGCAAGACGCACAGCTGGAGGTTCTGGCGGTGCATGGGTCGCTGGACGACTAGAAAGGGTCGACAAACCCGCCGAACTGACCGCGCTTGAAGATCAGACCCTTGCCGGTGCGGTACATGACCTGATCCACATGACCGACAATGATGAGATGATCTCCAGCCTCGTGCCGGGCATGCAAACGGCAGTCAAACCGTGCCAGGCAATTGGCCAGCTGCGGGCGATCAGCCTCGTCCGTGGTCCACTCGGCATGGGTGAAATCGACACCGTCGCGGGCAAATCTTAGCGCCTGATCCTGTTGATCCTGAGCCATGACGTGGATCGAGTAATGCGTGCAGGTGCTGAAAGTGTCGAAGCGGTTTGACTCTCTGGCCAGGCACCACAGCACCAGCGGCGGGTCCAGGGACACCGACGCAAACGAGTTTACGGTGATTGCACGTGGGCCGTCATCGGTTTGCGCAGTTATCACGGTGACGCCTGTTCCGAAACATCCCAGCGCCTCACGAAAGGCGTGGCTTTGATCCGGGGTCGGTGTGAAAATCTTTTCCGTCATATCGCGCGCGTGTTCCTTGGCCGCGCATCAGGTGCCATGCGTGGCCCGGATTGTCCACGAAAAGCTGAACGGCGTTTGCAAATTTCGATGTTAATTCAGGTCTTCCAGAAGACGTCCGTGTTTGCGGGTCTGGACAATGACTTCGCCAAAGGTGTTCAGCCCGCGCGCTTGCAGAATGGGCAGCATCTTGACCAGCGCCTCGGCCGTTGCCACCGCGTCGCCCAATGCCGTATGGCGCAGCGCCTCGGGGATTGAGATGTCCAGCCGTTCGCACAGCGCGTCCAGTGTATGTGTATCGCTTGCGCCGAACAAAACAGCCGACAGCAGCACAGTGTCGAGTATCGGATGATCCCATTCGACTTCCATACGCTTGGCATGGCGGCGCAGGAACGCCATGTCGAACGGGGCGTTATGGGCTACGATCACCGCATCGCGTGAGAATTGGTGAAACACACGCCCGGCTTTGACGATATCCGGCGCGCCCTGAACCATGCGATCACTGATCTTGTGCACGCGGGTCGAGGCAGCAGGGATCGGAATGCCCGGATCAACAAGCATGTCCAGATGCTCGCCCGCAACGATCTTGCCTTTCACAACGCGGACCGCGCCGATTTGAACGATCTCATCCTTGTGCGGCAGCAAACCGGTTGTTTCCGTGTCAAAGACCACAAAACACAGATCCAGCAAAGAGCGGTTTTCGAACGCACCGTCACCCGGCGTGTCCAGCAACTCGAAATCATAGACTAGCGGGCGGGCCTCATCTGGCGACATACGGGCAACGCTGTCTTCGAACACCAGCATGTAACCGGGTGCGTCACCCAGTGGCTTCATTCGGGCCGAATAGGTTTGTCGGCCGTCCACGCTGGTCAGGGTGCAGAAAACATCCTTACCTGATTTGCACAACTTTCCATACGCGTCCGTCAGCCCCGTCGATTCGATGTATTCGAAGAGCGAGGCGTTCAGGCGGGGATGCGCGATCTGGGCCAGCACCTCGGCTGCCTGACCATCATACAAAACGATCTGGTGTTTCGGACTGGCCAGCAACATGGCGACCGGAATTTCGGTCAAAAGGGCAGTAAGGCGCTGTTTTTCCGCCGCCAGATGAGCGGTTTCGGCGGCCACCGCCTCGGCTGTGTGCATGGCATTCGCGGCAAGTTGCTCGGCCAGGCCGGCCGCTGCTGGGGCCAGATCGCCCAGGTATCGCGCGGCTTGCATGTCCAGATCGGTGCTGACACCGGCATGAGCGCGGGCCCGCAGTTGCGCTGAAAGCCGTTCTATCGGTTTGGCGACATTGTCGTCAAACAACAGCCAGATACCGGCGATCAAAGCCAGCAATCCAAACCCGATCAGAACCTCGGCAAAGATGAAGTCATCAAACAGGTCAGGTTGCGCTGCCCGGGCATAGGTGATCCACAGGGCGGCGGAACTGATTGATATCCCGCCGAGCGCGAGCAGACAGAAAAACAGAAATATCCTGAGCCTCAGGCTTAACCCTGTGAGCATAGTCAAACCCCGCAGGTGGCGTCGATGATGGGGTCGGCAGGCCCGGCAGATATCCAGTCTGCATTCAGCAGACGTCCGTCATCAGAAAACTCAGCGCCGTCTGCAAGGTTGGCGCGACGATTCTCGGCACAGTTTACGGCTACGGGCAGTTTTGAAACCGGGGCCCAGCGGCCGAAGAAGTAAAGATCGACAAGCCGTTGATCTGGCACGTTTTCGTTTGTACGCACCGACACGGTGTCGATTGCGGCAAAGCGGTCGACGAAGGGCATGGCGTAGGTCCACGGGCGGTAGAGGGCGCGGCTTTCAACCTCTTGTACGATTGCCATTTCCTCGGGAAGCTGTTCGCGCGTGCGGTCATACCAGGAATACTCGCTGGAAATTGTCACAGCGATCATCCCCAAACCCGCCGCGACCGGAGTAACCCATTTTGGCAACCGCCCTCCGGTCAGCTTGTTCAGCACAAGTACGATGCCCGCAAATGCGAAGCCCGCAAAAACAGTGCCGATCAATTCCAGAAACATCGTGTCACTCCGTTCTTCAGATGCGTGTCAGCCCAGCATTCCCTTGCCGTGGCCGACCGCCGATTGCATCGTTTTTACCACAACGAAGGCGTCACGAAGATGACTTCGCTCAAAGTCCGAAAGATCGGAAGGTGGCAGATAGTTGTCTGGTTTCTTGCCCGATTTAACCAGCTGGACCTGGTGTTCAAGCCGGGTTTCAGCGATCAGATCATAGGCGTCCAGTAAATCGCGTGCGCCCGACGCGCTGAGAACGCCATTGGCCTCAGCCGCTTTAAGGCGGGCTCGGGTATTGGCCTCGGGCAGTTCGCCTTGCAAGGCGTAGATTCGTGCCAGATCCACGACCGGAACAACTCCATTGTGTTTCAGATCCAGCGTATTGCGGTGTTCGCCCGACCGGATGGTTGCAAACCCACGCAGCAACCCCAGCGGCGGGGTGTGTTTCAACGAGTTCGAGATCATATGTGCGACGAAGATCGAATTGGACCTGGCCGCCGCCAATGTGTCGGCCTGCAGGTCGGCGAACAGGTCGAACGCGCCGCCAATCGGACGCAAGTCAAACATGACCGAGGCCAGCATCTGCGCTTCGGGGTTCGGTTTGGCGATCCATCCCTTGAAATAGTCGCGCCAGACACGCACCGGCTGACACCAGCGCGGATTGGTCGCCATCATGTCGCCGGGGCAATAGAAATAGCCACAGGTATCCAGCCCGTCCGACACAAACTTGGCCAGCTTTGCAAAGTACTCCATATCCGCATCGGTCACGCCGTCATCCAGCATCAGGCAGTTGTCCTGATCCGACACGCCTGTCTGCTCCTGCCGACCTTGCGAGCCGCAGGCCAGCCACAGATACGGCACAGGGGGCGGGCCCAGTTTCTGTTCAGCAAGGGCCAGAAGGCGCCGGGTAACCGTGTCAGCAATATCGGTGATTAGGCGCGTGACGATTTCGTGCCGGTTCCCGCCTGCAACCAGTTGCACCAGCAGCTGTGGGATTTCCGCCGTTACCCGCGCCATATCTTCGGCGGTATTTGCCTGGGCGATGCGTCGCACCAGTTCGGCCGAGTTCACGGCCTGATAATGTGTCAGGTCGGTTTGTGTGACGATACCGACCAGCCGACCGCCCTCGGAAATCGGGACGTGGCCGATGCTGCGTTCCATCATGATGTGCAGAACGTCGGAACCGATGTCGCCGGGTGACAGGGTGACGGGGTTCGCGGTCATGATCTCGGAAATTGGCGTGGACGGAGGTAGTCCGTCCGCAACGTATTTGCCCGAGATATCCCGCAGCGTTGCGATGCCCTGCAACGTGTCGCCGTCCGTGATGCACAGCGACGAGATGTGCTTGTCGCGCATGATCTGCGCCGCTTTCTGAACAGGCGTATCCGCGGGGCAGGTGGCCGGGTTATGTGCCATCAGAATATCAATGGAACTGGTCGCAAGGCTTTGCGGGCCACTTCTGTCGCCGCGTGTGCGGTTGAAGAACTTGGCGACCACATCGTGACCGTCGATCAATTCGCGCACCAGATCCGGTGGCAAAACAATCAGGACCGACGGAGTGTGCGCACGCGCCTTGGTGGCTGCCTTGCCGTCTTTCAGCAGCCCGCGCTCTCCAAAAGAATTGCGCAAACCCAGTTGAGAGACAACGGCACCATTCTCATCGGTGATTTCAACCTGTCCTTCATAGATCACGAACACACCGGGAAGCGCATGACCCAGTTCATAGACCGAGGTGTCTTCCTCGACTTCCCAGACCTCGATCTGTTTTACGATCTGATCCAGGGCATCAGCCGGTAACGCGTCATAGGGATGAACGGATTTCAGAAACCGGGCGATTTCATCGTGGGACAGGGGCATCTGATGTCTCCGGTGTTCTGGTGAAAAAATCCCGCCCAGTGGTATGCCGGGCGGGAGTAGTGGATCGAAAGACGCGGTCGAAGGCAAGTGCCAACGACCGCATCATGCTCACTTGTTCTGAGCTGCACCCGCACCACGGGGAATGCGAACGCTTTCGACCAGTTCCTTGATCTCCTGAGGAGTTTCCTTGGTCATGCCAGCCACAACATAGGCGACAGCGAAGTTGACCATGGCACCGATTGCACCGAACGAGGTTGACTTGATCGTACCCAGCAGCGGGTCGGCATCGGTGAACGAGTTGGTGTCCGGAATGAACAGCCAGCCCTTATGCAGGAAGATGTAGACCAGTGTAACGACCAGACCCGCCAGCATACCCGCGACCGCACCGGTGTTGTTGATGCGGGTCGAGAAGATCCCCATCATCAATGCCGGGAAGATCGATGCTGCTGCCAAGCCGAACGCGAGAGCAACAGTCTGCGCCGCAAAACCCGGAGGGTTCAGGCCCAGATAGGTTGCAACCATAATGGCTACGGCCATCGCGACACGGGCTGACATCAGTTCGCCTTTTTCCGAGATTTGCGGGTTGATCGCGCCCTTGATCAAGTCGTGGGACACGGCCGACGAAATCGCTAGCAGCAGACCAGCAGCTGTCGACAGAGCAGCTGCAAGACCGCCTGCAGCGACCAGACCGATCACCCAACCTGGAAGGTTCGCAATCTCGGGGTTGGCCAGAACCAGGATGTCACGGTTGAACTTGGTCAGTTCGTTACCGACCCAGCCTTTTTCTTCCGCAATAGCCTGCATCGATTCAGACTTGTCGTTGTAGTACTGAATCTTGCCGTCGCCGTTCTTGTCTTCCCAATCCAGCAGACCGGTTTTTTGCCATGTGGCCATCCAGTCGTACCGTGCATCGTTGTCGATCTGTTCGACTGTAACGGCACCACCTTCGATGCCGCCATTGGGCCACATCATTTCGGTGATGTTGAGACGAGCCATCGCACCTACGGCCGGAGCAGTCAGGTACAGAAGAGCGATAAAGACCAGCGCCCAACCAGCAGACCAGCGTGCGTCAGCGACTTTGGGAACAGTGAAAAACCGCATGATGACGTGGGGCAGACCGGCAGTACCGATCATCAGCGACAACGTGAACAGCACCATATTCAGTGTGTCCGAGTGGTGCGCTGTGTATTCCGCGAAACCAAGTTCGGACACGATGCCATCCAGCTTGGTCAGCAGCGGTACGCCGCTTGCGGTGTCGCCAAACAGACCCAGCGCCGGAATCGGAGTGCCGGTCAGCTGTAGCGAGATAAAGATGGCAGGGATGGTGTAGGCGGTGATCAGCACGCAGTACTGAGCGACCTGTGTATAGGTCACGCCCTTCATCCCTCCGAACACCGCATAGGCAAACACAACGCCTGCACCGATCAACAGCCCGGTGGTGTTCGACACTTCCAAGAAGCGGCCAAAGGCAACCCCAACACCGGTCATCTGACCGATAACGTAGGTCACCGATGCAACAATCAGACAGATCACCGCAACGATGCGTGCTGTCTGGCTGTAGAAGCGGTCGCCGATGAACTCCGATACGGTGAACTTGCCGAACTTCCGCAGGTAAGGCGCAAGCAGCAGGGCCAACAGCACGTAGCCACCCGTCCATCCCATCAAGAAGGTCGAGTTGTCATAGCCGGTAAAGGCAATCAGGCCCGCCATCGAGATGAACGAGGCCGCAGACATCCAGTCTGCCGCTGTCGCCATACCGTTGGTGACCGGGTGCACGCCGCGACCGGCGGCGTAGAACTCTGATGTGGAACCCGCGCGGGCCCAGATCGCGATGCCGATGTACAGCGCAAAGGATGCGCCGACAAACAGCAGGTTGATGGTAAACTGATCCATTATCCCCGCTCTCCCTTACTCTTCATCCACGCCGTGTTCGGCGTCCAGCTTGTTCATGCGCCAGGCGTAGTTGAAGATCAGCACCAGAAAGACCAGGATCGATCCTTGCTGAGCGAACCAAAAGCCCAGATCAGTACCACCGACGGCGATGCCCGACAGCAGCGGACGCAGCAGGATGCCGAATCCAAATGACACCAGCGCCCAGATCACGAGGCTGATGTAGATGAGGCGCAGGTTGGCCTGCCAATAGCCCTTATCGGCTTCGGCTGCCTGCGCGGAGTTTGTAGATTGATCCGCCATTGCGGGTTCCTCCTTCGCTTCCTCGTTTGGCGGCCCGGTGCCCAACTCCTCCAGTGCGTCGGTCCGCTTCTCGACAATGCCCAGCACCGTGTGGTGTCAGGCAAAACTCCACAAGTCCGCCAAAGCGGTCTTTTGAAGTATTCTTTTTAGGATCAAAGCCTTGCGGCTTATCTCCTCCCCTTAACTCACCACGTCGCTGACGATCCCTTCGAGATCGCCCGCGATATCCTCGATCCTGCCCATGGCATTGATGCGTTTCAGAACACCGTGACCGTCGTAATAGGTGATCAGCGGCGCGGTCTGCGCATGATAAGCTGCCAGACGCGAAGCCACGGTTTCAGCGTTGTCATCCGCGCGGCGCTTGAATTCGGTGCTGCCGCACTTGTCGCACTTACCGTCTTCGGCAGGCTTCTTAAACTGGTCGTGGTACCCTTCACCGCAGCCCGCGCAGGTGTAGCGGCCCGAGATACGGATCACCATTTCGGCATCTTCCACTTCCAGGCTGATTGCTGCGTTGATCTTCTGGTCATTGGACGCAAGCAGACCGTCCAGTGCCTCGGCCTGAACCGTTGTGCGGGGGAACCCATCCAGAATGACACCCTCGGCGCAATCCGGTTGCGCCATACGGTCGCGCAGGATCGCAATGACGATCTCGTCACTGACCAGATCACCGGCTTCCATCACGGCTTTGGCGGCTTTTCCTGCGTCGGTGCCTGCGGCAACGGCTTCGCGCAGCAGGTCACCCGTGCTGAGTTGAACAAGTCCGAATTTCTCTTCCAGCATCCGGGCCTGCGTGCCCTTCCCGGCGCCCGGAGGGCCGAGAAGGATAAGTACTGCGGGTGTGGTGATCGTAGCAGTGTCCATCACATCCTCACTTGCCCGCGCGGTTTTCGATCAGGTCTTCGACCACCGACGGGTCGGCCAGTGTCGAAGTGTCACCCAGCGAACCGAAATCGTTTTCGGCAATCTTGCGCAGGATGCGACGCATGATCTTGCCCGAGCGTGTTTTGGGCAGGCCCGGGGCCCACTGGATCACATCGGGGCTGGCGATCGGTCCGATCTCGGTCCGGACCCAGGTGCGCAACTCCTTGCGGAGCTCTTCGCTTGGTTCACGGTCATTCATCAAAGTGACATAGCAATAGATGCCTTGCCCCTTGATTTCATGAGGATATCCGACAACAGCGGCTTCTGCGACGGCGGCGTGTGCTACCAGTGCGCTTTCCACCTCGGCCGTTCCCATGCGGTGGCCGGACACGTTGATCACATCGTCCACGCGCCCGGTAATCCAGTAGTCGCCATCCTCATCGCGACGGCAGCCATCACCAGTGAAGTAGTAGCCCTTGTAATCCGAGAAATAGGTCTTTTCGAACCGCTCATGATCACCCCAGACGGTGCGCATCTGGCCGGGCCAGCTGTCTTTGATACAGAGCACACCCTCGACACCATTGCCTTCGATCTCGACGCCGGACTGCGGATCCAACACCACTGGTTCGATGCCAAAGAACGGCTTCATTGCCGATCCGGGCTTCATTGCATGGGCGCCGGGCAGGGGGGTCATCAGGTGACCGCCGGTTTCCGTCTGCCACCATGTATCCACGATGGGACATTTGCCCTTGCCGACCACTTCGTTGTACCAGTTCCAGGCTTCGGGGTTGATCGGCTCACCCACGGTTCCCAGAGTGCGCAGATCGCTGAGGTCGCATTTCTCGACAAACTCTTTGCCCTGACCCATCAGGGCGCGGATCGCTGTGGGCGCGGTGTAGAACTGGTTCACCTTGTGTTTTTCGCAAACCTGCCAGAAGCGCGACGCGTCGGGGAAAGTTGGAACGCCTTCAAACATCAGCGTGGTCGCACCATTGGCCAGGGGGCCATAGACGATATAGCTGTGGCCGGTCACCCAGCCCACATCCGCAGTACACCAATACACGTCGCCTTCGTGATAATCGAAGGTGATCTCATGCGTCATTGCGGCGTAAACCAGATAGCCGCCGGTTGTGTGAACAACGCCTTTTGGCTGACCGGTTGAGCCAGAGGTGTAGAGAATGAACAACGGATCTTCGGCGCTCATTTCGGCAGGCGCGCAGTAGTCGTCCGCCTCAAGGGCCATTTCGTTGTAGTCAAAGTCACGACCGTCGATCCAGGTGGTCTGGCCACCGGTCCGTTTGACGACAAGGCACTTGACCGTATCCTTGCAGTGCAGCAGCGCCGCGTCGGCATTGGATTTCAGCGGCGTTTTACGCCCACCACGCGGAGCCTCGTCCGCGGTGATCACAACCTTGGCGTCACAGCCATTGATCCGGGCAGCCAGCGCGTCCGGCGAGAAGCCCGCAAAAACAATAGAGTGAATCGCGCCGATCCGCGCACAGGCCAACATGGCATAAGCGGCCTCGGGGATCATCGGCAGATAAATGACGACGCGGTCGCCTTTGCGCACACCCAAAGATTCTAGGATGTTTGCCATGCGGCAGGTGCGGCGGTGCAGTTCCGCGTAAGAGATATGCTGAGCCGGGTCATTTGGATCGTCCGGTTCCCAGATGATTGCCGTTTGATCACCGCGGGTTTTCAGGTGGCGATCCAGACAGTTGGCCGAGACATTCAAGGTGCCATCAGCATACCAGTTTATTCTAACCGAACCGAAATCGTAGTTAACGTCTTTGACCTGGGTGAAGGGTTTGATCCAGTCAACGCGCTTGCCTTGCTCGCCCCAGAATGCGTCGGGGTCACTGATCGAAGCGGCGTACATGTCGGCATATTTTTCGGCATCAACATGCGCACGGGCGACGGTTTCTGCGGATGGCGGATAGGTCTTGGCATCTGCCTGGGCAGCGGTGGTCATTTTTGAGGCTCCTCCCTCTGGACTGGATTGCGTTGGGACATTTTTTGCCACTTGGTCCGGCAATGTCGATCCCGTTCCTCCCCGAGTTCGAATATTACCGAGTTCTGAAAATAAATAAATAAATTGCCGGAATCCCTGAATTTATTTGTAAAGAAATTTCTAACTACGACCATATCTAGTAAAGAAAACGCACTAATTCCGTAAAAATCCATTTAAAATATATGGATAGGTGTAACACGTGTCCTACTTGCAGTTCCTAACACAAGTAGGTGTCAGTCCACGAATGTCGGGTTTTTCTACATGCGCAATCCAAGCGGGAACTGCTTCTGATACCAGCGGAAAACCAAGGCAGGGTTGGCACAGTAGAATGTTGGCGCTAGCTTGATCCTCAAGCGCCTCGGGAGGAGGCGCATCAATGGGAGATCAAATGATGAAAAAGATGTTGAGCGGCGCCGCTGTCGCCGCCCTGAGCTTTGCCTTTGTCGGTGAAGCTTTTGCTACTGAGTGGAACGCATCGGTCTGGGGCAAGCGTCGAGCCTTCACCGAACATGTTGAAAAACTGGCCGAACTTGTTAGCGAAAAAACCGGTGGTGAATTCACCATCAATGTCAGCTATGGCGGGTTGTCCAAGCCGCGCGAAAATCTGGACGGCATTGAAATCGGCGCCTTCGAGATGGCTCAGTTCTGTGCAGGTTACCACCGCGACAAAAACCGCGCGATTACCGTTCTGGAGCTGCCTTTTCTCGGCGTGAACAACCTGCAGGAGGAGGTGGCGGTCAGTCATGCGGTTTATGACCACCCCGCAGTCAAGGATGAGATGGCGCAATGGAACGCCCGCATCATCATGACCTCACCGATGCCGCAGTATAATCTGGTCGGCACTGGCGAGCCGCGCGATGAACTGGCTGATTTTGACGGAATGCGGGTCCGTGCAACTGGCGGTTTGGGGCAAGCCTTCGAGGCGGTCGGAGGTGTTCCGACTTCGGTCCCGGCAACCGAGGCATTCAATGCCATGGAATCCGGTGTCGTCGACACCGTGGCCTTTGCCCAGCACGCACATCTGTCTTTCGGGACAATCAACGAAGCCGACTGGTGGACGGCAAACCTGAACCCCGGAACGGTAAACTGCCCGGTCGTGGTCAACATTGACGCCTACGAGGCTCTGCCAGCCGCGCATCGCGAGGCGCTGGATAGCTCGATTGATGAAGCCATCGCACACTACCTCGCGAATTATGGCGGATTGCTCGAACAATGGGACAGCGTTCTGCAAGAAAAGGGTGTGCAGAAAGTCATGATCGACGATGCCGTGATCGCGGAGTTCCGCACCAAGGCAGCCGATCCGATCCGTGAAAAGTGGATCGCGGACATGACGGCACAGGGGCTGCCAGCGCAGGATCTTTATGATCTCGTGCAGATGACGCTGACGCAACAGCGCGGCGGCAACTGATCCTGAACCCGGGTGCCTGCCAGGCACCCGGTACACCAATATTGGGGAACACTGGAATGGCAGGACAGGCCACAGTGCTGGTGGACGGAAGCCGTCTGAGCCAGCTGGATCAGCAGTTGTTGAAACTGGAGCGTTTTCTCGCGCTCATCAGTGGTTTGGCAGTATTTGGCCTGATGGTCCTGGCCGTTATCTCGGTCAGTGGGCGCAATGCCCTGAATGCCCCATTGCCAGGTTATGTTGACTGGATCGAACAGGCGATGCCATTGATCGCATTTCTTGGCATTTCTTATGTTCAACGCGACGGTGGCCACATCCGCATGGACATCGTTTTGTCACGCCTTCACGGCAGATGGTTGTGGCTTTTCGAACTGGTCTCGGTGGTTTTGATCCTGCTTCTGATGCTTGCGCTAGTTTGGGGCAGCTGGTCTCACTTCGACCGATCCTTTGATTTGGGCGCACCATTTTGGAGCCGGGACAGTTCCATTGATATCGGAATTCCGTTGTGGCCCGCGAAACTACTGGCCCCCATCGCGTTTTCCGTTCTGTGTCTGCGGCTTGCCTTGCAGGTCTGGGGATATGGCCGCGCACTATGGCTGGGATTGGAAGCTCCGGTCGCCGTTCCGTTGATACAGGACGCGGCAGCACAAGCAGCGGCTGAGGCCGAACAGTTCGAAGGGCAGGACTGATTTATGGACACGATTGAAATTGGCCTCTGGGTCACGGGCGGGCTTCTGATCTTTGTCGTGGTCGGCATGCGCGTGGCCTTTGCTGCGGGCTTGGCCGGGCTAATTGGACTTGTTTGGATTTTTTGGGCCAAGTTTGGGTATGATCCGGCGCGGTTCGGTAAAGCGCTGACTGTTGCGGTCAAAACCGCCGGGCAAGTGCCGCATTCCAAAGTTGCCTCTCATACTCTTAGCCTGATCCCGACCTTTATCCTGATCGGGTATCTGGCTTATTACGCAGGTCTCACGCGGGCGTTGTTTGAAGCTGCCAAACGCTGGGTCGCATGGGTCCCCGGAGGGTTGGCGGTTTCAACCGTATTCGCCACCGCCGGTTTCGCCGCGGTTTCGGGTGCCTCGGTTGCCACCTCTGCCGTCTTCGCCCGTATCGCGATCCCGGAAATGCTGAAGGTCGGCTACAACAAACGCTTTGCTGCCGGTGTGGTGGCCGCCGGAGGAACGCTGGCCTCGTTGATCCCACCATCGGCCATTCTGGTGATCTACGCGATCATCGTCGAGCAGGATGTCGGGAAGCTACTTTTGGCGGGGTTCATTCCGGGTGCGTTTTCCGCGATCATCTATGCCGTGCTGATTGTCGGGATCGCCGTGATTTTCAAATCCGTCGGTCCCCCGGTCACAGGCTTTACATGGAAACAGCGCTTTTCGGCCCTTCCCGGAGCCATTCCTATTGTCGCCGTCATCCTGATCATCATCTGCTTTGTCTATAACCCATTTGGTGAAAAAGCGTGGGGCACGCCGACGGAAGGCGGCGCAATCGGCGCTTTCATTGTCTTCTGCTTCGCCCTGTTTCACGGGATGCGTTGGAGCGAGTTCAAATCCGCGCTGCTGGAGACGGCCAAGCTTACCGCAATGATCTTTTCGATCATCTGGGGCGTTCTGATCTATGTGCGGTTTCTAGGGTTCGCAGATCTTCCCGGCGCCTTTTCAGACTGGATAACCAGCCTTGAAATGTCACCCATGATGATCCTGATCTGCATTCTGCTGGCTTACGCGGTGCTTGGCATGTTCATGGATGCGATAGGAATGCTTCTTTTGACCTTGCCTGTTGTTTATCCGGCGGTCATGGCGCTGAACGGTGGTGAAACGGTCAGTGCTGCAGACAGTGCGTTTGGCATGTCCGGGCCGATGTGCGCGATTTGGTTTGGAATTCTGGTCGTCAAGATGGCCGAGTTTTGCCTGATTACGCCGCCGATTGGGTTGAATTGCTTTGTCGTCGCCGGGGTGCGCCCGGATTTGAGTGTTCAGGATGTCTTCAGGGGTGTGACACCCTTCTTCGTGGCCGACGCCCTGACCATAGCAATGCTTGTGGCATTTCCTGGTATTGTACTCTACCTGCCATCTCTTGCGGGGTAGGTAGGATGCGAGGCTCTGCCTCGCGCTCCGGGATATTTAGAGCCAGATGAAGAACGGATCCCCTGCTTCATCTGGCCAATAAATATCCCGGGGGAGGCGCCCGGCACGGGTGGCGGGGGCAGAGCCCCCTTAGGCGCGCCTAACCGGCCCGCATCAGCATTCCGAACAGGTCGCGCGGATCGTCCGGGTCGGCCAACATGTCCAGTGGCTCAAAGAATGCAGTGCCTTTGATCGCCTGCTTGACATAGCGTAGGGCTGAGAAATCTTCGATCGCGAAGCCAACACTGTCGAACAGGGTGATTTGGCGGTCGTCTGTGCGCCCTTTGGCAGCTCCGGTCATAACCTGCCACATCTCGGTCACGGGATGATCAGCATCCAGCGCTTGAATCTCGCCCTCGATCCGGGTTTGCTCGGGGTATTCGACAAAGATGTCCGAGCGCAGCAGGATATCCCGATGCAATTCAGTCTTGCCGGGACAATCGCCACCGATGGCGTTGATGTGGACGCCGGGGCCGACCATGTTGTCGGTGAGTATGGTGGCATATTTCTTGTCGGCCGTGCAGGTGGTGATGATCTGAGCGCCTTCAATAGCGTCTTCCGGTGTCTTGCATGGGATGACCGTCAGGCCTCTGCCTTGCAGGTTTGCGGTGCATTTCGCTGTTGCACCGGGATCGGTATCGTAAAGCCGGACAGTGTCGATCCCGCACATTGCCTTGAAAGCGAGGCATTGAAACTCGGACTGCGCCCCATTGCCGATCATGGCCATGGTGGTGGCATTCTTTGGGGCAAGATAGCGCCCGACCAGAGCAGACGTTGCCGCCGTGCGCAACGCCGTCAGCATGGTCATTTCGGTCAGAAGGGTGGGGTACCCAGTGTAAACATCCGCCAGCAATCCGAATGCGGTCACTGTTTGCAGACCCTCGGAGGTGTTTTTGGGATGGCCGTTCACGTATTTGAACCCATATGCCTCCCCATCCGAGGTGGGCATCAGTTCAATCACACCGTGGGGAGAATGCGCCGGAATGCGCGGGGTCTTGTCAAAGCTTTCCCACCGTTTGAAATCGGATTCCATCTGATCGGCGATCTGTACGATCATCTGTTCGACACCTATGTGGTGAATCAGCCGCATCATGTTGTCGACGGACACAAAAGGCACGAGCGCCTTTTCAGAAGGTTGGGTCATCAGAAACTCCGGGTGGGGCGGTCAAAGATGCGACGGCCCATAAGTGAGGCGGCCAGATCGACCATCAGTTTTGCGGTGCGGCCACGTTCATCCAGGAACGGGTTCAGTTCGACAAGATCCAGCGAACTGACCAGTCCGCTTTCATGCAGCAGTTCCATGACCAGATGAGCCTCGCGCTCGGTCGCACCGCCGGGAACAGTGGTGCCGACGGCAGGGGCTATGGCCGGATCCAGGAAATCAACATCCAACGAGACGTGGAGAAGAGCGTTTTCGGCTTTCACGCGATCCAGGAACGCCAGCAACGGCGCCTTGATCCCATGTTCGTCAATGCTGCGCATGTCGGCCAGCATGGCGCGGTCCTGTTCCAGCGCCAAACGTTCCGCCGGGTCGACAGAGCGCAGGCCGATCATGCCGACTCGATCGGTTGGGACGACAGCGGGTAAGGGCGGAAGCGCCTCGAATCCCGACCTTCCTGTGAAATAGGCGACAGGTGTGCCATGCAGGTTGCCGCTGTCTGAGCTGTCGGGGGTGTGAAAGTCACTATGGGCATCCAGCCACAGAACGAACAGTGGGCGGTCGACCTTAGCAGCATAGGCGGCCATCCCGGTCACGGTTCCCATGGACAATGCGTGATCGCCGCCCATGAAGATTGGAATGCCCTGTTTAGCTGCTGTCAGTGCGGTCATGCTCAGCGCTTGCGTCCATCCGACGCATTCGGGCAGCGCGAACAGGTGCGGATGCTCGGGCAGGTCCGTTTTTTCAGGTTGCACGTCGCCCCAATCGCAAACGGAGTGACCAAGATCGGCCAAGGCCTGATCCAGCCCAGCCACGCGATATGCATCAGGACCCATTCGGCAACCCTGACGCCGTTTTCCGGCGTCCATCGGCGCGCCGACTAAAATGATGTTTTTGCGTTCCATGTGGTTCATTTAGGCCGTCACTGTGTCTTGCGTGAAGAGCACAAAATGCTCAAAATGGATCATGAAACTCCTTAATGAGAAGGTAATATGGACGAATTGGATAGTCGTCTGCTGGGCGCATTGCAGCGTGACGCGCGCGCCAGCCTGTCAGAGCTGTCGGAAACGCTTGGTGTGACCCGCACTACGGTGCGCAGCCGTTTGCAACGGCTCAAGCAATCCGGAGAGATCGTTGGTTTTACCGTGTTGACGCGTCGGGATCTGGCGCAAAGCCCGGTACGTGGGCTGATGATGCTGGAAATCGAGGGGCGCGGCACCGAGCGCGTGATGTCCCGGATCGGAGCCATGCGGCAGGTCACGGCGGTCCATTCGACCAACGGCAGTTGGGATTTGATTGCCGAAATCAGTACTGAAACTCTGGTCGAACTGGACGAGGTTCTGTTTCATATTCGCAGGATCGACGGCGTTACACGTTCGGAAACGAACCTGCTGCTGTCAACACGCAAGGGGCGGCTCTAGTGCTTTGAGATGAATGCGACTTGTGCCAGAGTTTGTGAGTAGACAGGGTGCGACTTACCCTTAGGTAGGCCGCTTGCTGACTAAGGGTTCAGTATTTCCGGAAGGCTTGCGGCATGACCACATCTGAAAATGGTGACGAACCTTTGGCCGGACAGTGGGCCGAACGACTTGCTGATCTGCTGGAAAAACCCTGGCTGCGCATCGCGATACCGGTCGTTATTACCGGGATTGCCCTTTCGGTTTTGCACGATCTGTCGGCCCATGTGAAATGGTCGGATGTCCAGACCGATATTTCGGCGACATCATGGAAATTGATGTTTTTTGCGATGTGCTGGACAGCGTTCAGCTTTTTGTCGCTGTCGCTCTATGATGTGTTCGCGGTACAGAGCGTGGCAGATGGCAAGGTGCCGTTACCTGTGGCGGGGATGGCCGGAGCCAGCGGATACGCGGTGTCGAACTGCCTTGGGTTTTCCTACATCACGGGAACCGCGATCCGGTATCGGATATACGCGTCGCTTGGCTTGGACCTTGGCCGGGTGGCTGGCGTAATCGCGACCTCGTGGGTGGCGTTCTGGATGGGTCTGATCCTGATTTTGGGTTTGTTGCTGACCCTGCACCCGGATGGAATATCCAAGGTGATGCCCGTCAGCGAAACGGTCGAAACCACCATAGGATTGTGCTTGCTGGCTGCATTTGTCGCGATGTTCATTTGGCTGTCCAGCGGTGGCCGGCGGTTGGCTGTTGCGGGCGTCGGTTTCGATCTGCCCGGAGGGAAACTGGCGGGCCTGCTGACGTTGGCTGCCATTGGGGACCTGTTTGGCGCATCCATGGCGCTTTACGTACTGATGCCGGATGATCTGGGTGTCGGGTACCCGTATTTCTTCACGATCTATATCGCCGCCATTGCCGTTGGAATCCTGAGCCATGCGCCGGGTGGAATCGGCGTGTTTGAGGCGACATTGATTGCCGGTCTGGGGGCGTCAGGCCGTTCGGATGTGATTGCTGCGTTGCTGCTTTACCGGGTGGTTTACACTTTTCTACCATTTGCAGTCGCCAGCCTTTCCATTGCCGTTGCATCTGCCTTGACGCAAAGACACATGATCGGCGGTGCCGCCATCTGGGTCTATCGCGTGATCCGTCCCATGGTTCCGATGGTAGCGGCCGGGGTTGCCGCGGTGGCCGGGGTAATCTTGCTGGTGTCGGGCGCGCTGCCAGCGGGGGCGCAAAAGCTCAGCACGCTGAAAGATATGCTGCCGCTTTCGTTTGTCGAGGCTTCGCATCTTGCAGGCAGTGTCGTTGGGGTGTTGCTATTGCTGGTGTCGCGCGGGTTGTTCCGCAAGCTCTACCGGGCATGGGTCGTTGCGATGGTGTTGATGGGTGTGGGGTTCTTTGCGTCGCTTGCAAAGGGGCTCGACATCCACGAGGCGTTTTCGATGCTGGGAACGATTGGGCTGCTGGCTATGTTTCGTGGCGCGTTCTACCGGGTCAGTGGTGCGTCGATATTTCGGCTGAACATCCCATGGTTGATCAGTGTCGTGGTTCTGCTGGCAGTGATTTTCTGGATCGGGCTGTTTGCATATTCGCATGTCGAATACCAAAACGATCTGTGGTGGCAGTTTGCCTGGAACGGTGACGCCTCGCGCTTTCTGCGGTCTAGCCTTGTTGTGGCCGTGATCGTGGGCATTGTTGCCGTGAACTCTCTGTTCGGGCGTGAGATTCCGACACCACAGCGGGTTGAAATCCCAGAGGTTGTCGAGCGGCTGGTGATGGAGAGTGAGGATACGGAGTCGCAAATCTCGCTTACCGGTGACAAGCAATTCCTGGTTTCACCGGATGAGACCGCGTTTATGGCCTACGCAGACACGGGCAATGCGCTGATTTCAAAAGGAGAACCGGTTGGTGACGACAGGGCCGGGCAGCAACTGATTTGGCAGCTTCGGGAAATGGCGGATCGTGAAGGTAAACTCTGTGCGTTCTACAGTGTCTCGACCAAATATCTGCCGACTTTTCTGGATCTTGGACTGTCGATCCTGAAGATTGGCGAGGTTGCGCGGGTGTCATTGCACGATTTCTCGCTGGACGGAAAGTCGCGCAAGCGGTTCCGGCAGGCCAAGAACCGTGCTGAACGCGAAGGATATGTGTTCGAGATCATTCCGAAGGAAGAACTGAGGCCTCTGTTGTCAGATTTGCGTGGGATTTCAGACCGCTGGCTTGCGCAAAAGGCCGGTGCGGAAAAGGGCTTTGCACTGGGGGGATTTGATAATCAATACCTGTCCTATTTCGATCATGCGATCCTGCGTGATGGCAACACCGGCAAGATCATGGCCTTTGCCAATCTGTTCCAAGGAGGGAACAAGTCCGAGCTGTCACTGGACCTCATGCGTTATGAACCCGATAGCCCAAGTTTCGTCATGGACGCTCTTTTCGCCGACATGATGGATTGGGGGGCGCAGCAGGGGTTTCACTGGTTTTCACTGGGTGCGGCACCGTTTTCAGGGATCGAAAACCGTCAGCTTGCTTCGCTTTGGAACCGCATCGGTGGGTTCGTTTACGAACATGGCGAACAGTTCTACCATTTTGAGGGCCTCCGTGCGTTCAAGCAGAAGTTCGATCCGGAATGGAGCCCGAACTATCTGGCCAGCCCCGGCGGGCTGGCCGCGCCCCGCATCCTCTATGAGGTTAATATCCTGATCTCGGGCGGGTTGCGCGGGTTAACCAAGTAGCACCTAATTCAGGCTTGCGCGGGTTGGGGTTTTCTGCAGCAGATCGCCCCAATCCGTGCGATAGGCCATCTCGGCCAGAACGGTTTCGGGCAGGAATTCCTGATTTTGCCGGATTTGCCATCCGCCGCCCAAACCCTTGTAAACCGCCACCAGATTGCTGGATACCTGCTGCCGTGCCTCGATCAGATTGGCCTGCGACCGCAATAGTGCGGTCTGGGTGTTCAGCACGCGCGAATAATCGGCAATGCCATCTGTATATTGGCTGACGGCGATTTCGGCAGCTTTGCGTGAGGCGTCGACACTTTGCCGATAGAACCCGACCTGCTTACGTGCCTGCGCATAAGCGACCATGGCACTTTCAACCTCGGAATAAGCGGTCAGCACAGTGTTCTGATAATTCGCAATCAGCGCCTGGTAAGCGGCGTCCTGCGCGCGAACATTGTTCTTGATGCGGCCATAGTTCAGCACATTCCAGACCACACCCGCACTGGCCAGTCCGGTTGTGCTGCCGCCGCTGAACAGATCGCGCCCTCCGGATGCCTGCAGACCGATTGCGCCTGACAGGATGAATTGGGGATACAGGTCCGCCATCGCGATGCCCACCTGCGCCGACTGCGTGGCTGCCGCCAGTTCAGCCGCGCGCACATCCGGGCGGCGGCGCAGCAATTCAGCGGGAACGCCCACTGCCACATTTGCTCGGGCCGATGGAATGCGGCCGGTATTGCCCAGCAGACCGGTCATGCGTGAAGGTGTCGTGCCCAACAACACCGCAAGCGCGTTCTTGGTCTGTTGCAGGTCGCTTTCCAGTTCGGGTACCAGCGCCTTAGTGTTGTTCAACAGGGCGGTGGATTCCTGCACGTCCAGTTCCGTGGTGACACCATTGTTGAACCGCAGCTGAGTCAGGTCTGCCGAGTCCTGCTGCAATTTGATGTTCTCGCGCGCAATTGCCAGCGTCTCTTGTAGCGCCCGGATATTGACGTAAAGCGCGGCGACGTCCCCGGTCAGTGTCACCAACGCGTCGTCGTAGTTTGCCACTTGCAGGGCCAGATTGGATCGCGCGGCCTGAACGCCGCGCCGCTGCGCGCCCCAGACGTCCAACTCCCACTGGGCATCGAAGCCGACTTGCGAGGTCGAGAACTCGGTATCCAGCGGGATGACGCGATTAACATCCGAAATTGGCCCCAGATTGTCGCTGATCTGGCGCCGTTCAAGCGAGCCGCCAATGGCCTGCGACTGCGGGTAAAGCTCGCCAAAGGCGATACCCAGTTGCGCGCGCGCCTGCAAAACCCGCGCACCAGCGACCTGAAGTGTCAGGTTCTGGGCGTAAGCCTCGGCAATCAGTTTGTTAAGGGTCGGATCATTGAATGTCTGCCACCATTTTACGACTGGCGCACTTCGCGAGGTCAGCCCGCTTTGACCGGCGCTGGGGTTGTTGACCTCAATCCATTGTTTCACGACAGGTGAATTGGGGCGCACAAAATCCGGTCCAACGGGTGTGCAAGCCGCGAGAGTGGCGGCGCAAATGGCGGTTCCCAACAACCTGCGGAGTGTCATGGCGCGCATCCTCAGATATCCAGGGGTCGGATGAAGTTGGCGAAGGAATAAAGGCGGATGTTGATGCGCCTCAGAAACTCAAAACTCTTGCCTTGACCTGTATAGATCGCCACAGCGGCATGGCCGCCCGCTGGGAAAATGTGGTCTTCCGGCACATCGACGGTGATCTGAACCGCAATCCGACCGGGCAGTTTGGGCAGCTCGAAACCGGGCAGGCGGCCCGACGGGATGAGTTGCCCTTGCCGGGTGGCCCACCAGATCGCTTCGACCTTGCCCGTCAGGATTTCGCCGGGATAAAGATCAAGCGCGACTTCGACCTCTTGTCCCGGTTCGACAAATTTCAGGTTCTGCTGGCGGAATGTGGCAAGGATATAAGGGCTTTCATCAGTCACAAAGCTGGCGATCGCACCCAACCGGACGTCACCGACCACCAATCCGGGGCGGGCCTGCTGTGAGACGATCATGCCATTTTCAGGCGCATAGATTGTTGTGTTTTCCAGAAAATACTCGGCCTCGGCCAATTGCGCCTGCGCCTGAAGGATGCCGGTGTTCACGCCGTCAATCTGCGATTCCAGCGCCAGTTGAGCCTTGGTCAGGTTGGCCCCAGCCTGTTTGACGGCGGCCTGGTCTTCGGTCACCTGTTCGTTCCATCGATCCAGATCGTCCTGACGGGCGCCTCCGGCCGGAACAAGATTCTCATACCGCGCCTGTTGGGTTTGCGCATAGGCCAATTGCGCATTGGCCCGTTCGACAGCTTCGGTCGACGCAATGACATCCTGTTCAAGGATTTTAGCATTCTGCTGTGCCGCCACCAACTGGGCCTGCGCATTATCGACCGCCAGCGAAAACACCGTGTCATCGAACCGATACAGCGGATCGCCCTTTGTGACCGGTGTATTTGGTTCGACAAGCACCTCGGACAGGATCGTTGGCTGTGTCAGCTTGGGGATGATCTGTATGGTCGAGCGTACCACGTGGCTGTCTGCCGAAAATGGTTGAAAGAAGCGAAGCGCCACAAGGAAGATCAGCAGCAGATGTGCACCCACCCAGAACGAAACAATGCCCCAGGCAATGTTGAACTTCAGCCATTCCAGCTTGAAGAAAATGAGCCAGACGAAAATGATGTAGAACAGCGTGATGCCGAGGGCGACGAACATAGGTATTAGGGTCCTTCGGTCTTAACTGGGTTGTGTGTCGTCTGTGTCCAGACGATCCTGGTATTCGGGTTTGACCTTGCCGCCCAGGCGTTTAATTTCATCTCGAATGGCATCTTTTTCCTCGTCCGGGCCCCGGCGAATATCGACCGTGACGCCATCGTGGAAAGCCCACATGAAGGCGTGAACCCAAGGCACGACAGCCAAAAACCCCATCCATCCCATGATCTTTACGGCTTCGGCATGGGGATGATTACGTTTGATCGCGATCCGCCCCGGAAGGCCCATAATGAACAGGAACAGCGCCATAACTGCTGCAAGCAGCAGGATCAGCGCGACCAATGTCAGATAGTCATAATAGCCCAGCGGCTGGCCCAATAGTCCCATGTGCGTGCCTCCATCAGGGGAAGGTTAGGGTATCCTCAATCATTCGTTTTCAGTTCGTCAATCAACTTGTAGTCCGTTGGCGGGTCATCACAAATGCCCGGTCCGCATTCCAGCAGAGTTGAACCGGCGTTCAGTACGGCAAGTGCCAGCATGACAAAGAAGGCGGTTTTGGCCAGCTTGTTTCCCCCAAAACGTACCTCGCTGGCCGCGCCCGAGTCATATTGGCGATCAAACAGCAGCATGAACGACGTACCCAGCAGGACAAGGAAAAAGGCGATGCCCGCCCAAGTGTAATAATGCAGCCCCAGAACGGGCGATCCGTAGTGGCCGGTTCCAGGCACAATGTGCAACAGGATTTGCCGGATCGAAACACTGCCGCCATACAAAGCGGCAATCAGCATGATGGCATAGTGCTGCGGTCGCGCGCCATAAAGCAGGTTCAGGCCCAGCCCGACGCCGACGGCTACAAAGCCGACACGCTGCAACAGGCAAAGCGGACAGGGCAGTTCGTAAAGGACAAGTTGATAGAAGAATGCCAGCGCCAGAACGAGACTGACGGCCAGCATTCCGATCGCGTTTAGTGTACGTGACAGTTCGGGTGTCATGATGAGGCCCTCAAAGCTGAATTGTCAGCTGACTGGTGGCGTGGAATTTCAACCAGTAGATACTGAGGGCAATTGTAAGGAAGAACAGCGCTTTGCCTGCCTTTGTCATGTTGAAATAGTTGAGCCCCATCGTGGCGGTAAGTAGTGCAAATAAAAGCGCAATCATGGCCCGGTGCTCCCCTCCCGTGCACATATCTTTATGAAGACGATAGTGTCAGGCCGGGTGGCATCTGGCAAGCGACGCGGTAATTTGGGGACTATTCTTAATGTCCGCTAGTTACACAGGACGATGTCCGTTTGCCATTCCTGACTGCGCAGGTGCAGATCGCCTGGTAACGGCGCATCCGTGTAAATTGCGTCGATTTCTGCCAAAGAAGTGATGCGGGCCGGGGCCGAGCGGTGAAACTTGGAATAGTCGGCAACCAGAAATGTGCGGCGTGCCTGCGCAATGATGGTCTGGCTGACTTGTACCTCCTGAAAGTCGAAGTCCAGAAGATCTCCGTCAGTGTCCAAAGCTGAACAGCCGATTACGGCAAGGTCAAATTTGAATTGCCGAATGGTCGAAACAGTCAGGTTCCCGATCAACCCGCCGTCGGTGCGCCGCAGAACGCCACCGGCCATGACGACCTCACAATCCGGGTTCTCAATCAGAATGTTTGCGACATTCATGTTGTTGGTCACAACCATCAGATTCTTGTGGTTCAGCAATTGCCGCGCCACGGCCTCGGTCGAGGTTCCGATGTTCATGAAGATCGATGCGCCGTCGGGGATATCGGTGGCGCAAGCCTTTGCAATACGGGTCTTGGCGTCGGCGTTCAGGGCACGGCGGTCTTCATATCCGATGTTGGACACGCCCGAGCGCAGCACCGCGCCGCCATGCACCCGATCCAGTTTACCTGCCTCGGCCAGCTCGGTCAGGTCGCGCCGGATCGTCTGGACCGTGACACCAAATCTTTCGGCCAACCCGTCAACGGTGACGCGGCCTTCGGCCCCGGCAATGTCCAGAATGTCAGATTGGCGAAAAGACAGGGACATGGTGTTTCCAAACTTGAAGTGCTTCTTTCGTTTTTGTTCTTTTTGGCCGGTTTTGCAAGGAAGGTGTTAGAAAATTTCAGGTTACTGTTACAAATCGAAAAAATTCGAACAAAAACATTGACCATACGAAGGATGTTCTGGCAAATGCCTGTCATCCATCCTGACAAGGAATCATTGGTATGCGGTCAGCGGACGTTCAGACAACGGACCTTTTTATCATCGGTGGCGGGATCAATGGTTGCGGCATCGCTCGGGATGCTGCTGGTCGCGGGCTGTCAGTTACATTGGCAGAGATGAATGATCTGGCCTCGGCCACGTCATCAGCCTCGACGAAATTGTTTCATGGCGGTTTGCGCTATCTGGAGTATTTCGAAATCCGTCTGGTCCGTGAGGCCCTGATCGAGCGTGAAACCCTGTTGCGCGCGATGCCGCATATCAGCTGGCCGATGCGCTTTGTGCTGCCATACCACAAGGACATGCGGTTTGACTCGGAAACGCCGACCTCTCGGCTGCTCAGTACGGTCATGCCGTGGATGCGCGGGCGGCGTCCGGCTTGGCTGATCCGGTTGGGTTTATTCATGTATGACAATCTGGGTGGTCGCAAAATTCTGCCGGGCACCACGTCGCTGAACCTGCGATCGGCTCCGGAAGGCGTCCCGTTACAGGACAAGTTCGAAACGGCTTATGAATATTCTGATTGCTGGATCGAAGACTCGCGGTTGGTGGTTCTGAATGCCCGCGACGCCGAGGCGCGCGGTGCGCAGATCATGGTGCGAACCGAGGTGATTTCGGCCGAGCGGGTGGACGACCTTTGGCAGGTATCGATTCGTGATCGCAGCAGCGGCGAAACCCGTCTTGTTCGGGCCAGAATGCTGATCAATGCGGGTGGCCCTTGGGTCGGGGACATCATCCAGACCAAGATCCGTGTGAACTCACGCGAGGGTGTTCGGCTTGTTCGGGGCAGCCATATTGTGACATCCCGGCTGTATGACCACGACAAGTGCTATTTCTTTCAGGGCGAAGACGGCCGCATCATTTTCGCCATTCCATATGAGCAGGACTTTACCCTGATCGGCACAACGGATCAGGATCACCCGGACCCTGACACGAAACCCGTCTGTACCGAGGCCGAGCAGGAGTATCTGTGCGCCTTCGCATCGAAGTATTTCAAGCGCGCTGTGACCCGCGAAGATGTTGTGTGGACCTATTCTGGTGTGCGGCCGCTTTATGACGACGGTGCCAGCAGTGCCACCGCAGCAACGCGAGATTACACGCTGAAAGTCGATGCGCAGGGTGGGGCGCCTGTATTGAACGTGTTTGGCGGCAAGATCACCACCTATCGCAGGCTCGCGGAAAGTGCTCTGGAGAAGGTTGGTGAATTCTTTCCAAATATGCCGGGCCCCTGGACCGCTGGTGTGGCGTTGCCGGGCGGTGACTTTCCGGTTGACGCTGTTGAAGCCCTGACTGACCAGCTTCAGGCCGCGTATCCGTTTCTGGGTGCCGCCTGGGCTGCACGCCTGATCAGGGCCTATGGAACCGAAGCAACAGATGTCCTTGGGGATGCGCAACAGCTGTCTGATCTGGGTGAGGATTTTGGCGCAACCCTGACCGCGCGGGAAGTCGCGTGGCTGATCGACAAGGAATATGCACGGACCGCCGAAGATGTCGTCTGGCGGCGCAACAAGCTGGGCCTGCGACTGAATGCCGAGCAGATCGCGCGGATCGACGGCTGGATGGCTGAACGGCTGGCCCCCGGCTCGACCTGATCCATCTTTCTATCCTCTTGGCGGGTGATGAGTGTTGTGCTAGCCGTTGGATACGGTCGGCAGACACCGAGGCGTCGCTGCTCTTACCCAGAGTGCTAAACCTGCCAGTGTATGTGAAACTATCGCAACCATCAGGGCGTTGTTTCGTCAAGTCAGCGACCAACGATCGCGCAAAACGCCCGATATGGATTTGTGATGAGCAAAACTCCTGTACCCTTGCACGCCGATGATCTGACCGGATTCGTGCGTATCCTGTCCCAACAACTTGGCGACTCCAGCCCGTCGCACCTGACCCTGATGAATATGGTCGCTCGTGCCGCCGGGTTTCAGAACGTGCAACATATGCGCGCCACCAGTGCCGCTGCCAGGCGGATCGAGGCTCGCCCGAAACAACCAGTTGCTGACATGCGCACGGTTGAGCGCACACTGCACCTGTTCGACGGGCAGGGCAGACTTCGGCAATGGCCGTCAAAACGATCGGTGCAGACTTTGTCTTTGTGGGGGCTCTGGTCTGCGGTACCGGCAGCCGTGGCGCTGCAAGAAGGTGCGGTCAACGTGTGCCTCAATGCCGAACATTGTTTTGATGACCCTGCAACCCTGCGCCGGACCATGATTTCCTGTGGGCTGCTGACACGGAACCGGGATGGATCGGATTATCGCCGGGTCGAGCAGGCGCCGACACCAGAGGCAAAGGTGGTGATCCGCGAACTCTCTGAACGGCGGCGGGAAAGATCAGACTGACACCAGAAAAAAAGCCCCGCTGATGGGCGGGGCTTTGATCGGATCAGGCCGCTTCTTCTGAAGGGCCGGGATCGTTTTTACTGCCTTTCAGCCACTCGCGCATGCTTTGCATCAGAGCGTAGAGGACAGGCACCACGATTACGCCAACCAGCGTCGCGGCCAACATGCCACCGAACACGGCGACACCGATGGCTTTTTGGCTGGCCGCACCCGCACCATTGGCAGCCAGCAGCGGTACGACTCCCAGCAGGAAAGACAGGGCGGTCATCATGACAGCGCGGAACCGCTGATGAGCTGCCTCGACGGCAGCTTCCTTGATCGAAAGACCCTTGGCGCGCTGTTCCATTGCAAACTCGACGATCAGAATTCCGTTCTTCGAAGCCAGACCCACCAGCATGATCATCCCGATCTGCGTATAGAGGTTTATGTCACTGCCAACGATGGCAACTGCCGCCACCGCCCCGAACAGGGCCACGACCACAGACAGCAAGATCGAGACCGGCATAGTCCAGCTTTCATACTGTCCAACCAGAAACAGGTAACCGAATAGGATAGCCAGCCCCAGAATGATGATCACGAGGCTGCCGGACGCCAATTGTTGTTGGGCCGTCCCCGTCCATTCGAACGAGTATCCCGGCGGCAGAGCCGAAGCAGAGACCTCTGTCATCGCTGTGATCGCATCGCCGCTGGACAGGCCCGGCGCTGGCACCGCTGTCACCGTTGCCGACCGGAACAGGTTATGCCGTTTCAGCAGAACCGGCCCCAAAACGTTTTCCACGTCAATCAGGGTACCCAGTGGCACCATGTCGCCCTTCTGTGAACGCACATAGAGGCTGGCAATGTCATCGACATTGTCGCGATAGCTGCCTTCCGCCTGGATCATTACGCGATAGACGCGACCAAACAGGTTGAAGTCGTTGACATAATACGACCCCAGCTGGGCTTGCATGGTCTGGAAAATCTCAGCCACCGAGACGTCCAGTGTCTTGGCTTTCTCGCGGTCCAGATCCACGAACAGCTGCGGAACGTTGGCACGGAATGTCGTATAGGCTTGCCCGATCTCGGGTCGTTGGTTGGCCGAATAGACAAACGACCCCACAGCCGATGCCAGATCCTGCGGTGAACCGCCACCGGTTTGCTGCACCTCCATCTCAACCCCGGCAGACATGCCGAGACCCTGAATTGGTGGCGGGTTGAAGGCAACGGTCGAGGCTGCGGTCTCATTATTCGCGATGGCCAGCACCTTGGCTAAAATGGCTTCGGCGCTCAGGTCTTCTTCCTGCCGTTCGCTCCAGTTGTCGAGGTTCACGAAGATCGCAGCGCCGTTGGTGATTGTGCCGTTCAGCAATGAGAAGCCATTGATCAGAACGGTGCTGGACACACCCGGGATCTCGCGTATCTGGTCATCGAGGCGCTTTGTCACGGCCTCGGTCCGTTCCAGCGTCGCGGCGTCAGGCAGTTGCACGTCGACAAAGAGATAGCCATTGTCTTCCAGCGGGATAAACCCGGCGGACGTGTTTGACATGATTGCCCCTGTTCCCATGCCGAGCCCAACCACGATGGCCAGCGCGATAGCCGGAAATACAAGCAGTTTGCGAACAATGGCGACATAGCCGTTGCGAACGCCACCAATGAAGTTTTCGAACAGTGCAAGCAGCCCTTTGGGCGGCCCTGAGCGGGCCTTAAGGACCAGCCCACACAGCGCGGGCGACAGTGTTAGCGCGTTGATCGACGAGATCACAACAGCGGTCGAGATCGTGACAGCGAACTGAGAGTACAGCCGCCCTGAGATGCCCGGCATGAAGGTCACGGGCACGAATACCGCCAGCAATACCAGCGTGGTCGCGATGACCGGGCCTGTGATCTGCCCCATCGCCTTACGGGTGGCTTCGGCTGGGGGCAGCCCCTCATCAGCGATGATGCGCTCGACGTTTTCGACCACGACGATGGCGTCATCAACCACGATCCCAATGGCCAGTACCAGCGCGAACAGCGAGATCGTGTTCAACGACATGCCGAAGGCCAGCAAGAAAGCAAACGTGCCGATCAGTGAGACCGGGATGGCAACCGCGGGGATGATCGTCGCACGCCAACTTCCCAGGAACACAAAAACGACCGAGATCACGAGGGTGAAGGTCAGGATCAGTGTCGATACGACGTCATTCAAAGAGGCTTCGACAAAGTCTGTTGTGTTGAAGGGTACTTCATATTCGACATCCGTCGGGAATGCGCGGGACAGCCGCTCCAGTTCCGCCTGCACGCGCTCTGAAACGGCCAGGGCGTTTGCGCCTGGGGCTTGATAGATGCCGATGACGGTGGCAGGCACGGCCTGAAAATAGCCGGATGCCGAGTAGAATTCTGCACCAAGCTCAACTCGGGCGATGTCCCTTACGCGGATAATTGCGCCAGCATCTCCGGTACGGATCACGATATCGCCAAATTCTTCGGCGGATGTCAGTCGCCCTTTGGACTTGATCGTGTATTGAAAGGTCTGGCCTTCGGGAACAGGTGGCGCACCGATCGAACCGGCGGACACTTCGATATTCTGTTCGCGGATCGCGTTGATCACGTCGCCTGGCGTGATGGAAAGGGCCGCCATCTTGTCAGGGTCCATCCAGACCCGCATGGCGTATTCCAAGTTGGTCAGAACATCAGCTTTACCCACGCCCTGCACACGCGCCAGCGCATCGCGCAGGTTGATCGAGGCATAGTTGGAAAGAAACACGCTGTCATAGGTGCCGTTGGGCGAGGTCAGCGTGACCAGCATCAGCATGTTGGTCGACGATTTTTGTGTGACAACGCCCGAAGATGTCACTTCGGAGGGCAACGACGACATTGCCTGTGCCACCCGGTTCTGAACGTTGACCGAGGCGATATCAGGGTCGGTGCCAACTTCGAAAGTTACGTCCAACGAATACGAGCCGTTGTCAGACGATCTGGACGTCATGTAGATCATGTCGTCCACGCCGTTTACCTGCGCCTCGATCGGAGCGGCAACGGTGTTTTCCACTGTTTCCGCATTTGCTCCGGTGTATTTGGTGGATACGTTGACCACGGGCGGAGTAATGTCGGGGAACTGCGCGACCGGCAGCACCAAATAGCCGATGCCACCCATGATGGTCAGCACAAGCGAAATGACTAACGCCAGCTTCGGCCGGCTGATGAACAGGGCTGAGAACATCGATTACTCTCCCGGCTGTTCAGAGGCGACGACCGCGTCAACAGCCACACCGGGACGGACCCGTTGCAGGCCCTCGACAATCACGCTTTCGCCCTCACGCAAGCCTTCGGTAACGATGATGGCGGTACCTTCTGTGTTGCCTGTGGTGATGTATCGCTGCTCCACCATCTGCTTGTCGTTTACAACCAGAACAAAATCACCACGCTGATCGCGTTGCAGCGCAGCTTGCGGCACCAGAACTTGCAAGGTCGGTTGCAACGCTTCGATCTGCACATTCACGAATGCACCGTCCAGGATCAAACGGTCGGCATTTTCGAACTGGGCGCGCATTGTGATCGCGCCGGTCAACGGGTCGATACGATTGTCAACGAATACGATCCTGCCCGTTTCATCCAACTTGGTTCCATTTGGCAGCGTGATATGCACATTGGGGCCTTGCGGGCTGTCCGCAAGAGAAGCTGAATTTGCGCCAACTGCCTGAAGAACCGAAGTGAAAAGTTTTTCGTTCAGAGAGAAATTCACATAGATCGGCGTCTCGCTGACAATGTTCACCAGCGGCGGGTTGGTCGGGCCTACCACATCGCCGACGCTGGTGGTGATGCTGCCGATACGCCCATCAAAAGGTGCGTGGATCTGCGTATAGCTCAGGTCCAGTTCGGCCTGCTGGATCGCCGCATTTGCGGCCTTGACCTCAGCCTCGGCGACCAGTTCGTTGGCCCGCGCGATGTCGCGTTCGGATTCAGGTGTCGCGTCGCGTTTGTAAAGCTCTTCCTTTCGCGCCAGATCGACTTTGGCCAGCTCAAGGTTCGCCTCGGCCCGGTTTAGATCAGCTTTTCGGGCCTCCAATGTCGCCTCGTAAAGGTCCGGCTCGATGGTGAACAACAGGTCTCCTTCCTTGACCGTAGCCCCATCCTCTACATTCCGGCTGTTGAGAAAACCGTTCACGCGGGCGACGATGTCGACCTTATTGATCGCCTGAGCGCGCCCTATGAAGGAAGCCTCGTCGGTGATTTCTTCGGTGTAGGCGGCCGCAATCGTAACTTTCGGTGCCGCTCCTTCGTCCTGTGCAGTTGCAGGTTGGGCCAGTCCCAGGGAAATCAGCAATAGTGCGGTGGCTATTGGATTGCGGGCCTGAGTTGGAAAAGGGAAAACTTGGGACATGGCGAAAGCCTCGTGCATTTCAGAAACAATTGGTGTCCATCCCGGCGGTCACAATCGCGCGAGTCGACAAAACTTGTTTGCAGGATGGCTTGTTTGCCACGAATTCTCAAGCGCGATGAGTCCCGCTGTGGTTTGCGATGACGCCAAAAATTTCAGCAACTAAGCTGGTTTAGGTGTTGGTCCGTTCCGAGGTGCCGAACGAAAACAGGGGCCAACGGCCCCCGTTTGAGCTGACGAATGTCAGGGTGGTCAGCTGCGTTTGCCGGCGAATTTTGCCTGCCATTCTTCGCGCTGTTCGTCTGTGATCTTGGCAAACAGAACGTCAGGAACGACAAAGTCGTGACCCGCTGGCAGGGCGTTCAACGCTGCGGCCACGTCCTTGGGCCAGCTGGTATCAAGCGTGTTCATGGCGCTTAGCATCTTGGCTGAGGTATCAGGGATGAACGGCGCGCTGAGCACGGCATAGAACCGGATCAGGTTCAGGCCCAGACGCACCTGCGCAGCGGCCCCTTCGGGGTCTTCCTTGAAGGTTGACCACGGCGCTGCAGCTTGCAGGTATTCATTGCCAGCCACCCAGATGGCCCGCAGTTCCTGAGCCGACTTGCGGACGTCCATTGCTTCCATATGCGCCTCATAAGCGCGGACGCGTTTGGTGAGTTCATCGATCAGAGCGTTCTCACGCTCGCCAAACTCACCGCCTTCGGGCACCACCTCACCAAATTTCGAGCGACAGAACTTGGTGATGCGGCTGACGAAGTTGCCCAGAACATCGGCCAGATCCTTATTCACGGATTGTTGGAAGTTATCCCACGTGAACTCGCTGTCGCTGCTTTCCGGCGCATGGCTCAGCAGCCACCACCGCCAGTAGTCAGCTGGCAGAATCTCGAGCGCCTGATCCATAAAGACGCCACGCCCCTGCGAGGTCGAGAACTGGCCGCCGTCGTAATTCAGGTAGTTGAAGGATTTCAGATGGTCGACCATCTTCCACGGCTCGCCCGACCCCAGAATAGTAGCGGGGAAAGAAAGCGTGTGAAATGGCACGTTGTCCTTGCCCATGAACTGGACATAACGCACATCGTCCGCACCCTTATCGGTGCGCCACCAGCGTTCCCATTCGGAATCGGGTTTCCCGGTCGAATCCGCCCATTCCTTGGCGCAGGCGATGTATTCAATCGGCGCATCGAACCAGACATAGAACACCTTGCCTTCCATACCGGGCCAGTCCTGTTCGCCTTTCTTGACCGGAACGCCCCAGTCCAGATCGCGGGTGATCCCCCGGTCTTGCAGCCCGTCGCCATCATGCAGCCATTTCTTGGCAATGGATGTGGTCAGGATCGGCCAGTCAGTTTTGCTGTCAATCCAGGCATCCAGCTGATCCTTCATCGCCGATTGGCGCAGATAGAGGTGCTTGGTCTCACGCACTTCCAGATCGGTCGAGCCCGAAATGGCCGAGCGCGGTTCAATCAGGTCGGTCGGATCCAACTGCTTGGTGCAGTTTTCACACTGGTCGCCACGTGCGTTCTCATACCCGCAATTGGGGCAGGTGCCCTCGATATAGCGGTCGGGAAGAAAGCGACCATCCGCGTTGGAATAGATTTGCTTTTCCGTGACCTCACGGATCAACCCGGCCGCATCCAGTTTTCCGGCGAAATGTTGGGTCAGCTTTTTGTTCTGATCGCTGGATGAGCGGCCAAAGTGGTCAAAGCTCATCCCAAAACGCTTGGCGATGTCGGCCTGAATTTCGTACATGTCCGCGCAATACTCGGCCACCGGCTTTCCAGCTTTGGCAGCGGCCAGTTCGGCCGGGGTGCCGTGTTCGTCGGTGGCACACAGGAACATGACCTCGTTCCCCCGGCCACGCTGGTAGCGTGCATACAAGTCGGCAGGCAGTTGCGAGCCGATCAGATTGCCGAGATGCTTGATCCCATTGATGTAAGGGATCGCCGAGGTGATGAGAATCCGAGCCATATTCCGTTTCCGCATATCTAACTGCGCGTTCGTCTAACCTAAGTCACTGCTCAGCAAAAGCCCGGTTTCGTAGATGACTGGAATAACTCTGATTTGTAACGCGCGCCTGATGGGACGACCAAGTCACCGATGGCCGTTGTAAACCGGTCAGAATGTGGTCAGTCAATATGCAGACTCTGCGCAATGCAGGGCTGCGGGTCCGCTATTCATTCCTCGCGGGCGCGTTTCAGCAACCTTCCGACCGTAAAGGATGTACGTGGTGCGTAGACGTAATTGGTTCTTTCCGCGGGTGTCGGACGCGACCGCATCCGGGCCAGGCCGAAACCGATCAGGAACACATGCCCAACCGCGACAAATGCAAACAGCGCGCTGGGTCCAAAATCCTGGATCAGTGTTGACGTGATATAGGGTGACGCAATAGCCCCCAGCGCGTACCAGAACATCAAGGCGGCAGATAACTCGACCCTTTGTTCGGTTGTCGCAAAATCGTTGGCATGTGCGGATGATACTGAAAAGATCGGGAATGTCGTGAACCCAAAAAGCGCCGCTGCAAGCATGACACCTACAGTTCCCGTGTCGCTTACCGCCATTGTGACCCCGCAGCTTAGTACCGCCGCGACCGAAAGCCAGATCAAGACCCAGCGCCGGTCGTATTTGTCCGCGAGCCATCCCATCGGATACTGCGCCAGCGCCCCGCCCAGAACGAAAGAGGCGAGGAAGAAGGCGATTTGATCCACTCCCAATCCGACTTCCTGACCGTAGACGGGCCCGACCATTCGGAAAGACGCTGAACTGAGTGCCGAAACAATGACACCCGCTACGGCCAACGGCGAACTGTGCCATGCCAGTTTCGGGCGCAGGCGGGGGGCGTCGGGCGTCTTCGGCTGACTTGCGCGTGTCAGTGTCAGCGGCAGCAATGAGGCGCAGCAAAGGATCGCCAAGAGGTTATAGGAAACATACGAGGCGGGTGGCAGGACGGCGATGATCAACTGAGCACTCAGCGAGGCACCCATATCGACGATGCGATAGGTGCCCATGGCTCGTCCACGTGTCTCATTGGTCACTTTTGCATTCAGCCACGCTTCGATGACAGTGTAACTACCTGCCACACATGTGCCCGAGGCGATGCGCAACGCCGCCCATACATAAGGATTGTCTGTCAGGGTGTGCCCGATCAACCCCATCGCGCCCAGCGCTGTGCATACGGCAAATGCGCGGGAATGCCCGACACTGCCCATCAGACGCGGCGCCCACCAGCAACCTATGAAAAAGCCAAGGAAATGCGCTGAACCCAGCATACCGATCTGTTCGGTCGAAAAGCTTAAGGTGATCCCGGAAATGGCATCAAGTGGCCCGACGCCGCCCGTTGAAAGCTGAAGCAGAATGACCGAAAGAAACAGGGCGGCAAATGAAATGATCGTGCGCATGGTTTTCTCAGATAGGCGGCGTCACCGGACAATGCGCGCAACTATTCGACTTTATCCAGTCGTTTTTTGCTTTTTGTCGATTAGGTTGCACGAATGATCTCGGCACGTATGTCCAGTCCGACGTTTTGTCCTACCAGATCGGGATAACCCGAGGCACCGAAATCGTGCCGGTTCAATGTCCCGGTCAAACCTATGGACAGGCGATTGAGGTCGTTCGCGGCTGTTCCGGGCTGGCGGTATAGGTTGGCATCCAAAGTTATGGGGTGCGTCACATCTCGGATACTCAGTTCCCCCGTGACACGAGCACCATTCGATATGCGCCCATCCGCCCCCAATTGAATGTCAGTCGATACGAATTGAATTATCGGGTAGGTTTCGGCGCCCAAAACACCGGGGCCGAGCATCGGCATGCGGGCAAAGGGCAAGCGTGTTCTGGCCTTGTTGACATCCAGCACCACCGTGACCCGGCTATTTTGCAGGCGGTGCATGTCAATCTGTACGTCCGCCTGCCGGATCGGCATTGATCCGGTCTGAGGGATACCTGACAGATCAAAGGTAAAACCAACCACGGTGGTTTTCGTTGACAAAATGTATGGCTGCAACGCGGCCTGCACCGTACGGGCCAAAGGCAGAGCCACCATCCCTGCAAGCACCAAGCGGCGGGTTAGGTGTGTCATGCCATGACCGTGTCCCGTCTGGGGCGGGATCTTTTGATCAACATCAGAACGATGGCAATGTTCAGACCGTTCCAAAGAATTCCGTTGACGAAGGCCAGTTGGTAACTTCCGGTGACATCGTAAATCCAGCCTGACATCCAGCCGCCAAGCGCCATGCCAAGGATGGTCATCATCAAGACGAATCCGACCCGCGCCCCGGCGTCCTGCGGCGGCATGTATTCACGGACAACCAAAGCGTAGCTGGGCACGATGCCACCCTGCGCCAGACCGAACAGAAAGCTGATCACATAAAGTGAGACCATCCCGTCATATGGCAGGAACAGGAACAGGGCGATGCACTGCAAGACTGAGCCGATCAAGAGCGTCATGACGCCGCCCAGACGGTCGGCCAACAGGCCCGAGAGAATACGGCTGGCGACGCCACCTAGCAGCATCAGCGATAGCATTTCAGCCCCCACTGCGGGGCCGTATCCCAGCCCGACGCAATACGACACGATATGGACCTGTGGCATGGACATCGCTACGCAGCATCCAATACCAGCCAGGCCAAGGATGTACTGTAACACGCGTGGTGAAACGCCGACAGTGCGCGCGTTGATCTGGGCTGTGGCCGCGGCTGTGCTGTGTGCTTCGACCGGGACCTGACGACGCAACAGCAAGGACAGGGGGATGACAATCAGCAGCGTCAATAGCGCCAATGTCAGGTAGACCTGTTGCCAGCCATCCCGTAACAGAATGCCGGACAGCAGGGTGGGCCAGATTGCGCCAGAGATATAGTTTCCGCTGGCCACCAATGCGACGGCGAACCCACGCCGCTTCATGAACCAGTGCGAGATATCGGCGATCAAGGGGCCAAACCCGATCGATGTTCCCAGCCCGACCAGCAGATGCGCCGCAGATAGTAGTGTTATATTCGGGGCCAGCGTTGCCAATAGATAGCTGAAGGCGCTTAATACAGCGGCGCCGATCAGGGCGCGTGTCACGCCCAGCCGGTCCACCAGTTGTCCTAGCCACATATTGCCCAGCGCAAATCCGATCATCGTAAGCGTATATGGCATCGAGGCTTCGGCGCGACTGGCGCCGAATTCTGCTTCGACAGTAGGCATGACCACGATGACCGCCCACATCCCTACATTCGCCACAGTTGCGATGGCGAGCGTGATCAGAAGGCGAATCCAGGAATAGCGGCTGTCATGGATCGGATGGCTCATGCGGCGACGCTAGGGTGCGATCCGGAGTTTGGCGAGTCACATCTTGCGTGATCCTTGCGGCTTCACGTCAGAATGTCCTCTGTTTCAATGCGTTTCAGGTGCAGACCGGTGCGGGCAGCGGTCTGAGTGGCCTGCCAGCTGACCGGGGGCAGGGCGCGGGCGCGGCGGCGGGTCAGGGTCCAGTGCCTGGCATCCCCCTGATGGGCGGCGGCCATGTGCCAGCGTGTCTCAACCCCTTGTGCGCCGCCATCACCGGGCGTCAGCAGCAAGCCAAGCGGGGCTTGGCCCATCGTACCGCCTTGTTCTGCGGCCAGATGCATCCGCCGCACCGGCGTCAGCCCCGGCGCGCCGGGCAGGTCGCCTATGATCAGCGGGATGGCCCCGCTGCGCAGCGCCTCTTCAATACACCATAGCAGATCTTCGGCGCGGGTGGGGTGGACGAACAGAAAACGCGCCGGATCAGCAAAGGCCATAATTCCGTCGGGGTTCAGTTGAGCGGGCTCCCACGCGGGGGAAATCCACAGCACGGGACCCTGTGTCTGACCGGCCAGCCAGATGGCAAAGCTGCGTCGGGCGGGTCCGCAAGCTTCATGCACGCGACCCGGTTGCAGGGTGATCTGGGAATGGAGATTTACCCCCGGGACCTGACGTGCAGGTTTGGGACCAAGAAGCTGAGCAGACATGCCCGCAAGCTATCATGTTCCACTTTTGTTCTCAAGAGGTGAGAGGCATCAACGGGACAGGATCAGCTTGCCATCCGCAAACTGAATGCTTGAAAAACGGTGCAGATATTCCATCCCCAAAAGCGATTTATCCAGCTCACCCTCGTTGACCCAGGCCGAAACGTTCTGATCCGTAATGGGTCCTATCGTCAGGGTCTCAAGCCGCACCGGCGCGGTACGCACCTCACCGTTTGCAGTCAAGGCGCGCCCGAAATAGTTCAGCTGATCGGGATCAATGCCTGCCCGTTTGGCATCCCGCGCGTTCAACACGATCTGGCTGGCACCGGTGTCGACAAGAAAGGTGATCAGCTCACCATTCACCAGAACCGGAAGGTAATAATGGCCATCATAAGCGCGGGGAACCTCAACCGAGTTACCGGTGACACTCATCTGCGGCGCGGGAGTGACCGAGGAACGAATATCCTCCCACAGACCGACCAGTGCAATGACCCCGACAAAAATGAACACCCATGCCATGACCTGCTGCAATGTCTTGCCAAGCGACTGCCGATTATGCGTGACAAACCACATCAGCAGCGCCGCCCCCAGCAGGGCCAGATAGATCAGGCGTCCAATATCGAAACTGTCCATGCGGTTACCCGGAAATCCCCTCAACCTTGTGAATATGGGGATTTAAGATGCGAATCCAAAGGCCTTGAGGCCATCAAGAATAAACTGAACAGACAATGCAGCCAGCAGCATCCCAAGAAGCCGGGTCAACACGTTCAGCCCGGTTTTCCCCAAAAGCCGTGCCACGGCCCCTGATGAAAGATACATCACAAAAACCATTGCCAGAACGACCAGCATAACGCCGATGACCACCGCCAGACCCTGAATGCCGGGATGTTGACCGGCCAGCAGGATCATGGTGGCAATCGCACCGGGTCCTGCAATCAGTGGGATGCCCAGCGGAAACACCGACGGGTCCGGATGTTCTTCTTCTTCGGCGCTGTTTTCACGACGTTTGGTCCGGCGTTCAAACAGCATGTCGAGCGCGGTCAGAAACAGAAGAACACCTCCCGCAACGCGAAACGCCTCCATCGAGATGCCGACAAAACCCAGCAACGCTTCGCCAAAGGCCGCGAACATGGCCAGAATGCCGCCTGCCGTCAGGCATGCGCGTATCGCGACAGAGCGGCGCGTGTGCCAATCCATGTTCTGGGTCAGGGCCACAAAAATCGGAGTTTGCGCCGGTGGATCAAGAACCACGAAAAGCGTTGTGAACGCAGTGATCAGAAATGCGGTGTCAATCACTCTTTGCTACTCTGTTGCAGATGTTTCAAAATTTTTAGGGCGTCTTCGGCCCGTCCGGAGGGAACATAAACATGATCGTGGTGATAGCCCGCAACCATGTTCGCCGGAATTCCGGCCTGTGCCAACACCCCCGAGACCGCGGCGGTCAGACCCACGCCTTCGAGCGAGGAGTGCACTTGAAGCGTGATACAACGCATAGCAACCGCCTCTTTTGGCGCGCAATTGATCGGAACGATTAAAGACAGCCCTTCGGCCTCGACGCAACTGGCGCGTGTCCCGTCGGGCCAGTCCATATCTTCGGGCCAGACCACAAATGCGAATTCGTCGGGTTGAATTTCGGGGTGCATTCCCGCGATCATCGCTTTGGTTTCAACAACGGGATCGCTCATACCGTTTCTGCCTGTTCCAGTCGCTCGGCAGCGGCGATCCAAAGCGCTTCTGCTTTTTGCATGGCCTCGACCACCTCGGCGAATTTGCGGTTCCAGGTTTCCAGATCGTTGATCTTGTCGTCTTCGTAAAGCGCCGGGTCGGCCAGTTTTGCCGCGAGCTTGTCGTGCATCTCTGTCAGTTTCTCGACCCGGTCCTCGCATTTGCGCAGGTCCGCCCGCAATGCCAGCATGGTATCGCGCGAGGCGCGTTTGGGCTTCTCTGTTTGCGGCTTTTCTTTCACCGGTTTGTCACGCGCCAGCAAAAGGGCCCGGTAGGATTCAAGGTCACCGTCATAAGATTTGACCGTACCGTCCGAGACCAGCCACAACCGATCGGCAACAAGCGACAGAAGGTGCATGTCGTGGCTGACCAGCACGACAGCGCCGGAATAGGCGGTCAGTGCTTCGACCAGCGCCTCACGGCTTTCGATATCCAGATGGTTCGTCGGTTCATCGAGGATCAGCATATGCGGTGCGTCGATGGTGGCCAGCAGCAGTGACAGGCGTGCTTTTTGCCCACCCGACAGGCGGCCAACCTCGGTTTCCGCCTGAGCCGCATTCAGGCCGAACCCCGCCAAACGCGAGCGCCACTTGCCTGGCGCCTCGTCCGGGCGCAGGCGGCGCAGGTGGTCCAGTGGCGTTTCGTTCACATAAAGCTCGTCCACCTGATGCTGAGCGAAATACCCGATGCGCAGCTTGTTGCTGCGGGCCATCTTACCCGCCATGAGGGGCAGGCGGTCTGACAACAGTTTGGACAGGGTAGATTTGCCCTGACCGTTCTTGCCCAACAGCGCGATACGGTCATCCTGATCGATGCGCAGATGCAGGCGGCGCAGTACTTCGATCTCGCCATAGCCGGTGACACCACCTTCGATCTGGATGATCGGCGGCGACAGTTCCTCGGGTTCGGGGAAGGAAAACGCGCGCAGCGCGGCCTCTTGCGGGGTTGAGACCAACTGGATGCGTTCGATCATTTTCAGGCGCGATTGGGCCTGAACGGCCTTGGATGCCTTATATCGAAACCGATCCACGAAGCTCTGCAAATGAGCGATGCGGGCCTTTGCCTTTGCATTCTCTGATTCCGCCTGCGCTAGACGTTCCGCCCGCCGTTCGGCGAATTTGTCATAAGGCACGGCGTAATAGGTGAGTTTGCGATCCTCCAGATGCAGGATCGACCCTACGGCACGGTTCAGCAAGTCCCGGTCATGGCTGATGATTATGACCGTGTGCGGATATTTCGCCAGATAGCTTTCCAGCCATAGCGCGCCTTCGAGGTCCAGATAGTTGGTCGGTTCGTCCAACAGCAACAAATCCGGTTGAGAGAACAAAACTGCCGCCAAGGCCACGCGCATCCGCCAACCGCCCGAGAAATCCGAGCAGGGGCGCAACTGGTCTGCGTCGTCAAACCCCAACCCCTTGAGGATCGAGGCCGCGCGGGCCTCGGCCGACCAGGCGTCGATATCGGCCAGCCGCGTCTGGATTTCGGCAATTCGCGTGGGATCTGTTGCGTTGCCAGCCTCGGCCATCAGGGCGCTGCGTTCGGTATCAGCGGCCAGAACAGTGTCGATCAGCGAAACGTTGGACGAGGGGACCTCTTGCGCGACCCCGCCAATGCGGGCGCGCTTGGGGACCGAAATATTGCCCGATTCCAGCGCCAGCTCCCCGCGGATCAGGCGAAAAAGCGTGGTCTTTCCCGTGCCATTCCGGCCCACAAGGCCAACCTTGTGACCGTCTGGTATGGTTGCACTGGCGCCATCAAACAATGGGCGGCCTTCAACGGCATAGGTGATGTCTTCGATCCGTAACATGGAGCGCTCTTAGCAGAGGTGTGATGCCGCCGCCAGCGGCTTGGCATTTTCAAGTGTCAAGCAATGTGTTAGCGCTGTCTCGTTTGCTTTTTGAAACGGTTTTCCACATGCGCGCGGCCCGGACGCCTCCATCCCTGATCACGTTGATCTATGCTACGGCGCTGTCTGTACTGACGCTCAACATGTTCCTGCCGTCGCTGGCACATATGAGTGAAGATTTCGCTGTGGATTACGGTCTGATGAACCTGTCGGTCGCGGGGTATCTGGCGGTTTCAGCAGTATTGCAACTGATTATGGGCCCTTTATCGGATCGCTTTGGTCGCAGACCTATCCTTTTGATTTGTATATCAATATTTGCCCTTGCGTCGATCGGATGCACGCTGGCTGGATCGATCTGGGTTTTTCTTGGCTTCCGTCTGCTTCAGGCTGCTGTTGTCGCGGGCTCGGTCCTGTCCAGCGCGTCGATCAGAGACCGTTACGCACCGAATGAGGCGGCAAGCAAACTCGGTTACGTCGCGATGGCTATGGCTTTGGCCCCGATGCTTGGGCCGATGTTGGGTGGGGCGCTGGATATGCTTTTCGGTTGGCGCTCGGGGTTTGTCCTGTACTCGTTGCTTGGGGCAGGGTTGCTGGTGCTGCTTTGGTTCGACATGGGCGAGACCAACACCAACCGCTCTTCCACATTTGGTGCCCAACTGCGCGAGTATCCACACCTGTTCCGTGCCCGCAGGTTCTGGGGTTACGCCTTATGCGCGGCGTTTTCGATTGGGGGGTTCTACAGCTTTATCACCGGTGCGCCGCTGGTTGCCGCAGCGTGGTTCGACCTGAGCCCAGCAACGCTGGGGCTGGGGATTGGCATCATCACCGGCGGGTTCATGGTTGGCAATTTTGTCACCGGTCGGATTGCGGCCCGGACGCGGCTGACGACGATGATCTTGTCGGGGCGGATCGTGGCCTCGACCGGGCCGTTTTGCGGATTGATGCTGTTTCTCGCTGATCAGGGATCGGTCTGGGTCTTCTTCGGCTCGGCAATCTGTGTCGGCTTTGGCAACGGTTTGACCAATGCCAATGCCGCGGCCGGTGTCATGTCGGTACGCCCCGGACTGGCAGGAAGCGCGGCAGGGCTGTCGGGGGCAATGATCGTGGCTTTGGGCGCTGTTCTGACCTCAATGACCGGCGCGTTCGTTAGCCCCGAAAATGGGCCGTATCTGGTACTGGGCATGATGTGGGCCTGTAGCTTTGCTGGCTTGCTGGCGGTGCTTTACGTCCGTCGACTGGACCGCGTCGACCCTTTGCCGGACACAATCTGAACTGCAAAGCCACGGGCAAGGCATCATTACACTTTTCATGGGCCAAAGTCCGTGATACCCGGCGCGCGATGGATTTCGGCGCGGGTCCCGCGTCACATTATAAGGAGAGGCCGACATGGCACTGGAACGCACATTCTCGATCATCAAACCCGATGCAACCCGCCGCAACCTGACCGGCAAGATCAACGCCAAGTTCGAAGAAGCTGGCCTGCGCATTGTGGCGCAAAAGCGCATTCACATGACCAAAGCTCAGGCTGGCAAGTTCTATGACGTTCATGCCGAACGTCCGTTCTATGACGAACTGTGCGAATTCATGTCGTCGGCTCCGGTTGTTGTTCAGGTTCTGGAAGGCGAAGGTGCCATTGCAAAGAACCGTGAAGTCATGGGCGCAACCAACCCTGCGGACGCAGCCCCCGGCACCATTCGCGCCGAGTTCGCGGAATCGGTCGGTGAAAACTCGGTCCACGGTTCGGACGCTCCGGAAACCGCAGCGGTTGAAATCGCATATTTCTTCTCGGGCATTGAGCTGGTCGGCTAAGCCACAGCCATTGCTGACAGATTGGGGCCGCATCCTTGGTTGGGTGCGGCCTCATTCGTTCAGACCTGCTTTAGGTCCTTTGGTGCAACACGAACTCCGATAGCGTCCAGATCTGCAATCATCTGATTTTCCGGAGCAGCCCCGTTACCGGCTTTGATTGCGTCGAACCTTTCGCGCAGAGCTTTTTTCTCGTCGCCCTTGCAGTCGTTCCACGGGCGGCCCTGCAATCCCATCACCAAAACATAGTATCCGATGAAATGTGCCCTGGTGCCGGCGCGCAACAGGCGAGCATAGGCTTCGTCCGGCCCCAGTTCACGCAGCGCCTCGGCCGAATGAATACCAGCGCGGGCGCAGGCCTGTTCAAAGGCGGGGCCAAGGTTTCGGATTGAAGATACTGGTTCGCTCATAGCGGTGTCTTACTTCGGCGCCCGGGGCCTGTCACCCCGTGAATACACTCGGTCGCAGTCATAATGCCTTGATGTCCTTTCGGGTTCCGCCGAGACTGAACAAGAAAACCCTGAATTGCGTTGGGGCAGCCCACCAAACAAAGGGGCGGGCGCGCAAATGACCGTTGAGAAACCTGTAAAGGGGTTTCTGAATTTGAACTGGAAAGGCCTATCATGACCAGATCGTCAGGCGATCAGTTCATTTTCCCAGCGAAGATTGACGAAACGGCACTGGAAAGTGCCATTGCCGGGTTTTCCCCAAAAGCTTCACCCGATAGCCCCGTCAAAGCTTTCGCATTGCTGGATTGTCACGATCAGTCATTGCGTGCCTCCGGTCGTGCTTTGATCCATACCAGCGGGGTGTTGCACCTGCTGCGGAAGAATCATGGCCCTTTGTCTCAGCAATACTCGGGGTATCTGCGGTTTGCGCGGGACTTGCCAGTAGGACCTGTGCAGAAGGCGCTAAGCGACTTTCCTGAACTACGGGCGCTGACGCAGATCGGTGTTGGAGAGATCGAGGCAAAGACCCTTGCCGTGCTTGATGATCAGCAAAAGATTCAAGTCAGGGGAACTTTAACGTACATGTCAACGCAATCAGGGCAGGCGACCATTGTACGAATTCAGCAGTTGCGCGGGTATAAGAAGGCCTATCAGTTGGTCCGTTCTGCTCTCGCCAACATTTCGGGCGGTGTTCGTGACATTGAAACCGTCTATTCCAGTCTGTTTCCAGACATGGTTCCCTATCAGGCCAAGCCTGAAATGAAGATTGGTCAAGCAGAACCTTCCTGCGAAGTCGCTGCAAAAATCATTCAAACATATCTGCGGGTTGCGCGGCAAAACGAAGAAGGCGTGATCGCTGATATCGACACTGAGTTTTTGCACGATTACCGGGTATCGTTGCGCAAGATCAGGTCAGTGATCAGCCTGTTCAAGGGTGTGTTGTCTGTAGCCCAGACGGCCGAGCTGAAGCGGGTCTTTTCCGACCTCATGACCTGTACTGGACCTCTGCGTGATTTGGATGTCTACCTTCTGGAAAAAGACAAGTATTTCAATCTTATCCCGCCGAACCTTCACTCAGGACTGTCCGAGATGTTTGATCAGTTTCAAACGGAACGTACACAAGAGCAATTGCGCCTGTCACGCTGGTTGCGCAGCGCCGACTACACGACGTCCATGACCGACCTGACCGCAATGTTTGCAAGTTCAGATCACTTGGACCTTGGGCCAAACGCGCATCTCGGTGCGTATGACTATGCCTGCGCGCTGATCTGGAAGCGCTATCGCAAGGTGTGCAAACTGGCGCGCGGCATAAGCGACGATAAACCAGACAGGACGGTGCATGACCTTCGTATCGAATGCAAAAAACTAAGATATCTGATGGAATTGTTTGCCCCACTATTCGACGGGAATGGATTTAGAGTGATCCTTAAGCCGTTGAAAAAACTTCAGGATAGTCTTGGTTTGTTCAACGACTATTCTGTTCAGCAAGATGCGTTGTTGACCTTTGTAGCGTCTCGCGCCGATACGCAAGGCCGCGTAAACGCGCAGATCGGTTTGTCCGTGGGCGGCCTAATCGCTGTGCTTGATCAACGCCAAAAGACGGAAAGAAAGCGCGTTGTCGCAAGTTTCCATCAGTTCGACGGGCAAGAAATCCGGCACATGTTCCGCAGTCTGTTTCACCACAAAAAGGAGTAAGGAATGAAGATCATTTCCTTTTACAGCAATAAGGGCGGTGTTGGACACACCGCGACTTCCGTGAACCTGGCCTATGTCTGTGTGCAAACCGGACGGCAGGTTTTGCTGTGTGATCTCGATTCTGGGGGTGCGTCTGGGGTCTATTCTCGAGCCGCCGATGAAATCCTTGTTCCTGCCATTCCCACAACCCTGTTCGAGCGGTTATTTGGTCAACTGATTAGCATTTCCGACAAACACAATATGCATCAGAAAAGCTGCGGGCGTTCTTTTCAATGGCGCAGCATCGGGCCTTTGCCAATACTTACGCAGGTCGCGGCGCGGCTGGCAAGCATACCGGGCGCTGTTCGATGAGCTGGAAGAAAGAGTGGGGGCGCTCCGGTGAGTACAGAAATTGAGCGCAAGTTTTTGGTGGCAAATTTACCGGACTTGAGCCGCGCAGAAAAAGCAATGGTGCGTCAGGGTTATCTTACCTCTCCGGAGGATTCGACCGAATTGCGCCTGCGGCAAAGGAACGATGTGTTTTTCCTGACCTTGAAAGGGGGAGGTGATCTTGTACGTGTTGAGCGTGAGACAGAGATAACCCGAGACCAGTTCGAAACTTTCTGGCCGGAAACCCAAGGACGCCGGGTCGAGAAGGTACGTTACACGGATCAAATGCCGGACGGCCACCAGTTCGAGCTGGATATTTTCTCAGGCGGCCTGGAACCCCTGCGTTTGGTTGAGGTTGAATTCCATACCAGTGAAGCCGCAAATGCTTATGTCCCACCGGATTGGTTCGGTGCGGAAGTTACAGGCGATAAACGGTATAAAAACACGATATTGGCGGTAAACGGACTGCCGGATTAACTCTGAATTGCCAGATTGATCGTGGTTTCCAGACCCGGGTCGCAGTTTCGGGCTGCGAATGTCCCGCCATGCATATGGGAAATCGCGGCAACCAGTGCGAGCCCCAATCCCGCGTTGCGTTCCGTCCGCGCCGGATCAAGCGTAACGAAGGGAAGCTGAAGGCGATCCAACTCTCCGGGCGGAACACCCGGACCACGGTCCCGAACCCGCAATTGGGCAAATCCGCCTTGGGTACCGATTGAGATCGTGATTGCGGTATCTGCCGGTGCATAGCGCATAGCGTTTTCCAGCAGATTGGAAAGAGCCTGCGAGAGGAGGGGCCGGTGCCCCTGAATAGCTGGGGCAGAGCCCGTAACCTCAAGACGGATGTCCTGATCCGCGGCTACCGGATCGTAAAGCTCTACGACATCGCCAACCAGTTGCTGCAAGTCAATGTCTTCGAATTGCTCGCGACCCAGACCAGCCTCGGCCCGCGAAATTTCGGTAAGCTGTCCCAAGACCCGCAAAACATGGTCGATTTCTCCCGTTGCCCGCGCAATGTCGATTTCGCGGTCCAGATCGCTTTTGCCGGGCTCGGAAAGGGACTCGACACGTTGACGAAGGCGGGACAAAGGAGAGCGCAAATCATGTGCGATCGAGTTCGAGGTGGTGCGCAGATTACTGACCAGCTCTTCGATCCTGTCGAGCATGTTGTTCAGCGTTCCAGAGACCTGATCGAACTCGTCCCCGGTTCCGCGCAGGGGCATCCTTTTGGAAAGATCGCCGGAAACGATGTTTTCGGCTGTGCTTGCAATGTCCGACAGGCGTGAAAACACCAGGCGTGTGAACAGCCAGCCGGTGATCACGCTCAGAACAAATGCTATCCCTAGCGCCAGTGCCAGAGATCGGAACAATACACGGTCGAATTGTTGACGGGCCGCCGCATCCCGTCCCACCAGAAGGCGTTCGCCACCGGGCAGGCGGATCGATGCCGCCGAGATAGGCACCAGTTGGTCATTGTCAGCCCTGCGCAACTCAAGGTCGACCCAACCGCTTCCGGCGGTCACATTGACCGGCCAGGTTTTCAGGTTACCCACAAGCTTGACGCCTTGCCGATCCGCCAGAAGATACAGCGCGTCTCGGTCGGGCGCGCTTGGAAGACGGCGTTCGATCGCTGTGATCAGCCCGATCAGCCCGCGCCGTTCATATTCATCTGCAAGCCCGGTCAGTTCGGCGGACACGACTGATCGGGTCTCGGATTCGATGCTTCTGTTGGCCGTCACATAGACCAATGCCAGCACGGACGCGGTCAGGAACGTGCTTAGCACCATGCTGGTGGCGACAAGTCTTGTTCGTGAATTATTAAGGGAAAGCCGAAGGTTATCCATCGGACATCATGTAACCTGCTCCGCGAACAGTTTCAATCAAAGGTGTGTCTCCGCCTTCATCCAACTGGCGGCGCAGCTTTGAGATGTGAACATCCACAACGTTGGTGTTCGGGTCGAAATGATAATCCCAGACGCCCTCAAGCAGCATGGTACGCGACACGACACGGTTCTTGCGGCGCAGAAAGAATTCAAGGATCTGGAATTCACGGGGCGTCAGCGTGATCTCATGGCCGTCCCGCGTAACCTTGCGGGTCAGAAGATCCATTTCAAGATCCCTGCAGGTCAGAGTCGGCGTTTCCTCGGATTCCTGCGGACGTCGCAACAGGGCTTCGATCCGTGCATGAAGTTCCTGAAACGAGAAGGGCTTGACCAGATAATCGTCGGCGCCTGATCGCAATCCTTTGACGCGCTCGTCTACTGCGCTCATGGCCGTCAACATCAAGACCGGTGTTTTCAACCCCGCCGCGCGGAGGGATTTGATCAGCGACAGCCCGTCCAGACTGGGAAGCATCCTGTCCAGCACAATGGCGTCAAACCCGCCATCCGTTGCATGGTACAATCCCTCTCGGCCATCAGCAGCCGTTTCGACCACATAGCCTTCTTCGCCAAACCCCTTGGCAATGAAATCCCTGGTGTCAGCGTCATCTTCGACGATCAACAGACGGCGGCTCATGATCTGGCTCCTTTTCCCTTGGGATTTAAACACATTATCCAAACAAAGCCCATGGAATGCAGAATATCTTGCCGGGTGCTGGGCACGCACCCGGCAAGCCCGACGGACAGCGGACAACTCAGGTCCGCCGGGTGAGGCGCGCGCCGGATCTCCCCATCAAGCGGCGCGCGCATAGTGTTGGTCAGACCAGTTCGACGGCAACGAAGATCTGGCTGCCGGCCCGATTGATCAATACCAGTGCCGGGTCTGTCTTTTCGCTGTCCAGTGCCGCCTTCAGCGCTTCGGGTGTGAACGTGTCTTGGTTGCCCAGTTTGACGATCACATCACCACGTTGCAGACCCGCCTGAGCCGCAGGGCTGTCCGGTTGCAGGTCTGTGACGACCACACCTTCGACGGCTTTAGCGATACCTGCCTCGGCCCGCACCTTTTCAGTCAGCGGGGTCACGGTGACACCAAGCGACGTGCCTGCCGCCTCGGATTCGACAGGGGTGTCGGACTGAGCCGCCGCTGCCTGATGCTGGCCAACGGTCAAAGTGACCGTTTCCTGTTTGCCATCGCGCAGAATGGTCAAATTACTGGCGGTGCCGACCTTGGTTGTGCCCACCAGAATGGGCAGGTCACCACTGGAGTCTACGGCTTCGCCGTTGAAGGACAGGATGACATCGCCTTGTTCCAGAACTCCGTCAGCGGGGCTGTCGGCGACAACATCTGCCACCAGTGCGCCCGAGGAGGCATCAATTCCCAGTGCCGCCGCAAGCTGCGGGCTGATATTCTGGATAGATACACCCAGCCACCCACGGCTGACCTGCCCGTCATCCTGCAGATCGGCCGCAATATGCTCAACGATGTTCGAGGTTACGGCAAATCCCAGTCCGACAGATCCGCCACTGGGGGAATATATGGCCGAGTTCACGCCAATCACTTCGCCGTCCATGTTGAAAAGCGGGCCACCGGAGTTGCCCTTGTTGATGGCGGCGTCCGTTTGAATGAACTCGGCATAAGGCCCGTCCGAGATATTGCGCCCTTTGGCCGATACAATGCCGGTAGTAACTGTCGAGCTCAAACCAAACGGGTTGCCGATCGCAACGACATCTTCGCCAACGCGGATTGCATCGCTGTCACCCAGTTCGACGGCTTGCAGACCCGGGCCTGCATCGATCTTCAAGACTGCGATGTCTGTCAGCGGGTCGGTGCCAACTACCTCGGCCTCAAATGTCCGGTCATCACTTAGGCGAACGGTTACAGTCGCGGCATTGTCCACCACATGGTGATTGGTGACGATATAACCGGCTTCATCCAGTACAAACCCTGACCCGAGCCCTTGTGCCGGCCCGCGTTGAGGCATGTTGAACCCTTCAGGCCCACCAAAGCGCTTGAAGAATTCCCCAAACGGATGACCGTCGAAATCATAATTCTGCCCCTGTGCGGGGCTTGGGCCGGCCTTTTGCTCGGCAATGATGGTTACAACCGAAGGGGAAACGGATTCGACAAGATCGGCAAGCGCCTCATCCGCCTTCGAAGGTAAAGCGGTTGTGGCCAGCATAGCTGCGCCCAATGCGCTGACCCCCATCCAGTTGGATGTGCGGGGAAGTAAAAGCGAAGATTTTCGGATGCTCATTTCTGTCTCCTGGTTTGATCACGCAATTTCCGTTGCGCGTTGAGACATGAGATGCACTGGCAGGATTGGGGTTTCCTGACTGATCAATTAATAAATCTTAATTTTGCCACAAAGCGGGTGTTTTGTGGCGAAGGACGTTGATCAGGATTCGCTGATTTAACCGGGTAGGTCGAAGGCGAATCGGAGGATTGTTGCCAAAACGGACGTCAAACTTTCAAAAAAGTTGAATTTTCTTTGTTTTGTTGACAATGCTTTCACTGAATAGTGGGGAAAAGTGCTGCTCTTCCAATGGTTGTGGGCGAGTCCGGGAGTCATCGGACTTGACGCTGTAACTTTGCTGACAGGCAGCTGAATGGGTGCATAAGTTTGCGCTTAATCCCGAATCGTTGATATGCGCACCGGACTTGGATCGCCTATAGGTTGAGCAGGCCGTGGAGCTATGTTGCCTAAAAGCCAAATCGAGGTGCGCGAAATTAACCTATTCTTCCAATTTTACGTTGTTTCTAAGGATCGGATAAGTGAGGATGAAATTGCCCAAGTGAGGGGAAGCCAAAAGCGCTAGGGGGCGCTGGCGGCTAACTCAGTTACCGGAAGTTTTAGCGGCGTGTTAACGAGGGGGTCTTGTTTAGGTTTAGCGGCTAGGGAACCAGAGCGTCTTTAAGACCTATTGGTCAAACTTTTGGAATTGTGGAAAGTGGTAGTCCTGTATTGGGCACCGGCCCGGTCGATATCGACCGGGCCGTGTTTATTCAAGAAGTGCGCTTCTTGCACCAAGCATCCCAATCTTCCGGCGTATCCAAATCCAAAACCGCGTTTTGACCGGGTAGGGCTTGCAGGAATACGCCACCCTGTTGTGACCGAACCACCGTCTGCGCGCCGTGATCGCCGTGCAATGCCAAGAGCTGACTGAAAAGCGTCCGATCGAAGATCACCGGGTGCCCGGGCTTTCCATCTGCGGTTGTTCCGCGCCAGATTACATTGTCGGGATGTAATTGACGTGCATTCAAGATCGTTCTCAGATCAGCCTGGGTCAGGTCAGGTAAGTCGGCCAGCAAAACCATGACTGCGGGTGCGTCTACAGGAAGGTATTCTATGGCGGTGCGCAAACTGGCGTTCATTCCCTCTGCCGCGTCCGGAACCGGAACGGTCTGAACATCCAGTCCCGCAAGTGCATCATATCTTGGGTGTGGACGCGGTGGCAGGGCGACAAGGACACGCGCCACACCACGCGCAAGGGTCGCAGTGCGGGTCAGCAGTGGAATGCCATCGATTTGCTGCAAAAGCTTGTCCAACCCGCCCATACGACTGGATTGACCGGCGGCAAGCAGGATGATTGGGATTTCGGTCATTGTGCCTCACTGCCGTCAGTCATGTGTGCTGTCATCCCCTCATGCGTGTGCCATCTGGGTCAAACAAAGGTGTCGAGATAACCTTCGCTTTGCGCATCTGCCCCAGAATCTCGATTTCAACCCCCAGACCATCTTCTATGCGCCCGGACGGCAGAAAGCCCATGGCGACGGATTTTTGCGCAAAATGAGAATAGCCGCCGGAGGTACAGAACCCGACAACCGAACCATCCAGCCAGATCGGTTCATAGGCGTTGACGTCTGCATCGTCTGTTTCAACCTCGAAGGCTGCCAGCTGGCGGGTGGTTCCGTTGGCCCGTTCTGATTCCGCTGTATCGCGGCCGATGAAACGGGTGTTTTTGTTGAAAGCAATGAACCGGTCCAACCCCGTTTCTGCGGCGGTGTAATCTGGCGAATATTCCCGCATCCATGAGCCAAAGAACTTGTCTAGCCGCAGGCTCATCATTGCGCGCATTCCGAACGGAACAATGCCGTGGGGTTGTCCGGCCTCCCACAGCGTCCACCAAAGCTGACGCTGCGCTAAGGGGTCGCAATAGATTTCATAACCAAGATCACCCGTATAGCTGACACGCTGAACGATACAGTCGGTCATGCCGACAGTCATCCGGCGCACGTTCAGGAAGTTGAAATCGGCCAAGTCGTCTCGGGTGCAGGCTGCCAGAACTTGCGTTGCCTTCGGGCCGGCAATCTGGAAGCCGTTCAACCGGTCGCTGACGTTTTCAATTCTCACGCCGTCCTGAGCGTTTTGCTGGAACCACCGCATGTGGAAGGCCTGACTGCCATAAGACGCCGTAAGCTGGAACTCGGTGTCAGTCAGGCAGGAAACGGTGAAATCACCGATTAGCTTGCCCTTGTGCGACAGCATCGGGGCCAAAGACAGCCGACCGGGTTTCGGAATGCGGCCAGCCATGATCCGGTCCAGCCAGTTCCGAGCATCGGGTCCGGTGATGCGGTATTTGCCGAAATTGTGGACTTCGTTGATACCCACAGCTTCACGCACCGCCCGCACTTCGCGCCCTGTCGCCGCGAACGCGTTCGAGCGGCGGAAGGATGGCGTTTCAAACCCCGGCTCATTTTCCTGAGCAAAATAGTTTGGGACCTCAAGGCCGTATTGCTGCCCCCAGACCGCGCCCAGCTCGCTGAAGATGTCATACATTGGTGTTGTGCGGTTGGGGCGCGCGGCAGGTAGTTCTTCGTTCGGATAGGCGACGCTGAAGCGTTTCTGATAATTCTCGATGACTTTGGGGCGGGTGTAACCTGGGCTGATCCAGTCTCCGAAGCGGGCAACATCCATGGCAAACACATCGCGCTCGGGCTCGCCTTCGATCATCCACTGCGCCAGCGTCAGGCCAACGCCGCCACCCTGACTGAACCCGGCCATGACACCGCAGGCCGACCAGTAGTTGCGCATTCCGGGTACAGGGCCGACCAGCGGGTTGCCATCAGGGGCAAAGGTAAACGGCCCGTGGATCACCGATTTTATCCCAGCCTCAGCCAGCACGGGAAAGCGGCGATATGCGAATTCGATACTGTCGGTGATCTTGTCATAGTCATCGGGCAGCAACTCGTGCCCGAAATCCCACGGGGTGCCGTCTACTGCCCAGGGCTTGCAGGGCTGTTCGTAGAACCCGATGCACAGGCCACGCCCTTCCTGCCTTAAATAGCTTTCACCTGCCGGATCCATGACATGCGGATGCTCGCCACCCGCATCGATAATTGCTTCGATCTGTGGGATCGCGTCGGTGACAAGATATTGATGCTCCATCGGGTGCAGGGGAAAATAGACACCGGCCATGGCGCCAACTTCACGTGCCCAAAGCCCGCCTGCATTAACAATGTGTTCGGCATGGATTGTGCCCTTGTCGGTGACGACATCCCAGCTTCCATCGGGGCGCTGGTTGGTTTCACGCACCATACAATGAGTTTCAATTGTGGCACCGCCCATTCGCGCGGCCTTGGCATAGGCATGGGTGGTGCCTGAGGGGTCCAAATGTCCATCCAGCGGATCATAAAGAGCACCGATAATTCCGTCGATATTTGTAATGGGCGCGATCTTTTTGATTTCTTCCGGGCCGACGATTTCTGTCTCAAGCCCCATGAACCGATGCTTGGCGCGTTCCGCCAGCAGCATATCAAACCGGTCCTGATTGTCGGCAAGTGTCACACCGCCCACGTGGTGCAGGCCACAGGACATGCCGGTGATCTGTTCCAGTTCTTTATACAGCCTGATCGTGTATCCCTGTAGCGCCGCCATGTTGGTGTCGCCGTTGAGGGTGTGAAACCCGCCTGCCGCATGCCAGGTCGATCCGCTGGTCAGTTCGGACCGTTCCAGCAACATGACGTCCGACCACCCGAGCTTGGTCAGGTGATAAAGAACCGAACATCCGACAACACCGCCACCAATGACGACCACCTGGCATGTGTTTTTCATCCGCTCCTCCTTTTCTGGTAGGACGGTGCAGATCAATGGCAAAGCATTCTGTCAAACGAGCGACAGAGCGCGTCGTTTTTGTCTAGCGTCCAAACCCTATAAGGGCCGCACTTTCAGGGCTGTGATACGATTGCCTTCGCGTGCTGTAACCTCGAACCGGAAGCCATGGAACGAGAACACTTGCCCAACAACCGGGATCATCTGGGCTTCGTGGATGACCAGACCAGCAAGAGTGTTGGCTTCTTCATCCGGTAGCGACCAGTCCAGCGCACGATTGACATCGCGAATGGTCATAGCACCTTCGACAAGGAATTGGCCATCATCCGTCCGCACGACCGGCACCTCTTCGGCGATATCGAACTCATCGGCGATTTCGCCCACGATTTCTTCCAGAATATCCTCAAGCGTGATCAGTCCACGCAATGAGCCGTATTCGTCCACCACCAGCGCAAAATGACCATGCATCCTCAGAAACTCGCGCATCTGGTCATCCAGAGTTGTGGTCTCTGGAACGAAGTAGGGGGCATTTGCGACCTTGCCGATGTCGAAGCTGGCCAGCCGGTCGGTGCCGCCATCGCTGCTGCCAGCCTGTGCATACATCGCGCGGAACAAGTCCTTGGCGTGAACAACGCCAACAATGTTCTCCTGCTCGTCCCTGAAAACAGGCAGACGAGTGTGAGGGCTTTCAAGGCATTGCCTCAGGATAGCTTCGGGTGGGGCGTTCGCATCTATCATCTCGATGTTGGAACGGTGGAGCATGATCTCTTCCACCGTGCGGTCGCCCAGGTCCAGCGCGCCGAGGATGCGGTCGCGATCTTCTTTTTCGACAACCCCTTCCGAATGGCCCAGTTGCAGGGCGCCTGCGATTTCTTCGCGCACGGCCAGAATATTGCTGTCAGGATCGATCTGAACTCCGAACAGGCGCAATACGCCACGCACCAACAATCGTACGGCCGCGACGACAGGTGAAAACACCGTCACGACCACGCTGATGATCGGCGCAACGGCCGCAGCGGCCTTTTCGGAATTGGTGATGGCGTATGTCTTGGGCAGCACTTCGGCAAAGATCAACACCAGAAAGGTCATGACCAGCGTTGCCAATGCCACGCCGCTTTCGCCAAAAAGACGTGTGAACAACGCCGTCGCCAGTGACGCGGCCAGAATGTTGACGAGGTTGTTGCCCAGCAGAACCGACCCGATCAGACGTTCGTTGTCGTCGGTGATTTCCAGAGCCTTTTTAGCCCCGCGCGATCCCTTGTCGGCCTGAGCGCGCAGTTTCCCCCTAGATGAGGCGGTCAGCGCCGTTTCCGAGCCCGAGAAAAATCCGGACAGGATAAGCAGGAACAGGATAGCGCCGGTCGTAAACCAGAATGCGCCGTCGATCATAGAAGGTAAGGGTTCCATTGGTCCTTGATAGGTTTGTGTACTGCATCCGTTATGGGGACGTCGCCCCGCTGGATCAAGGTCTTAGCCCTTGTCTCCATTGCGGTCTTTGCTCAGCGGGTGATGTTGCAACACCAGTTCCGCCAGACGTTCATCCAGAACATGCGTATAGATTTCTGTCGTCGCTACGTCTGCATGGCCCAATAACGTCTGGATCGATCTCAGATCAGCGCCGTTGGCCAGCAGATGCGTAGCGAATGCATGGCGCAGCGTGTGTGGTGTGACTTTTTCAGAAGAAACACCGCCGCGTACAGCCAGCTCTTTCACCAGCAAAAAGAACCTGTGCCGTGTCAGATGACCGGACTTGCCGCGTGATGGGAACAGAAAGCGCGAGCGCTGAGCGCCTTTTTCCGCGGCCAGGTCCTCGGCCTCGTCCCGCGCGGTCAACCAAGCGGCCAAAGCATCCCGGGCCGGCGGCGACAAGGGGACCATTCGCTCCTTCCCCCCTTTTCCCAGCACCAGCAGCATCCGGGGGTCGCCACGGGCCGAGGAGACGGGCAGGGAGACAAGTTCAGTCACCCGCATTCCGGTAGCGTACAAAACCTCCATCAGGCAGGTGTTCCTCAGCCTGTCAGATTCGGTTCGCCCGGTTTTTCGGGCAGCCTCCAGCAAACGATCAACTTCGGGCACATCCAGCGTCTTGGGCAGTCGTTTCTGCCGGCTGGGACCTTTGATCTGAATGGCCGGATTGGTCGCGCGCCAGCCTTCTTCGAAGGCAAACCGGTACAGCTGTTTGATAGCAGACAAACGCCGCGCGCGGGTTGAACGTGACAAGCCCTGTGCATCGCACTCGATCAGGTAGGCTTCGATCAGGTCGCGATCTGCCTGATCAAATCCGGATTTCTTGCGGTCCAGCCATTCGGCAAAATCTTTCAGGTCGCGCCCATAAGCCAGCAGCGTATTGGTCGCAGCGCCAAGCTCTGCCGCCTGCGCCTGCAAGAACGTTGAAATCCACAGCGAATCTAATGCCGGAGAGCCCATGATCAACGCTTTTGCAGGATCAAAAGGGACAGGGCCGCACGTCGCGCGGTGTCTTCCAGCCCAACGCGCCGGAATGTTGCAATTGCCGCTGTCAGGTCCACCAGATTGCCCCGTGCGCCATGTGCAAACAGTTGCATGGCTTCAATAATGGCTTCGCCCAATTGACCGTTGGCCAGCAGCGCATCAATGTCGCCCGGCACAGGCGCTGCCCATTCAAACCCCTGAGCGATAGCATCAGCCAAAGGGGACGGGGACACCGCGCGCCCGGGGTCACCTTGTGCCAAAGCGGCAAGAAATCGGGTTTCGTTGGATGTGTCGGGCGCTGCCAAGGCGGCCTGTTCGTAAAGCCCGGACAGCATCAGAATACGCCAGCGCAGGTTTTCGGTGGCGGCAACTGGCAATGTGAAAAGTGACAAGCGCTCGGCGAAAAGTTCGGCAAACGGAACCTCAAGCCCGACACCGCGCATCTGTTGCCAGACCGGCTGCAAAGTCTTTCCGATCGCTTCCGCATTCCCGGTTTCCAACGCGCTTTCAAAACGCTGAACGGCGGCCACCCGATCCCAGACAGCACCTGAGGCTGCCGGATCACGCTCGGTATAGAGGCCCAGCAGCTGATTGGGGGTTAATGCGCCAATACGGGTAAGCCGTTCCGCTGCTTCGATCTGTGCCTTCCAACCCGCGACATCGCGCAGATCCGCATTGGCAAACGCCCGCGGCAGCGGAGCGGAAGGAAGCCGTTCGCCAATTGCCTCAAACAAACGGAACGTCAGGGGATCAGGGTTTTCCGGCTGCGGCAGGTAAGCTGCGCCTTCATACAGTTCCGGGCTGAGGAAACGGTCCAGAACCGCCAGATCCTCGGGTGGAAGGATTTCAAGCGCATGTGCCGCCTCAAGCGTCAGCGCAGCCGAAGCCCAATCCCCGCGGCGGGCCTTGCAGAAGATCTGAGCCGCATAGTCCCGCGAAAGATACGGTTCGGCAATAAGGGCGGTACAACTGCGATCCTCATCCCCGGTCAAGAGCGTCGCATCGAACCAGCGCTTGAACCGGTCCTGCGTGTCAGTGGGTCCGGCCAGTTGAACAAGCGATTGTGCCGGATCAGCGGCACCCAGTTGCATCAACCGATCCAGTCGGGCCAGCAAAAGGGTTTCTTCGGCCAGTGGCCCCGACGGCGCGCGGGTTTCAGACAAGAGCAACGTGAACAACAAACGCTGCATGGCCGGGTTGTCACGCACGTGGACGTCGGCGATCAGTTCGGCCAGGCGATCCGCCTCGCTGCCCTGCCAAAGGTCGACGGGCAGACCGGTGACAGAGGACGAAACAAGGCCCAACGGCTGCGACAGTGCCTCAAGCGAAGTCACTTCAATTTCCGGCAATGCGCCATCTTGCGTAACCGGTGGTTCCAGCAGAACGGTTCCCGGCAGGTTTTCCGGCGGGTCTGTCAGCCATTCAATGGCGGATAAGGGTTCCTGCGCATGTGCCGACCCGGCCAGTGTGACTGCCAAAAGCAGTTGCTTAGTTGACATCCAGTACAACCGGCTCGCGAATTTCACTTTGAGGCGCAGAGAAATCCACACCAAAGAATGGACCGACATAGGCATAGGCAACCAGCCCGATGAATGTCAGGCACAGAACATATATCAGGAATTTGATCAGACGGCTCATGGCGTCACGCTGCCTCAATTTTTGATTTTGACCAAGTTATAACTGGCATTTTTCCCAAGATCACGTCATTCACGGTGAAATGAGCGAAATTAAGCATAACACGCATTCAGCGGACGCGCAGACCCGATTTGATCTGCACAAAACCGTGGTTTTGGTGGGCATGATGGGGGCCGGCAAGACGGCCGTGGGCCGCGCTTTGGCCGCGCGTCTGGGTGTTCCCTTTCTGGATAGTGATGCCGAAATCGAATCAGCCGCCAACATGACCATTCCCGAAATCTTTGAGCGGGACGGGGAGCCGTTTTTTCGCACCAAGGAAACACAGGTCATCAGCCGCCTGCTGGACGAAAAAAAAGGCATCCTTTCAACGGGTGGCGGGGCGTTTCTTCAACCCGACAACCGGCGTTTGATCACCTTGCGTGGGGCGTCTGTCTGGTTGCGGGCAGACCTGAAAGTTTTGTGGAGCCGAGTTCGCCACAAGGACACGCGCCCACTGCTGCGCACCGTTGATCCGTATGCGACATTGAAAGCCCTCTACGAGGCGCGTGTTCCGGTTTACGCCGAGGCAGATTTGATCGTGGATTCGGACGGCGAAACGTCGATCGAGAATATGGTGGACCGGGTTGTCGACGCCTTGTTGGCGCGCCCTGATGTTTTGGAAATCAGATAATGCATCAAACAGTACATGTGGAACTGGGTGACCGGTCGTATGACGTTGAGATCGGTCCGGATCTTCTGGCGCGAGCGGGCGAATGGATTGCACCACTATTGGCGCGCCCCAAGGTGGCCGTCCTGACAGATGAGAACGTTGCTGACCTACATCTGGACGCGCTGTGTGCAGGTCTGAAAGTCGCCGGAATCGAAATGTCCGCGCTGGCCTTGCCCGCCGGCGAGGCGACCAAAAGCTGGCCTCATTTCGAACGCGCGGTTGAGTGGCTGTTGGCTGAAAAGGTTGAACGTAGGGACGTTGTTGTGGCCCTTGGTGGCGGGGTAATTGGTGATCTTGCTGGCTTTGCCGCAGCCGTCCTGCGCCGAGGTGTTCGGTTCGTACAAATCCCCACGTCTTTGCTGGCGCAGGTCGACAGCTCTGTCGGAGGGAAAACAGGGATCAACGCCCCTCAGGGGAAGAACCTGATCGGCGCTTTTCATCAGCCATCGCTGGTTCTGGCAGATACATCTGTCTTGCAGTCCATGACCCAGAGGGACTTTCTTTCAGGGTATGGCGAGGTGGTGAAATACGGCTTGCTTGGGGATGCGGAATTCTTTGAATGGCTTGAGGTGAACGGGCAAAGCGTCTCCTCGGGCGACATGGCCGCACGTGTGCGTGCGGTAACCCGCTCGGTTCAGATGAAAGCCGATATCGTGGCCCGGGATGAAACCGAACAAGGTGACCGCGCCCTGCTGAATCTGGGGCACACCTTCTGCCATGCCTTGGAGGCCGCCACAGGTTATTCGAACCGTCTTTTGCATGGCGAGGGCGTGGCCATTGGCTGTGCACTTGCGTTCGAGCTTTCGTCCCGCCTTGGCCTGTGTTCGCAAGAAGACCCAAGCCGGGTACGCGCGCATCTGCGGGCGATGGGCATGAAAACGGACCTGGCTGATATTCCCGGTGACTTGCCAAGTGCCGAGGCGCTGGTGGATCTGATGGGGCAGGACAAAAAGGTTGTGGACGGCCAGCTGCGGTTTATCCTGGCCCGCGGAATTGGTCAGGCTTTTGTGACCTCGGATGTGCCGAAGGATGCGGTCTTGTCGGTTCTGTCGGACGCGCTGGCCCCGGTGTGACGCAGGGGATTAACGGCCCTGAATAACCATCAGCTCGCCAATGTTTTCGCGGGTTATGTAACCGATCATGTGACCGCCATGGGTCAGAACTGCAATGGCCGGAGCCCCATTGTGCAGGTGTTCCAGCACGTCCTCAAGGCCGGTTGTCAGCAAGACTGCGGGAACGTTGGCATCCATGATCGAGGTCGCGGGCGAAGTTCTGGGCTGGTCGCTTGCCAGGGCAGTGAACAGGCGATCGCGTGTCACAAAACCCAGCAAAGTGTGATTTGAGTCTAGTATCGGAAATTCGTGCTGCGTGGTGTGAATGACGGCTTGCGCAGCTGTGCTCAGCGTATCGCTGGGGGATAGGGCATGAAATTCGGTGATCATCGCGTCCCGGGCCAGAACGCGGCGGACCGCGGATCGCAAAGCGACTTCCTGGCTTTCTGCATTGGCCGCAAAGAACACAAATACGGCGATCAATACCAGAATTGGATTGCCAGAGCTCAGCCCTAGAAATCCAAACCCGATGGCGACAACCTGGCCACCAACGGCTGCAATTCGGGTGGCTTTGACACGATTCATGCGTAAACACAGAAGGGCGCGAAAGACGCGGCCTCCGTCCATTGGGAATGCCGGGATCAAGTTGAAGATGGCCAAAAGCAGATTGATATAGGCCAGCTTGTCCACAATCCTCACATTTGGTGACTCCAATTGCGCGAGGGTCTCAAGCGGCATCCCAGCGCCAAGCACGGCAAGGCCAATAAAGATTGCGATATTCACTGCCGGACCCGCAAGCGCCACCAGAACCTCTTGCATCGGTTTTTCCGGCATTCTCTCAAGCCGGGCCAGGCCGCCGATGGGCAGAAGGGTGATGTCGGGGGTTTTGATACCATAACGCCGCGCCATAAGGGCGTGACCGAACTCATGAGCGACAACGCAGGCAAACAGCGCCAGAACAAAGAGAAGGTTTTCTGTCGCGGCTGGCAGGCCACCGGCTGAGAATGCGGCAAAACCGACCCAAGCGAGCAGCAGAAAAAAGGTGACATGGACCCTCAATTCGGACCCGAGCAATCGGCCGAGAGAGAAGGACCATGTCATGTTGTTTCTCCGTTTTACTTAGAACGGAATCTCGTCGTCGTCGATTCCGCCCGATGCAGGCGCCGGAGAGCTGGATGGACCGCCATAGGGGTCACCGTAACCGCCACCGGCCTGGCCGCCACCATACCCGCCGCCGCTGCCGCCACCGCCTTCACTACGACCGTCCAACAGGGTCAGTTCCCCGCGATAGGGGCGCAGGACAACCTCGGTCGTATAACGATCCTGACCGGACTGATCCTGCCATTTGCGGGTTTCCAGCTGGCCTTCGATATAAACCTTGCTGCCCTTGCGCAGATATTGCTCGGCGATGCGGGCCAGCGGTTCCGAGAAGATGGCAACCGAATGCCACTCTGTCCGTTCACGACGTTCACCCGTGTTGCGGTCTTTCCAGTTTTCCGAGGTGGCAATGCGCAGGTTGCACACTTTGCCACCGTTCTGGAACGACCGGACTTCGGGGTCGCGGCCAAGATTTCCCACCAGAATGACCTTGTTGACTGAACCCGCCATGTAAATCCTCGTTCTGTTCTGCGTAAATGCGCCGAATCTGGCGCAATGAGTTTCGTGAGACCCTATACGGCCTGCATCATGGTTGAAAACAGTTGATACAACACTGTCGAACAAGAGTCTTACTGTACTATTTACCAAGCTTTCATTTTTTGCGGGAATACCTATACTCCCACTGGTTTTTGATCGAGCAGGATAAGCAAAGATGCGTTCTTGGGTTGCTGGGTTTTCTGTTGCCTGCCTAGTATTGGCCGTTGCGCCGGTGCAAGCACAAACCTTGTCCAGCAAAAGCCGCAAGGATATTTTCCTGAAACAGGCGAAGATTCTGGATTCTCGTGCGGCAACCCAGTACCGCGACTCGGCCCGGCTGAAACCCAAAACAACGCGCGATCAGGTCAGCAAACGATATTCAGGAAAATATCGCGGAGAATATCTGGAAATCGCGCGGCGCGTTGCCCGCCTTCACAACATCCCAGAAGATCTGTTTTTGCGTCTCGTGCAGCAGGAAAGTGGATGGAACCCTCAGGCGAAGTCACATAAAGGTGCGTTGGGATTGGCGCAGCTTATGCCACAAACGGCTGAGCTTTTGGGCGTAAACCCGCATGATCCCAAGCAGAACCTCGAAGGCGGTGCCAGATATCTGTCCTGGCAGTACCGCAAGTTCAAATCGTGGCCTTTGGCGTTGGCGGCCTATAACGCGGGGCCTGATGCGGTTGAAAAGCATGGTGGTATCCCGCCGTACAAGGAAACCCAGAACTACGTGAAGGTTATCTGGGGCGGCTGAAACTGATGCTGCGCCGCAGAGTGTCGTATTCTTGATTCAGTGTAACGCCTCCAACTAACCTGACAGGGTATCGCCCAGTAACTGGTGAGGCCCCTTATGCCTGCTGATCATCCGCAGATTCCCAAAGAAACGCTGGCAAACTGGCAGCAACTTGTTGATCTGGTCGCAGAACTGGCCGACGTGCCCGCAAGCCTGATCATGAAAACCGACGCGCCGGATCATGCGGTTTTGATCACATCCGATCACCCCGAGAATCCATATCCGGTCGGTCTGAGTTTCCAGTTGAACCCCAAGCTATATTGCCAGGGTGTTCTGGAGCGTGACGGAGAATTGGTGGTCGAGGACGCCAAATGTGATCCGGTTTGGGCGGACAACGACGACCTGGAACACGGAATGACCTTTTACATCGGCTTACCGCTGAAATGGCCCGACGGCTCGGTGTTCGGCACAATCTGTGTTCTGGACCGTAAACAGAACCGGCGGGCCTTGTTGTTCCGAGAGGGGCTGGCGCAGTTCGCGCGCATGGTCGAGTCGGATTTGGCTTTGTTGCAAGAGGTTTATCTGAGACGCGCGTTGGAGGAGAAACTGAACGAAACACTTGCCCAGCTTGAAACGCGTGTTTCGGATCGAACCCGAGAGTTGCAGGAGACGAACACAGCGTTGCGCGTATTGCTCTCAAGTCTCGACGATGACCGCAAGAACCGGGATCACGAAATCGTCGAGCAGGTTCGAAGCAGAGTTTTGCCGTATCTTGAAAAGGTTCGGGCGCAGCTTTCCGGCGACGAGGCGCAATTTGTCTATCTTGAGCTGGCCGAAAAGAACCTGAACGAGATCACGTCTTCGCTGTCTGACAAGTTGACGGATGCCTTCGCGGCAATGACCCCGACCGAAATGGAAATTGCACAGATGGTCATGTTTGGGAAAACCACGAAGGACATTGCCAAGGCCCTGTCCCGAGAGACGTCGACAATCGATTTTCACCGCAACAACATTCGTCGAAAACTAGGACTTGAGGGAAGGGATCAAAACCTGCGCAGTCATTTGCTCTCGATTTCGTGAATGTTGAATATGGGGAATGCCCCCATATTCCACCCCCATTTTTTCGGTCTGAGCTGATGTGCTTTGGCTTGCTACCCTCTGGGATGAGGTGCCGAAAAACGGCGCACGTCCAACAGAGAGGTACATAGATATGGATCGCAAGGATCTGAAACCGACCATCCTGAAAGGGGACAAGGATCATCTGGCACCGGGGTTGTCTCGGCGGTCATTTTTCATGGCGGCAGGTGCCGCCGGTGTTGGCGCGACAGCTTCAGTGCTTGGCGCGAAACCTGCCGAGGCGCAATCGCAGGCGTGGTTGCAACCAGGGAACAATAACCATGTGATCGACCTGCAGGGATCGACGGGGCAGGCCAGTGCCGGAGTTGTCAGTATCGACTATTATGGCCATTGCGCCATCAAGATCACCTCGCCCAACGGCGCAACGGTCCTGTTCGACCCCTGGCGTGATGACCCGTCGGGCGCGTGGGGGCTTTGGTTCCGCAATGAATTCCCCCAGATCCCGGTGGACATTACCTTGTCGACACATGCGCATTTCGATCACGACGCGATCGAACGACCAAGCTCGACCATGGTGCTGGACAGGATGGTGGGCAATTTCGAGTTCTCCGATATCAAGATCACTGGTTTTGCAGATAAACATGCCTGCGTGGCGCCGGGGTGGTACAACTGGACCAATGCACTGGCCGAGTTTGGGGTCGAAGCCTGCCCACCGAACAATGTGGGTCATATGGATATGGTGGTCTATCTGGTGGAAACAGGCGGCATTCGTACGCTGATCTGGGGTGATAATCGCCACAATCCGCCTCAGGAGTTTTGGGACGCCGTCGGACAGGTCGATGTTCTGACCCTACCGGTAGACGGGTCGCAACATATCCTGAGCTTCGATCAGGGTAATGACATCGTGGCCAAGCTAAAGCCCAAGATCATTATCCCAACTCATTACCTGAACGAAGTCACGTCTTATACGCTGACCACGCTGCAATCAGCAGACGAGTGGGTAAAGGGACAGCAAAGCTATCAGATGCTTGACAGCGCCAGCCTGAAACTGGAGGCTGGAGAGATTGCTGGTATGAACCAGGAGTTCATGCATTTCGGCAATAATGTCATGACCGGCTGAGAGTCTTACAGGGAACCACCACTCACAGGCGCCGCCAGTTTCCTCGTGAAACGCGGCGCTCACAGAAAGGGCCGGTCAACGACCGGCCCTTTCCAGTGAAGATCCGCAAACCTACTCGGCCGCGACTTTGATAACGGGTTGCATCCGTGCCAGCACCTCTTCGGACAAGTGGCACTTCACCTGATGACCCTCGGCCAATGTCTGCACCGGTGGCACATGTGACTCGCAACGGCCGTCAGGCACTTCGGATTTCCAGCGACACCGTGTCTGGAACGGGCATCCCGGTGGCGGGTTCATGGCTGAAGGAATATCACCCTCCAGTACGATGTGCTGCTTTTCGACCGATGTATCGGCGATGGGAACAGCACTCAGAAGCGCTTCGGTATAAGGGTGGTAGGGGGGTGCAAAAACCTGATCAGTAGTGCCCAGCTCGACCACGTGGCCCAGATACATCACCATCACACGGTCGCTGAGGTATCGCACGATGGAAAGGTCATGGCTGATGAACAGCAACGTGGTTTTGTGCTCGCGCTGAATTTCCATCAGCAGGTCGGTCACCGCAGCTTGCACCGAAACGTCCAGCGCCGATACGGGCTCGTCGGCTACCACGATGCGCGCATCGCCAGCAAAGGCGCGCGCGATACCTACGCGCTGCTTCTGGCCACCCGACAGCTGACGCGGCATCCTGTCGGCAAAGGCGCGCGGCAGTTTTACCAGATCCAGCAGCTCCAGCATCCGCTTCTTGCGCTCGGCCTCAGAATTGCCAACACCGAAGATTTCCAATGCCCGGATGATCTGGCGCCCAACGGTCATCGACGGGTTCAGCGTGTCGAACGGGTTCTGAAACACCATCTGAACTTCACCAACGGTCTTTGCGTCGCGCTCTTCTATGGGCACTTGTTCGATATTGCGGTTGTCCAGCAGAATCTGCCCGTCCGTGGCCGTCTCAAGACCCATCAAAACCTTGGCGAACGTGGACTTGCCGCAACCGGATTCACCCACGATGGCCAACGTCTCGGATTCATGCGCCTCGAAACTGAGCGTTTCGTTTGCCTTCACAACCTTCTTTTCGCCACCGCCGAACAGGGCATTTGCTGCAACCTCATAGTATTTCTTGAGGTTGTCCATCTTCAGAACGACCCTGCCGATCTCACCTTTCTCTTTCTGTTCACCCACCGTGATTGGTGCGTTCCAGTCAATCTCTTTGAATTTAAGGCAACGGGTATGGTGCCGGTCATTTCCGGGCACCGCCTCCATCAGGATGTCCTTGGCGTCACAGCGACCCTCTTCGAAATAGTCGCAGCGCGGACCAAAGTTACAACCATGGGGTCGCTCATGGGGTAGGGGAAAGTTCCCCGGTATAGCCACCAGCGGGCGCGAATTCTTGTCGGCCCCCGGCAGCGGGATCGACCGGAACAGGGCCTGCGTGTAAGGATGCTGCATCTCGTCAAACACATCCTTGATCGAGCCGCGCTCGACCGCCTCACCCGAATACATCACGCAAAGCCGGTCACAGGTTTCCAGAACCAGCCCGAGGTTGTGCGAAATGAACAGCATCGAGGTGCCGTATTTCTTGCCCAGATCCTTCACCAGCTCGACCACGGCAGCCTCAACCGTCACGTCAAGTGCCGTTGTTGGTTCGTCAAGGATCAGCAGCGCCGGTTTCGACATCAAGGCCATCGCGATCACGATGCGCTGCTGTTGACCGCCTGATAGCTGGTGCGGGAACGAGTTGAGCATTCGCTCGGGGTCCGGCAGGCGCACATCGGTGACAACTTCAAGCGCGCGCGAATACGCTTCTTCCGCGCTGACGCCCTCGTGAATCATGGGCACTTCCATCAGCTGCTTACCGATCTTCATTGCCGGGTTCAGTGAGGCCATCGGCTCCTGATAGATCATCGCGATCTCATTGCCGCGTATGTCGCGCAATTCATCTGAACTCATTTCCGCCAGATCACGCCCTTTGAACTTGATCGTACCACCAACGATGCGACCGTTCTTGCCAAGGTCCTGCATGACACCCAGCGCCACCGTGGATTTGCCGCAACCGGATTCACCGACCAGACCAACAGCTTCACCGGGTTGCACACTGACAGAGAAATCCATCACGGCCGGAATTTCCCGCAGGCGGGTAAAGAAGGAAATCGACAGCTTGTCGATCTCAAGGATCGGGCCGTCATAATCCGCCATCTTGCTCATCTTGTATCTCCTCACCAGATCGAGGGGATCCTCTTCATCTGGCTAAAAATATCTCGGGGGGTCCGGGGGGGCTGGCCCCCCGGTTGTTTTCACGTCAGTCTTTCAGGCTTTCTTCGCGCAACCCGTCGGCCAGCAGGTTCAGACCCAGAACCAGCGTCAACAAGGCCAGCGCGGGTGGCAGAGCAGGGTGCAAGTAGATCGACAAAAGCTTGCGCCCCTCGTTGATCGTCGACCCCCAGTCCGGGCTTTCAGGTGGCAGACCCAGACCAAAGAACCCTAAGGTTCCCAGAAGGATGGTGGTATAGCCAATGCGCAGGCAGAAATCGACAATCAGCGGGCCACGCGCGTTGGGCAGGATTTCCCACAGCATGATGTACCACGGACCCTCGCCACGGGTTTGTGCTGCCGCTACGTAGTCCCGTGTTTTGATGTCCAGTGCCAGTCCGCGCACGATGCGGAAAACGGTGGGCGAATTCACAAAGACCACCGAGACAAAGACCACCAGAATACCGCCTGGGATATCGAACAGATCCAGATAGGTTGGCAGCCCCCAGATACGATAGGCGTCGGTATTGATGATGTAGCCACCGGTCGAAATCAGAGACAGGTAGAACCAACCCGCTACTCCCAAAACTCCGATCAGCAGCGGTGTTCGGAAGTTCGGTCTGGTATAGTAGCGTGAGTTCAACAGCACGCCGAGGAATATGATCGGGAATACGAACAAGACGGCCGCCATGTAGTTCGGTACACCGGTCGCAACGATCTCGGGCGTGACCAGCAGATAGAACAGCAGGATCACCGGGAAGGCCAGGATCAGGTTCGCAAGGAACGACAGCAAAGTATCCAGCCGACCACCATAATAGCCTGCCGGCAGACCCAGCGTGATTCCAACCATGAACGCAAACATCGTGGCAAGCGGGGCGATCTGAACAACAATCCATGCACCTTTGACCATGCGGCTGAACACATCGCGGGCCAGATTGTCGCCACCCAGCAGATACCAGGCGTATTGACCGTCCTCCAGATTTGAAAGTGGCGTACCTGGCACTTTGTTCTTCATGCCCGAAATCTGCGACAGCGGGTCATGCGTGACGATCAAATCCATCGCGCCGAATACCCCGGTGAAAACCCAGAACATCACAAGGCCAAAGCCAATCATGCCGATGGGGCTGTCAAACAGTTTGCCGTAGAGGCCAAGCTTGCGTTTGAAGGCTATCGACATGGCATAAAGGATGATTAACGACACCCATACGGGCAAAAACTGCTGGGACATGGCGCCAATAATCCCGGCGCTGGTGCCCATTAGTACGCCCAGTACGATATAGGCGAGTGCGATTCCGACACTGGCCAAGAAACTGTAGCGCAGTGCAAGTTGTATCAGTGTCCGCAGGCCCGAGCTTGAGCTCAACGTACCGTCCGGGTTCACCGTCATCTGGTCTTCAGGCAGCACGATGCTGGCCAGCATCCAGATGGCAATGGACAAGACCATTAGCGCAAGGCCAAGGGCAAAAAGCGGGTTCAGGAAGGCGATAGAGCCGGTCCAGGTAAGTGGTTCCATGATCTAACCCTCCTTAAGAAATGCGGATGCGCGGGTTGAGGTAGACATAGCCGATATCCGAAATCAGCTGGGTCACCAGCACCACAAAGACCGAAACGACCGAAATCGCCAGCAACAGCTGAATGTCGTTATTGCCCGCGGCCTGAACCAGCGCCCAGCCGAAGCCCTTGTAGTTGAACAGTGTCTCGACGATCACTACACCATTCAGCAACCAGGGGAACTGCAGCATGATGACGGTGAACGGTGCAATCAGCGCGTTACGCAACGCATGCTTCATGACGATATTCGGGAACGAAACACCCTTCAGGCGCGCGGTGCGGATATATTGCGCGGTCATCACTTCGGTCATCGAGGCGCGGGTCATCCGTGCAATATAGCCCATCCCATAAAGCGCAATGGTCAGGACCGGCAGAAAGAAGTTCTCAAAGGTCGGGTTCTCCATCGCTTGCGTGGCCGTACCTTTAAACCACTTCAAACCAACTGCGGATGAGGTGAAGATGGCGATAAAGATCACGCCCGAGACGTATTCCGGTGTTGCTGTCGTTGTGATGGCGAAAGTCGACAACGTCCTGTCAGTGGCAGATCCTTCTTTCATTCCTGCCAAAACACCAAGGATCAACGCAGACGGAACCATCAGTAGCATGACCCAGAGCATCAGACGACCAGTCAGAGCCAACCGGTTCCCAACAACAGTCGAAACCTCTTCCTTGAAGACAGTCGAATAGCCCCAATACCCCTGCAGGATTCCGCAGAAATTCGGGGATTCTTCGGCGGTTTTGCCCGGCAGGATGCATCTTCCCTGAACGGTTCCGTCTTCATTCGTGTACCGATACGAGGGCAGGACACCCAGCCATTCGCCGTATTTTATCGGAGTGGATTGGAGGTAACCATTTTTGCTCAGGTAGCTCTCAACCTGTTCATCCGACATCCGAAAGTTGCCCTGCGTTTTCGCCAGCTTCTCGAGGTTCGGATAGAGGTTAGTTAAGAAGAAAACCAGGAATGTCAGACACAATGCCGTCAACAGCATGATGCCAACCCGCCTTAGAATGAAAAGTCCCATATTTGCCCCTGTGGGTCGGCTAGCGCGGGTTTCATGGAACGCCACGCTTAGCTGTTATTACTTGTTCGTCGCGTTCAGGACGAAGAGGCCGCGCCAGGGTGGCGCGGCCTTTTGCGTTTTGGCTCAGGACGTAAAGCCGAACTTATAAAGCTGCGGCAAGTCAGCGATATGCTTTTCAACACCCACCAAATTGTCGCGGTGATGGCGCATCGCTGTCCGCCAATAAGGCTGGATCGTGACACCTTCGTCGATCATGATCCCCTGCAGTTTGGCCATCACTTCACGACGTTTGTCGACATCTGCGATCGAGTTCGCCTCGGCCAGCAACGCATCAAACTCTGCATTGGCGAAACCGGATTCGTTCCACGCGACTCCCGATTTATAGGCCAGTGCCAGCACCTGAGTGCCCAATGGGCGGTGGTTCCAGTTCGTCGACGAGAAGGCGTATTTCGTCCAGTCGTTCCAGAAGGTCGATCCCGGCAGAACTGTGTGCTTGGCCTTGATACCCGCGTCGTTCAGCTGCGCTACAACCGCGGCCGTGGTGTTACGGCGCCAGTCATCGTCGATTGATTGCACTTCGTGCTCAAAATCACCCATACCCGCTTCGTCCATCAGGGCTTTCGCCCCGGCAGGATCATATGGGATACGAGTCACGGCCGAGTCATGTTCAGGGTGCATCGGCCCGACGTGGCAGTTGTCAGCCGGAATGCCGTAGCCCGACATGCCCAGCTCCAGGCACACTTCGTTGTCCACCGCCATGGCCAAAGCCTGACGAACGCGCTTGTCGCCGTAGATCTTGTTGCCGTTTTCGTCTTCGGCCAACTGGTTCGGTCGGATAACGATGGTAAAGCCCGACGGGATTTCCGAGCGCACAAGTCCAATGCCGTCAAAGATGTCGACGAATTCGCCAACAGATTCCCAGTTCATGTCGATCTCTTCGGCCTCATAAGCTGCAAGGAATGCAGCCGGGTCAGTGCCGTAGTCGATGAACTCGATGCGGTCGATATAGCCGCCTTTGCCAGCCTCATATCCCCACCAGTCGAAACCTTCGTTGCGCACCAGCACGCCTTTGACGCCAACTTCGTGGCTGTCAGGCAGCATGAAGCCCGTGCCGACAGGGTTTGAAAGCATGTCGTTTGCATCGAAGCTGCTGTGCACGATTGCGGCGGGATAGTCCGCCATACCCGGGATGATCGTGATGTCAGGCGCGTTGCACTTTAGTTTGACAGTATGGGAGTCAACCACAGTGATTGCACCGTCCGCAGCTTGCTGAGTGCTTTCGTCGATAAGCGACGCCATACGCGATGCCATCGAGTTGCCTTCCAGGCCAGCGTCACACCACCCTGCAATGTTACGGGCCACGTCTTCGGCCGTGAAATCGTCGCCATTGTTCCACTTTACGCCCTTGCGAACGTTCAATGTGTATTCAGTGGCGTCGTCATTGGCTTCCCAGCTTTCCAGCAGCATCGGCTTGAACGAGCCGTCGTTGTTGTATTCAACGAGGTACTCCAGCCAGCCTGCTGTGAAAGTGGCAATTTGCGTCCAGTCATAAGTTCGCGGATCTTTAAGCGCGCGCACTTCCATCTGATAGCGGATGGTACCACCGCGCTGCGGTTCTTGTGCCGCCGCAGGCGATTGCAGACCGATCAAACCATAGGCCGTCGGTACCGCGACACCCAGCGCCGTCGCGCGGACCAGAAATTCCCGGCGGCTAAGCTTGCCGTCACGGTATTCCTGCGCGTGCATCTCGGCCGCCCAGTGCACCTTGTCTGTGGTGATTGCCGTATTGGTCATAAATGTCTCCCTGTGACATTGATTTTGTTGATTTGTTCTTGTTCTAAGCGACACGGGTTAGTCGTGTCGAAAGAAAGAAGGATTCCGTTTTTTGGACTCTGTGCATCCCCATGCCGCCATTCGGCACCAGAAATCACTCAACGTCAACGTTCGGAATCGACATAAAATGCACAAAAGCGACGTTCCCGCAGTGTTGATATTTCGGTACGGATTTTGTCATTTGGCGCTCCTTCAGGAGAAATCCTTGCGGAGATTCTGCGTCAAATTACTGATAACAGACGAAAAACCAGTTAGTTTCCGTTGATCTGTTTGCTTTCGGTGTCAAATCCTGTGGAATGAACAACACCAGATATCACTTTGAGAAATAAACGTGATTCCATGTTTTCATTCTGGCCCGAAACCACGTGCGTTGACGTTTGGCAAATTGCCGGGTCGAGATTGTGGCCCGTTCACGGGCCTGATCCAAAGTCAGTGTTCCATCCAGATAGGCCATAAGCTCTGGCACACCAATGGCTTTACAGGCGGGAAGAGCGGGGTCGAAACGATCCCGCATGGCGCGTACTTCGTCGATTGCGCCCAGCTCCAGCATCTGATCAAAACGGCGTTCAATCCGATCCAGAAGCCACGTTTTGTCGACGTCAAAAACGATAGGAACCGCATCATCCAGCCGTAAAATTGGCGGTGGCGTATCGGCCTGCCAGGACAATAGGCTGCGACCAGTGGCGCGCTGCACTTCCCAAGCGCGCTGCACGCGCGCGCGGTTCTGTATATCCAGGCCTGACAGTGTCTGTTCGTCGACCCCGGCGACCAGCTCAGATACGGTCAGCAAGTCTGCTTCGGCCCGCACCTGCGCTGGGGTCGCAGGAATTTCGGCCATGCCTTCGGTCAGGGCCGTGAAATATAAACCGGTCCCGCCGACGATGATTGGCCGCTGGCCCCCGGTCAGCAGTGGCACCACTTCGCGCAGCCAGTGACCGGCTGAATATTCCTGATCATAGGCGATGTGACCATAGAGCAGATGCGGCGCGCGTGTATCTTCTTCGACAGATGGTCGGGCCGAGATCACTCGCCAGCAGTCATAGACCTGACTTGCGTCTGCATTGACGATGACGCCGCCATGCTGCTCGGCGATCTCCAGCGCCAGTGCTGACTTCCCGGATGCCGTCGGCCCTGCAATCAGGACAGGTATGTCATCGGGAATAGGGGGCAATTGCTGAAATATCGCGTCTGTTGATCGCTGGGTCATAGGCGGTTGCCTCAATCCTCACCAACCGCATTGAACCTGCGGAGCTTTTGCTTCATTTTGCGCCGGAAATTAACCCCGTGCCAGCCCGGAGCGCAACATGAGCCTTTCCCCGTCTTCTGAAACTGCCGAAACCCCGAAAACCACATACAAACGTGTCATGTTGAAAATTTCAGGAGAGGCATTGATGGGGGATCAGGGCTTTGGCCTGCACCCGCCAACCGTTCAGCGCATCGCGCAAGAGGTGAAATCGGTTCACGATCTGGGCGTTGAGATCTGCATGGTTATCGGTGGCGGAAACATTTTCCGGGGCCTGAGTGGGTCTGCTCAGGGTATGGAGCGGACCACAGCAGACTATATGGGGATGTTGGCCACGGTGATGAACGCACTGGGTATGCAATCTGCCCTGGAAGAAATTGGGGTGTTCACCCGGGTCATTTCGGCCATTCGCATGGATGAAGTGTGCGAGCCTTATATCCGCCGCCGCGCCGTACGGCACCTTGAAAAGAAAAGGGTTTGCATCTTTGCGGCCGGTACCGGCAACCCGTATTTCACCACCGACACCGCGGCGACCTTGCGCGCCAATGAAATGGCGTGTGAGGCGATTTTCATGGGCAAGAACGGTGTCGACGGCGTTTACGACAAGGATCCCAAACAACATGCCGACGCGGTGCGTTATGACACGGTCACCTATGACGACGTTCTAGCCAAGCGGTTGCGGGTCATGGATGCGTCAGCCATCGCGCTGGCGCGTGACAACAACCTGCCTCTGATCGTCTTTGGTCTGGATGAGCCCGGTGGTTTCCGTGGAATTCTTGCAGGCGAGGGGACATATACCAAAGTTCAGGGTTGAGGCCCGAACGAGACCCGCCCCAGAGTGTTGGAAATTCAGCCCCGGCAACCCCGCCGGGCTTTTTCTTTTGCTTCAGCTTGACGGTCGCGGATGGTGCTGTCTAAGTAGCGTTGTCCTTCCGAAGTGAAGGGCTGCCCGGTGTTTCGTCAGCTCATGGCGCGAGCACAGGCTGGGCTGGAAGACCTGCCATGATTTCTGAGATGTCCGGAAACATGAGCGGGCATCTTGTTGATATGGCAGCACAACTAAGGAGCAATGAGGCATGAGCCCTCTGGATATCGATTTCGTTCGGGCACAGTTTCCGGCTTTTTCCGAACCCAGCCTGAATGGACAGGCATTTTTTGAGAATGCGGGCGGGTCTTATACCTGCAAGCCGGTGATCGACCGGTTGACGCGGTTCTATACGCAGCGAAAGGTTCAGCCCTACGCCCCTTATGAGGCCAGCCGTCTTGCAGGTGCCGAGATGGATGAGGCACGCGCGCGCATGGCCGCCATCCTGGGTGTTGAGACCGATGAGCTGAGCTTTGGCCCTTCGACGACACAGAATACCTATGTTTTGGCACAGGCGTTCAGGCAATGGATGAAACCTGGCGGGGCGATTGTCGTGACCAATCAGGATCACGAGGCAAATTCGGGCCCATGGCGTCGTCTGGCCGAGGCAGGGATTGAGGTGCGGGAGTGGCAGATCGATCCTGAAACCGGATCACTGAACCCGCAGGATCTGGAAAACATGCTGGACGAAAAAGTGCGTCTGGTCTGTTTCCCGCATTGTTCCAATGTCGTGGGCGAGATTAACCCGGTCACCGAGATCACTGCGATTGCCCACGCGGCTGGTGCATTTGTCTGCGTGGACGGCGTATCTTACGCCCCGCATGGGTTTCCGAATGTTGGCGATCTGGGGCCGGATATCTATCTGTTTTCAGCCTATAAAACTTACGGCCCGCATCAAGGCTGCATGGTCATTCGCCGAACACTGGGAGAGTTGCTGCCCAACCAAGCGCACTACTTCAACGCCGACGTTCTTTACAAGCGCTTTACCCCGGCAGGCCCGGATCATGCTCAGATTGCGGCAAGTGCAGGTATGGCCGATTACGTCGAGCTCCTTTGCACGCATCACGGTGGGCCTGACGCCGGCGCAGCAGAGCAGGGTGCCTTTGCCCATGACCTGATGCGCGCGCATGAGGTGTCCTTACTTCAACCGGTTCTGGACGCGGTTAAAGACCGCAACGCGGTACGTCTGATCGGCACTTCAGATGCCACCCGGCGTGCGCCGACGGTAGCGCTGTCGCTGAACCGTCCCGCTGAGTCAGTTGCAGCAGAACTGGCGCAATACGATGTTATGGCGGGGGGAGGCGACTTTTATGCTGTGCGCCCATTGCAAGCGATGGGCGTGGATCCGGCACAGGGCGTTTTGCGGGTCAGCTTTACGCATTATACCTCGCAGCAGGAGATTGATCAGCTTTTGGAGGCGCTTGAACGCGTTTTGTGATCCACTCTGCTTGGGGCTTCGTAGACCGAAGAAAACCTCAGGGTGGATATGGAAAACGAGCCGTCTCCGATCATCTTATGGTTCCGACGGGATCTGCGCCTGTCGGACCATTCGGCATTGACTGCTGCTGTTGCAAGCGGCCGTCCGATCATACCAGTCTTTGTTCATGACCCTCTTGTGCAACACCTTGGCGCGGCCCCGAAATGGCGGTTGGGGTTGGGTCTGGAGGTCTTTTGCGACGCTCTGACGAGGCTTGGTAGCCGTCTGATCCTGCGGCGTGGCGATGCGCTTGAGCAATTGCGGACACTTGTCAAAGAGACGGGCGCAAAGGCTGTCTATTGGTCGCGGGTCTATGATCCAGCGTCGATCAGACGCGATACACAGATCAAAACGGCGCTGACCGAACTGGGTGTAAGCGCAAAGTCGTTTCCTGGTCATTTGCTTTTTGAACCCTGGACAGTAGCAACAAAGCAGGGCCAGCCGTTTCGTGTCTACACCCCTATGTGGCGCGCGGTTCAGCGGCGGGACGTGCCAGCGCCGGATGCGTTGGTGTCACGCTTGGCGGGGCCTGCAACCTGGCCTTCCAGTGATAAACTGAGCACCTGGCATATGGGTGCGGACATGTACCGAGGCGCTGCAATCGTGCGCCCCTATGTCCAACCCGGCGAGAAGGCCGCCCGCGATCGACTTGAGCACTTTCTCGACCAAGTCCCCCGTTATTCCAATGACCGTGACCGGTTGGATCTGGACGGAACATCAAACCTGTCAGAATACCTTTCATTGGGCGAGATCGGGCCACGCACGGTCTGGCACAGGGTTCAACAGGCTGCGATGACGGGAACCCCCGGCGCCGAGGCATTTCTGCGGCAGTTGGTCTGGCGTGAGTTTGCCTATCACCTGATGTATCACTCACCGCATCTGCTGACTGATAACTGGAAAGCGGAATGGGATGATTTCCCGTGGAATATCGATCCAGACCACCCTGAAGTTGCCGCCTGGAGGCAGGCCCGAACCGGAATTCCTGTCGTCGATGCTGGCCTGCGGCAGATGTATGTGACAGGCCGTATGCATAACCGGGCCCGGATGATTGTTGCCAGTTACCTGACCAAACATCTGATGACACACTGGAAAATCGGGATGAACTGGTTCGAGGATTGCCTGATTGACTGGGACCCAGCCTGTAACGCCATGGGCTGGCAGTGGGTTGCGGGATCAGGCCCGGATGCGTCGCCCTTCTTTCGTATATTCAACCCCGAAACGCAGGCGGAAAAGTTTGATCCGCAGGGGGCTTACATGCGGCGCTGGATCGCCGAAGGCCAGACGAAACCCAGTGACGTTGCACTTTCCTATTTCGCTGCGGTTCCCGGTTCATGGAACCTGTGTCCGCAGGCGGATTATCCCGAACCTGTCGTGAAACTGGCGGATGGACGAAACCGCGCCTTGCGTGCGTATGAAAGCCGAAAATCCCACTAAGGAACTGAAAACTTGCCAGAAACAAAATCGCGGCCTAGCCTGATACCTGTGCCGCAGAGGGGAGAGCGGATGGTGCTGACGACGATAGAGGGGCAGTCGGATCTGCCCAGGTATTTCGCCCAGGTCTTCAAGATGCTGGCCCGAATGGAGTCGGGGCGACTAGACATAACATTGCCTGATGGCCGCATCTTTCGCGCAGAGGGGCCAAAGGCAGGGCCTGTTGCTCAGATCGATATCCACGACGGAGATGTTTTTGCCCGTCTGATCCGCGAAGGCGAGCTGGGGTTTTCTGATGCCTACCTTGAAGGACATTGGAGCACGGCTGATCTGCGCTCATTCATGGATCTTGTCCATCTGGGGTCCGAAACCGTCTATGACGGGTTTACTGGAAAGTTCCTTGTCCAGGCCTATGAACGGCTGCGGTTCTGGCTTCATCGCAATAACCGGACGCAGGCGAAAAAGAATATCTCTTACCACTATGATCTGGGTAACGACTTCTACGGCTTGTGGCTGGATGACACGATGACTTATTCCAGCGCCATTTTTGAGACCGGGCAAGAAAGTCTTGAGAAGGCGCAAACTGCCAAATATGCCAGCCTTGTCGATGAAATGGGGGCCAAACCCGGTGACCACATTCTGGAAATCGGATGCGGTTGGGGCGGTTTTGCCGAATATGCCGCGAAAGAGCGGGGTTTGCATGTAACCGGCCTTACGATTAGTGAGGAACAGTTCAAGTTTGCTAATGAACGTATTGAAAAAGCAGGGCTTTCAGATCAAGTGACATTCAAGTTGCAGGACTATCGCGACGAGCGTGGACAATATGATGGCATAGCCTCAATCGAGATGTTCGAGGCGGTGGGTCAAAAATACTGGCCGGTTTATTTTGAAACCGTTCGTGAGAGGCTGAAGCCGGGGGCGCAAGCGACCTTGCAAATCATAACCGTAGGTGACCACCGCTGGGATTATTACAAGAACGGTGTTGATTTCATTCAGAAATACATATTTCCGGGTGGAATGCTTCCGTCGCCCACGATCCTACGGCAGCAGATCAATCAGGCGGGTTTGAATGTGGTGAAGTCGAAAGAATTCGGCAAAAGTTACGACCTGACGCTGCGGCGGTGGTATGAGACGTTCAATGCAAAATGGGAACAGATCGCAGACCTCGGCTTTGATGAGCGTTTTCGCCGCATGTGGAATTATTATTTGACTGCCTGTGGCGCAGCCTTTGACACGCGCAATTGCGATGTGACACAGATCACCGTATCAAAGCAAGTTAACTGACGGACCGTAACATGCCCACTGCCTCGCGTCTTGTAGCCGCCGTTTGTCTCATCGTGCTGGCATTCATTGTCTCTGGCATGATTATCGAAAACGGTGAAGAAGGTAAGGATTACGGGTACTTTACCCTGGTTAACATGGGCCTTGGCGCGGTTTGCGGGTGGGGAATCATGGGCAAGCGTGCAGGGCGCGGCTGGACTGCTGGGATCAATAACGGTCTGACTGGTGTCGCCTCGCTGATTTTCTGGGCGTTGTTCGTGCAGGGCTGTTACGAAATGTTCCGGCTTGCCATGCGCAATCGTTACGGTGGCCCATTTGAGGCCATTCTGGCCATTTTCAAGATCGGGATTGAGTACGGTAAGCTGTTGATTTACCCGGAAATCCTGATTGCATTCCTAATTGGGGCTGTTGTATCGGGACTGGCCACAGAACAGGCCGCCCGATCATGGCGCTGATCCGTTTCCCGACAAGAGAGATCGACTTTGTCTGATCTGTTTTTTTATGGAACGCTGCGACACTTGCCGTTGTTGGAACGCGTTCTTGGTCATCCTCTGAGCAAAACCAAAGCGCGGCCCGCCCAACTTCGAGGCCATGCTGTCCATTCTGTTCAGGGGCAGGATTTCCCAATGATCCTGGAAATGGAAGGTGCCAGTGCCGAAGGTGTACTGGTGCAGGAATTGTCGTCTGTGGATCTGGCCAGGCTTGATTATTACGAAGGGTCATTCGACTATGATCTGAAGCCGTTGAAGGTCGAATTGGAAGATGGGACCAATGCCCAAGCTCAGGTCTTTTTTCCTGCCCCCGGTGCCTGGAGGCCGGGTGATTTGTGGTCGCTTCAGGAATGGGCGGACAGATTGGGCGAACTTACAACGCTCGCCGCAGAGGAAGAGATGGCCTATTTCGGGAAGGTCGATCCCCGAGTCATGGCCCGCAGTGTTCGCGCCACTCAAACGCGTGCCTGGTCAAAGATTATGGCCGGGCAGCGGAGAACCGGTGATCCGCGGGACATTGCAAAAGATGTGATCGTGCATCGCCATGACCGGGTGTATCTTGATTATTTCGGGATGGAGGAAATCGACCTGCAACACCGGCGGCATGACGGCAGCATGGGTCCGGTGTTGCGCCGTGGAAGCTTGTTGCAGGGCAGTGCCGTTGGCGTTCTGCCCTATGATCCCGTCCGTGATACTGTTTTGATCGTGGAACAGTTCAGACCGCCGGTTTTCCTGAACAACGATCCGGAACCCTGGCTTTGGGAAGCGGTGGCCGGGATGATTGATCCGGGCGAGACACCCGAACAGGCCGCGCATCGCGAGGCGATGGAGGAGGCAGGTATTCGTTTTGACAGGCTGGAATATGCTGGCGGTGCCTACACCTCGAGCGGATCTTCCACCGGGTTCATGTATCTTTATGTTGGTCTTGGTGAGTTGACACACACCACAATCACCGGTGGCCTGGACACAGAAGGTGAAGACATCCGCAGTCAAATCTTGCCGTTCGACGAATTCATAGACATGACGGATCGCCATGTTTTCAAGGATCTACAATTGGTGTCTCTGGCTTATTGGCTGGCCCGCCACCGGGACAGATTGCGCGGGTGACTATCCCGCTTGTGGTCGCGGCGGTGCGGCTGTAAATCTTCGATGGTACAAAACGACAAGGGGCCATCATGCGCATTGCACGAGATCTTGCTGACGCAGTAGGAAAAACACCACTGATCCGGCTGCGCCGCATCAGTGAAGAAACTGGTTGCGAAATTCTCGGCAAAGCCGAATTCATGAACCCCGGTCAATCCGTCAAGGACCGTGCTGCACTCTATATTATCCGTGATGCCATTGCGCGGGGCGATTTGAAGCCCGGTGGCACCATTGTGGAAGGAACCGCAGGCAATACTGGTATAGGTCTGGCGCTAGTGGGTGCGTCAATGGGGTTCAAGACCGTGATTGTGATCCCGGAAACCCAGTCGGAAGAAAAGAAAGACATGCTGCGGCTGGCCGGTGCTCAACTGGTTCAAGTTCCGGCCGCACCTTATCGCAACCCCAATAATTTCGTGCATTATTCCCGGCGTTTGGCCGAGGAATTGGCGCAGACGGAACCCAATGGGGCAATCTGGGCCAACCAGTTCGACAACGTGGCGAACCGTCAGGCCCACGTTGAAACTACAGGACCCGAAATCTGGGAACAAACAGACGGTAAGGTCGACGGGTTTATCTGTGCTGTCGGGTCGGGCGGTACATTGGCCGGGGTTGCCGAAGCGCTGCGGCCCAAGGGTGTAAAAATCGGTTTGGCCGATCCCATGGGTGCGGGTCTCTATTCATATTACACCACCGGTGAAATCGCGATGGAGGGCGGATCGATTGCTGAAGGTATCGGACAGGTGCGGATAACAAAGAATCTGGAAGGGTTCACGCCGGATCATTCCTATCAGATCACTGACACCGAGGCGTTGCCCTATATCTTTGACCTGCTCCGCGAAGAGGGGCTGGTTATGGGCGGGTCAACCGCGATCAACATGGCGGGCGCCGTGCGTCTGGCCAAGGAAATGGGGCCGGGCCACACCATTGTGACTGTCCTTTGCGACTATGGCACACGGTATCAGTCCAAGCTTTTCAACCCGGATTTCCTGCGCGAAAAAGACCTGCCGGTACCGAATTGGATGACCGAAGCACCGCGCAGCATTCCTGGCGTTTTTGAGGACGTGTGATGCCTAAGCAGGTTCGCCTGTTTCTGACACTGGTTTTCCTGTGTCTTGTCGGGGTCGCAGGCGGTGCTGTTGCGCAGCTGACCGACAGGCAAAGTGAGTATTACCGGGGCTGGATAAAAACGGCGGACCGTGCCGAGTCGGTGATCGAAGCAAACCGTGCGTCAAACGCTGCGTTTGAGAATTTACGTTCTGAAATAAACGGTTACCGAGAGGACTTTAACAAGGCGCGAAGCGCCAACACGGATCGCATCGCAACGCTGGAAAGCCAGATCAAGGCGCTTGGTCCGAAACCCGAAGGGGACGCGACCGAACCTGAAGACATCGCTAAGTTGCGAACTCATCTTAATGATCAGCTCAACAGTTTGCGCGTGCCCCGCATCATTTCCGAAGAAGCGTATAGCCGCGCAAACGGATTGATCAGTGAAATCGATCGGATCATCCGGGCGCGGCAGACAAAACAATTCTTTGAGCGCGGTCCGTCACCGATCAACCCCGTATATTGGGGACCTGCATGGCAAGACGTAAAAGAGGCGCTTCTGAGCCTGACAAATGAAACACTTACCAACCTGCGTTCGGACGTAGTGAAAGAGCGTATCCGTGATCGTGGCTTGGGAATCCTGTTTCTCGTGAGTCTAGCGGCGGTTTTATTGATCTTCGGCAAACGTTGGTCCGAGCGGGGCGGCGACTATCTAAGATTGCTGGGCGGAGCGGGCACTGGTGTTTGGTCCTTCATCATTTCTCTGCTGCGGATTCTGTTGCCATGGATCGGTGTCGTTGCCGCCATCGCCGCGATCAGCCTGTCGGGTGTTCCGGGTCTGCGAGGCAGTTTGTTGCTGGAAAAAATCCCCTACTGGGCGGCAATTGCCTTCTTCTACGACTGGATTGGCCGACAGATTTACGTGATTGGTGCTTCACAAGGATTCAAGCGCCTGTCTGCTGCTCGGATTACCGAATTGCGGATACACATTGATCTGTTGGCTTTGATGTTGATCCTGCACGAACTGGCGCTTCTGTTCCAGCAGATCGAAAACGTTTCGGATGCGACCCGTGCGGTTATCAGCTTTCCAGTGATTGTCGGAACGGCATTGCTTTTGCTCCGCGTGCGGCAGATCCGGACGAACGACCGCCTGCTGGACCAGACGACGTCTACCCGGGCCGCTGGATTCAGCCAGTTGGTAGAATTCCTGCGCAAGGCCATGTTCCTGCTGGGGATCGCAACACCCGTACTGGCACTGGTTGGCTATACTAATGCGGCCGAAGCGATTGTGTTTCCGGCGGTAAAAACACTGGTTCTGATTGCCGCACTGGCAATTTTTCAACGGTTCGTCAGTCAGATATACGGATGGATCACAGGGCAGGGCGACGCTGCGCGCGACTCTCTTTTTTCAGTCTTGGTGGGCTTTGCACTGGCCATCGTCGCGCTGCCTGTTCTGGCGATATACTGGGGCGCGCGCGAAACGGATCTGCTTGAAGTATGGTCACGCCTGTTGCTTGGCTTTGACATCGGTGGTGTCACGATCTCACCCAGCAATTTCCTGACATTTATCGCCGTTTTCGCAATCGGTTATACGCTGACGCGGTTGTTGCAAAGCGGGCTGCGCAACTCGCTGTTACCCAAAACCAGTATCGATCCGGGCGGGCAGAACGCGATTGTCGCTGGCTCGGGGTATATCGGGATATTTCTGGCCGCGCTGGTCGCGATCATGGTCGCGGGGTTTGATCTGTCGTCTCTGGCAATTGTCGCAGGTGCACTGTCTGTCGGTATTGGCTTTGGCCTGCAAACGATTGTGTCTAATTTCGTGTCCGGCATCATCCTTCTGGTCGAACGGCCGATCTCTAAGGGTGACTGGATCGATGTGAACGGGATGATGGGCTACGTGCGTGACATTTCCGTTCGCTCGACCCGTATCGAGACGTTCGACAGAACGGATGTGATCATTCCAAACTCGGACCTGATCAGCGGCGTCGTCACCAACTACACACGTGGCAATACCATCGGCAGGGTGATTGTACCGGTCGGTGTCGCCTACGGAACAGATACACGGCTGGTCGAGACCATTCTGGGCGAGGTCGCAAACAACCACCCGATGGTTCTGGCCAACCCGGCGCCCAGTGTAGTGTTTCAGGGGTTTGGAGCGGATGCGTTGGATTTCGAGATCAGAGCGATCCTACGGGATGTGAACTGGGTTTTATCCGTCAAATCCGACATGAACCACGAGATCAATCGGCGCTTTCTGGAAGCGGGTATCGAGGTGCCGTTTGCACAGCGTGATATCTGGTTGCGCAATCCCGAAGCTTTGCAGACCTCGAACAAGGTTAAAGAGGCAGGCCTTGCGCCCAAACAAAACACAACCGATTCAACGGCAGGAAAGCCAGTTGAACTGACAGAATCTGATCTGGACCCTGACGCGGGCGATGAAATCTGACGACCAGTCCGACAGCTGAAAGGTCGCGTTTCTGGTTGCTTGACGCTCTGGGTAGACTACCGGATTTAATTGATCCTTTCCGGTGATTTCACCGAATTGGGGCCTTGCAAATCTCATGACATTGGTCCAAACATCGCCGGCACGGAGAGGTGGCCGAGTGGTCGAAGGCGCACGCCTGGAAAGTGTGTAGGCGGGGAACCGTCTCCAGGGTTCGAATCCCTGTCTCTCCGCCATTACCCCCTGAGACAGAAACCCAAACCAGCCCCGGCGTCTTGGCTGTGTACAACTTGGTTTCGTGTACCACGCCGGGTCTTCGAAAGCGCAGGATTTTAAATCCCGGACACTTTTGCTTGTCCTAAAATGAACGCGCGTTAAGCCGGAAAACGAAAAAAATACCATAAACATTAACAAAAATGTCCATTTGATATAGAATTACAGTGTTTTTGTTCGGTAACTCTTGGGTTTTCGTGTGGCGCAAACGCTTTATGATAAATACGGTGGCTTCAAAACGATCAGCCGTGTCGTGATGACCTTCTATGAAATGGCGTTGGATTCGGATGACATCGGCCATTATTTTGAAGATATAGATATGCCGCGGCTGATTGATCATCAGACGAAGTTTGTATCGTCCCTGATCGGCGGACCGGCGTCATTCAGTGATGACAGGATCGAAGCCGTACACAGGCATCTGAGTATCTCACATGACGAATTTGATGTGATGGCTGAGCTGTTTGGCGAAGCGCTGAGCGTGCATGGTATGTCCGATCAGGATATCAAAACCGCGCTGGCCGCAATTGAAGGGAAGCGTTCAATTATCGTCGCCCGAAACGCGGCATGAGCATTCATGCAATAAACGAACAGCTGTTACGCGCCATCGGTGTCGGCATTGCCGTGGTGCGCGCCTCGGATCTTCAGTTCGTTTTTCATAACGGACCTTTCGCAGAGTGGTTTGGAACTCCCGAGAACGGCAGTACTCTTACGGACATTCTGCCGGCCCTTGATCCCAAAGAATTGGAAGACGTCAAGCAATCGGGCTTGAGATATTCGGTTGAATTGCAAATCAAGCCGAAGCGGCGGACCTTGATCTTTGCAGTCGCAGTTTCGTTGGCCAAAGGGCTGTCCGAGCAGGTTCTGATTGTCGAATGCCAGAACATCACGCGCATTCGCGAGCTGGAAAGCATGATTGACAGCTATTCCACCATGGTCGAACGCAACACGCGAGAACTGGAGCGCGAGAAAGAACGGGTTGAACGGCTGCTTTTGAACCTGATGCCACGGGCCGTTTATGAAGAGTTCAAAACCTTCGGTGTTGTCACTCCGCAGCTCTACAAGCAGGTATCTGTTGTTATGCTGGACTTTGTGGGTTTCACGGATTTTGCAGCCAAGACCGACCCGACAGTGACCCTGAGTGAGTTGAACGACATTTTCACAGCGTTTGACAGGATCGTTGAGCAATTCGGGTGTGAAAGGATCAAAACAATTGGTGACGCATATCTTGCGGTCTCAGGCATGCCTGACCCGACACCCGATCACGCGACTGCAGTGGCCCATTGCGCGGTACGTTTCCTGCGTTATCTCGAACGCCGGAACGAAAGCCACCCGCACAAATGGCAGGCCCGGATCGGTTTGGGCATGGGGGCCGCGGTCGGGTCTGTCGTGGGTATTCAGAAATACGTCTACGACGTTTTCGGTCCGGCGGTAAATATCGCGTCCCGACTGCAAATTTTTGCCAATCCTATGAAAATCGTTGCGCCGGAAGAGATGAAATACGCCCTGATTGACGAATTTCAGGTCTCGGACTTGGGACGTGTTGACATAAAGGGAATGGGCGAGATGAATCTGATCAACGTAACGTCCGGGCTGAGCTTACCGCAAAGCAGCAGAACTTTTTGACAGGTGTCAATCGTCCTGCGGGATCAGGCCCAGCCCTCGCAGGTAGATTCCAATGCCGCTTTCCAGCAGGTCTTCCGGGGGGAAGGGAGACGTCGCGCCGGTATTGCGCGCGTATAATTCAACCACACCATGGCTCATCGCCCAGATATGTGCGCTGAACATCGACGCGGGCGGGCGCTTTTCTGGTGGAATATGTTGCGACAGGTCGTCGGCGGCTTTTTCAAGAACCGATTTGGCCCGATTGGCGGCCATTGATAGTTCGGGGGTGCGATTCAACGATATTCCACTTTCGAACATGGCGATGTAATGGCCGGGGTTCTTCCGCGCAAAAGCCAGATAGGCCCGCCCGGTTGCCTCGAAGGCCGCCAGGGCAGAGGGTTGGCCCTTGTCATAAGCGTATTGCATAAGGTCCGCGAACATCTCGAATCCCTGCCGTGCAGCTTCGGCGATAAGGTCTTCGCGCCCTTCAAAGTGGCGATAGACTGCGGCGGGTGTTACGCCAGCGGTTTTGGCGGCTTCAGATAACGTAAAACCTGTCGGCCCCTTTTCTTCGATCAGGGACAAGGCTGCCTCGATCAGGGCTTGCTTTAGGTTTCCGTGATGATAACCGCGTTTCGACATCCCGGCCTCAGGTTCTTTGATTAGGTATTGGAAGACAAGGGGATAGACCAAATACACACGGTCGTCCAACGCTTGCCCTTGAAATCCTTGGCCGGGCAGGGTGAAAACGCAACCTAGGCTTCCCAGACATCCGGACCACCGCAGATCAGGGGATCAATGTCGCCAATGCTTTTTGCGTCCTTCTCATCATAGTCCAGCGTGTGCAGAACCGTTTGAATTGCTGCAAGACGGGCGCGTTTCTTGTCGTCCGACCGGACAATTGTCCAAGGAGATACGTCTGAATGTGACCGGGTCAGAGTTTCTGAAATCGATTGTGTGTATTCGTCCCACTTGTCCAACCCAGCCACGTCAATCGGGCTGAGTTTCCATTGCTTTAACGGGTCGGTTTCACGGGCCAGAAAGCGATTCAGCTGCTCAGCCCGCCCGACATTGAGCCAGTACTTGAAGAGTTTGATGCCATCGTTGACCAAACCCGTTTCAAGCGGCAGAACCTGACGAAAGAACCGCTCGCGCTCTTCCTGGGTGCAGAAACCAAAGACGTTCTCGACCACGCCGCGATTGTACCAACTGCGGTCAAAGAACACGATCTCGCCAGCGGCAGGCAGGTGAGGGATGTAGCGCTGGAAGTACCATTGACTGCGTTCAGTTTCTGAGGGTTTGCTGAGCGCCACATTGCGCGCGCCGCGTGGGTTCAGGTTTTCGCGAAACCGTTTGATCGTTCCGCCCTTACCGGCGGCATCGCGGCCTTCGAAGATGATGGCGATCCGTTGCGCCGTGTCCTTGACCCAAGACTGCATTTTGACCAACTCGATCTGGAGCAGTTCCATCTGCTCATCATAGTCCTTGGTCTTCATCTTCTCGCTATACGGGTAGGTCGGGTTCAGGATTTCGCCTTTCTTCGAATTCTCTATCTCATCCCGCACAGCTTTGGGCGCGCTTTCCTGAAAATACTTCTCGATAGAACCTTTTTCGGTCCGGGCCATATGTCACCTCGCGATAAAACCCATATCCGACTATGGATTAGAGCTTGGATTAACGCAAACCTGCACGCCTCGCTGCACGATCAATTGCGGCGGCAACCTCGGGCGCTGCGACAACCTGCGGCATGTGACCGATCCCCGGTAACGCGACTAGTTCGGCCTGCGGGATTTGCTGGATCAGACGTTGGGAATGCCACTCGAGGCCGACAGTGTCGTCGGCGGTGCCGTGAACGATTTCGGTTGGCACTGAAATCTCACCGTATTTTGGCTGCAATTGGGTTATCTCATCCAATAGATTGGCCCGTTGCTTGGCATTTGCATGCATGGAACTGCGCCGGATGGTCAGGCCGGGTCCGAAATGCTGGGCATATCCAGCGGGGGCCGATTGGGGCGCAAATACAGTGTCCAATGTCCGTGTCACGTACCAATCGGGCACGAAGGAAGAGATCAGGGGCAGGGCGAGCGCGTTGCCGAGCGTGGTAGACGCCAATTGGTTAAACCCATCCAGCGGCGTTTCCCACGGAATGGCAGCAGGTGCGATCAAAACAAGCGCCGAGAGATCCTCGGGCCTTGTGACCGCCCATGCAAGTGCCACTGAACCACCATAGCTTTGGCCCGCAACGACAGGCTTTTCCGCCCCAAGTTGGGCAGCAGCTTTTTGCAGGATATCCGCTTGTTCCGTGATCGTTTCACCGTCTGGGTTGAAACTTTCTGAAAACCCCAGGCCGGGCCGGTCAAAAACGATGACGCGGTAGTTTTCCGCCAGAGTGGGTGCCAGCGCAAAGGTCATGTCGCGGGTGTTGCCGCTTGAGCCGTGAAGGAGGACCACATCTGGCCCTTTCCCCATGACAACCGCATGAACGGCGATCCCGTCGACATCAAGAATCTGGCCTTCGGGTGGGAAAGCCGCTTCTGCCTGTGCTTCATTTCGGGCGCTGCGCCACGCAGTCACAGCGGCAAGGCCCAGAACGATGAGGCCAAAGGATATCAATGTTTTAGCGGCCAATTTCGCTCATATCAAAAGGCGTCGTCTGATAGATTTCGTTTATCCAGTTCCCGTAAAGAAGATGCGCGTGGCTGCGCCAACGGTTTTGAGGTGTCTTGGATGGGTCATCATCCGGATAGTAGTTGATCGGCACGTTGATGGGCGTGTCATTGGCGACGTCGCGGTCGTACTCCTGTTTCAGCGTGTCGCTGTCGTATTCAAAATGGTTGAAGATATACAGCGCGCGATGGCTGGTATCTTCGACCAGACAAGGGCCCACATCATCGCTGCCAAGCAGGGTGGTCAAACCCTGCGCGGCGTCGATCTCATCTTGTTTCATTTCCGTCCAGCGGCTGACCGGGATAACGCAATCGTCAGAGAACCCACGTAAGAAAGGTGATGCAGGGTTCAGATTGCGGTGACGGAAACAGCCAAAGGCCTTGGCATCCAGCATGTGTTTTCGGACACCATGAAAATGGTTGATCATCGCCATCCCGCCCCAGCAAACGCCAAAGGTTGAATGAACGTTTGTCTGGGTCCAGTCGAAGACTTCGCTGATTTCATCCCAATAGGTGACGTCACCGAATTCCAGATGCTCGATCGGCGCACCAGTGATGATCAGGCCGTCGAATTTCTGGTCCTTAACCTCCTGAAAAGGCAGGTAGAACTCTGACATATGCTCGGCGGCGGTGGTTTTTGTCTGGTGTTCCGTCATACGGATCAAAGACAGTTCGATCTGCAACGGAGTTGCGCCGATCAGACGTGCGAACTGGTTTTCCGTCTGGATCTTCTTCGGCATCAGATTCAGCAGCCCAATGCGCAGGGGGCGAATATCCTGACGCATTGCCTGATCCTCGGACATGACCATAACGCCCTCTTTGTTCAGGACGTCGAAAGCGGGCAGATCTGAGGGGATTTTGATGGGCATGTGTCTGACTTCGAAGAGATTAGGGAAAACTGGTAGTTAGGCGTTATTGCGACTGGCCTCAAGGGTGCGTTCGATCAACTCGTCGAAATCAGCCGCATCGCGGATCTTGCCGATGTCGTTGGCATCAATCGTCACGCCCCAGTTCTTTGCCATCGCCTCGTACCGGGGCTGACGATGGGCCAGGGCTTGCGCATAGGTCCAGCGGACAAAATCATCGGGGTTGACCTCGGTCTCGGCACAGCCGTGTTGATCCAGATACTCTGTCCAGGAACGGGTCAGGAAATCGGCCTGATAGGACATGGGTTTCGGGGATTTGTCGAAACGGCGCACAAGATCGACCGTGTGACCCTCGTCACCCTTTAGCCAGATCATGAGGGTATGCCGTGCGAGTTCGGACAAAACCTGATCTCTTGGGTCTTCGGGGTCTACCCATTCGCAGATCGACCCACCCGTATCACAGATAAAATGGGGATATTTATATAAACGCTCGGCGCGGTCGATGAAGTATTCGGTGTCCAGCAGCGCATGAATTTCGGCCAAGCGAAACTGTTCCTGCCTGCGGCGGTATTCCGGCATGTCCAAGCCGCCCAGATCGGGGTTTCCCGGCTTGCCCAGATAAGCAGCAACAGGTGTCAGATTGGCGAATGAAATATTCGAACCGATATAGATCGAATCCGACAACAGCAGTTCACGCAAGAACGGAACTTTCATGGCCTCGGCCTTGGCATTGTCGGTGATGTACTCGCCCATATAGCGCGTTCCGATCCGGTAATCGATCGAGTAGTGGAACCAGTTCCCGGAATCTCTGAGGATGTTGGATACGTAGGTCTTGCCTAATCCTGACATGCCAAAGAACAGCACTTTCTTGCGGCTTGCGGTGCGCCAGTCATTGGCTGAGGTGTAGATCATTTTGCGCTGTCCTTTTTGCCCTAGCTAAATCGGGCAGCGCACGGCGTCAATTGGGCCGGGACGAACGATTCAGAACCAAAAGGCCAATCGCCAGAACGGCAAAGCCCAGAAAGGCGTTTGGGGACAGGGACTCTTCGCGCAGCAATGCGCCCAGAACAATAGCGACCGGGGGTATGACAAGCGTCACCAGCATAAGATTACCACTGCCGGCCATTGCCAAAACCCGATAGTAAAGCAGATATGCGCCGGCCGTTGCGACGATCGCATAGTACCCGATGGCCGCCCAGGTTATTGCGGGTAGCGCCAAGCTGGGTACTCCATCAACTGCAAGTGTTATTGGCAATACCAGCACTGTCGAAGCCGTCAGCATACCGGCGGCGGCAATCACCGGGGAAAGGTGCGATAACGTTTGCCTCGCCCAACCTGCGGCACATGCGTAGGAAACTGTTCCTGCCAACACTGCAAGCTGAGCGGTGCTTTGCAGTCTGAAACTCAAGAAATTCTGGACTCCGATCGCGATTGAGACACCAAGAAAGCCCAAGCAGACACCCAGTAGCCGGGTTTTTGTCAATCGTTCGTCGCGAAAAAACAGTGCTGCTATCAGAACGCCGAAGACCGCAGTCGCCGCGTTCAGGATCGCCGTCAGACCCGTGTCAATGTAAAGCTGCCCCCAAGCCATCAGGCTGAAGGGGATGACGTTGTTCAACAGCCCCATGGCCAGAAAAGCGCCCCAGATACGGGGCGAGTGCGGCACCTTGATCCCCTTGATCCAAGTCACCAGCCATAAGACCAGCATGGCCCAGAATGTGCGGTGCAAAACCGACGTCATCACGGGAAGTGTGTCCAGAGCGACCCGGATGGAAACAAAGGAGGCGCCCCAGATCAGTCCAAGCAACAAAAGCTCGGTCCACCCGCGGAGAGAGAGTTGTTTTTGTTCGTTCATGCGGGCACTGTTTCATTGAAGTTAACCAACGGTGACCCGGTTCATGCGAAAAAGCCCCGCAGAAACAGCGGGGCTTTGTGGGAACATATGATACTCAGATCAGTTCAGAGCGTATGTGATCTGGAAACCAACGCTCCAGGCGCTGTTGCCTGTGAACGTGCCACGTGCCGCTGGACCAGCGCCATTCGCGGTGGCATCTCCGATATCCGTGTAACGCACACCACCGGAAATTTTGGCATTCTCAAGAGAATAGGTGCCACCCAGACCGATGCTCCAGAACCCATCTGTCGGGCCGAGGTTCGACACCGGCGTACCTTGGGAAGATTCGTAGCCAAGTGTCACAGCACCAGAGAACTCTTCCGAGAACTGATAGCCCAAACCCAGCGAGTAGGTGAACGTGGCTTCGTCATAGTCAACCAGGTTGCTGGTCGCCGGATAGTTTGGCGGGTTATACACAAGCTGTGGCCAGTCGACCCAACGGATCGAGCCGAACAACAATGTCTTGGGCGCCACACCAGTCTGGAAATCCAAGTTGATTGACTGGGGCGTTTCAATCTCACTTGTTGTGTTGAACGTTGCAACAGTCCCCGGCGGAATTGGTGGGATAGGAGGCGGATTGAGCGATTCTGTCTGCGAAAGGTCGTGGCTGATCTTGGAGTTGTAAGTCAGCGATACACGTGCGGCGATTTCGGGTTTTTCCCACGCGACGCCAACGACATACCCAAATGCGGTATCAGCGCTGGTATCCACCTGATAGCCTGCGGTAATAGGAACAGTTATCGAAGCCTCGACGCGTTGCGCGCGAATACCGCCGATGGCACTGAATCCGCCATCGAATTTGTAGCGCAGCAGCGCAGTGATGGCATCTGTATCCGCTGTCGCCCTCAGGCTGTCGGTCCGACCGCCGGGAATTGGGTTGAAAGACAGGGGATACGTGCTCGCGTACTGAATATCGGCACCGTAGGGTTGATCATAGATCAGCGCGAAATCAAGCTTTTCCGTAAGCGCCGTTTTGTACCCCAAGTGTGGCGTAAAAAAATCGTTTGCAACTTCGCCGGAAGCAACGGGTTGGCCGCCGTTTGTACCAAAAATGTCTGGCATCGTGCCGGTCACGCTTGGGTCGGTGTACCCCAACCGAAACTGAACTGCAGAGCCTTCTTCAAAGATCAGGTTGATACCCTGACCGCTGCGGTCTAGGCCGCCTGCAAAACCAGCCGTTGCTCCAACGCACAAAGCGCACGTTGCGAGTAGTGTTGTTTTCATTCTGTCCTCCCGAACTTTTTCGAGTATTTGCCTGGCGAAGAATTGAGTGAGTCCAGCGCCAACTCGTGTGTAATGCGCGATACTTTCTTTTCAGTTAGTTTAAGGTCAACTGGTGACGGTGCGTTACTTGTTGCCACTACAGTTCTGAACTGTTGCTCAACTGTTACGATTTTCGGACCAGATGTTCAGGAAAATGCCTGCAAAGATGATAGCGGCGCCGATCAGCACCCAATGGTCGATGGGCTCGTGATAGAGGATCATTCCGATCACCGCGATTGTCGGAAGGCGTGCAAAATCAAAGGGAATGACGACGGTTGCCGGGGCGATAGACAGGGCATTGGTAATGCAAAAATGCGCCAACAACCCCGCCAACCCAACCAGAATCAAGTAGGGCGCGGTTTGCATTGTCGGAAGCACAATCTGACCGTCGATGCCAGCGGCTGTGGCCCCAAGGACCGCTTGCATTGCGGTCAGCCAGAAAACGATACACCCAATACTGACAAATCGCGTAAGCTTCTTGGTGGTAATCGTTGTAAACGCAAAGAAAACCGCTGATGCCGCTGCTGTTATTAAGCCGGGGCTCAGGGGGGCAGCGCCTGGGCGTGTGACGATCAGAACCCCTGAAAATCCAATTAGCGCCGCAATCAACTTGAGCGGCGTCAACCGTTCGTTCAGAAACAGCGGCGAAAGCAGGATCACCCAAAGCGGTTGAGTGAACTCCAGCGCGAAAACCTGTGCCAAAGGAGCCACTGCCACGGCGTAGAACCAGAGATTTTGCCCTGTAAAGTGTAAGGTGTTTCGTAAAGCATGCAATCCCAGCCGTTCGGCTGAAACCTGCTGCCAGTTGCGCGTTAAAGTCAGGACTGTTGCAACAACAACGAACCCCACGATGCTGCGATACATCATGATTTCAAAGGTATCATGCGCAGAACTCAGCTCACGCCCTGCAACCGCCATGGATGAGAATGAGGCGATCGCACCTGTCATCCATAGACCGGCCTTCAACACGTCTTTCTGCGCATGGCTCATTTCGGGCGTCCCTCAGGTTCGTCGCGTAGCCGCGCGGCCAAAAGACCGCAAGGCCAAGAGCTTATGATAAGCAGGCTAGGTTTGCCCGGCTATTCAAACGTCCAAGGTGCACCAGATTCAAGATCGTATAGGTGACTGCCCCGAACAAAGGCTTGAACGAGAAGGACGTTTTGCAGCTCAATCAGTTAAGTTTTACGCAGACACGCACCGGTTATTCCCACTCGATGGTGCCGGGTGGTTTCGATGTGATGTCATAGGTGCACCGGTTGATGCCCTTGACTTCATTGATGATCCGCGTTGCCGTTTCGCCCAGGAACTCATGGCTGAACGGGTAGTAGTCCGCGGTCATGCCATCGACGGATGTTACGGCCCGCAGCGCACAGGCATAGTCATAGGTGCGTCCATCACCCATGACGCCTACCGTGCGCACTGGCAAGATGGCGACAAAAGCCTGCCAGATGTCGTCATAGAGGCCGTGTTTACGGATCTGGTCGATATAGATTGCATCCGCTTCCCGCAAAATACCCAGTTTCTCACGTGTGATTTCACCGGGGCAGCGGATTGCCAGACCGGGGCCGGGGAAGGGGTGGCGTCCGATGAAGCTCTGCGGAAGGCCAAGTTCGCGGCCAAGCGCGCGAACCTCATCCTTGAACAGCTCTCGCAGGGGTTCGACCAGTTTCAGGCCCATCTTTTCAGGCAAGCCACCGACATTGTGGTGCGATTTGATGGTTACAGAAGGACCGCCCGAGAATGACACCGATTCGATTACATCCGGATAAAGCGTTCCCTGGGCCAGGAACTCGGCCCCTTCAATGGTGTCGGCGTGTTTCTGGAAGACGTCGATGAACAGCTTGCCGATGATCTTGCGTTTGGTCTCCGGGTCGCTTTGCCCTTCAAGCTCGCCAAGGAACAGTTCAGATTCGTCCGCGTGGACCAGTTGGATGTTGTAGTTGTCGCGGAACATGCCGACGACTTCTGTCGCCTCGTTCTTGCGCAACAGCCCGTGGTCGACGAAGACGCAGGTCAACTGGTCTCCAATCGCCTCGTGGATCAAGATTGCCGCGACCGAGCTGTCAACGCCGCCCGACAAACCGCAGATGACCTTCTTGTCGCCAACCTGCTCGCGGATCTTGCGGATCATCTCTTCGCGATAGGCCCCCATGGTCCAGTCGCCCTTGAAACCGGCCAGCTTGACGAAGTTCTCGTACAGCTTCGCGCCCTTGGGCGTGTGGTGCACCTCGGGGTGGAACTGCACGGCATAGAAATGGCGCGCTGGATCGGCTGTGATCGCAAAGGGCGCGTTGGGCGATGTGCCAAAGACCTGAAATCCCGGCGCGATTTCACTGACGTGGTCACCGTGGCTCATCCAGACCTGTTCATCCCCGTCGTCAAACCAGCCCTTCAGAATTTCCAGTTCGTCTTTTGGCGTGACAAAAGCCCGACCGAACTCGGCGGTGCCATGGCCACTTTCGACCTTGCCGCCAAGCTGGTGCATCATCACTTGCTGGCCATAACAGATGCCCAGAATCGGCACGCCGTAGTCAAAAATCTCTTGCGGAGCACGGGGCGACCCTTCGCGTGTCACACTGTCCGGCCCGCCCGAGAAGATCACGGCGCGCGGGGCCATTTCCCGCACGAAATCCATCGTGACATTCTGGTAGGGGTGAATTTCGCAATAGACATTCAGTTCGCGCAGGCGGCGGGCAATAAGCTGCGTAACCTGGCTGCCGAAGTCGATGATCAGAAGGCGGTCGTGGGATGTCTGGGTCATGTCAGCGCCTTAGGGCAAGCCTGCACATTTCGCAAGAGCGAGGTCCGATTCCGGCGCGGGATTAGATGAAGATCGCCACACAGGCCTTCGGCACTCGCGTTTCCCGCCGTTCGTGATCCGAAGTAGACAGGTGCGGTAACAATTGGGCCGCACTTTCCAAAATCCGATTATCCCCAATGGCAGCTCGTTGGCGGGATTGCAGAACGGCAATGTCGCTTTTTCCCCCAACGTGCCGCAATCCCTATGCTTGCGTTCCGGCAAACCTGTATCAAACGCTCAATCTAACCAACAACACGGGATCTTCTCATGACCGAGGCAAACACCCGGCGCAGGGCGAGAGGTGGCGGTGGCGCTGCCCGCCGTGCCGAGCGGACTGCAGTTCGTATCGAGACCGCGAAATACATCGAACGCAACATTCCGAACTTCGAAATCCTCAATGAAGAGGCACTGGAGATCATCGAAAACAATGCGGAAACCGTGTTGGAAGAGATCGGTGTTAACTTTGTTGATAATCCGGCTGCTCTGGAACGTTGGCGCGACGCCGGTGCGGATATCGACGGTGAACGCGTGCGCATTCCGCGTGGCCTGGCTCGCGAGCTGATCAAAACAGCGCCCAGCGAGTTTACCCAACATGCCCGCAACCCCGAGAAATCGGTCGTAATCGGTGGCCGAAACATGGTCCTGGCCCCGGTTTACGGCCCTCCTTTCGTGCGCGATGCACAGGGCGGTCGTCGTTACGCGACGATGGACGACTTCAACAAGTTCGTGAAACTCGCCTATATGTCCAAGTGGTTGCACCATTCGGGCGGCACGGTGTGTGAACCGACCGACATTCCGGTGAACAAGCGCCATCTGGACATGTTGAAGGCGCACATGACGCTGTCGGACAAGCCTTTCATGGGTTCTGTGACCGATCCCAGCCGGGCTCAGGATTCGATTGAGATGTGTGAAATCTTGTTCGGCAAGGAGTTCGTTCAGCAAAACACGGTGATGACTTCGCTGACCAACATCAACTCGCCGATGACATTCGACGATGTGATGATGGGCTCGCTGGAAGTCTATGCACGTAACAATCAGGCCTGCATCATCTCGCCCTTTATTGTGGGCGGCGCGATGGCGCCGGTCTCGGTGGCCGGTACTTTGACACAGGTTCTGGCCGAGGTTCTTGCCGGTGTGGCGTACAGCCAGATCGTCCGTCCCGGTGCACCCGCGATCTTTGGTGCATTCGTGACTTCGATCGACATGAATTCAGGTGCGCCGACTTTCGGAACACCAGAAGCTGCGCATATCACCTATGGCGCGGGTCAACTGGCGCGGCGTCTGAACTTGCCCTATCGGTCCGCAGGATCGTTCTGTGGCTCGAAACTTCCGGATGCGCAGGCGGCTTATGAAACAGCGAACTCGCTGAATATGGGACTATTGGCTGGCGTGAACTTCATGTTGCATGCCTGCGGCTGGCTGGAAGGTGGTCTAGTGGCCGACTTCGAGAAATTCGTTATGGATGCCGACCAGTTGGGTGTTTTGCATTCGCTGGCCAAGGGCGTGGCCTATGATGAAAACGCGCAGGCCATGGATGCGATCCGGGAAGTTGGCCCGGGCGGGCATTACCTAGGATGTGCCCACACGCAGGCGAACTTCAAGGAATCGTTCTGGAAGTCCGATCTGCTGGACTACAAGCCATATGAAACCTGGCAGGAAGAAGGCGCACGTGATACGCGGGCTCTGGCCTCTGCGCGGGTTGAAAACCTGCTGGCTAATTACCAGCAACCGCATATGGAACCGGATACAGCCGCAGCGTTGGAAGCCTATATCGCCGAGAAAAAGGCCTCCATGCCGGATGCGTTCTCCTGATTAATGAAGGACCGAGGCGCGGCTGGCCTGATACAGCCGCGCCTCACCCAACAGCGCGATAAGAATGTCGAGATGCCGGACCAGAGAGTATGCGGCATCATCTTCTTTGCGCAGTTCATTTACCTCTTTTTCCATCTCCATCAGTCGCAGCAGGGCCTGACCTGAACCCGGCAATGACCCGTATCCCAGAATACGTTGCAGATGCCTGTCCCGGTTGTACTCTCTCGCTCCGAAATTGGCGGCTCTTGCCAACGTGCGTGGGCGATGAAGCGTTGAGATCATTGTCATCAGGTCCTGCATCTTATGTGTCCTGTGTCTGAGGGTTTACGGGACCACTTAATGCACAACCTAAGCGGGTGTTGCCTGCGTGACAGCCTCTCCGAACGATGGTTTCACGACTGTTTATCTTTTTGAATCAAATCTGGTTCGTGCCTTGTGAGGTTAACGAACGAGTAACGAATGGACTTCTAGTTAGATTTGGTTAACCCGCAATCCGAGGGCGAAAAGTGACATCTTGTTTTGTCGACGAGGGCAAATAATCATGGAAAACAACATGGCTTTCACCATTCCGGCATGGGTTCCAGAGGGGGCGCAAAGATACCTTGCTCATACCGAAACCGGACGCTCGATCCGCGATATTGCGAGATCGGCAGGCTGCCATGCGTCAACCATCCTCCGGCAAATCCGGCGTATCGAGATGCGCCGGGACGACCCATTGGTGGATGCTGCTTTGCAATCGCTGGCAGAAACACATTTTTCCATGTCCGACGACGCAGGCGACGCGGTCGTGGTCGCGGATGAAGCTGCCCAGGAAGAAGCGTTCGAAAGAGAAGCATTGCGCATTTTGCGCCGCCTGAGTGAAACCGGTTCGGTTCTTGCCGTGGCTGAAGAAATGGACAAAGCGGTAGTCGTTCGCGACACCGGCAACGCCGGAGCGACCAGAACCGCGGTCGTCGATTGCGAGATCGCTCAGGCTCTGGCCTTAAAGGACTGGATTTCCTGCGATAACCCCGGTCGTATTTCACGGTATCGGATTTCTGCAGCTGGCCGAACGGCCCTGAGCCACCTGATTGCGAAAGCGGAAAACAAGGCGCGGGTGGGGACCGAATTTGGATTTGCCGAAGCCCAGTCGTTGTTTCAGTCTAAGACGTCGGCCGGGGCGGCTGACCGGATCAAGCGCATTCGCTATAGCGCCACGGAAAGCCCGTTGGTTGCCCTTGCACGCAGGCGTGACCGCGATGGCAAGCCTTTTCTGGATGAATCGCTTGTCAGCGCCGGAGAGCGTTTGCGCGAAGATTTCGAATTGGCGCAGATTGGCCCACAGGTTTCACAGAACTGGGACCGGTTTCTAACGGCTGGTGGCCGTGGCTGTTATGACAGTGAAAGCCACGGAGGAAAGGGGTCATCCGATGCGCGGGACCGCGTGGCGCGGGCCTTGTCTGATCTTGGCCCCGGGTTAAGTGACGTTGCCCTGCGGTGTTGTTGCTATCTCGAAGGGTTGGAACTGGCGGAAAAGCGTATGGGCTGGTCCGCACGATCCGGCAAGATTGTTCTGCGGATTGCGTTACAGCGTCTGAAACGCCACTATCAGGATCAGGCTGAACGCGACCGCATGATTGGCTGAAGGCACAAAAAAGGCCCGTCAAAACGGGCCTTTATTCGTCTTGTTAATACTCAGGCCAGTTCGGGCTCTGCCGTTGCCTGAAGATGTTTCATCAGGTTTTCAGGCGAAGACACGCCATAGGGATCTTCTGGGCAGTTATCCATCAGGCCAGGTTCTTCGAACCAGGCTTCGACAACGCCGTCGTTTACGATGGCCGCATAGCGCCATGACCGCATGCCAAAGCCCAGATTATCCTTGTCAACCAGCATACCCATTTTGCGGGTGAACTCGCCCGATCCATCCGGAATGACCTTGACGTTGGTCAGGCCCTGATCTTGCGCCCATTTGTTCATCACAAAGCTGTCGTTGACAGACATGCAGTAGATTTCATCGACACCCCGGGCAATGAAATCGCTATACCCGTTTTCAAAGCCGGGCAGTTGATATGTCGAGCAGGTGGGCGTGAACGCGCCGGGCAACGAGAACAGGATCACGCGTTTTCCGGCAAAATAGTCAGCGGTGGTCTTGTCTTCCCAACGGAATGGGTTTGCTCCTTCGATTGAGTCATCACGGACACGGGTGTGAAAGGTCACGTTGGGCAGAATTGCGCCGGATTTCATGGTCAAGCTCCTGTGATTCACTGGTGATTTTGTTGTGACTTAAAACAGTTCTAAACTACCTTCAATCGACGAAACGCCGCATTTTGAACTAATAACCTCTTCTCATTAGCATTGAAAACATGTGGTAAAACGGGAATTTTCAATCGCGCTCCTGCTTATGCACGACGGTGTTGCATAGCGGCTATGCGCCGCTGGTGTAACACTGCGCATCTGTCTATGTTATGAGCGACAGGATTGACCCAAAGTCAGGAAAATTGCCCGTGCGAGATCTGAAGATCCCCGAACAGCGCCACCCGGAAAAAGCGCACCGCCTGGATAATGCGCAGCCCAAGAAACCGAACTGGATCAGGGTCAAGGCACCCGGCGGCAAAGGTTATGCAGATACGCGCCGGATCATGCGCGACAACAATCTGGTCACCGTCTGCGAAGAGGCAGGATGCCCCAATGTCGGCGAATGCTGGAGCCAGGGTCACGCCACCATGATGATCATGGGCGAGATTTGTACCCGTGGCTGCACATTCTGCAATATCGCTACCGGTCGCCCAGACGACCTTGACGCCTTTGAACCCGGCCGGGTGGCACATGCAGTCGAAAAACTTGGCCTGAACCATGTGGTTATCACCTCTGTCGACCGGGATGATCTGAGCGATGGAGGAGCCGAGCATTTTGCGCAGACCATCCGCGCGGTGCGGCACCGCTCTCCCAAAACCACGATCGAGATTCTGACACCCGATTTTCTGAAATGCGATGCGGATGTTCTGGAAATTGTGGTTCAGGCGAAGCCGGATGTCTTCAATCACAATCTGGAAACCGTACCGGGTTTGTACCCCGAGGTTCGCCCCGGTGCGCGGTACTTCCATTCCCTGCGTCTTTTGCAGCGGGTGAAAGAACTTGATCCGTCGATCTTTACCAAGTCTGGCATCATGGTTGGGCTTGGCGAAAACGAACAGCAGGTGCGCCAGGTCATGGATGATATGCGCGCGGCGGATATCGATTTTTTAACGATTGGCCAGTATCTGCAACCAACGCCGAAACACCACGGCGTTGATCGTTTCGTTACACCCGACGAGTTCGCGTCATACGAAAAGGCGGCATACGGCAAAGGCTTTCTGATGGTATCTGCGACACCTTTGACCCGGTCTTCTTATCACGCTGGTGACGATTTCACCCGACTGCGCGCGGCGCGTCTAGAAAAGCTACAAAAAGCGTGACACCGGATAAGATCGCGCGACTGACTCGTCTGCGCCACGAGCTGCATCAACACCCCGAACTTTCGGGACAAGAAAAGAAAACCGCGGCGCGGGTGGCTGAATTTCTGCGCGACGCTGGTGCTGACCATGTTATGACCGGAATAGGTCGGCACGGGATCGCTGCTGTTTTCGAAAGTGGCCAACCCGGTCCCACGCTGGGCATTCGCTGCGAACTGGATGGGCTGCCGATCCAGGAGTTGGCGAACCATTCCCATGTATCACAGGTCGCGGGCAAAGGGCATTTGTGCGGCCACGACGGGCATATGACAATGGTTCTGGGCGTGGCAGACGTGTTGAATCATCAACGCCCCAAGAAGGGCCGCGTCGTATTGATCTTCCAGCCAGCCGAAGAGACCGGCCATGGTGCAGTCGCTTTCCGAGCTGATCCCCAATACGCCGAGGTTGCGCCCGACCTGGTGTTGTCTTTGCACAACTTACCGGGATTGGAGTTGGGGGCGGTCGAAATTTGCAGCGGTTCTGCCAATTGTGCCTCACGCGGGATGCAGATTGTTCTGACCGGAAAGACGTCACATGCTGCCGCTCCGCAAGATGGGGTGTCACCTGCCGGTGCGCTGGCACGCCTGATGCCGGCTTTGACCGTGTTAGGGGACGGCGGGGATCTGAATGACGGCTACGCGTTGACGACCGTCACACATGCCACGTTGGGTGAGCGCACAGTCGGAGTAGCACCGGGGCGGGCCGAGCTGTGGGTGACGCTTCGCACCGTCACGGACGCGAGAATGGCGCAACTGATCAGCGACGCTGAGTCGCTGGTCCGCGAAACGGCCAAAGCCGAAGGGCTGGCGGTCGAAATCAGTTATGACGAAGTGTTTGAGGCTTGTGCCAATCACCCGGAAGCAGTTTCGATCCTATCCAAGGCCTGCACGGAGCAGGGCGTTTCTTGCAGGTTGACCGATCAGCCACAGCGTTTTTCAGAAGATTTCGGCGAGTTTGGAAAAAGCGCGAAAACCGCCATGTTCTGGTTGGGGTCGGGGAGCGACCATCCCCAGTTGCACAACCCGGACTATGACTTCCCGGATGCGCTTATTCCGATTGGGACCGGGATATTTTTGAAGGCCATCGACGCTGTGTTAGGCCGCGACTGCTAGGACCGAGGCTTTCAGTTCATCAGATCGCCAACGATTCCAACAGCTTCTATTACAGTCTTCGTATCATCCGATATCGAGATTATTTCGTCGTCGACCCGAATATACCGTTGCCCTGGCTTCAGCGGTTTGAGCTTCCAGTTGTCGAGGTCGTCAATATAATCAAAACGCAGGTCGTTCGGCAATTTCTGACCTCGGGTGTATCGTTTGATTTGACCGGGCGGAACAGCTTTGCCGTTTGACTTAATGGATTTCTCTACTTTGGTTTTGTTGGCACCTTGCCCTTTGCCCTTGTTGTCTTTTGCATAAGACGCACCTGCAAGGGACACGATCACTAAAAAGACGCCCGCTATCGCGAAAAACCGCTTCATCATCAATACTCCTGCTATTTCCTGAAAGGTAAAGCGACGAGGCGATGATTGTCCAATGATATTCTAAAAATAGAATTTTTAAACGGGTCTGAGCACGTGATCTGTAAATTGCCCGCTCAGCTATTCGTCTGTAAAGCGGACTTTGCCAATATAGGGCAGGTTGCGATTGCGTTGGGCGTAGTCAATTCCATATCCCACGACAAATTCGTCTGGAATCTCAAACCCGATCCAGTCTGATCGGAAATCCACTTCACGGCGGCTCGGCTTGTCCAGCAGGGCAATGGATTTCAGGCGCGCGGGGTTACGGCTTTGCAGCAACTTGGTGACATGGTTCAACGTATGACCGGTGTCAACGATATCCTCGACAACCAGCACGTCGCGCCCTTCAATTGCGCCACGCAAGTCTTTGAGAATACGAACTTCCCGGCTGCTCTCCATCGCGTCTCCGTAAGAAGAAGCTTCAAGGAAATCCACTTCGATCGGAAGGTCAAGTTCGCGCACAAGGTCGGCGATGAATACAAAGCTGCCGCGCAGCAGACCCACGACCACCAGCTTGTCGGTGTCTTTGAACTCTGCCGAAATGTCGCGACACAGCTCCTCGATTCGAGCAGCGATGGCCTTTGCCGAGATCATCTCATCTATCACATATGCGCGGTCAGTCATCGCAGCCCCCTTGATCTTTGGCGCGCAACATACGACATGACGCGCCATTGTCACCTGCAAATACCGGACGTCATGCCTATCCATTCGGAAACCCGCCACCTGCCTTATACTGCCCAGCAGATGTACGACTTGGTTGCCGACGTGGCCAAGTACCCGCAATTTCTGCCGTGGTGCGCTGCTGCCCGCATTCGTAAGAACTATGCGCTGGAAGAGGCTGAGGTGATGGAGGCGGATCTGGTCATCTCGTTCAAGGTTTTCCGGGAACGATTTGGCAGCAAGGTAACCCTGTTTGCGGATCAAAGGAAAATCGACACCGAATACCTGGACGGCCCCTTCAAATACATGAAATCCGACTGGCAGTTCGAGGACGCGCCTGATGGGGGCTGCAACGTCTCGTTCCATGTGGACTTCGAATTCAAGAATGCCATCCTGCAAGGGATTATCGGCGTGGTATTCAACGAAGCCATGCATCGGATCGTGCGCGCGTTCGAGGCGCGTGCGCAACAACTCTACAGCTAGGTCTTTACCCTTGTCAGGCGCACGCTAGACTACGCGCATGACGGAATTTACAGTATCATTGGCCGCTTTTGCGGCAGGCCCGGTTTCTACGTCGTCTCAGGCAAGAATCGTCACGTCGCTTTCTGTTCTTGACTGGGTCGCTGTGGGCCGGGCAGGCGTGCGCGAACCCGTCTCAGCCACGGTTCGCGACATGATACTGTCCGAGGGCGGGAATCCTCAGGCACATCTCTTTGGCGGCGACTCGGCACCGCTGCGCGGTGCGGCTTTGGTCAACGGCACGGTGTCCCACGCGCTGGATTACGATGACACGCATTTCGCCCATATCGGGCATCCTTCCGTCGCCATTTTGCCCGCAGCCCTTGCTGTGGCCGAATGGGATGACCGTATTCTAGTCGACATGCTCGAAGCCGCTTTGGTGGGTATGGAAACCTCAATCCGAATTGGCTTGTGGCTGGGACGCGGCCACTATCAGGCAGGGTTTCATCAGACGGCAACATCCGGTGCCTTCGGGGCGGCAGTTGCTGTTGGCCGTTTGCTGGGGTTTAACGCAAACCAGATGCGAATGGTTCTGGGTCTGACGGCAACGCGTGCGGCGGGGCTGAAGGCGCAGTTCGGAACCATGGGCAAGCCGTATAACGCCGGACTTGCCGCCTCGGCAGGGGTCGAGACCGCCTTGCTGGTGCAGCGCGGTTTTCAGGCCAACGCCGACGCGCTGGAAGGTCCTTTTGGGTTTGGCGCAACGCATCAAGGCGCAGCAGACCAAACTGCTCTGGATGGGTTGGGCGATGAATGGCTGTTTGAAACGGTCAGCCACAAGTTTCACGCCTGTTGCCACGGTCTTCACGCCGCGCTGGAAGCTGCGCGGGAGTTGGACATAGCAGAACCCGAGGTCGCCGAGATCCAGATAAAAACGCATCCGCGCTGGATGAGTGTGTGCAATCAGCTGTCGCCGACAACCGGACTGGGAGCCAAGTTTTCCTATCGGACAGTGATCGCGATGCAGGCGCTGGGATATGATACGGCTTTGCCTGGCAGTTTCACTGACAAGGTCTGCCTTGACCCGCGTGTTACGTCTTTGCGCGACCGCATCACGGTCGAGGCAGATGACAGCCTGTCAGAAACGCAGGCGCATCTGTCCCTGTTGCGTCGCGATGGCATTCGCCGCGAAGCAACGCATGATCTGCTGAACCCGATGTCGCTGTCTGACCGCGAGGATCGCGTGCGCGACAAAGCGACCAAGCTGATCGGCGCGGATGAGGCGGACACGATCTGGTCGATGCTGCGCACCGGGGGGCGTGCCCGCGATCTGGCCAAACGAATGGCGGGTTAAGCCACGCGCCAGTGCAACGGAAAGCCCGGGTCAAACACAGTGACCGGTCCATCGCCTGTGTCAATCTTTGAGGGATACGAAACGGGCTCACCCTTGGTCAGGGTGATCATATCCTGGTTCACCGGCAAGCGATAGAAACCTGGCCCGTTGAGCGACACAAAGCCTTCCAGCTTGTCCAATGCATCTTCCCGGTCAAACATTTCGGCGACCAAAGACATGGTGTTGGTCGCTGTGAAACAACCGGCACAGCCGCAAGCCATTTCCTTGTTGGCATCCGTGTGCGGGGCGCTGTCCGTGCCCAGAAAAAACCGCGCATCGCCCGATGTCGCGGCGGATAGCAGGGCCAGACGGTGTTCTTCGCGCTTGGCAACAGGAAGGCAATAGTAATGCGGTTTGATGCCGCCAACCAGGATATGGTTGCGGTTGATAATCAGGTGATGCGCCGTGATCGTTGCACCCAGATCAACCGCGTTGGCTTTGACATAATCCACACCATTTGACGTGGTGATATGTTCCATCACCACACGCAGGCCTGGTGTCGATCTGCGGATTGGATCAAGAACACGGTCGATGAACACGGCTTCGCGGTCAAATATGTCGATCTCGGGATCCGTCACCTCGCCATGTACGCACATGGGCAAGCCGATTTCGGCCATCTTCTCAAGCACCGGGCGCACTTTGTCGAAATCGCACACACCCGAGGCAGAGTTGGTCGTTGCCCCGGCAGGGTACAGCTTGACGGCTTTGATCAGACCGCTGGCATGGGCTGCAGCGACATCTTCGGCATCTGTATCCTCGGTCAGATACAGGGTCATCAGCGGCTCGAACGTCATACCGTCGGGCAGGGCCGCCAGAATGCGGTCTCGATAGGCAGCGGCCTGGTCGCCGCGCACAACCGGCGGCACCAGGTTCGGCATAATGATCGCACGGGCGAAATGGCGCGCGGTTTCGGGCAGGACGGCCTGTAGCATCGCGCCATCGCGCAGATGCAGGTGCCAGTCGTCGGGGCGGCGGAGCGTAAGGGTGTCGGTCATGGCCTTCCGCTAGCATAGCTGTTGCGAAAGACCAACTGCGTCCGCGCAAGCCACAAAGAAAATCTTGTCAACCGACCTGAACGTCGTAGCTCTGACCAAGGTTGAGGCCTTGACGGCCAGACGGTTGCATGACCTGTTTATCCCTAAAGCAGAGAGGGGTTCCATGACACAGCCAGTTTCCATCGATGCCGTGCAGCAGATGCTGGGTCGTCAGGGCTATGTCTGCGGTCGCGCCCTTGCGACGGTTGTGTTCCTGTCGCTGAAACTTGGACGCCCGTTGTTTCTGGAAGGCGAGGCAGGGGTGGGAAAGACCGAGATCGCCAAGGCTCTGGCATCCGGGTTGAACCGGCGCCTGATCCGTCTGCAATGCTACGAAGGTCTGGATGCGTCTTCTGCCGTTTACGAATGGAACTTTCCGGCGCAGATGGTCGCGATCCGAACGGCCGAGGCCGCAGGTGGGGCCGACCGGGGCGCGTTGCAGACTGAACTGTTCTCGGACGAATACTTGATCGAACGCCCCTTGCTGCAGGCAATGCGCCCGGACGAAAACGGAGCGCCAGTTCTGCTGATCGACGAACTGGATCGGACCGATGAGCCGTTTGAAGCGTTTCTGCTTGAAGCGCTTAGTGACTTTCAAGTCACCATCCCCGAACTTGGCACGATAAAAGCCCCCGAACCGCCCATCGTGATCGTCACCTCGAACCGGACGCGGGAAGTGCACGATGCGCTCAAGCGCCGTTGCCTCTATCACTGGGTCGATTACCCCAACTTCGAGCGGGAGATCGAAATCCTGCACGCCCGTGCGCCTGAAGCCGCGGAAGCACTCAGTCGCGAGGTTGTAGCCTTCGTTCAACGTTTGCGCACCGAGGATCTGTTCAAGAAACCCGGCGTGGCCGAGACCATTGACTGGGCGAAATGTTTGTTGGCGCTGGATGTGATGAACCTGAGCCCCGAGGTAATCGGGGATACGCTGGGTGCGATCCTGAAATATCAGGACGACATTCAAAAACTTCAGGGGTCCGAGGCAAAACGCATCCTCGACGAGGCCAAGGCCACGCTCGAACCGGTTTGATGTTTCACCTTTTTTCAAATACTCCGGGGGTATGGGGGCAGAGCCCCCATAACGTCTGATGGCCGAACAACTTCCGCTGGATATCCCGGACAACCCAAAGCTGGCGCACAACATCACCCATTTTGCCCGCGCACTCAGAAAGGCTGGGCTGCCAATCGGACCCGGTCGTGTGATCGACGCAATTCGTGCCGTGCAGGCGGCAGGTTTTTCCGAGAAACAGGATTTCTATTGGACCTTACACGCCTGTTTCGTGAACCGCCCGGAACACCGCGTGGTTTTCGCGCAAGTCTTCCGAATGTACTGGCGAGATCCGCGTTACATGGAACACATGATGGCGATGATGCTTCCTGCAATTCGCGGCGTTCAGGAAGAACGCAATGCCGATGCCGGTGAAAAGCGCGCAGCTGAGGCGCTGCTGGACGGGGTTGAGCGTGATTTGCCGGACGCTGCAGGACAAGAGGAAGACGAAACCGAGATCGAAATCGACGCAACCCAGACCGCATCGTCCGAGGAGCGGCTGCGCAATCTGGACTTCGAGCAGATGAGCACGGCCGAAATCGCGCAGGCCAAGCGCGTTTTGGCGCGGATGACACTGCCAGTAAAGCCAATTGAATCACGCCGCGGGCAGACCAGTCATCTGGGGCACCGCATCGACCGTGCCCGCACCTTGCGCGCGGCCATGCGGCAAGGGGGTGAGTTGCGCGATATTGCCAGGCTACAACCCAAACCGCGCTGGCCAAATCTTGTCGCACTTTGCGATATTTCCGGCTCGATGAGCCAGTACAGTCGGATCATCCTGCATTTCCTGCACACGGTATCTAACGCCAAGGGTGCAGGTTGGGCCAAGGTCCATGCCTTCACATTCGGCACACGCCTGACCAACATAACGCGCCACCTGCACCAACGGGATGTAGACGCGGCACTTGCCGCCGCAGGGACCGAGGCACAGGATTGGGAGGGCGGCACTCGTATCGGCGAGTGCCTGCATCAGTTCAATCGGGACTGGTCACGCCGGGTGATGGGGCAAGGTGCGGTTGTTCTGCTGATCACCGACGGGCTCGAGCGAGGTGATCCCGAGCTCCTCAGGAAAGAGATTGAGCGTCTGCACCTGTCCTCAAAATGCCTGATCTGGCTGAATCCCTTGTTGCGTTGGGACGGGTTTGCGCCCAGGGCGCAAGGGGTTGCCGCGATGCTGCCGCATGTTGACAGTTTTCGCGCAGGGCATTCGATTGCCTCACTCGAAGACTTGGCCACAGCGATTTCACAACCCGACGACCAGGGGCAGAAAGCGCGGCTGATGGCCGCGCTTTCCGACTAGCAGCTTACGACAGCTGTTCTTCATTGCATTTGCGGGCCATCTCCATGGCTTTGTAAGTGCCTGTCAGATCGACCGTGAAGGCATAGGTTGTCTCGGGGAAAACGATCATGACCTTTTTCTTGGCCAGATCATCCGCGAACTGAGGGCTGTCCGACAGGACATATCCACCGGAATAGCCTTTGGTGATGTTACCTTTCATGCCGGTCGCTTCACCCAGATAGATGTTGTCGCCCAGCAGGATAGCAACTTCTTGCGTCTCGCCACGTTTGATATCGGTTTCAGCCTTGGTGAACACGCCGACATATCCGACACCGCGATCTTCTGTCAGGCCCATCTGAACGACGTTTTCCGCATCATCAACGGCCTCGATCAGGCAGGATTTCTTTTCATTGTCGATGAAGACTTTCCAGCCTTCAACCTCTCCATAGCGTTGGAATGTGTCAGCCCACGCTGCGGTTGAAGTCAAAAGACCAACTGCCGCGCCCAGTGCAAGAATTCGTTTCAACTGCATGTCTCCGATCTATGAATTGTTTGTTATGCAAGCCAGACCTGATGTCGGTTACCCGCACAGGCTAGAACTCGGGTCACAAACAATCAATGCTATGATTTGTTGAATATCTTTCAGGCCGTGGCGTTGCCTTATGGGGTTCAATATAGACCTTTTGGTAAGCTTGGTGCGCTTTTCATCCCGCAAATCCCGCTTATGTTGGTGTCATAGGTCATCCGGAGGTTCCGATGGAGCGATTCGACAACAGTCCTGAAACGGCGCTTGACTGGCACCGCAGCGGGCGCGGCGCGGCGCTTGCTACAGTTGTCGAAACCTGGGGCAGTGCGCCGCGGCGGGTGGGATCCCAATTGGTGATTGGCGGCGATGGTCGGATAGAAGGCTCTGTTTCTGGTGGATGTGTCGAAGGTGCTGTTATCGTCGAGGCGCTTGAAGCCATTGATGAAGGCGAAGCGCGTTTGCTTGAATTCGGGGTCAGTGACGACGATGCCTTCGCGGTTGGTTTGGCCTGTGGGGGGACCATACGCATTCTTGTCGAACCCATAGGACAAGTTCTGCCCGAACCTATGTTGGCGGAACTGGTTGCCGCTCGGGCCGCTCGTGCACCCATTGCCTACGAAGTCAATGTCGAGACCGGGCGCAAGGCGTTGCGCCGCAATGCTTATGCCGACAGGCTGCGCATGGATCGGTCAGGGTTCGAAGAAGATGGCCAGACCTTTGTCGCAGTGCACAACCCGCCGCTGAGGTTGCTGGTCGTTGGGGCGGTTCACATTGCGCAGGCTCTGGTGCCGATGGCGCGGATTGCGGGCTACGATCCAACCATCATCGACCCACGTGACGCCTTCGCGTCCAGTGCGCGTTTTCCCGGCGAAACGATCCTGACGGATTGGCCGGATGAAGCCGTTGCGAAGCTGGGACTGGACGCGCGGACCGCGATTGTCTTGCTGACACATGACCCAAAACTTGATGATCCGGCGCTACAAGCCGCATTGGACGCCGATGTGTTCTATATCGGTGCATTGGGGTCAACACGCACCCATGCCAAGCGCATTGAGCGTATGAAAGCGGCCGGTTTCACCGATGCGCAAATCTCAAGCATTCATGGGCCCATTGGCCTGGATATCGGGGCCGCCGGTCCCTCGGAAATCGCGGTTGCGATACTGGCGCAGATCACTGCAGTTCTTCGAGGGAAAGCATGAAATTTGGGCCTGTACCGGTGTCCCGGGCAGAGGGGGCCATTCTGGCGCATTCGGTTACAGCGGATGGGCGAAAGCTTCGCAAAGGGCTTGAATTGCGCTCGGAACATTTGGCGCAACTGGAAAAGGCTGGTTTAAGCGAGGTCATTGTTGCCCGGCTGGATACCGGTGATTGCCATGAAGATCAGGCGGCACGCAAACTGGCGTCTGCGCTGGCACCTGATCCAGCTTCAGCCAACTTGCGGGTAACCGAGGCATTTACCGGGCGGGTAAATCTTTTGGCCGATGGGCCCGGGGTTGCCGTGCTTGATGTTCACGCACTTGAAATGTTCAATCAGGTCAATCCGATGATTACCGTTGCGACCGTTCCCCAGTACCAGCAAATGGGGGCGAACGGCATGGTGGCGACCATTAAGGTCATCTCATATGCCGTGCCAGAGGCTGATGTTCAGCGCGCCGCCGGGCTGGCACAAGGAGCTGTGCGTTTGGCGCGGCCAGTTCATCGGACAGCCGGTCTTGTTGTCTCAGAGATACCCGGTGGGCCACCGAACGAAAAGGGGATTGCCGCCATTCGGGGACGGGTCGAGGCATTGGGAATGGAGCTTTCGGAGGTGCAGATTGTTCCGCATCGAACAGATTCCTTGACCAGCGCGATTTCTAAGGGGAAGGGTGATCTGCTAATGATATTGACGGGTTCGGCCACCTCGGACCCGAACGATGTCGCACCGTCGGCCGTTCGGCAGGCCGGTGGGACGATTGATCGCTTTGGTATGCCGGTTGATCCGGGAAACCTGCTGTTTCTGGGGGACCTGCAAGGCCGACCTGTGATCGGTTTGCCGGGATGCGCCCGCTCTCCAGCGTTGAATGGGGCGGATTGGGTGCTGTCGCGTGTCGCATGCGGGATTGAAACAACAGGCGCAGATATTGCCGGAATGGGTGTTGGCGGATTGCTGAAGGAAATCCCAACCAGACCCCAGCCGCGGGCGAAACGAAACGACTGACCGCCGCCAAGGTCCGCGATATTGCGTATGTACTATTGATATTCTAGGGTTTTCTCATCCTTGGCAAAACGCCGGGCCGCCAATACGCGCCGGTGTCCTCCCGCGCTTTTTGAAACTGTTCGACCCTATCCCGTGCAGCTTCGCCCCCTGCATCAAAGAGATGACCGAGCAGGCATTCCAGAACCGCCATCGCGCCGGAAAAGCTTGAAAACGGATGTAATGTGCGGGTGCTGACGGGCAGAACCACATCCGGGTTGACGCCGGGGGCAATCACCTCGCTATCCGACAGCAGTACAATCTTTATGGCCCTGTCGCGGGCAAAGCGCATCGACTGGATCGTATCTGCGGAGTAAGGATGGACCGTGATGGCAAACAAACAATCCTCGGACGTGGCCTCGACCAGGTCATCGATGGCCGAGCCCATGTGCCGAGGTATCAGCTGTAATCCGGGATGGGCCATGCGCCCCGCGTAGTGAAAATAATAGGCCAGCGCATGACTGGACCTTGTGGCGGTCACATAACAGTGACGTGCAGACACCATGTATTCAACGGCACGCTTGGCCAAATTCGGCTCCATCAGACGCAGTGAGCGGGACACAACATTCATCTCATTGCGCGCGAATCTGGCCTGTGCGCCGTGGAAAGGGTCTTGGCCGAGTGATGTGGTTAGCCACCCATGACCTATCCTGTCTTCGCTGTCTGTTGTGAGGGCAAGGCGAAATGGGTGGCGGAAGGCGTCAAAACTGTCGAAACCCATACGCTGCGCCAGTCGAACAAGAACACTGGTGCTGATGCCGATCCGGTTAGCGGTCACCCGGACCGGGTTCAGGCCGAAATCACCGGGATGGTCGATGATATATTTCGCCGCGACTTGCATCTGCGCAGGCATCTCGTCGATCTCGCGCCGAATTTGGCTGGTCAAGGCTGCAAGGGTGGGTGCCATACCAAAAAGAAACATATGTTTTCTTTAGTGTAAATTGAAAACGTCATCCAGCGAATCTAACTGAAGGCAAAGACTTGGGTGGTGCTATGACATCAAAAACAACTGACAGCTTGGACAGGCCCTACATTCTGGTTGCGCCAAACGGTGCCCGGCGGAACGCGTTGGATCATCCCGCCTTGCCGCTCAGGATTGACCAGATCGTCATATCTGCACGGGATTGCCATGCCGCAGGTGCGGACGGGTTGCATCTGCATATTCGGGATGCAGATGGACGGCATTCACTGGACGCCGGATTGTACCGGGAAACGCTTGCGGAATTGCAGCGCGAGGTTCCAGGAATGGAGCTACAGATCACGACCGAAGCCGTTGGGCAGTTCGACGTAGCATCGCAACTGGACTGTCTGCAAAAGGTGCAACCTGAATGGGCCTCAATCTCGGTGCGTGAAATCGCCCGCGACCTTAACCTTGCACCCAGGGTCTATGCACAATGCGCGGATCAGGGCACACGGGTTCAGCACATTTTGTATGATGCAGAGGACGCACGATTACTGGACCGTTGGCACGTTCAGGGCATCGTACAGGCGGATCAGACAGACCGTTTGCTTGTTCTGGGGCGATACAGGGATGGCCAGCAATCTATGCCATCCGATCTGGGTGCCTTCCCAGAAAGCCCGGCCCGTTGGATGGTGTGCGCTTTTGGTGCGCAAGAACATGCCTGTCTAGCCGAGGCTGCGCGACGCGGTGGTGACGTGCGGGTTGGGTTTGAAAACAGTCTGACCGGGCCGGATGGCAGACCGTGGGCAGATAACGCGGCTTCGGTCGCAGCATTAGTTGAATTGCTTGGAAGGGCAAAGAAATGAGTCATGTTTTCCCACGTCACACGAAATCGGACCTCCCCGTCGCGGTTGGCGGCGATGGCTGTTATCTGATTGATACAGAGGGCAAGCGATACCTGGATTGCGGTGATGCCGCAGTATCATGTCTGGGTCATTCGAATCAGGCTGTGATCCAAGCGGTACAGCAGCAGGTGGAACAGATCGCCTTTGCACATACCGGGTTCATGACATCGGAACCGGCCGAGGCTTTGGCCGAATTGTTGATCCGGCATGCACCGGGGGATCTGGACCGTGTGTATTTTGTTTCGGGCGGGTCCGAAGCGACCGAAGCGGCAATCAAACTGGCGCGCCAATATTTCCTTGAAATCGGACAACCTGAACGCCGTCACGTTATCGCGCGAAAGCAAAGCTATCACGGCAACACTTTGGGGGCTTTGTCCGCAGGGGGTAACGCATGGAGACGGGCACAATTCGCCCCGATGCTGATCGAGATGACCCATATCTCTGCCTGCTACGAATATGCTGAAAAACCGGAAGACGAGAGCAGTTTTGACTACGGCCAGCGTGTGGCGAATGAACTGGAAACCGAAATTCTGCGGCTGGGTCCCGATACGGTCATGGCATTTATGGCCGAACCAGTGGTCGGGGCCACCCTTGGCGCAGTTCCTGCGGTTGAAGGATATTTCAAGCGTATTCGCGAGATTTGCGACCACTATGGTGTGTTGCTGATCTTGGATGAGGTGATGTGCGGTATGGGCCGAACCGGTCACATGTTTGCCTGCGATCATGACGGCATTGCGCCAGATATTTTGTGTATCGCCAAGGGGTTGGGGGCTGGATATCAACCAATCGGGGCCATGCTGTGCACCGGCAAGATCTATGACGCGATCAGCGACGGATCAGGGTTTTTCCAGCATGGGCACACCTATGTCGGTCATCCGGTCGCCACAGCCGCCGCATTGGCGGTGGTCCGTGAGTTGACCGAACGGGATTTACCTGCGCGTGCCGGGGTCATGGGCAACAAGCTGCAATCCGCCCTTGAGGCAGCATTCGGACAGCACCCGAACGTGGGAGATATCCGTGGTCGTGGGTTGTTCCGAGGTATTGAACTGGTCGTTGACCGTGACACCAAGGAACCTTTTGATCCATCACGTGGCATCGCAGGTAAGGTGAAAAAGGCAGCACTGGCTGAAGGGTTGATTTGCTATCCCATGGCAGGCACGCGGGATGGCCGGAACGGCGATCATGTCCTGCTGGCGCCGCCTTTTATCATCGAAGAGGAACAGATAGGCGAACTCGTCAGCAAACTGGAACGCGCCATTTCCGCCGTGCTTTGACATTACCGTGAGCGCACTGTTCGCCCGCAGCTTATTTGTTAGTGTCGCGGGAGAAGTATCTAAAAAAGCGAAATCAATGGTGCTGGATATTTGGCGCAGTTTCCGCGCGCTTCCCCTTTGGGTGCAGATCTGGGTGGCCGTAATATTGGTGCCGGTTAATTTGGTTCCGCTTGCTTTCCTTGATCAGCCGCAGGGGATGCTCATCGCTGTTCTGGCGATGACCGGTATGGCGCTGAACATACCCATCATGGCGGTTGCGCGCGGGATGAGCGGCGCGATGGCTTTGCCGCACATTCTGTGCTGGGTTCCACTGGTTGTCATCGTAACGCTTTTGTTGTTTTCCGATGCGACCCTGAGCATTGCCTTTATCAAGTTTCTTTGGGTGCTTCTGATCATTGACATAGTTTCCTTGCTTTTCGACTTCAGAGATGCGGTCAACTGGTTACGAAGCAGACGCGCGACCTGAACAAAAAAGCCCCTTCGGCAGCGAAGGGGCTTTGATCGTTTCTGTCTTTTAAGCAGATTACTTATGCGGAAGCGGGCCGATCATCATGACCATCTGACGGCCTTCCATCTTCGGCATGTTTTCGATCTTGCCGACCTCTTTGATGTCTTCGGCCACACGTTCCAGCAATTCGCGACCCAGGTTCTGGTGCGCCATTTCACGGCCACGAAAGCGCAGGGTGACTTTGACCTTGTCGCCCTTTTCCAGAAACTTAAAGACGTTCTTCATTTTGACGTCATAGTCATGCGTATCGGTGTTCGGTCGGAACTTGACCTCTTTCACTTCGATGACTTTTTGTTTTTTGCGCGCTTCGTTTTCGCGTTTTTGCGTTTCGTACTTGTACTTGCCGAAATCCATGATCTTGCAGACCGGTGGGTTCGCATTGGGCGAGATTTCGACCAGATCAAGACCTGCATCTGCGGCCATCTGCATGGCTTTGGCGGGATGAACCACCCCGACGTTTTCACCTTCGGCGCCAATCAGGCGAATTTCGGGGGCACGGATCTTATCATTGACGCGCGGGCCGGTGTCTCTCTGTGGCGGCGCGTTGTGAGGTCTGCGAGCTATGGGTTCATTCCTTTGATGATTGCAGAATTTCGAGCCCGGAATTTAAACCGGGCAGAGCCGCACTTCAAGCGGCATAAATACAGGGTAATGCGAAAAAACTTGTTTTCTGCCGGTGTTTTTTGCGTTCAGGGTGGCAAAGCCCTGAACGCAGGGTTGCTTTAGCCGACAAAGGCTTTTTCGATCACGAACTCCTTGGGTTCCGAGTTGGCACCTTCACGCAATCCAAACCCTTCGAGGATTTCCTTGATATCCAGGTTGAAAGCCAACGAACCGCAAACCATTGCACGGTCGGTTTCGGGCTTGATGCCACCGTCAATACCCAAGTCGGAAAACACGGTGCCGTCCTGAAGCAAAGTGGTGATGCGACCCATCTTTGGGCTCTCTTCCCGTGTGGTGGTCGGGTAATAGCGGATCTTGTCGGCAAATCCTTCACCAATCAGTTCGGCCAACAGTTCGTCCTGACGGATGCTGTCGATCAGCTGGCGGCCATATTCCAGCTCTGCCACTTCGCGACAGGTGTGGGTGATGATGACCTCGTCATAGTCCTCATAGGTCTGCGGTTCACGCAGCAGCGAGGCAAAAGGCGCAAAGCCGGTGCCGGTCGCAAAAAACCACAGGCGCTTGCCGGGCAGCAGGGCGTCATGCACCAATGTGCCAACCGGTTTGGGACGCAGGATGATCTGGTCACCCGGTTTGATATGTTGCAATTTCGAGGTCAGCGGGCCGTTCTGAACCTTGATCGAATAAAACTCCAGCTCTTCATCCCACGAGGGCGAGGCGATGGAATAGGCGCGCAGCAACGGCTTGCCGTTGTCACCCAGCAGACCAATCATCACAAACTCGCCCGAACGGAAACGCAGCGAGGCCGGGCGAGACACCTTGAATGAAAACAGGCTGTCGGTCCAGTGTTTGACTTCGGTTACAGTTTGCGCATCCGGAAGGACGGGGACTTTTACGGCGGTTGCTTCGCTCACGGGCTTCATCTCTGTCATCGTTTACCTGCCGGTCTGCTAAACCGACATCTCCGTTTAATCTTTGATCCAAGTCAGGAAAAGGGGACAGATTGCCCCCTTTGCGTCACAGGCTGGCAATCGCGGGATCAGCCGCGCAGGCGGGCCTGATAGTTATTCTCTTTCCAGTTCGCGCGGGCCAGCCACTGATCCTCGGGTTGGCGGTCTGCCAGTTCTCCGTCGATCTCGACCTCGTCAAAGCCGCTGCGGCGCGCCATGGCGTATTGATCGGCAAGCACATGCCCTTTGGCGCGCAGCCGGCCTTTGTAGCCCTTCAGGCGCAATGTGCGGGCGATGGTAAATCCGCGACCATCTGCGAAAGACGGGAAGTCTACCCGAACCAGCCTCGTGCCGCCCAACCGGTCAAACAGTTCGTCCGGGTCTGTCTCCGAGCTCACGTCTAGCGCGACCACGTCATTGGCGGCGTCATCCAGAGTGACAAAGCCGTCGGTCCAGTCATCAGGCGAAAAGCCCTCATCCGTTACGATTACGTTCATGTTTTCTCTCCGATGCGCATCATCTTGCCATCGACAAAATGGATGCCGCATTCTTCCTTGTTCTGATCGCGCCACCGTCCGGCGCGGGGATCTTCGCCCTCTTTGACAGGCGAGGTGCAGGGCGCACAGCCGATCGAAGGGTATCCTTTGGCCACCAGCGGATGCCGGGGCAGGTTGTTTTCTTCCATATAGGCCCGCACATCCTCGGGCGCCCAATGGGCAAGCGGGTTGACCTTGATCCGACCTGTTCCGTCCTCGACCTCGAAGAATTCCAGCGCAGCGCGCGTGCCTGCCTGAAACCGCTTGCGTCCGGTTATCCAGCCATCGAACCCCACCAGCGCCCTTTGCAGCGGGAAAGTCTTGCGCAGGTTACAACATGCATCGGTGTCGCGCAGGCGCAATGCGCCGTATGGGTCTTCGCGTTCAACCTCTGCATCCTCGGCCCGGATGATGCGAATGTTGGTAAGCCCCAGACGCTCGCTCACCTCCTGCTGGTATTCCAGCGTTTCGGTGAACAGCATTTGCGTGTCCACGAAAAGAACGGGCGTTGCCTTGTTCACCACCGCCGCCATGTGCAACAGAACGACGGATTCCGCACCAAAGCTAGAGACCAGAGCAAGCTCATCGATCTCATCAATCGCTCCATGCATGACATCATGGGCGCTGTGGTGCCGGAACCGGGCATTCAGGTCTTCGACACGTTCAGTCAGTTCGCGTCTGTCCCGGCCCAGTTCCGTCTGGATCAGGTCAAGCGGCATTTGCGCGGGCCTCGGGGTAGAGGGCGTCTTTGAACGGCGCCATGCCCACCCGGCGATATGTTTCCAGGAATGTCTCCTCTGCGCTTGCACGCTGGTTCAGATAGGTGTCGACAATGCGCTCCACGGCAGGAACGATTTCGTCATAGGCAAAGCCCGGACCGGTGCGATCACCAATTGCCGCAGTTTCGGTCGCATCGCCACCCAAAGTGATTTGGTAGTTTTCGACACCTGCGCGGTCCAGACCCAGAATGCCGATATGGCCGACATGGTGATGACCACAGGCGTTGATGCAGCCTGAGATCTTGATCTTCAGGTGGCCGATGTCATGCTCGAGCTTCAGGTCCTCGAACCGCGTTGCAATTTCCTGAGCAACCGGGATCGAACGCGCCGTCGCCAGCGCACAATAATCCATGCCGGGGCAGGCGATGATATCGCTGATCAGACCGATATTGGCGGTTGCCAGCTCGTATTCCTTCAGCTTGGCGTGAATTGCAGGCAAGTCCGATTTGTGGACATGCGGCAGGATCACGTTCTGCTCATGGCTAATCCGCAGCTCGTCATAGGCGAACTCTTCGGCCAGATCGGCCATAACGCGCATCTGCTCGGCAGTTGCATCGCCCGGTGTTGCCCCATGCTTCTTGATCGAGATCGTTACAATCGCGTGGTCCGCATTCTTGTGCGGCGCGATGTTGGTGTCGACCCACGAGCGGAAGACCGGATCGTTGGTATAGGCGCTTTCAAACGACGCAACCGAAGCATGGCGGAAGGCAGGCGGTGCAAAGTGGCCCTTGATCTCTTCCAGCAGGTTCATATCCGCGCCTTTGAACTGCGGGCGGACCTTCAGGAAGCGTTCGTTGACCTTGGCGCGGATAGCGTCGATGCCATGCTCGTGCACGGTGATCTTGATACGTGCCTTGTACTTGTTGTCACGGCGACCAATCTGGTTCCAAACTGAAACGGTGGCTTCCAGATAAGCCAGCAGGTCGTCAAAGGCGACAAACTCGGACAATTCCTTGCCGATCATGGGCGTACGGCCAAGGCCACCGCCAACAATGACGCGCGCGCCAAGAACGCCGTCACGCTCAACCAGTTGCAGGCCGATGTCATGCGCCTTGATCACGGCGCGGTCGTTTTCACTGCCAGTGATGGCGATCTTGAATTTGCGCGGCATGAACTGGAATTCCGGGTGGTCGGTCGACCACTGGCGCAGCAATTCGGCGTAAGGGCGGGGATCAGCGACCTCATCTGCAGCGGCACCGGCAAAGTGGTCGGCGGTCACGTTGCGAATGGTGTTGCCCGAAGTCTGGATGGCGTGCATGCCAACCTTGGCCAGCGCGTCCAGCATATCCGGCACGTCGCTCAGCTTTGGCCAGTTGTACTGGATGTTCTGACGGGTGGTGAAATGGCCATAGCCTTTGTCCCACTTCTCGGCCAGCAGCGCCAGTTGACGCATCTGTGCACTGTTCAGCGTGCCATAGGGAATGGCGACGCGCAGCATGTAGGCGTGCAGCTGCAGATACAGCCCATTCATCAGGCGCAGCGGCTTGAATTCGTCTTCGGTCAACGAGCCGTCAATGCGGCGTTCCACCTGGGCGCGGAACTGCGCGTTACGTTCTGCCAAAAATGCTGTGTCGAACTCGGAGTAGCGATACATGTCTAGCTGTCCTTGTTTGCAGCCCCGAACCTAGGGGCCTTGAAGGGGAGAGAGATGGCCAGAGGTCAGGCCCGGAGCTGCGGGGAAGTTTCCTGTTTGCCGTGGGCATAGTTGGACGGACCAGTCCGGCGGAAATCTTCCCGAAAATGGGTGGGCTCGGGGCCTTTTTTGCCCGCAACGGCATCGGCCAGATAAGCGCCCACGACTTTATTTGCCTGACGCGCCGCATCCAGCAGACGCACCTGTGCATGTGCTTCGTCAGTGATCAGTTCCGCTTGCGACAGATCACGCGTCCAACTGTCATCTTCGGTCTGGTAAATGACGTCACCTATCAGCAAATCATTTGCGGTGACGACTTTGGGGGTAAAAGCGCGGGCCATCAGGCAAGCTCCTTATTGAATTCGGTTACGGCCTGCACCGCTTCGCGCGGGGCAAGGCCATAGAATGTGAGGGCCGGTCCGTCCATTTCGGCGGTGGCCAGGTCGGCGGGCAGTTGATCCAGTGTGGTGGCCAGAATCCGCTGGTTCGGGCGCGAGGCGTTTTCGACCAGTGTGACTGGAGTGGCGCGATCGGCACCGTGCATGATCAGGCGACCCTGGATAAAGCGAGCAGATTTCTTACCCATATAAATCGCAGCAACCGAACCGGCCCGTGCCAGTGCATTCCAGTCATGATCGGCAAAACCTTTCATGTCATGCCCGGTCAGGAACCGCACCGAGGAATTCCGGCCGCGTTGAGTCAGGCTTTGGCCGATACCAGCCACCGCGGCAGAGGCCGCCGTGATACCGGGAACGATCTGCCACGTGATTCCAGCCGCCTCGACGGCCTCAATCTCTTCATCCAGACGACCAAAGACAGTGGGATCGCCGGACTTCAGGCGGACCACGCGGTTACCTTTCAGGGCATATTCGACCAAAAGAGCGTCGATATCACTTTGCTTCCAGGATGGGCCGAACCCGACTTTGCCGACATCAACCAAAGCGGCGCTTTGACCGGCTATGTCCAGAACGGGTTTACTGATAAGGCGGTCATGCAGCACAACATCAGCCTGCTCAAACGCAGTCAGCGCCTTGAGTGTCAGCAACTCGGGGTCGCCCGGACCTGCGCCGACAAAGTCGACATGCCCTTTGGTGCCTGTTGTGCGAACGTCCTGCATCGGATCATCTCGGGTGTGGTTTGACTTGACCCTCAATATAGGAAATATTCCCACCAAAGCGCCATATGGGCGCTCAAATAAGGACAAACGTTCCATCCAAGCAAAATTTTGGAACGAAAGCTTCGATGTGGAAGGAATATTGGAATGTCGGTGCGGATAGATGATACGGATCGGAAAATTCTGGCCGAGCTGCAACGTGATGCAGGGCAGTCACTGGACGAAATAGCGGCTCGGGTCGGCAGTTCAAAGACGCCTGTCTGGAATCGTATTCGTAAGCTCAAGAGTGCGGGAATCATTGGTCAGCAAACGGTTTTGCTGGATGCCGAAGCGCTTGGGTTTGAGGCGACTTTCTTTGTTTTGATCCGCACGTCGGAACACGAGGCTGAGTGGCAGCGCAAGTTCCTTAAGGCATTGCGCGAACATCCCGAAGTGCAGGAGGCGCATCGGCTGGCAGGCGACATTGATTATATTCTCAAGGTTCGGGTCAAGAACGCGCGCGCCTATGATCAATTCTACCAGTCGCTGATTTCGGAAGTACGGGTGCACAACGTGACCGCGCTTTTGTCGATGGAAGAAATCAAGTCCACAACGATGCTTCCCCTCAACGCATTGGTTGAAGGGGCTTAGAAGGCAGGTGCTGCCAGCGCCGGATCGATCCGCGCCTTATATAGGTTAGACCTGAACCATTAACCGTTCCAGACCATGGAAGTGATAGCTGTCTGAATAGGCCGGCGGATCGGCAAGCCGCAGGTTCGGGCAGCTGTTGAACAGAATGGGCAGAGCTATGCGCATTTCCAACCTTGCCAAAGGGGCGCCGACGCAAAAATGGATGCCTCCACCAAAACTTGTGTTGACCTCAATCGAGCGCGTCGGATCAAACCTTTCGGGTTCATCCCAGACGGTAGGGTCGCGGTTTGCAGCGCCAAGCAAAAGTGCGACCTGATCACCGCGTCTGAACGAATGCCCAAACATATCAACGTCTTCGTACGCATAGCGTGTGAACATGTGTAGGGGCGGGTCATAGCGCAGGATTTCTTCAATCGTTGCGTCGATCTGGTCCGGGCCTAGAACGTCGGGGCTGGTATGTGTTTGCAACAGGGTTTTCACACCGTTCGCCAGCGAATGCACCGTTGCTTCGTGACCTGCATTCAACAGCAAGATGCATGTTGCGACCAGTTCGTCGATGGACAGCTTTTCGCCTTCCTCCTCGGCGCTGATAAGCCGGGTGATCAAATCGTCACGCGGATCGTTGCGTCGCTGGTTAATGTATCCCAACAGGAAATCCGTGAACTCCTGAGAGGACTTGGCGGCCTTATCCTCGGTCGCCTGTGTCCGGTTGGCCTGATACATCGCGACCATGTCATGCGACCACTGCAACAGGTTGGGCGCCATGTCTTCGGGAACGCCCAACAGTCGGCAGATAGTTACCACCGGGACCTGAGTGCAATAAGCACTCAGCAGATCGAAAGGTGTATTCGGAAACGCCTCGACAAGACTGTGGCATAGCGATTCTATGGAAGGCTGCAACGCAGATATTTCCCGCGACGTGAAAGCGCGCATAACAAGCGCCCTTAGGCGGGTATGTCGCGGGGGTTCAGCTTCAAGCAGCGAATGGGCTTCGATAGCCAGCCAGGGGGCCAAATGGGCGGGGCCCTGTGTCGCGCATTCAGGCGGAACTTCCCGCCCAAACCGGCGGTCGCGAAGAAGAGCCCGCACAGCACGGCAAGACGTCGCAGCAACCATATCGTAGTCGCGCCAGTAGAACAGATCACCAGCAGCGCGGGCCTGATCATAGAAAGGGTAGGGGTTCTGAACGAAAACCGGGTCTGTCGGGGATTGCGAGAATGACTTCATGCGACGCACACTTGCCACGAGCCGCGTTGAATGCAAGACCCTGTCTATGCAGAGAGTTTGGATCATTGTCGGTTTTTTGTCCGCTGTCGGGCTGCTGTCAGGTTTTGTTTGGTCTTATGGCTATCGTCAGGCGCTGTCTCAGCTAAGCGACAAGGCCGAAGCCGACCTTGAACTGGCGGCGGATCGGCTCAGCACCCAGATGCAGGTCTACCAGGAACTGGCGGTTCTGATGGCGACACATCCCGCCTTGCACGCGTTGGATACACCGATACAAGTACACGACGCGCAAGCGATGTTGTTGGACGTTGCTGACAAGACAGCGGCCGTCAACATGATGTACCTGGATCGCAGCGGTCGGGTTCTGGTCGCCGCACAGCCAGTGGCACAGCGAGACATGTCCGCACATCCAGCGTTCAGGCGCGCCATGCAGGGTGCGGTGGGCACCGCGCATGAGGTGGTTCCAGACAGTGGCGACCGGATATATTCCTATGCCGCTCCGACTTTTGCCGCCTCCGGGCAAGTCGAAGGTGCAGTGATGGTGGTTGCCGATGTCCAGGACATTGAACAAACTTGGCGGGGCAGTACCGAAGCCGTTTTCTTTGTTGATTCTGACGGCGTCGTCTTCATCTCAAACCGGTCGGACTTGCTGTTTTGGAGCCGCGAGGTTGGTCAGTCCGGGCTGACACCACCAGAGGGTGCCTCGGTGGATTTTGCCGCGACGCGGGTCGGCCAGCATGAATTGTGGCGGCTGAACTGGGGGCGGTATTTGCCACGCGATGCGTTGCACCTAACGCTTGAATTGCCTGTGATCGATATGACCGCCGAGGTTTTGGTGGACGTGGCCCCGGCCCGGCGACTTGCCGGGTTGCAGGCGGCGGCGGTCGCTGCGATCTGTCTGGCGTTTGGTGCGATGCTGTATCTTGCGATGGAACGGCGACGGACGCTGGCGAATGCCAACACGGTTCTGGAAAGCCGGGTGGCGCAGCGTACCCGTGCTTTGACCCAAGCAAACACCGCATTGCGCCGCGAAGTTGCAGAACGTCAGGAGGCCGAAGCAGCACTGAAAAAAGCGCAGGCAGAGCTGGTGCAGGCAGGTAAGCTCAGCGCGTTGGGGCAGATGTCGGCGGGGATCAGCCACGAACTCAACCAACCGTTGATGGCGATCCAGCAGTTCGCCGACAATGGTACGGCCTTTCTTGAACGCGGCAAAGGTGACAGGGCCAGCGAAAACCTTGGGCGTATTTCGGAAATGGCCGCCCGCATGGCCCGGATCATCAAGAACCTGCGCGCGTTTGCCCGCAATGAAAGCGAACCGATGGGCCGGGTCGATCTGGTGCAGGTTCTGAAAACTGCCGTCGAATTGACCGAAACCCGTTTGCGTGACGATGATGTGACGCTGGAATGGGAACCGGGACAGGCTGCGGTTTATGTTTGGGGGGGTGAAGTCCGCTTGGTGCAGGTCTTTGTTAATCTGATCAATAACGCGGCGGATGCGATGCTGGGGAGACCCAAGCGGTACATTTCGATTGTGATGCACGAAGAAGACCGGTTGCGCGTTTCTGTGCAGGATACCGGACCGGGGATTGAAGACCCCGACCGGGTGTTCGAGCCGTTTTATTCGACCAAAAGCGTAGGATCATCTGAAGGTCTGGGGCTTGGTCTTTCTATATCATATGGTCTTGTTCAAAGCTTTGGGGGTGAAATCCGCGGGGCAAACACGGCTGATGGCGCAGTGTTTACCGTCGAGCTGGAGCCCTACGGAAAAGAAGAGGCAGCATGATGCGCAGGGTTCTGTTGGTCGATGATGACGCAGCTGTTCGCGAGGCATTGGCGCAAACCATTGAACTTGCAGATTACGCACCGACAACAGCCGGTTCTTTTGTGGCGGCCAAGGATAATATTCGGCGGGATTTCCCCGGTGTGATTATTTCGGACATTCGAATGCCCGGGCGGGATGGCTTCCACTTGTTGGCGTATGCTCGGGACATCGACCCCGAGCTTCCGGTGATCCTTTTGACCGGAGAAGGTGATATCCCAATGGCCGTAGAAGCCATGGGAAAAGGAGCGTTTGATTTTCTCGAAAAACCCTGCGCTGCGTCTGACCTGATGGACGTTCTTGAACGCGCATTCGCAGCCCGCACCCAAGTGTTGGAACAGCGCGCCCTGAAATCCGAACTTGAAAAGGGGGACCCGGCCGCACGTTTGCTGTTTGGCCTGTCTCCGCAAGCTGAGGCGCTGCGGGATCGCGTGCGGACCGTCGCACCGACAGGGGCCGAAGTTCTTGTTACCGGCCCGCCGGGTAGCGGCATATCCAAAGTGGCCGAAGTGGTCCACCTGATGTCGCCCGCTGGTCAGGGGCCTTTTGTCAAACGTCCGGCTTCAAGCCTAAGCCCCGATGATCTTGCCCAAAGCTGCGGCGATGCCGCGGGTGGATCCCTGTTTCTGGACGAAGTGTCCGCCATGCCCCAAGCCACGCAGTTTGCGGCGTTGGAGATCATCGAGCGCGGTCCGGGGGGGCGCATTATTGCAGGAACAACCGGTGATCTGTCTGCTTTATGCTCAGAAGGGCGGTTTAACGCTGATCTGTTCTATCGTTTGGATGTGATGCGGGTGCGTGTTCCATCATTGGCGGAACGCCCCGACGACATTCCGGTGATTTTTCGCCACTATGTGGCGCAAGCGGCCGAGCAGGCAGGCATCGCAATTCCCGAGATTTCGTCCGAACATCTCGCGGCCTTGATGGCCAGCGACTGGCCGGGCAACGCCCGTTCGCTAATGTCAGCAGCAATGCGGTTTGTTCTTGGGATGCCTGAGGAGGTTGCGCAGGCAACGGATCTGGGGTTGAGCGAACAGATGGCGCGGGTTGAACGATCTTTGTTGATTGCAGCTTTGGGCCGCCACAATGGAAAAGCGTCAGATGCGGCCAAGGCGCTGAAGCTGCCGCGCAAGACCTTTTACGACAAGCTGGCGCGCTACCAGATTCGTCCCGAGGATTACCGCAGATAAGCAGGAACCGGATTGGCGCATCTGATTCGAAGAAGTGATTCGGAAATTGTGCGGAAATCCGCACAAGCCGCTCTGAGGATGTGCGAGTTTTCGCACGGCTCGGACCTGTGAAGCGCAGAACCTGAGCCAGCAACGACGTAACACTTTGGTATTAAACAGGTAATCAGGCACTTTCCGCAATCGCAGTCAAAAGTTGTGTGCTTTACCCTGAGTCGCTTCACTGCACACCATACGGCGCTTACCCAGCGTCGACTGCAAGTTTCAAAGAACTCTGGGAGGATATCAGATGAAGCTTCTGACAACGGCAGCAACTGCGCTTGCTCTGACAGTAACCGCAACGGCTGGTATGGCTGCATGCGACGAAGGTGAAATCGTCGTTAAGTTCGCGCATGTGACGAACACCGACAAACACCCCAAAGGAATCGCGGCATCGCTTTTGGAGCAGCGGGTCAACGACGAAATGAACGGCACTATGTGTGTTGAGGTCTACCCGAACTCGACGCTCTACAACGATGACAAAGTTCTTGAAGCGATGTTGCAGGGCGACGTGCAACTGGCCGCGCCCTCGCTTTCGAAGTTCGAGAAGTTCACCAAGCAGTTCCGCCTGTTTGACCTGCCGTTCATGTTCAAGAATGTCGACGCTGTAGACGCGTTCCAGGCGTCGGCCGAGGGACAGGCGATGAAAGACAGCATGCAGCGTCGTGGCCTGCAAGGTCTGGCGTTCTGGCACAATGGCATGAAGCAGATGTCGGCCAATAAGGCTTTGGTTGATCCGTCGGATGCAAACGGTCTGAAGTTCCGCGTGCAGTCGTCAGATGTGCTGGTGGCACAGATGGAAGCCATCGGTGGTAGCCCGCAGAAAATGGCATTCTCGGAAGTGTATGGCGCGTTGCAACAGGGCGTTGTGGACGGGCAAGAGAACACCTGGTCGAACATCTACGGCAAGAAGTTCTTTGAGGTGCAGGACGGTATCACCGAAACCAACCACGGCATCATCGACTATCTGGTCGTGACATCGGTGGATTGGCTGGACAGTCTTGATCCGGCGGTGCGGGACCAGTTCCTGACTATTCTGGCCGAAGTTACCGAGACCCGGAACAAAGAAGCCTTTGCTGTGAACGAAGCGGCCAAAGCGTCGATCATCGATGCAGGCGGTGTCATCCGTGAACTGACCCCTGAACAGCGTCAGGCCTGGGTCGACGCAATGAAACCGGTTTGGGACAAATTCGCCGGTGACGTGGGTCAAGACAAGATCGACGCGGCGCAGGCCATCAACGCCGGATTCTGATCCCGTTCAAGACCGCGCGTCCGGGGACTGGGGAGTATTCGACGCGCAGGCCGGGCGGGCTGAAATGGCCCGCCCCATTCTCAACTCTCTCTTCAATAAAATGCGGGGACTGAAAGATGTCTGGTGCGAACTCCGGCCAGGGCGGGCTGATCGACCATATCGAAGAAACCCTGATCGCGTTGCTTTTGGGCCTTATGACGGTCGTTACATTTGCCAACGTGATCGCGCGGTTTGTCTTTAATTCAAATATCCTATGGGCGCTTGAGTTGACAGTGTTCACGTTTGGCTGGCTGGTGTTGCTGGGCGCGTCTTACGCGGTCAAGAAACATGCTCATCTGGGTGTGGATGCAATCCTGAACATGCTGGCGCCAGCACCGAGGTGCATTATGGCGCTGGTCTCGGTCGGGTTCTGTCTGATGTTCTCGCTGCTGATGCTCAAAGGGGCATATGACTATTGGGCCGTCTTTGCAGATCTGCCGCCAACATCGGGCCGCTGGTTCCCGACCGGGTTTGATTTCGGCGCACGCAGCCAGAGTTTCTACGAGGTAGACGACATCCCCATGGTCGCTCCGCTGCGCTTTCTGGAAGACCTGATCAACTATGGCGAGGGGTATGAAAAACTGCCCAAGGTCGTACCTTATCTGGTTCTGCCGGTGTCCATGCTGCTGCTGGTGATCCGGTTTACGCAGGTCGCCGTTCAAATTTGGCGTGGTGAGACCGATCGCCTTGTCGCCAGCCACGAAGTCGAGGACGAGATTGAAGAAGTCCGCGCACAACAAGGGGTGCATGACTGATGGACGTTATCCTTCTTTTCTCGATGGTCATCGGCCTGCTGCTGATCGGGGTTCCGATTGCGGTAGCACTTGGCCTCAGCTCGACCCTGTTCCTGCTGATCTATTCCGACAGTTCGCTGGCTTCAGTTGCAGGCACGCTGTTTGAGGCGTTCGAGGGGCATTTCACCCTGTTGGCGATCCCGTTCTTCATTCTGGCCTCGTCCTTTATGACGACAGGTGGTGTAGCGCGTCGGATCATCCGTTTCTCGATTGCTTGCGTGGGGCATCTGCCCGGCGGCCTGGCGATTGCGGGCGTGTTTGCCTGTATGCTGTTTGCCGCGCTGTCAGGATCGTCCCCGGCCACGGTTGTGGCGATCGGATCGATTGTCATCGCAGGTATGCGCCAGGTTGGGTATTCCAAAGAGTTTGCCGCTGGTGTGATCTGTAACGCGGGTACGCTGGGCATCCTGATCCCTCCGTCCATCGTGATGGTTGTGTATGCTGCCGCCGTCGAAGTTTCAGTTGGGCGCATGTTTCTGGCTGGCGTTATTCCCGGTCTGATGGCTGGCTTCATGCTGATGGTCACCATCTATGTCATGGCAAAGGTCAAGAACCTGCCCAAGGGTGAATGGAAGGGGTGGGGTGAGGTCTTTAACTCGGCCCGCGAGGCCGGTTGGGGCCTGTTCCTGATCGTTATCATTCTGGGTGGCATTTATGGGGGTATCTTTACCCCGACCGAGGCTGCCGCGGTTGCTGCCGTCTATGCCTTTTTCATCGCCAGTTTCGTCTACAAGGACATGGGTCCGCTGAGTACGGAAGGGGACGCACAGAACCTGCCGCTGCTGAAAAAGCCTTACGCGTTGGTCACGGCGTTCTTTCATCCCGATACCAAGCATACACTGTTCGAGGCGGGCAAGCTGACGGTGACACTGTTGTTCGTGATCGCCAACGCACTGATCCTTAAGCATGTTCTGACGGACGAACAGGTGCCGCAGCATATCGCCGAGGCGATGCTGACCGCAGGGCTAGGGCCGGTGGCGTTCCTGATCGTTGTGAACGTGATCCTTCTGATCGGTGGACAGTTTATGGAGCCGTCGGGCCTGTTGGTGATCGTCGCACCGCTGGTGTTCCCGATTGCCATCGAGTTGGGCATCGATCCGATCCATCTGGGCATCATCATGGTGGTGAACATGGAAATCGGAATGATCACGCCTCCGGTTGGTCTAAACCTGTTCGTAACCTCGGGCGTTGCAGGTATGCCGATGATGAGCGTTGTTAGGGCAGCGCTGCCGTTCCTCGCTGTTCTCTTCGTCTTCCTGATTATGGTGACGTATATTCCGTGGATCTCGACATTCCTGCCCAACACCTTCATGGGCCCGGAAATCATAACTAATTAAGTGGTTTGACGATGTACGTAGCCGGGCGGTTTCGACTGCCCGGTTTTTTCGCATCTTGAACCCCGGCATCAAGTGCTTAACTAGGGTTCAGAGGACGACCTCCCCATAATGGGACATCTTTCGGGACGACCCGAACGAATACGAGGTTGTCATATGCCTTGGATCTTTCTTCTTTTTGCTGGCCTGTTGGAGATCGTCTGGGCTGTAGCGATGAAGCAATCGGCTGGTTTCACCCGATTGTGGCCTACGGCCTTGATGGCTCTTTCGATGATCGGGTCTTTCGGCCTGTTGGCGCTGGCGATGCGCGACCTGCCATTAGGCACGGCTTACACCATCTGGACGGGTATCGGGGCAGTGGGGGCGTTCTGTGTCGGTATCCTGTTTCTGGGCGAAGCCCTAAGCCCTGCGCGGATTCTCGCGGCCCTTCTTATCGTGTCAGGTCTTATCTTGATGAAGCTGGCATGAGCCCTTTATTGACCAAGCTATTGCGTTTGGGCAGGGTTCAGGAAACACGGGAAATGGAGACCGGAATGCTGACCGAGACCGACAAGCGCCTGCTACGCGTTGCTTATGACGAGGCCAAAGCCGGGTTTGACGAAGGTGGATGCCCGATCGGGTCAGTTCTGGCGCGGGGTGGCGATATTGTTTCACAAGGGCGTAATCAACGTGTGCAGGGCGGGGATCCGATCGCACATGGCGAAATGGATGCCTTGCGCAAAGCGGGACGTCAGAAAACCTATCGGGATACGGTTCTTTACACGTCGTTGTCACCTTGCATGATGTGCTCGGGCACTATCGTTCAGTTTGGTATCCCGCGTGTGGTGATCGGCGATACCCAGAACTTTTGTGGCAACGAAGACTTCCTGCGCGAACGCGGTGTCGAGGTGGTGATAGCCAACGACCCTGACTGCATCGCACTGATGCAGCGGTTCATCGAAGAAAAGCCAGAGCTTTGGGCCGAAGATATTGCCGAGTAAAGGCGAATCCTAGACGCTCTCCAGCGCCTGAATAATGCCCGTGAAATCCCCGGCCTTCAGGCTGGCGCCACCCACAAGCGCACCATCGACATTTGAAACCGCAAAGATCTCCGCCGCGTTGGAGGGTTTGACCGACCCACCATACAGAAGACGGACAGAGCGGCCCACACCTTCGCCAAAGCGGCGCTCTAGCCGGGCGCGGATGAAGTCGTGAACTTCCCCAATCTCATCAAACGTCGGAACCTTGCCGGTGCCGATGGCCCAGATCGGTTCATATGCAATGATCAGGTTCTCGCCGGTTGCCTGATCCGGGATCGACTCCGACATCTGACCGCCGATTATGTCGAGCGTATTGGCCGCCTCGCGTTGTTCCAGACTTTCGCCTACGCAAATGATCGCTTTTAACCCCGCGTCCATCGCTGCACGGGCCTTGGCGCGTATATCCTCGTCATGCTCTTCATGGTCTACGCGACGTTCGGAATGACCCAGGATGACTGACGTCGCGCCCGCGTCCAGCAGCATCCCGGCGCTGATATCGCCTGTATGCGCGCCCGCGCTTGCCGCGTGACAATCCTGCCCGCCAACGGTAACCGCTGACCCGCGTACGGTGTCTGCGGCACGGCTGAGCAATGTTGCCGGAGGGCAGATGAGTATATCGACCGAAGCGTCTGGGTGAAACTTGCACAGTGCTTCAAGTTCGCTCAGCGCAGCACCGGTTCCGTTCATTTTCCAGTTTCCTGCCGCAAGCCTGCGCCGCATACCCGTATCTCCCTGATCATTCGATGATTTAGGATGCGGATAGCATTGTCGACGCGATCTTACAATTCCACGGATCGGGTGGGTTCAAGCGCTTTGATCGACAATACGGCGTTCTGTCCGGCCCGTGTCACGGGATTATCCGGCGCAAACTAGGATTGCTGCGTGATGCTTTCATCGAATTTGATGGATTCACCGCAACCGCAGGCGTCGACAACATTCGGGTTCATGAACTTGAAACCTGATTCCAGCAACGAAACCTCGTAATCGATTTCAGTCCCGAACAGGAACATCTGCGCCATTGGCGCGATCATGACGCGTGCTCCATCCTGTTCGACAACTTCATCATGCGGATCAGCCTGATCGACATATTCCATGGTGTATTCCATGCCTGCGCAGCCGCCTTTCTTGACGCCAATGCGCAAGCCAGCGTGGCCACCCGAGTTCATCAGGCGGGTGATTTGTTCTGCGGCTTTGGGCGTCATGGTCACAGCCTGTTTGCCGGGAATGCCGAACATGTAAGTCTCCGTTGTCGCGCGTTGCGTTTAATTTAGGGCTCAGGAGGTCAAGGCTCAAGACGGTGTATTATAAAGAGTTTTATCCGGATGAAACAACCCGGCATTCAGAATGGGTTCGCTGAAGATATCCAACCGTGAGACCGTGGAACTGAATGGGTTCAAGTTGGTCAGCAGTTAACTCGGTTTGCTTTGAAATACTATCAGAAAGGATAATGTTGTGAATGAGTTACAGGAGATTGTTAATTTGATCTTGATGGGCGCGGTGCTTACCATTGCAGTTCTTCTGTTTGTTCCGGATGATGCGGCGGCCACCAATGATGGAGAGAGGCATCCGGTAAACTGCGCGACCGGCGAGGGCGATCTGCGCGCCATCGCGGCCGAGAAAAAGCACGCGCAGGACCAATAGTTGGAAAGTGTTGCCGCTATTACTCCTGCCGGGGCACTTTTGGGGCTGGTCACAGGAACGGAATACAAACGGCTGCAAATGCTATCGGGCGACTACATCAATCAACTAGATGCCAGATCAGCGGAAATCAAAAAGACCTGCAATTTGAACTGATTACCCGACGTTCGGTGGTTTGGATAAGAAAAGGACCGTTCTCGGGCAAGAACGGTCCGTGTTTCTGGGCCGAAACTCGGGGGGGCGGTCAAATCATGTCTGGCCCGAGGTACGACACTGATTGGTGCCGTCCGCAGGTCTTTTCCCGCATCATTGTGACAGGGAAAGCACGAGCAGGTAACAAAACCACCAATGTTTTGTGACAAATACCCGAGAAACTGTGGCAGGTGCCTACATAAATCCCAGTTCCAGACGCGCTTCGTCTGACATCATTTCCATACCCCAGGGCGGCTCCCAGGTCAGTTCCACGTCAACCTCTTTGACGCCTGCAACAGGCTCGATCGCTTCCATGATCCATCCGGGCATGTCGCCGGCAACAGGGCAACCGGGTGCTGTCAGTGTCATGATCACCTTCACGGCGTTGTCCGAGGAAATGTCGATCGTGTAGATCAGGCCGAGGTCATAGATGTTCACCGGGATTTCCGGATCGTAGACCGTGCGACACGCCTCGACCACGGGCTCGTACAGGGGGTGCTCAATGGTTGACGGCGCAATCAGCGGTGTGCCTTCAAACTGTTCGCTCGGGTGAGTCATCTTTGCCTCGGGTCAGTTGCCTGAGCGATTATATAGGGAATAGGAGCAACAGGGTCCAGTAGGGCGGCGGCGCCGATTGGGGCGCCGCGGCAATTTAGTCGTTGATGTCGTGGTTGAAAGTTTTGACCTGACCGTTCGGCAACGCAAACAGTTTCCGCAAAACAAGCCACGCAATCAGTGACATCACTGCAAAGATCAGCGCCAATACATTCAAAGACAGAGCCATTCCGGGTACGGCAAGGATAAGCCCCGTGACTGCGGCTCCGATTGCAAAGCCCAGAAAAATGAAACCGGGCAGGAAAATCTCAAGGATACCCAGCGCCAATGCGGCGGCCAGCCAGATCCACCAGATCAACCAGAAGGGGTCTGCCATCATTTTCCTCCTTTTAACATTTTGAATGCGTCACCAAAGGCTTCCAGTGCGTTGGCAGGCACAACAATGGTCTGTTTACCAGTACCATTTCCAAGCGCGTTCAAGGCTTCAACCTGTTTCAGCGCAACCTGATACTGCGCAGCTTCGATGCCGTTATCCTGAATGGCCTTGGCGTCCACACCTGTCGCGAACGCCTCGGCTTCGGCCTGAATACGCCGCGCCTTGGCAGTTTGTTCAGCCGCGTAAAGCTCGGCGTCGGCATGCAGTTCGACAGCACGCTTCTTGCCCTCGGCTTCTGTCACCTGTGCGCGGCGGGCTCGTTCGGCGTTCAGCTGTTGCAGCATGGCGTCACGGGTGGCCTGATCCAGATTTACGTCCAGAATCTCGGCGCGGGTGACTTCGATGCCCCAGTCATCGACAGCTGTTTCAACGCTTTCCTGAATACGCGTGATCAGTTGTGACCGGTTCGACTGAACCTCATCCAGATCCATCTTACCAATCTCGGCGCGAACGATCCCGGCGACAGTGGTGGCAATCGCGCCATCTACGTCGCGAATCCGGTAAACCGTCTTTTCAGGTTCGAGAATACGGTAAAAGACCGATGTATCGATCTGCACCAGAACGTTGTCCTTGGTGATTGCGTCTTGCGTCGCGTTTGGCAGCTGGCGTTCCAGGATCGAGATCTTGTGACGCGCAACGTCCAGCAGCGGAACGATAAAGTTAATGCCGGGGCCAAGCACGGAATGCAGGCGCCCAAACCGTTCAACCACATATTTTTCGGACTGAGGCACAATCTTGATGCCCTTGAAAATGATAACAATTACCAGCACTGCAGCCAGCAGGTAAATGATGTTTGACGAAAGCAATCCGATGATTTGGTCTTCGGTCATACTGTCCTCTTGCTTTTGTGTACTATAGTATACATGTGGCGATTGAGTCGCCCGATTTCAACTCTGGTATGAGTGGAAAGCAGCCCCATGCAAATGCTCCAATAGTAGAACGCTGTATCGAAAAATAGTGCTGTGACCGCTTTGCATCCCTAATTGTTTGCGGTATCGGGCTTGGATGAAACTGATAATCGATACAGATCCTGGCATCGATGATGCCATGGCAATCGCCTATGCCGCCGCAGCGCCCGAGATCGAGCTGATCGGCTTGACCACCGTGTTCGGAAACACGCATGTTCATCAATCCAGCCGCAATGCCCGGTTCCTGCTTGATAAGCTGGGTTTGGATCTGGCTGTCGCGGAAGGGGCTGCGGTTGCCCTGGGTGCCGATACGCATTCGCCCTCCGAACATGTGCATGGTCCCGAAGGATTCGGTGACCTGACTGAAATTCCCGAAATTGGAAGCAACCACGCCCTGCCAGCTGCTGAATTTCTGGTTGAAATGGCGCGAACCCACAAGAAAGAGCTGGTGGTGTGCGCCGTGGGCCCCCTGACCAACATCGCCAACGCCATTCGTCTGGATCCGGAATTCACCGACAATCTGGGGCGTTTGGTGATCATGGGCGGGGCGGTGTACTGCCCTGGTAATATTACAGTACATGCCGAGGCCAACATCTATCATGATGCGATTGCCGCTGAAGAGGTCTTTGCCACACCGCCGGAAACCGTATTGGTCGGCTTGGATGTCACGCTGAAAACGCTCTACGAGACTGCAGATTTCGAAAGCCTGGCAATGCGATCACCTGACATGGGGTCCTTTCTGCGAGATATCTCTCGCTTTTACCTGAAGTTCTACAAGGACGTCGGTGGTCTGGAGGGCTGCGGCCTGCACGATTCGACGGCTGTGATTGCTTGTTCTCACGGTGCCATGTTTGACATGGTCGAAACGGGTCTGCGGGTCGTCACCGAAGGCGACCAGAAGGGTGCGACGCGACCTGACCCGGAACGTCCCGCAGTTCGGGTCTGCCGCGACGTGGATGGGGCAGGGGTCGTACGACTGTTTACAGACCGTGTTGCCTCGCTACCCTGACGGGTTGCAAAGACCGACCGGATCGGGCAAAGCCTGCCCGGTTCGGCGACCCGAGGCGATGACATGACCCAACAGTTTTCTTTTGATCTAAAAGCCACAGACGGCAAAGCCCGAACCGGTGTGATCAGCACACCGCGCGGCGACGTGCGAACGCCTGCCTTTATGCCGGTTGGCACTGCGGCAACGGTCAAGGCGATGATGCCGGAAAGCGTTCGCGCGACGGGGGCAGACATCCTGCTGGGGAACACCTATCACTTGATGCTGCGCCCGACCGCTGAGCGTATTGATCGACTGGGTGGACTGCACAAATTCATGAACTGGGATCGGCCTATCCTGACAGATTCCGGCGGATTTCAGGTCATGTCGCTGGCCGGTTTGCGCAAGCTGACTGAAAAGGGCGTGACCTTCAAATCCCATATTGACGGGTCAAAGCACGAATTGACGCCGGAACGGTCGATGGAGATCCAGCGCCTGTTGGGCTCGGACATTGTCATGTGTTTCGATGAATGCCCCGCACTGCCAGCGGATCGTGACCGCATTGCCGAGTCGATGCGCCTGTCGATGCGTTGGGCCGAACGGTCGCGCGATGCGTTTGGCGATCGTCCGGGGCATGCGCTGTTTGGCATCATGCAAGGTGGGCTGGAAAAAGACCTGCGCGAAGAAAGCGCCAAGGCGTTGAAATCTATTGGTTTCGAAGGCTATGCGGTTGGTGGCCTGGCCGTCGGCGAAGGGCAGGAGGCCATGTTCTCTTGCCTCGATTATGCCCCCGATTTTCTGCCATCGGACAAGCCGCGCTATCTGATGGGCGTCGGCAAACCCGACGATATCGTCGGTGCTGTTGCCCGCGGGATCGACATGATGGACTGTGTGTTGCCCTCGCGGTCTGGGCGTACAGGGCAGGTTTTCACCCGCCACGGCGTGGTGAACATCAAGAATGCCCGTCACGCAGACGATCCGCGGCCGCTGGACGAACGCTGCACTTGCCCGGCTTGTTCGAATTATTCCCGCGCTTACCTGCACCACGTGTTCCGCGCGAATGAGATGATTTCCGGCATGTTGCTGACATGGCATAACCTGCATTATTTTCAGGAGATCATGGCCGGCATGCGCGACGCGATTGCCGCGGGTGCGTTCGAAGTCTGGCAAGCCGATTTCCACGCGCAGCGCGCGCAGGGGGATATCGAACCGCTGTGATGTTTTGCCGCCTCCAAGGCGAAAACGGCCAGTTCTGCACAGCCGGGCTGTTTTCTGGCGACTGATCGCGCAAGACCGGGGCGTATTCTACTATTTTGGTGGATATGTTCCCGGCACGCCTTGCAGTCCGCCAAACCTCGGTTCATTCTGATTGGTGATACATGGCGGTAAGGTTGAAAATGGGCGATTAGGCCCCACCTTTATCGTCCAAGACAGGAGACGGTCAAATGTTGCCTCGATGAGGGACAAGTGCCGTCTTGCCAATGATAAGGATAGAGCATGCAAGAGCCTCTGAATTCCTCCTACCCCGTCCTGCCGCTGCGCGATATTGTGGTGTTCCCACATATGATCGTGCCGCTTTTCGTAGGCCGTGACAAATCGGTCCGCGCGCTGGAAGAGGTGATGCAGGATGACAAGCAAATTCTGTTGTCCAGCCAGGTCGATCCCGGCGTTGACGACCCGGATGAAGAAGGCATCTACCGCACCGGCGTTCTGGCAAATGTGCTGCAACTGCTGAAGCTGCCCGATGGCACTGTAAAAGTGCTGGTCGAAGGGCAGGCGCGCGTTCAGATCACCGAGTTTCTGGAGAACGAAGAGTTCTTCGAAGCCCGCGCGGAATACCTGACCGAAATTCCCGGCGACGTCACCACGACCGAAGCACTGTTGCGCACTGTCGCGGACGAGTTCGAGCGTTACGCCAAAGTGCGCAAGAACATCCCCGAAGAGGCACTGACCGCAGTGGGCGATACAACCGAGCCTGCGAAGCTGGCCGACCTTGTGTCGGGGCATCTGGGCATCGAAGTCGAACAAAAGCAGGAGCTTCTGGAAACCCTTAGCGTCAGTGAGCGGCTTGAGAAGGTCTATGGCCTGATGCAGGGCGAGATGTCTGTTCTGCAGGTCGAGAAGAAGATCAAGACCCGCGTCAAATCCCAGATGGAGAAGACGCAGCGTGAATACTATCTGAATGAGCAGATGAAGGCCATTCAGAAGGAACTTGGCGATGGTGAGGACGGCAGCAACGAAGTTGCTGAACTGGAAGCCAAAATCGCCGAGACCAAGCTGTCGAAAGAAGCGCGGGAAAAGGCCGAGGGTGAGCTTAAGAAGCTCAAGAACATGTCGCCCATGTCAGCCGAAGCCACAGTCGTGCGCAACTATCTGGACTGGATTCTTGCTCTGCCTTGGGGCACCAAATCCCGTGTCAAAAAGGATTTGGGCCGCGCGCAGGAGATTCTGGACGCCGACCATTATGGGCTTGAGAAGGTCAAGGAACGGATCGTTGAATACCTTGCGGTTCAACAACGTTCGAAAAAGCTGAAAGGGCCGATTCTGTGCCTTGTCGGCCCTCCGGGCGTTGGAAAAACATCGCTGGGTAAGTCGGTTGCGAAGGCAACCGGGCGCGAGTTCATTCGCATCTCACTGGGTGGCGTACGCGACGAATCCGAGATCCGGGGCCATCGTCGGACTTATATTGGCTCGATGCCCGGCAAGATCATCCAGGCGTTGAAGAAGGCGAAAACCACGAACCCGCTGATTTTGTTGGATGAAATCGACAAGATGGGGCAAGATTTCCGGGGTGACCCGGCATCAGCGATGCTTGAGGTGCTGGACCCCGAACAGAACAACACGTTCATGGACCATTATCTTGAGGTTGAATATGACCTGTCCAACGTGATGTTCCTGACCACGTCGAACAGCTACAACATGCCCGGGCCTCTGCTTGACCGGATGGAGATCATCCCGTTGGCCGGTTACACCGAGGACGAAAAGCGTGAGATCGCCAAGCAGCACCTGATCAGCAAACAGGTCAAGAACCATGGTTTGAAAGCCAAGGAGTTCGAGCTGACCGACGAAGCGCTGCAGAAGATCATCCGCACCTATACCCGTGAGGCGGGCGTACGGAACCTTGAACGTGAAATCGCCAAGGTTGCGCGCAAATCGCTGACCAAGATCATTAAGAAGGACGCGGAAACCGTTAAGGTCACACCCGAAAACCTGCAAGATTTTCTGGGTGTGCCGAAATTCCGTTATGGCCTGGCCGAGCAGGACGATCAGGTTGGTGTTGTCACCGGTCTCGCCTGGACGTCAGTGGGTGGCGACCTGTTGCATATCGAAGCGTTGAAACTGCCCGGCAAAGGGCGGATGAAGACGACCGGTAAGCTGGGCGATGTGATGAAGGAATCCATCGACGCCGCTTCGTCCTATGTGCGTTCGATTTCACCTCAGATCGGGGTAAAGCCGCCGCAGTTTGACAAGATCGACATTCACGTTCACGTGCCGGATGGCGCGACACCCAAGGATGGCCCATCGGCTGGTCTGGCCATGGTCACGTCGATTGTCTCGGTTCTGACCGGTATTCCGGTTCGGAAAGACATTGCTATGACCGGCGAAGTCTCACTGCGCGGGAATGCGATGCCGATTGGTGGTTTGAAAGAAAAACTGCTGGCCGCGCTGCGTGGTGGGATAAAGACCGTTTTGATCCCGGAAGAGAATGAAAAGGATCTGGCGGATATCCCGGACAACGTCAAAGAAGGGCTGAAGATCATCCCGGTCAAACATGTCTCGGAAGTTCTGGAACATGCTTTGGTGCGTAAACCGGAACCGATCGAATGGGACGAAGCCGCGGAAGAGGCCGCAGCAGCGGCGGCCGCGTCGCCCGGTAATACCGGACCTTCCGCGACCGCGCATTAAGTCTTTGTTGAGGGATGTAGTGAAGACCGCGCCATGCAGCGCCAAGACGCTGCATGAAACCAGCGTTTCATTTTGGGCATCGGTGTGCTTTGAAAAATGGTGGGTGATAACGGATTTGAACCGCTGACATCTTCGATGTGAACGAAGCGCTCTACCACTGAGCTAATCACCCATGGGACGGGGTGATATCTTTCCCGAAGGTTGGCTGCAAGGGAAATAGAACCCGCGGCATCCGCAAAAAATCGCGCCGTATACAAAATTCTGGAATCTGACAAAAAACTTGAAAACGCCGCTTGACGCTGCCCGAGCGTAGCCATAATACACCCAAACGTTCAGCAATGAACATGCAGCGGGCGGTTGTAGCTCAGTTGGTTAGAGTACCGGCCTGTCACGCCGGGGGTCGCGGGTTCGAGCCCCGTCAACCGCGCCACCGCTGCCAACCTTGGTCCAGGCAAAAGGCCACGAAAATAGATGCGCGGTTGTAGCTCAGTTGGTTAGAGTACCGGCCTGTCACGCCGGGGGTCGCGGGTTCGAGCCCCGTCAACCGCGCCATTTTCATCCTCAAGCAGATCAACGGTTGCGCCTTTACGGGCACCTTTTTCCAATCCATTGATCATTGCAGGTTCTAATCGGCGAAATTTCGACTGTTCACTAAATGTTCTAACTTTTCTGTTGGAGTCTTGGTCTGGCTCGCCTATCTCTTAACCACTTGTTTGTTGGGGGCCGCATATGGCTGAGCTGAAGAATATCGAGGTGCGCGGCGCGCGCGAACATAACCTCAAAGGTATAGACGTTGATATCCCTCGGGATCAGTTGGTGGTCATCACCGGACTGTCGGGTTCGGGGAAGTCCTCATTAGCGTTTGATACCATCTATGCCGAAGGCCAGCGCCGGTATGTCGAAAGCCTTTCGGCATATGCCCGGCAATTCCTGGATATGATGGAAAAGCCGGATGTTGACCATATCAGCGGCCTGTCTCCGGCGATTTCGATTGAACAAAAGACGACGTCCAAGAATCCGCGTTCAACTGTGGGCACGGTAACCGAAATCTATGACTATCTGCGTCTGTTGTTTGCGCGCGCCGGAACGCCCTACAGTCCAGCCACCGGGCAGCCGATTGAGGCGCAGCAAGTGCAGGACATGGTCGACCGGATCATGGCAATGGAAGACGGCACACGCGGCTATCTTCTGGCCCCCATCGTGCGCGACCGGAAAGGTGAGTACAAAAAAGAATTCCTGGAGCTGCGCAAACAGGGTTTCCAGCGCGTCAAGGTGGACGGAGAGTTTTACGAACTTGATCAACCGCCTGTATTGGATAAGAAATTCCGTCACAATATCGATGTGGTTGTTGATAGACTGGTTGTACGGGAAGGAATGGAAACGCGCCTGGCCGACAGCTTGCGCACCGCTCTGGACTTGGCGGACGGGATTGCCATATTGGAAACTGCCCCGCGCGAGGGTGATCCGGAACGCATCACATTCAGTGAGAATTTTGCCTGCCCGGTCAGCGGTTTCACCATACCCGAAATCGAACCACGCCTGTTTTCGTTCAACGCGCCATTCGGTGCCTGCCCGGATTGTGACGGTCTTGGGGTCGAGTTGTTTTTCGATGAACGCTTGGTGGTGCCGGACCAGACGCTGAAACTCTACGATGGTGCTTTGGCCCCATGGCGCAAGGGCAAATCTCCGTATTTCCTGCAAACCATCGAGGCCATCGCGCGCCATTACGAGTTTGACAAGAACACGCCCTGGAAAGACCTGCCTAAAAATGTGCAGGAGGTCTTTCTGCGTGGGTCCGGGGATGATGAAATTCTGTTCCGGTACGACGAAGGCGGGCGCGTCTATCAAGTGACCCGCAGTTTTGAAGGCGTGATCCCGAATATGGAACGGCGGTACCGCGAAACTGACAGCGCGTGGATTCGTGAGGAATTTGAACGATATCAAAACAATCGCCCCTGCGGCGCCTGCGAAGGCTACAGGCTGCGGGCCGAAGCGCTGGCGGTTAAGATCGCCGGGCTGCACGTGGGACAGGTGGTTCAGATGTCGATCCGTGAGGCTCTGGCGTGGATCGAAGATGCGCCCAACCACCTGAGCGCCCAGAAAAACGAAATTGCCCGCGCCATCCTCAAGGAAATTCGCGAGCGACTTGGTTTCCTGAATAACGTTGGTTTGGAATACCTTACGCTGTCCCGTTCAAGCGGAACACTGTCGGGTGGCGAAAGCCAGCGTATTCGTCTGGCCAGTCAGATCGGCTCGGGGCTGACCGGGGTTCTCTATGTGCTGGATGAGCCTTCGATCGGACTGCATCAGCGTGACAATGACCGGCTTTTAGGCACGCTCAAGAACCTGAGGGATCAGGGCAATACGGTGATCGTTGTTGAACATGACGAGGAAGCCATCCGCGAAGCTGACTATGTTTTCGACATCGGTCCGGGGGCAGGCGTACATGGCGGGCAGGTGGTCAGTCACGGAACGCCTGCGGAAATCGCGGCAGATGCGGCCTCTATTACTGGGCAGTACCTTGCGGGAACGCGGGAAATCGCGGTTCCGGTGCAGCGCCGTAAAGGCAAAAAGCAGAAAGTCACGGTGGTCAAGGCCACGGGCAACAACTTGAAGAATGTCACAGCCGAAATCCCCTTGGGCAAATTCGTTTGTGTCACTGGTGTGTCGGGCGGGGGTAAATCCACCCTCACGATCGAGACATTGTTCAAAACCGCGTCAATGCGGCTGAACGGGGCGCGACAGACACCAGCACCTTGTGAAACCATCAAGGGGCTGGAACACCTCGATAAGGTCATCGACATCGACCAGCGCCCCATTGGGCGAACGCCGCGTTCAAACCCGGCGACTTACACCGGGGCCTTCACCCCGATCCGAGATTGGTTTGCCGGCCTGCCTGAGGCTAAGGCACGCGGGTACAAACCCGGTCGCTTCAGCTTTAACGTCAAAGGCGGGCGGTGTGAGGCATGTCAGGGTGACGGTGTCATCAAGATCGAGATGCACTTTCTGCCTGACGTCTACGTGACTTGCGAAACTTGCAAGGGGGCGCGGTATAACCGCGAGACGCTTGAGATCAAGTTCAAGGGCAAATCCATCGCGGATGTGCTTGATATGACAGTGGAAGATGCGCAGGAGTTCTTCAAGGCCGTGCCCTCAATCCGGGACAAGATGGACGCCCTTGCGCGTGTAGGTCTTGGCTATATCAAGGTGGGTCAACAAGCCACGACGTTGTCAGGTGGCGAGGCGCAGCGGGTAAAGCTGTCCAAAGAGCTGTCGAAGCGTTCAACCGGACGTACGCTCTATATTCTCGACGAACCGACAACAGGTCTGCATTTCGAAGATGTGCGCAAGCTGTTGGAAGTGCTGCACGAACTTGTCGATCAAGGCAATACGGTCGTGGTGATTGAACATAATCTGGACGTGGTTAAAACTGCGGATCATATCATCGACATTGGGCCTGAAGGTGGTGATGGCGGTGGCGAAATCGTCGCCACCGGAACACCGGAAGACATAGCCGACGTTGAACGCAGCCACACCGGGCGATACCTGAAGCCGATGCTGAAAGGCGCGCGCGTCGCGGCAGAATAAGTGCCCAGACGCGGCCTCAGTTCAGGATATCTGCGATCGCGCCAATCAGGTTCAATACTTTGCGTGTCTCGGGGTCGACCCGGTACACGTAGTCACCTGCACGGACATATGAATAGTTTCGGTTCAACCCATAGCGATAGGGGTCATTGATCCAGCGGTAATCGTTGGTAATGAAGTCACCATCGCGATAGATTTTCTTTGCCTGACCCGGCGGCACACAGGGAACGGATTTCTTGGCCAGACCAGGAGGGCAATGCCCGGCCTTGTTTTTTGCAACCGCGGCAACCGGGGAAAGGGCCAAAGCCGCCAGAGTTGCCGTCGTCACCAAAAATCTCGTCATGTCGCCTTCCTTTGCGATTTGGCCAGCCGGGGCCTTTTGTTCATGACTGCCTAGATGGTCGCTTGCCCAACATCTGTCAAATCGTTGGGCAAGATGCCGCCAGTTGTCTTAGTCACGCCCGCGCTTTTCGAACCGTGGCAGCATGGCACTGAAATCGCGTCCCTTGCCATCTTCGTTCTCGACAAATTGCTCATAAAGCGCGGTGGCCACCTGACCCATCGGTGTATCTGCATCTGCACTCTCTGCCGCCTGCTGGCTGAGGCGCAGGTCCTTCAGCATCAGTTCGGCCGCGAATCCGGGGGCGTACCCATTGTCCGCAGGGCTTTGCGGGCCGACACCGGGGGCAGGGCAATAGGCGTTCATCGTCCAGCTGTATCCGGACGACGTACTTACCACGTCAAACATCTTTTGCCGGTCCAGACCCAGCTTGTCGGCCAATGCGAAGGCTTCACAGGTTGCAATCATGGTGACACCAAGGATCATGTTATTGCAGATCTTGGCAGCCTGACCGGAACCGGCCTCACCACAGTGAACAGCTTTCTGCCCCATGATGTCGAACAGAGGGGATGCCTTGGCAAACGCGGCTTCTGATCCGCCAGCCATAAAGGTCAGCGTGCCAGCCGCAGCACCACCGATGCCGCCTGAAACCGGCGCGTCTACGGACAACAGTCCGGCGTTGATGGCCTTATCGGCAACTGCACGAGCGCTTTCCACATCAACTGTCGAGCAATCGATCAGCACAGCACCTAGTGCCATTGTGGGAATGATCTGATCGGCAACGGCCCTCAGAATCGCACCGTTTGGCAGCATCGTGATGACAGCATCGGCCGTTGCAACAGCTTCCGAAGCGGTTGCGGCCTGAGTTACCCCTTCAACCGTCACGCCTGCTGTGTCAAAGCCAATAACCTGATGACCGGCTTTTGCAAGATTGGCCGCCATTGGCGCGCCCATGTTTCCCAGTCCGATGAAACCGATTTGCATCTCTTAATCCTCTTCGAAAGTCAGGGCGTCCGCACCCAGTGGCTGCAGCATTTTCGACACGGCCACCAGAGGGACGTTCATGTCAGGAAACTGCCAGTTCGGATTGCGATCCTTGTCGATGATCTGCGCGCGGATGCCTTCCAGAAAATCGCCATGCTCCATCGCGCGGTGGGTGAAACGATACTCCATCTCCAGAGCTCGGCGTATGGTCAGAGAAGGGGAGCGCAGGCGATGAAGAATCTCGATTGTGCAAGCCACGGAAAGCGGCGCGTTTTTCCTTAGCATGCCCAGAGTTTTCGCCGAAAACTCACTGTCGTCGCTGCGCAGACTGTTTAGAACGTCGCCAAGGGTTTCACCGGAAAAATGCTGATCGATTTGCGCCTGCAAGTTCGCCAATTCACCATCAGTCGGTGTATCGGCGTGGTCAGCCAACAGCTCAGCGTTTCCAGAGGCTTCGAGCAACTCGATCAGATCGGACCATTGTGATTGCGGGATGAAAAGGTCGGCAAACCCTGCATAGATCGCATCCGCAGGCCTCATCCGATAGCCCGTTGTTCCCAGAAACTCACCCGCGCGTCCAGGTGCAAGGGCCAGCATCAACGAGCCGCCGACATCCGGCACCAGTCCGATGGAGCATTCTGGCATGGCAATCTTTGCGCTTTCTCCCACAACGCGATGGCTGCCATGGCATCCGATGCCAACACCGCCGCCCATCGCGAACCCCTGAAGAAAGCTGATGACCGGTTTTGGATATTCGAAGATCAGGGCATTCAGACGGTATTCGTCACGCCAGAATTTCTGACCGTAAGAAAAATCACCCTTGGTGCCGGTTTCATAAAGTTCAGCAATATCACCACCCGCGCAGAAGGCTTTTTCCCCCTCGGCGTCCAGGATGATCAAGTCAATCTCATCGTCCTCGCGCCAGTTGCGCAGCGCTGTGTCGATAGCCATGCACATGTCATAGGTCATCGCGTTCAGCGCATGAGGACGGGTCAGGGTGATACGCCCGGCACGGCCTGTTGTGCGGATATCGATATCTGACATGGGTGCCTCAGTGATTGGCAAGCAATTGGCGTGATACAATCACACGCATGATCTCGTTCGTGCCTTCCAATATCTGGTGCACACGAAGATCACGCACAAGCTTTTCGATGCCGTAATCCGCAAGATAGCCATAACCGCCATGCAATTGCAGGCACTGGTCCACAACTTTCGATCCAGTCTCGGTAACGAACTTCTTGGCCATGGCGCAGAACTTCGTGGCATCCGGCGCGCCCTGATCCAGCTTCCAGGCTGCCTGCCGAAGGAACGTACGCGCGGCCTGCAATTCGATCTCCATATCCGCCAGACGGAATTGAAGGGCCTGAAACTGGTCGATGGACTGGCCAAAAGCCTTTCGTTCGGACATGTATTGCAGCGTCATATCCAGCCCGGCCTGAGCGGCGCCAAGCGAGCAGGCCGAGATGTTAAGCCGCCCGCCATCCAACCCCATCATCGCGTATTTGAATCCGTCACCTTCCGCGCCCACAAGGTTTCCGGCCGGTATCTTGCAATCGTCGAACTGAACTTGCGCGGTGGGTTGGCTTTTCCAGCCCATCTTCTGCTCGAGCGCGCCAAAGCTGAGGCCGGGCGTGCCGTCTTCAACGTAAACGGTCGAAATCCCTTTGGGCCCGTCCTGGCCAGTACGCACCATACAGACGTAAGCGTCGGAATATCCGCCGCCTGAAATGAAGGCCTTTGTTCCGTTCAGCGTATAGCCTTCGTTGGTCCGTTCGGCGCGTGTTTTCAGCGCTGCCGCATCCGATCCAGAACCGGGCTCGGTCAAGCAATAACTCAACACAGTTTTCAAGCTTAGAACATCGGGCATGATGCGCGCCTTGAGGTCATCGTCGGCAAAGTTGTCGAGCATCTTGGCGCACATATTATGGATCGACAGGAACGCCGCGACCGACGGGCAGGCCATCGATAGGGCCTCAAAAACCAGAGTTGCATCCAGACGGGTCAGGTTTGACCCACCGCTGGCCTCGGACACGTAAAGGGCACCGAAGCCAAGCTCTCCGATTTGGGGCCATAAGGTTTTGGGGATCGTTCCATCAGCCTCCCATTGCCGGGCAAAAGGGGCGATATGTTCCTGCCCAAAGGCATGTGCCATGTCGAAAATTGCTGTTTGTTCCTCGCTGAGTGCGAAATCCATGGCGCTCCCTCCCATCGGCAATGAATTGAACGGTTGTTTATTTCTGAATTCTTACAGAAATTTTGCAGGCTCAACAATGGCTCTGGGCAGGGGACTGTTGTCGCCAGTGTCTAAAGATCCGCGTGGAACTCTTCGATCAGGTGGCGCACGACGGCCTTGCCGGGATCTTCCCCGCGCGCGGAAGCCTCGGCATGAACGCGGCGCTGGCGTGTGGCCGAGGTGCCGTTTTCGGCGATCTGCCGCAGGCGGGCCAGTTCCGACATTGTGCCCAGTGCCTCGGCATCTTCGGCCAGCAATCCCATCAGATCACCGATCAGGTCGGACATGGGTTTGATCGAGCGATCGCCGAAATCGATCAATCCTTCGCCCACACCATATCGCTGCGCGCGCCAGCGGTTTTCACCTATCAGAAAGCGATCGTATTGCCGCCAGCGCAAGTTGCGATCTTTCAAGCGGCACAACATTCTGGTCAACGCCTGAACAAGGGCGGCCAGTGAAAGCGTGTGTTCCAACCTTGGTTGGACATCCATAATCCGCGTTTCAAGCGTTGGAAAGCGATGCGAGGGGCGCAGGTCCCACCAGATCTTAGTGGTATCTTCGATGACCCCAAGTTCAATCAAAATACCCGTGGTGCGTTCATATTCGCCCCAGCTTGCAAAGACCGGTGGCAGACCGGTACGTGGCAGATTGTCAAAGACGGTCAGACGGTACGACGACAGGCCCGTATCTTCGCCGTTCCAGAAAGGCGAGGACGTTGACAACGCCAGAAGATGCGGCAGGAAGTAAGACAATTGTGGCATCAGATCAGAACGCAAGGCTTGGTCTTCGACCCCGACATGAACATGCATGCCGCAGATCAACATCCTGCGGGCCACGCCCCCAAGCGCGTGTTGCAGCGCATCATAGCGTTCCTTTCGGGTGTGATGCTGATCCTTCCAGTTCGCAAAAGGGTGGCACGACACGGCTATTGGTGACAGGTTATAATCGGCAGCCCGTTCCGATACACAGGAGCGCAGGCGTTTCAGGTCCTCGCGCGCCGAAGCAACGGTTGCATGCGGGCGGGTGCCGACTTCTATCTGACATTGCAGGAATTCGGGGCTGACCTGTCCTTCGAAATCATTCTGACAGGCTTCCATCAGCGCTTCGGGAGCTTCGGACAATTGGAGGCTGTCGCGATCTACAAGAAGGTATTCTTCTTCGATCCCGATCGTGAATTCCTGCTGCATGGCGGCCCTCGCGGTAGTTATTTTGATCAGTGAATACGGAAATTTTCTTTTTGCCAAGGGTTTGCCCGGCTTGTCCTTGCAGAGGAACGACTAGCAAAGGTATGGAATAACGCAGCATAGACCACGGAGCCAGCGACTTGAAACCCAGAAAATTCCCGCAGATCAACGCCGCCCTGGATGAGCTGGGTGTGAAACTGGTCGACAAGGTCGCTGAACAGGATGAGCGCACACGCCTGGAAGCTTTTGAGGCTGCCGGAGGTCTGACGCGCCCCGTCTATGCTTTGTCGCCGGGAATGGATGGGTTTGATATTTCGCAACTGGTCAGTGAATACGCCGCGCATAAGCATGCGCTGGACGCGCTGAAGGATCCTGAGCGCAATCAGACCGGCTATCGTGCTGGAAACGGCTATTACGACAGCCCCGACGCGGATGCCTTGTATCTGATGATCCGACGCTTTCAACCCCGGCGGGTGATTGAGGTTGGATGCGGAAACTCGACCAGAGTAACCCGGCAGGCAGTCATTGATGGCGGGTTTGACACCACAATTACGGCAATTGATCCGTATCCCCGCGCTGACATCGCCCAAGTTGTTGATCGGTTCGAACAAAAACGGCTGGAGGACGCCGACCCGGCGCTGTTTTCAGAGCTGGAAGCCGGCGACATTCTGTTCATCGACTCCAGCCATGTTGTTCGGATGAGCAACGACGTCGCGCACTTGTTCTGCCGCATCATTCCGACACTGAAGCCCGGAGTGGTGATCCATGTGCACGATGTTTTTCTGCCCTACGAATACCCCAAGCGGTTCTTTTATGACTGTCCGGGTTGGGGCGAGCAGTACATGTTGCACGCTTTGCTGCAATCTGGCGCATATTCAATGCTTTGGCCGGGATATTACCTGCAACAGGATCGACCCGATGCCGTCGCCAATTTCCCCTTTTTGGCTGAAGGGCGCGCTCAAAGCATCTGGGTACAGCTAAAAGAAAAATGAATTCAGACTGATCCGGCGTGACGAAAGCCCCGTACCCCTTTCCATAACAAGCTGGAGAGGAGAAGACAGCCATGTTTCGTCGTACTTTTATGGGTGCCGCCGCCGCATTTGCATTTGCCATGCCGGTCAAGGCGCAGGCTGCGGATATCGTTGATACCGCTGTAGCGGCCGGATCGTTCAACACGTTGGTTGCCGCAGTTCAAGCTGCAGGTTTGGTAGATACCCTGAAAGGAAAAGGTCCATTCACCGTCTTTGCTCCAACAGACGAAGCGTTTGCCGCTTTACCCGAAGGCACGGTGGAAACGTTGTTGTTGCCGGAGAACAAAGATCAACTCGTGTCAATCCTTACGTACCATGTTGTACCAGCCAAGGTGATGTCCGGCGACATAGCTGGCAAGCGCGCGAAGGTTCTGACTGTACAGGGTGATCGGCTGAGCGTGAATGCCAAAAACGGCGTCAAAGTGAATGACGCCAAGGTCATACAGGCAGATATCGAAGCCAGCAATGGCGTGATCCACGTGGTTGACGCTGTTATCCTGCCGGAATGACGCTCTGCTCCTCAAGAAATCAAAGCCCCGGCGTATGACCGGGGCTTTTGCTTTTCTAAGCTGGTAAATTAGACCAAACGAACCTGTGTGCCGACCTTAACCAGTGGATACAATTCTTCAACGTGTTGGTTGTACAGGCCAATGCATCCTGACGAGCTCTGACGACCGATCTTGCGCGTGTCGTGCGTGCCGTGGACGAGATAAGCAGGCCAGTCCAGATACATGGCGCGGGTTCCCAGCGGGTTGCCTGGATCGCCACCTTCCATCCGCACCGGCAGAGTAGGGTCACGCTCGCGCATCGAGGCGGTCGGCGTCCAGCTTGGAAATTCGGTCTTGCGCACAACTTTTGTGTAGCCGCGTTTTGTAAGTTCTTCGCTCATGGGCACAGAGCTGGGGTATAGCTTATAGGTGCCATCCGGCGCCCAATAGTGAACCGCGCGGCTGGTAATGTCGGCCAACAGGCAGCCAACGCCCAACTCATCAAAATGGTCCTGCCAGTTTTGTTGCGCGAAGGACGATACATTGCGCCGTACCGGCAACTGTGTGCTGATCTCGTCTTCGGTTTGCGGAAACGCGTCCGTGCTTTGGGCCCGAACAAGGGCAGGGGTTGCCATCAGAGATGCCGCGCCCAGCAGGGCGGAACGACGGGTTATTCGGGAGTGGGACAAGGGTGCCTCCGGTAAATTCACTGCTCGTTGTGTAGTTGGCGGAAAGATATTTCCATTGGTCGCAATTTTCCAGAGTGACGCACCTGAATTTCTTGTGAACGTGGGGAATTTGAAAGCTGGTCGGCGGAAAGATGCAAAAACCCGGCCCTGAATAGGGCCGGGTTCCATAGTTTTGCAGGCTGAAATCAGTCCATGGCTTTGAAGTTGAACTCGCCACCTTCCTTGATGCCCGACGGCCAGCGTGCGGTTACTGTTTTGGTGCGGGTGTAGAACTTGAAGCTGTCCGGGCCATGCTGGTTCAGATCGCCAAACATGGATTTTTTCCAACCACCAAAAGTGTGATAAGCCAGCGGAACGGGGATCGGAACGTTGATACCCACCATGCCGATATTGATCCGGCTGGCAAAATCACGCGCTGTGTCACCGTCGCGGGTAAAGATCGCTGTGCCGTTGCCGTATTCGTGGTCCATCGCCAGGCCGATCGCCTCTTCGTAGGAACCTGCACGGACAGTCGACAGAACCGGGCCAAAGATCTCCTGTTTGTAGATGTCCATATCCGGAGTGACGTGGTCAAACAGGTGCGGGCCGACAAAGAAGCCGTCCTCATAACCTTGCAGGCTGAAATCACGATTATCGACGACCAGCTTTGCGCCTTGCTCGACACCCGAATTGATCAGGCCAAGGATACGCTCTTTTGCGGCGGCGGTTACTACAGGGCCCATGTCGACATCGTCACCAGCGGTGTAGGGGCCCACTTTCAGCTTTTCGACGCGCGGGATCAGCTTTTCGATCAGCTTGTCCGCGGTTTCTTCACCAACCGGAACCGCAACAGAGATTGCCATGCAGCGTTCGCCTGCTGCGCCAAACCCGGCACCGACCAGCGCGTCGGCGGCCTGATCCAGATCGGCGTCGGGCATGACGATCATGTGGTTCTTGGCACCACCAAAACACTGGGCGCGTTTGCCGTTTGCGGTGGCACGGCTGTAGATATACTGAGCGATCGGGGTAGACCCCACAAAGCTGACGCCCTGAATGATCTCGCTGTCGAGGATCGTATCAACGGCCTCTTTGTCACCATTCACGACCTGGAACACACCCTTGGGCAGACCGGCTTCGACAAACAGTTCGGCCAGCATCAGCGGAACCGAGGGGTCACGCTCGGACGGTTTCAGAACAACGGCGTTACCGCAGGCCAGTGCAGGACCGACATGCCACAGGGGCATCATCGCAGGGAAGTTAAAGGGCATGATCGAACCCACGACACCCAGCGGCTGGCGCATGGAATACATGTCGATGCCGGGGCCTGCGCTGTCGGTGAACTCGCCCTTCAGCATCTGCGGTGCACCGATGCAATATTCGATCACCTCCAGACCACGCTGCAAGTCGCCCTTGGCATCGGGAATGGTCTTGCCGTGCTCGCGGCTTAGTGCCTCGGCCAGTTTGTCCATGTCGCGGTTCATCAGGCCGACCATTGCCATCATGACACGTGCACGTTTCTGAGGGTTGGTTGCGCCCCATTCCAGCTGGGCAGCGGCTGCGGCCTCAATCGCCGCCGTGGTTTCCGCAGCACTTGCCATCGGACACTTGTATTGAACCTCGCCCGTAGCCGGGTTGTAGACGTTGTCGAAACGACCGGATGTACCGGCGACCATTTCGCCGCTCAGGAAATGGGTCAGATCTTGCATCAATAACTCCTCCGATAGATTTGTGCACACAATAGGCTTGCAGAAATCCCGCGAACAGAGGCAATGTCTCAAAAGAGTTTTGCAAAAATGCAAAAGGAAACGGTGTGACTCCAAACTGGGACGATATGCGGATCTTTCTGGCCGTGGCGCGCGAGGAAAGTCTTTCCTCCGCTGGTCGTATCCTGAAAATCGATCCCGCCACCGTGGGGCGACGTGTTGCGCGATTGGAAACGACGCTGGATTCTGCGTTGTTCACCAAGTCGCAGCAGGGCTATGTCCTGACACCGGCAGGGCAGCGCCTGTTGGAGCATGGGTTGCATGCAGAAGAGGCGATGCGCGCAGCGGCCGGAGCCGTGGCGGGATCCACGAAATCACTCAGCGGGCAAATCCGGATTGGCGCGCCAGATGGCAGCGCAAATTACCTGTTGCCCCAGGTCTGCGCCAGGATCAGTGATTCAAACCCGGAACTGGATATTCAGATTCTGGCTCTGCCGAGGGTGATCAACCTGTCCCGTCGCGAGGCCGATATGGCCGTGACCGTCAGCGCGCCAACCGCAGGGCAGCTTTTGGTCAAGAAAATCAGTGATTACAAACTGCACATGGTCGCGACCGATGAATATCTGAAACGTCACGAACCAATCCACTCGGTCGCTGACCTCAAGGGGCACCGGTTGATCGGTTACATTCCCGACATGATCTTTGACCGCGAACTGGATTACCTGAACGATATTGGGGTTGACCGTGTCGCGCTTGCATCGAACTCGGTCTCGGTGCAATTGCGGCAGGTCAGTTTGGGAACTGGCGTTTGCGTGGCACATGACTTTACGTTGCCGTTCCATACGGGACTTCGGAAAATCCTGACGGATCAAGTGAGTCTGACGCGCAGTTTCTATCTGGTTCGGCATGAAGGAGATCAGCGCAACGAACGGTTGAACCGCTTTGCCGATGCCCTGACGCGCGGCATTCGCGAGGAAGTGCTTCGATTGGAAGCAGATGCCGGTGCTTGACAGGTCGCCACAATCGCGCAACGCTTTGGAATAAGTGTTATTATTCCGGAGGAATTCTTCATGTTGGTACAGGCTATCCTGACGTCCAAAGCGACAGACGGCGTTGTAACGGTGGCGCCAATGGCGACAGTTTCAGAAGCCTCGAAGATTCTTGCGGAAAAGCGGATCGGGACGGTTGTTGTTTCTGACGATGGCGGAGAAACCGCGATTGGAATTCTGTCTGAACGCGACATCGTTCGCGAGCTTGCCGCCAGCGGTAGTGGCTGTCTCGACCAACCTGTAAAATCTTACATGACGCAGGACCTGATCACGACGACGCGCCAGGCCTCTGTTCAGGATATCATGGCCCGCATGACAGAAGGGCGCTTTCGCCATATGCCGGTTGTCGAAGACGGTAAACTGATCGGCATCGTCACACTTGGTGACGTGGTAAAGGCCCAACTGGCCGAACTGGCGATGGAAAAGGACGCCTTGGAAGGCATGATAATGGGGCACTAACAGCAAGGGGTGCCAAAGCAATCACTTGCACCTGCAGCAAAGTTGTGTTTGCTTGCGCAGAAATTTTATTGCGCAGGAGGGTGTGATGCGGGTTGGCTTGTATCCGGGAACCTTTGACCCTATCACCATAGGGCACATCGATATCATTCGCCGGGCGGCTGCATTGGTGGATAAACTGGTCATTGGCGTCGCTATCAACCGGGACAAAGGCCCCTTGTTCTCGCTGGAAGAGCGCGTCGCGATGATCGAGGCCGAATGCGCCGAACTGACTGAACAAACCGGCACTGAAATTATCGCTCATCCCTTCGAAAATCTATTGATCGATTGCGCAAGGGATGTCGGTGCGCAGATCATCGTCCGCGGTTTGCGCGCTGTCGCGGATTTCGAGTATGAGTTCCAGATGGTTGGTATGAACCGCGCACTGGACGACTCGATCGAGACTGTCTTTTTGATGGCCGAGGCACGCCATCAGGCGATTGCTTCAAAACTGGTGAAAGAAATTGCCCGCTTGAACGGAGACGTGTCGAAATTCGTCACGCCCCGTGTCAATGCCGCACTGCGTGTGCGGTTAGGCTAGGGCGCCCATCGCGGCGGCCGTATCCAGCATCCGGTTCGAAAAGCCCCATTCGTTGTCATACCAGGCCAGCACGCGAACCAGCGTACCGTCGGTGACTTTGGTTTCTGCCAGTGACACCGTCGAGCTGTGCGAGTCGTGGTTGAAATCGACCGAGACCAGAGGACGGCTTTCCGCGGCCAGAACACCGGGGATCTTTGCCGCGGCATCAATGAACAGTTGATTGACCTCATCTTCGGTCGTTGGGCGCGAAACCTCGGCAACCAGATCAACGACCGAAACGTTCGGGGTGGGTACCCGGATGGCCTGACCCGTCAGTTTGCCCTTGAGTTGCGGCAGTACCAGCCCCACAGCGGCGGCTGCACCGGTTGTGGTGGGGATCATCGACAGTCCAGCGGCGCGCGACAGGTAGGGGTCTTTTCCAACTGTGTCATGCACAGGCTGGCTGGCGGTGTAAGCGTGAACGGTGGTCATGTTGCCATGTTTGATACCAAGACCTGCGTCCAGAGCTGCGGCAACCGGAGAAAGGCAATTCGTGGTGCAGGATGCGTTCGAAACGACCAGATCTTCGGCCGTCAACTCGCTATCGTTGACACCAAAGACGATGGTTTTCACACCGCCGTCACCCCGTGCAGGGGCTGAGATTAGGACTTTCCGTGATCCGTTCTTGAAGTGACGTTCAGCCGCTTCGCGTGTGCGGAAAACCCCGGTGCATTCCAGAACAACGTCGATATCAGACCAGGGCAGGTCTTCGGGATTGCGCTCACTGCTCAGGCGGATCGGGCCGCGCCCCACATCCAGACCGGCGTCTGTAAGCGTGACAGGGTTGGGATAACGGCCATGAACGCTGTCAAACTCGAACAGATGCGCGTTCATGTCGGGCTTGCCCAAGTCGTTGATCGCGACGATCTCAACGTCTGTACGCCCGCTTTCCATCACCGCGCGCAGAACCCCGCGCCCGATCCGTCCAAATCCGTTGATCGCTAGTTTCAGGGTCATGGTTCGCTCCGTACAAATATCTCAGCCATATGAGTTAGCGCTAACAATTACAGATCAAGCGAAATGTCAAGAAAAACCTCTGTCATCGCCAAAAAGCGAGCCAGTCCAGAAAGTCGTATAGCTTCTTACCGAGGAACAACATGTGCTCGGTTCCATACAAGGCTACGTCCAGCATCATGCCCCCAAGCAGAAGGACGCCAAGCCAGATGGCAATTTGATTGTTCATGTCGGTTCCGAACGAAAATGCCCGCCCAGATAACCTGAGCGGGCATCAACGTACAAGCGAAGTCCGAAGGGTCAGTTAAGGCGTCCCATGGCGACGGCTACGTCTGCCATGCGAACCGAGAAACCCCACTCGTTGTCATACCAGGCCAGCACGCGCACCATGCGATCATCGACGACACGGGTCTGATCGGGTGCGAAGATCGAGCTTTCTTCGGTGTGGTTGAAATCGGTTGATACCAGCGGTGCGGGCTCATATCCCAGAACACGCTGCATCGGGCCTTTAGCTGCTTCTTCGACGATTGCGTTGATCTCGGCCACCGAGGTGTCACGCGACGCGCGGAAGGTCAGGTCAACCGCTGAAACGTTTGGGGTAGGGACCCGGATGGCAGACCCGTCCAGACGGCCTTTCAGGTTTGGAAGAACTTCACCCAAAGCTTTGGCAGCACCGGTTGAGGTTGGGATCATCGACATTGCGGCAGCGCGGGCGCGATAGAGGTCGCTGTGACGACGGTCCAGCGTGGGCTGGTCGCCGGTATAGGCGTGAATGGTGGTCATGATACCGTGTTCGATGCCGACGCCCTCGTCCAGCACCTTGGCCAGCGGGGCTAGGCAGTTCGTGGTGCAGGAACCGTTCGACACCATGTTGTCGTTCGCGGTCAGGGTGTTGTGGTTCACACCAAAAACGATGGTTTTGTTCACGTTCTTGCCGGGGGCGGACAACAGCACCTTACCTGCACCGCGATCCAGATGTGTTTTGGCCTTGTTGCCGTCATTGAATTTACCGGTGCACTCCAGAACGACGTCACAGCCTTCCCAGTCCAGTTCATTCATATCGTAGGTCGAAAACATCTGCATCGGGCCACGGCCCAGATCCATTGTGTTGCCTTCGATCGAAACTTCGCGCGGGAACCGACCGTGAACGCTGTCATATTTCAGCAGATGCGCAGAGGTTTCCAATGGGCCGGTTGCGTTGACTTTGATCACTTCGATGTCGTTACGCCCCGACGCGGCGATGTGCGACAGGGTGCAGCGGCCAATACGGCCAAAACCATTGATACCGACCTTGATGGTCATGTGACGTCTCCTGATGCGCTTGCGTTGAGGGCCATATAGCGGCGAAATGGGAATCTCAAAAGGGCAAAAACGGCATATTTTTAGGGTGTTAGCGCAAACCTGCGACGGTTGCGCTAACGCTTGCGCTAGCCGTTGGATCAGGTAGGGTCCAGATGCGGCAGTGATTGGGAAAGGAAACACAATGAGTGGTCTTTTGGCCTTGTTGGACGATGTGGCCGGGATCGCCAAGGTCGCGGCGACATCGGTGGACGATGTCGTGGCCGCGGCGGGCAAGGCAGGGGCCAAGACGGCCGGTGTGATCATTGACGACGCTGCGGTAACACCAAAATACGTTCAAGGCTTTGCCCCGGCGCGCGAATTGCCGATCATCTGGCGTATTGCGCGCGGTTCGGTTTTCAACAAAATCATACTCCTGTTGCCGGTAGCCTTGCTGCTGGCCAATTTCGCCCCGTGGCTGATCACCCCACTGTTGATGCTGGGTGGATCATATTTGTGTTTTGAAGGCGCCGAGAAGATTTTTCACGTTCTGTTTCCTCATGGAAGTCACGTCATAGGGGAAGACATGAAAAACCGGGATCCGGGCCATCTGGAAGAGCAGAAGGTCAAGGGCGCGATCAAAACTGATTTTATCCTCTCAGCCGAGATTATGACCATTGCACTGGCGGCGATCGAAGCGCCAAACCTTTGGATGCAGGCCGCAACTTTGGCCGTTGTGGGGATTGGCGTGACTGTGGCGGTTTATGGCTCGGTGGCGTTGATCGTGAAGATGGATGATGTTGGGCTTTATCTGGCGAGTAACGCTCCAACGCCTGTTGGTCGTGGCTTGGGTCGCGGTCTGGTCAAGGCAATGCCGGCTGTGATGAAAACCTTGTCGGTCGTCGGAACTGCGGCGATGCTTTGGGTCGGTGGCTCGATTGTCATCCACGGTCTGGAAGTGCTTGGTTTTGGTTGGCTGCAGCATCAGATCTATGACTGGGCCAAAGCGATTGCGTATTCAGCGCCCGAGGACTGGGCCGCTGCGGTGAAATGGCTGGCCAAAGCGACAATGGACGGAGTTCTGGGCCTAGCCTGGGGACTGGTTTTGATCCCAATGGCCACCAAGGTGATCATGCCTTTGTTCGGCAAGTCCAAAGCGCACTGAAAAGAAACGGAAAAGGGCGGCTGAAGCCGCCCTTTGGTTGATTGTTCTGGTATAAGCTTACAGCCCCAACAATTCCTTGACCTTGGCCACGGTTGCTTCGGAGGTGATGCCGAAATGCTTGTACAGCTCACCGGCAGGGGCCGAGGCACCAAAGCTGGACATGCCGATGAACCCGGCTTTGGCTTCGCGGCCACGTTCACCCAGCAACCAACGATCCCAGCCGCCAGCACGAACCGCGGCTTCGATACCAACGCGGACCGGACCTGCCGGAAGGACGCGCTTGCGGTAGGCTTCGTCCTGCTCTGCGAACAGCTCCATGCAGGGCATCGAGACGACGCGGGTGCCGATACCTTCGGCCTCGAGCGTCGCTTTGGCTTCCATGGCCAGCGACACTTCGGAACCTGTTGCAATCAGGATCGCCTGACGCTTACCTTCTGCTTCGGCCAGAACGTAAGCACCTTGTGCGGTCAGGTTCTTAGTCTTGTGCTCGGTACGAACCGTTGGAACACCCTGACGGGTCAGCGACAGGACCGAGGGGCTTTCCTTGAAGGTCAGCGCCAGTTCCCATGCCTCGGCGGTTTCAATGGTGTCAGCGGGGCGGAACACAAAAGTGTTCGGTGTCGCGCGCGAAATCGCCAGATGTTCAACCGGCTGGTGGGTCGGGCCATCTTCGCCCAGACCGATCGAGTCATGGGTCATCACAAAGACGCTGGGGATCTTCATCAGCGCGGCCAGACGCATGGACGGGCGGGCATAATCTGTGAAGGCCATAAATGTACCGCCATAGGGGCGGATACCACCATGCAGCGCCATACCGTTCATCGCGGCCGCCATGCCGTGTTCACGGATACCGTAATGGATGTAGCGACCCTTGCGGTTATCCGGAAGGAATACACCCATATCGGCCGATTTGGTGTTGTTCGATCCGGTCAGGTCCGCCGAACCACCAACGGTTTCGGTCATGATCGGGTTCACAACGTTCAGGACCTTCTCCGACGACGAACGGGTGGCCAGTTTCGGCTGGTCTTCGGACATCTGCTTTTTGAAGGCACGAATGGCGCCAGCCAGTCGCTTGGGGGCCTCGAACGCATAGGCGCGGGTGAACTCAGCCTGCTTACGCTCGGACAGTTGTGCGAAACGCGCTTCCCATTCCGCACGCTCGGCAGCGCCACGCGCACCGATGGCTTCCCATGCGGATTTGACATTGGCAGGCACGTCAAATGCATCATGCGCCCAGCCATAGGCCTTCTTGGCAGCCTTCAGCTGATCCGGATCGGTCAGCGCACCGTGCCCCTTTGACGTGTCCTGAGCCGCGTGGCCCAAAGCGATGTGGGTTTCGCACGCGATCATGGTCGGCTTGTTCGACTTCTTCGCCTGAACGATGGCCGCGTCGATGGCCTTGGGGTCATGACCGTCGATTTCGATCACATGCCAGCCCGAGGCCGCAAAGCGACGAACCTGATCGGTGCGGTCCGCGATGTCGACGGTGCCGTCGATGGTGATGTTGTTGTTATCCCAGAAGACGATCAGCTTGCTCAGCTCGTGACGGCCGGCCAGCGTGATTGCCTCCTGGCTTACGCCTTCCATAAGGCAACCGTCGCCCGCGATGACATAGGTATAGTGGTCAACAACCTTCTTGCCATAATGTGCACGCTGGATTTCTTCGGCTATCGCAAAGCCCACGGCGTTCGAGATACCCTGACCCAGCGGGCCGGTCGTGGTCTCAACGCCAGCGACTAGAAAGTTCTCGGGGTGGCCTGCGGTTTTTGCGCCCAACTGGCGGAAATTCTTGATCTCCTCCAGCGTCACGTCTGCATATCCCGTAAGGTACAGCAGCGAATAGACCAGCATCGAACCATGGCCGGCGGACAGGATGAAGCGGTCGCGATCCGGCCAGTTCGGGGCCGAGGCGTCAAACTTCAGATGCTTTTCGAACAGGACGGTGGCGACATCAGCCATGCCCATGGGCATACCGGAATGTCCGGAGTTTGCAGCGGCGACGGCATCAAGGGTCAATGTGCGGATGGCCGCAGCTTTGTCCCAGTGTTCGGGGTTGGCATTGCGCAGCGCAGTCAGGTCCACGGGCGTTGTTCCTTTGGATAAAAAGCAGATTGCGGGCTCAATACCACTCAGCACTCAAAGTGCAAGCAGAACCGGGGTTTATCCGCTTGGATTGCTTGAAGTGCGCGGCCCAAGTGGTTGAAAGCAAACAGTGGGTATTTTCTGTCGCATTCCGTTAGACTGGCGGCAGGCGGGATTCGATTTTGATTCGGATCGCTTCGCAACAGAATGAACCTTGATAAAGAGGTGACAGGGGCATGAGCCAACTTGAGGAATTACAGCACCGCATTATTGCGGCGATGGACCGTATCGGAGCGGGCGTCGACGCATTGGGCGGTGCGACCGTAGATGCCCGGCCAGATGACGGCCTCCAGGCAGCGCTTGAAGATGAAAAAGTTGCGAACGCGCAGCTTCAGGAACGTCTGAGAACCCTGAAGGAACAGCACGAACAGGAAGTGGACGGGTTGCGTGCCGATCTTGAGGAGTTGCGAACCGCTCCGGCCGATACAGCCGAAACAGACGCTCTGCGATCCGAGCTGGAAGAAGCCCGTGCGAAAATCGCATCGGTCGAAGCCGCGCGCGCTGAATTGGCCGAAGCCAAGGCCGCATTGGACAATAGCACCGAGCTGGAGGCGCTGAAGGCGGAAAACAGCCGTCTAAAGGAAGAACTGTCAGACACTGTCCGCGTCGACGACCTGAGCGCCGAGCTTGAGATGCTGCGCGCTGAACGGACCAGCCACGGCGCTGCAATGTCGCGGCTGGACGACGATCTGCAACGGATGCGCAAGGCAAACGAGCAGTTGCGCACTGCGATAGACGAATTGCGCGCCGCCGCCGCCGAAGGTGTCGCAGATGCCGAGCTGCTGAACCGGGCCACCGTTGCGGAACTGGAAGCAACGCGCGCGGCGCAGGCGTCAGACGCTGCTGAAGCGCAGGCTGTTCTTGCAAGGTTGGAACCTCTGCTGTCGCAGGCGAAACTTGTTGAAGGTGAGGTAGAGTAATGCCCGAAGTGACCATTCATATCGGCGGGCGCGGTTTTGACGTATCCTGCCGGGACGGGGAAGAGCCCTTTCTGCACGCTGCTGCCAAAGTGTTGGACGACGAGGCACAGGTACTGTCCGATCAGATCGGTCGTATGCCGGAATCCCGCATGTTGCTGATGGCCGGATTGATGCTGGCCGACAAGACTGCGGCGACAGAGGACAAGGTCAAATCGCTCGAAGGGAAACTGGCCGCAGCCGAAGCCGAGCTTCAGGCGCTGCGAAGCGCCCCGGCGCCCGAACCTGAGCGCATCGAAGTTGCCGTGGTTCCGCCATCCGTTACGGATACGCTGGCCGAACTGGCTGCACGGGCCGAAGCGCTGGCCGCAGTAGTTGAGGAGAAAAAGGCACGATGAGGTTCCTGCGCAAATTCATCTGTGCGGCGGCGCTGGTTACGCCCGCGACAACGGCACTGGCCGAAATCGATATTCTGTCTGTCACTTTCACCTGTGAAAACGGAATACCGCTGCCTGTTACCTATTTCAACGCGCCGGATAGTACAGGGGCAGCGGCAACCTTGGTAGACAATTCTCTGGTTGTGATGCGTCAAGTCCAAAGCGGGTCTGGTATCCGCTACGAATCCATTGGTGATGGTGGAACCTACATCCTGCGCTCGAAAGGGTGGGACGCGTCCGTAAGCTATTTGGCGGCAGGCGCCGCCGTTGAGCAGGAGATCTACCGGGGTTGTTCCAGCCGTTAGGCTGGATTACGCGTTTGCTTCGCGAATTTTGTCGGCTGCTTCCTTGTTGTAGCCGACGTTGTTTTCATCGAACAACGCATCCAGTTCACCCGACAGCGTCATCTCGGTGATGATATCGCAGCCGCCAACAAACTCGCCTTTGACATAAAGCTGGGGCACGGTCGGCCAGTCGGAATAATCCTTGATCCCCTGACGCACTTCTTCGTCGGCCAGAACGTTCACATCCGTGTATTCAACGCCCATGTAGTTCAACACCCCGGCCACGCGCGAGGAGAACCCGCATTGCGGCATTTCCTTGGTGCCTTTCATATACAGCACCACATCGTTGGCTTTGACGGTTTCGTCGATCTGGGTCTTAACGTCGGTCATCTTGTTTTTCCTTTTCATCCGCATCTGCGGGGATTGTTCCATCACTGGGCAAACTGGGTGCCCATCCTTCCGTTTCAAGCCGCCGGTGTTCGGCCTGCGCCATTTTCACCGGATCAAGCCCGTATCTCTCAAGGCCGCCCACTTTGCTGAGTTCACCCGGATCTGGACGCATGTCGGCGAGGTTGCGTTTTCTGTTCCGCTTCACATAGGCTTCGATCACTGCGGCGGCAACTATCAAAGCTGCGATTGCTGATATCCAAACCTGCCATGAACTCATTTTTTGGGAACCATCGCTTTGGCGTAGGCCTGTGGGTCTCTGGTGACCCGAGACACGGTTACATGACCACCGCCGCCTCCCAACACGGTTCCGTGGTCTATCAATTGGTCTCCGTGACCAGGTTTCACGCCCCGAATTTTGTCGGAGCGCGTATTTTTCATTGCCGATCTGACAATAAAGGCGCTGCCGACAAAGGCAATCAGTCCACAAATGCCGTATATCCAGACGGTTGCACTCACTCAGGTACTTTCGTCGTCAGCGCCAGCGCGTGCAGCTCACCATCTGGGCCATCCATCTTGCCTTTCAGCGCGGCATAAACCGCGCGTTGCTGCTGCACCCGGTTTTTGCCGCGAAAGCTCTCGTCCACCACCATGGCGGACATATGAACACCGTCGTTGCCGCCGACCTGAATATCCGCGTCAGGAAAAGCTTCTCGCAGCAGGTGTTCGATTTGATGGGCGCTCATCGGCATGTAGGTAACTCCTGAAGGTCTTTCCAAAGATGTAGAGTGCCTGAACCGGGCGCGCAAGTGCACATGAATGCGCCAAAACGACGAAACCTGCGCTTATTCAGGGCGCAGGTTTCGAGCAAGTTTTATTCAGCCTGATCAGGCGACGGCGTCGGCAAAACTGTTGCGGAAAATGGCCGTCAAGTCTTCTAACGAGGCCTCCGAGCCGCCGATCCTGATCGTATCGCCGGTGAAACGGCCAACCGAGACCAGCGGCACACCTGCCTGACCCGCCGCGATCATCAACGCCTCGGCCTGATCAAAGTTGCACGCGACCAGATACCGCGCCTGATCTTCCCCGAACAGGAAATCCGTCGGTGCATCATCCAGGCACACGCCAACCCCGGCGGCCTCGGCAAGTTCGAAGGCCGCCAGCGCAAGGCCGCCATCACTCAGGTCTGTGCAGGCCTTGATCATTCCACGATTGGCGCGAATGAAATCACCGTTGCGTTTTTCAGCGTCCAGATTCACATGCGGCGCGTCGCCATCTTCTCGGTTGAAGACTTCGGCCAGAAGGGCTGACTGACCCAGATGGCCTTTGGTTTCACCGATCACCAAAGCCACGTGACCCTCCCGCACCTCGTTGCCGATGATTTCATCGCTGTGGTTCAGCAGCCCGACAGCGCCGATTGTTGGGGTGGGCAGGATCGCCTGACCGTCGGTTTCATTATACAGCGACACGTTGCCGGACACGATCGGCATATCCAGCGCGCCGACTGCGGCGCCGATGCCCTGAACGGCGCCAACAAACTGGCCCATGATTTCGGGCTTTTCCGGGTTGCCGAAGTTCAGGTTGTCGGTGGTAGCCAACGGTTTTGCCCCAACAGCCGTCAGGTTACGGTAGGCTTCGGCCACCGCCTGTTTGCCGCCTTCAACCGGGTTGGCGCGGACATAGCGCGGGGTCACGTCAGAGGTAAACGCCAGCACCTTGTCGGTGCCGTGCACGCGCACCATACCCGCACCCAGGCCCGGTGTCCGGTTTGTATCCGCCATCACCATCGTGTCGTATTGCTCATAAACCCACTGCTTGCCCGCGTAGTTGGGCGACGATAGCAGGGCGCGCAGGCCGTCAATCGGATCGATCTGAGGCACTTCGGCCAGCTCCTCGGCTTCGGGCGTCGGCACCCAAGGGCGATCATATTCGGGCGCGGTCGAAGACAGTTTGGACAGGACGAGATCGGCCTTGACCTCACCGTTGTGCATGATCAGGAAGCGGTCTTCGGCAATGGTTTCGCCAACGATTGCGAAATCGAGATCCCATTTTTCGAACACGGCGCGGGCCTCGGCCTCAAGTTCGGGTTTGAGAACCATCAGCATGCGTTCCTGAGATTCGGACAGCATCATCTCATAGGCTGTCATGTTCTCTTCGCGTTGGGGGACGTTTTCCAGATCCAGACGTACGCCCAGACCGCCCTTATCGCCCATCTCAACGGCGGAACAGGTCAGGCCCGCAGCACCCATGTCTTGAATCGAGATCACGGCACCGGTCTGCATCAGCTCAAGCGTTGCTTCCATCAGGCGTTTTTCGGTGAAGGGATCACCCACCTGAACAGTAGGGCGTTTTTCCTCGATGGTGTCGTCAAACTCGGCCGAGGCCATCGTCGCGCCGCCAACACCGTCGCGTCCGGTCTTGGCACCCAGATAAACCACAGGCATGCCCACGCCCGACGCGGCAGAGTAGAAAATCTTGTCACTGTCGGCCAAACCGGCGGCAAAGGCGTTCACAAGGCAGTTGCCGTTGTAAGCCGGGTGAAAGCGGACCTCGCCCCCAACGCAAGGCACACCGAAACAGTTGCCATAGCCGCCAATGCCTTCGACCACGCCGTTAACCAACTGGCGGGTTTTGTGGTGGCCGGGTTCACCGAAGGACAGCGCGTTCATCGAAGCGATCGGGCGCGCACCCATGGTGAACACGTCCCGAAGGATGCCGCCGACACCCGTTGCCGCGCCCTGATAGGGCTCGATGTAAGACGGGTGATTGTGACTTTCCATCTTGAAAACAACGGCCTGACCGTCGCCGATATCCACGACACCGGCATTCTCGCCCGGTCCGCAAATGACCTGAGGTCCCGAGGTCGGAAGAGTGCGCAACCACTTCTTCGACGACTTGTAAGAACAATGTTCGTTCCACATAGCCGAGAAAATGCCAAGCTCGGTAAAGGTCGGTTCACGCCCGATGATCTCGAGGATCATGTCGTATTCCTCGGGCTTGAGCCCATGTGCGGCAATCAGATCGGGTGTGATGGCGGGCTCTTGCATCTTCTGTCCTGTGTCCAAGTGGGCCGAGATTGCGCGCCTTGTAGGGCAAGCACGCGCGTGTGGAAAGGGTCAAGTCGGCGCAGGTCGCGTCTTTCAAAGAAAAACGGAACCGGCATCACGGCCGGTTCCGAAAAACCGCACAGCAGTCCTGCTGCAAATCGCAGGCGTAAACCCCGAAGGTTACGCCGATCCCTGGTCTTTGTTGACCTCGGCAGCAGCTGCGGCGCCAACAGCAGTCTTCTGTTCGGGCGTCAGATGCTCGACCTCATCCAGCCCGGGGATTGCAACGCGCACCTCGCGGCGGGCAAAGTCGATGCCGTTGGCCTTGAACTCGGCCTTGACCTTGTTGAAGATTTCCTTGCGCAATGTGAATTGCTTGCCCGGTTTGGCCATGAATTTACCGCGAATGATCATGCCCACATCATCAAAGTCGAACACACCCTGAGACTTGAAGGGTTGCAGGAAGCCTTCTTTGTGGGTTTCGTCCTCCATCATTTCGGCCCCGATCTTCTTGAAGATTTTCTTGACCTTGTTGGGATCGGTATCGAAGGGCACGGTGAACTTCAGCTTCATGATCACCCAGTCACGGCTGTAATTCGTCAGCTTCTGGATTTCACCATAAGGGATTGTGTGCACAGGCCCCCTGTGATGACGCAGTTGCATTGAACGGATCGAGATTTTTTCGACCGTTCCGGTGGTTCCGCCCACATCGACATATTCGCCGACGCGGAAGGCATCATCGACCAGAAAGAAAACACCACCGACGATATCCGCCACCAGTTTCTGAGCACCAAAGCCGATGGCCAGACCCAGAACACCGGCACCGGCCAGAAGCGGTGTGATGTTGATACCCAGCGCACCCAAGGCCAGCAGGCCAAAGATTACCGAAATTGTGACTTGGGCCGTAATCCGCATCAGCGGCAGGACCGTCGCCAGACGAGAGCCTCCGGCACCGCCGCCTTCACCGCCGGCTTCCTCGTCGACTGCCTCAGCTGCGGTCTGTTCCTTGGCCAGCCGACGATTGATCCATAGCGAGACGACCTCGTTCAGGATATAGCCGACAGCGATGATCAGAAGGAATTCAATGACAGCGCCGCCAACTTCGGCACTAACACCGGCCGAGGCGACATTGCGCAGGTCCAGATGCCACGTGCGGGCGATCATGAAAACCACGACCAAACCCGCAATAACCCGCCCAATCCGGATATAGCTGCGCTTGGCCGCGCGATGAGCGCGTTCGGCCAGCGGGCCTTCGCCTGACATTGGCGGCTGCAAGTGGCGCACCAGCCCGCGGATCAAAGTGTCGAGGGCAGGGGCAATCAGCAACCAGAACATGGTTGTGAAATGCGCACCACCTCCAAGCAATCTGAGCGTCGATGGATCGCGTTGTGCGACCAGGAATTCGACCAGCAGCCATATTGTCACCGAAACGCCAATGGCGAAGTAGGGGTAATAATGCGCGACTTCTTCATCGAATTTTGTGCGGTCCGGGTCTGTTCCCAGCATCATCTGAGACAACCCGTCGCGCGCGGTCCAAGCGATGACGGCGATATAGACATGGATTGCCGCATTCAGCCAGAAGGCGATGCGTGTGTCGTCCCCTGTGATACCATTTAGGGCGTTGAATCGCACAACAAACAGTGTGAACCCGATCAGGATTAACAGCCCGATCAGATTGCGATGCAGATACTTTGCCCAATGGTCGTCAATACTCACCAACCGATATTTGGGCTTCTCCGGTGCCAGAACAAAACGTGAGGCCGCAGCCCCCAGGCGTGGAATCCAGATCAAATAGAAAACAAACGGAGCGGCATAGGTGATCTGTTCCGGTGTCAGAAGCCCGCGACCAATCGCGCGAATGACAACATAGAATACGATCAATCCGGCAATTTCGCGACAGAACCTGCGGAACAGGTAACTGACAGCACCCCTGAGATCGGCCTCTTCACCAACTTCGGTCGCTTCATGCCAGCGGCGGGTCAGGAAAATGAACAGTTTCTCGGCTATTAAGCCAGCAATCAACACAGAAAGAATAAGCCCAAACAGGGTAAGGACGCCGGACGTACCAAACGTGTCGCTGAAATTGCCAAACGCAGTTATCTGTGCCGTGACAATATTGGGAAGCGTGGTCAGAACATGTGTCCAGGAAGAGACCATCTCGGCCCATATCTCACTGATTTCGGTCAGCGGGTCTTCCACGTTCGCCTTCTCGGCAGCCTGCTTTTCGGCGACTGCATCAAGGCGCTCTAACAGAATGGCGCGCACCTGGTCATCTGACATGCGGGCAACCAGACCATCGACCTGCTCAGGTGTTAGATCGTCTGGAATGGTCACTGAAGAAGTTGAGCCGGTATCTTGCGCAAAAAGCGGAACCGCCAAAAATAAAGCGCAGACAATCGCCAACATAAGGCGGAATGGGTGGAACATGGATTTTCCCTCGAACACGAAATTGTATCGTTTTTTTTGGGGATCATATGCCCATGCGTCTATTTTTCCCAGAGCTTTCGCTGACTTAATACAATGCTTTGAGCAAAAAAAAGGCCGAGCAATAAGCTCGGCCATAGTCCAACAGGGAGGTATGAAGATGATGAGCGTTTCAGCATCACCGCCTTCGAGTGCTCATTTAGGGGTCAGTTTGTAAACGTTCAAGGAATTTAACCCTGAAATGTCCTCATGCCCGCTATGCTATTTGTGCATAGCTAAAGTTTTCCCATCTTTTTCAGCTGTTTGCGTTGCGCGATGATCTCGTCCTGCACAAAGTCGCGGAACGCACCGACACGTTTGGAGTGTCGGAGTTCTTCGGGATAAGCCAGATAGACCGGCACGTCAGCGGTTTCGACATCCGACAGAACCGGCACAAGATGCGGGAAATCCTGCGTGACGTAATCTGGCAGAACCCCAATACCGAGATTGTGCAACACTCCCTGAAGGACGCCGAAGTAGTTGTTTACAGTCAACAGGGATGCGGGATTGTAGGTCATAAGGTGGCGTACCATTGCCGCGCTGGCGCCCACCTGGGGTGCCGCGGGTGTTTGACAGATCAGCCGGTGATTTTGAATATCCTCCAGAGATTTCAGCATTCCGCCATGGGCTTCGATGTAGTTGTGCGTCGCGTAAAGCGCCATCTGAACCGTCATCAGGCGTTTTCGCACAAGATCTGCCTGGCTGGGTTCCTTCATGCGAATGGCGACATCCGCTTCTCGCATGGGAAGGTCCAGAACACGTTCTTCCAGCATCAGGTCGATGTTCAGATCAGGATATTGTTCATAAAGCTTGGGCAGGCGCGGCGCGAGCCACAGTGTGCCGAACCCAAAGGTCGTCGTGACCCGAAGAACGCCAAAGACCTCTTCTTCACTGTCGCGAATGCGTGCGGCAGCTGCGTCCAGCCGTTTTGACATGGCGGATGTGGCGTCGAACAACAGCTCACCCTGTTCGGTGAGAATCAGCCCCCGGGCGTGACGGTGAAAAAGGGTTGCATCCAATGACTCTTCCAGCGCACGGATCTGTCTGCTTACGGCGGATTGAGACAAATTGAGCTTGTCCCCGGCATGTGTAAGGCTGCCTGCATCGGCCACCGCGTGAAATATTCTAAGCTTGTCCCAATCCATCGCCGCAACTTTCGTTATCTTTTCGAACGCCTATATGAAACAGGTAACAAGTTCTACAATCAAAGGCCGAAAACGTTACGGTTCAGTGCATAAAGCCTATACAGGTCAGAAATTGTGACCTAAAATGCACTACGAACATGCACACTGATCTGGCGAGGGGAGACGTCTGATGAGTCAGCCACAGATTACGTTAAACGACCGGTTCGATCTTGAGAAAAGTCCCGTTCTTCTGAACGGAACACAGGCGCTTGTCCGGTTGATGCTGATGCAAAAGGCCAGAGACCGGCAGGCGGGACTGAACACGGCGGGGCTGGTGACTGGATATCGTGGCTCGCCACTTGGCGCTGTTGATCAGCAGATGATGCGGGCGCAAAGGCAGTTGTCCGAAAGCGATGTTACGTTTCAGTTCGGATTGAACGAAGATCTGGCGGCAACGGCGCTGTGGGGCAGCCAACAGGCCGGCTTGCGCGGCGACGGCAAGTTCGATGGGGTTTTTGGGCTTTGGTACGGCAAGGGGCCGGGCGTAGACCGGTCCGGTGATGTCATGCGCCACGCGAATATGGCCGGAACCGCCAAGCATGGCGGTGTGCTTATGGCGATGGGTGATGACCATACCGGCGAAAGTTCGACCGTGTTGCATCAGTCCGAATGGTCACTGGTAGATATGTATATGCCTGTCGTCAGCCCGGCGGGTGTGCAGGAAATCCTCGACTACGGAGTTTACGGCTTTGCGCTCAGCCGTTTTGCCGGGGTTTGGGTCGGGCTAAAGACCATGAAGGACACAATCGAGGTTACCTCGGTTGTGGATGGTCGCCCCGACCGAATGCAGGTCGTCGTACCTGATTTCGATATGCCGGAAGGCGGTTTGAATATCCGCCTTGGGGACACGCCGCACCTGCAAGAAACGCGCGTCATCGATTACAAAAGGTTTGCAGCCGAGACGTTTTCGCATGCCAACAAGCTGGACAAGCGGATATGGGGCAAACCGGGTGCAAAGATCGGGTTTGTTGCGGCGGGCAAGAACTGGCTGGACCTGACCCATGCGCTGTCGCTTTTGAATATCAATGAATCCGAAGCCGAACGGCTGGGGATCACGACCTACAAGGTGGGGCAGACCTTCCCGCTGGACATGGTCGGGTTCCACGACTGGGCCGAAGGGCTGGACCTGATCGTGATTGTCGAGGAAAAGCGCAAACTAATCGAGGTTCAGGTCAAAGAGGCTATCTTTGACGACCGTCGCGGCCGCCGGGTATATGGCTGGTACAAAGGCGGTGCCGGTACGTTGCACCGCGATGAACTGTTCCCGACCCGCGGCGCGCTGGACCCGATCATGATTGCCGAAAAGCTGGGTGAGATCCTGATCGAAGAAGGGCGTGAAACCGATGGTATTCGGGCCGGGCTGGCCTCTTTGTCCGAGGCACGCCGAGCCGACAATGCGCAGGAAATTGCAACGCGGCTTCCGTACTTCTGCTCGGGCTGCCCGCATAACAGTTCGACCAAAGTCCCGGATGGCAGCCGTGCCTATGCAGGGATCGGTTGTCATTACATGGTTCAGTGGATGGACCGGAACACCACGGGCTTTACCCAGATGGGCGGTGAAGGCGCGAACTGGATCGGTGAGGCCCCGTTTTCGACCACCAAACATGTGTTCCAGAACCTTGGCGATGGCACCTATAACCACTCGGGCGTTCAAGCGATCCGCGCGGCGTTGTCTGCAGGCACGAACATCACCTTCAAGATCCTGTTCAACGATGCCGTCGCCATGACGGGCGGGCAGGAGAATGAAGGCGATCTGACCGCAGAACGGATCGTTGCCGAAGTCAAAGCCATGGGTGTCCGTGAGGTTGCTCTGGTCTATGACGAAAAGGAAGACGTGAACTTCAAGGCTCTGCCGTCGAGTGTTCAGACGTTCGAGCGTGCGGAACTGATGCAGGTGCAGGAGAAGTTCCGCGAGATCGAGGGTGTTTCGGTCATTGTCTACGTTCAGACCTGTGCGGCCGAGAAGCGCCGCCGCCGCAAACGCGGCACGTTCCCGGACCCGGACAAGCGCGTCTTCATCAATACCGATGTTTGCGAGGGCTGCGGCGATTGCGGGGTGCAATCGAACTGTGTGTCGATCGTTCCCAAAGAAACAGAACTCGGGCGCAAGCGCGCCATCGATCAGTCAAGCTGCAACAAGGATTATTCCTGCCTGAACGGCTTTTGCCCTTCCTTCGTTACGCTTGAGGGGGCGAAGATCCGCAAAGAGGCAAAAACCGAAATCGACTTGCCCGATCTACCGATGCCGGTGCTGCCCAAGATCAGCGGTACGCATAACGTGGTGATCACGGGTGTCGGGGGAACCGGTGTTGTCACGCTGGGTGCGATCCTTGCGCAAGCTGCCCAGATTGACGGCAAAGGCGCGGGCATGATGGAAATGGCGGGCTTGGCGCAGAAGGGCGGCGCGGTCCACATCCATTGCCGTCTGGCCAACGCACCCGAAGACATCAGCGCCATCCGTGTCGCAACCGGCGAAGCCCATGCGCTGATCGGCGGTGATCTGGTGGTATCCGCCGGAGCCAAAACATTGGGCCTGACCCGCACTGGCCGTACAGGCGCCGTTGTGAACAGCCATGAGACGGTTACAGGCGACTTTACGCGCAATACCGAGTTCCGCATTCCCGCCGATCAATTGGAACTGGCTCTTCAAGCACGACTGAAAGAAGATGTCTCGCTGTTTGACGCGACCGAGTTGGCACGCGCCGTGATGGGCGACTCGATCTATTCCAACATGATGATCTTTGGCGCGGCCTGGCAGCGCGGGTTGTTGCCCGTCAGCCATCAGGCGATCTTTGATGCCATCGAATTGAACGGAACTACGATTGAACGGAACAAGCGTGCGTTTGATATCGGGCGTTGGGCGGTTCTTCATCCGGCAGAGGTACAGTCCATTCTGTCCCCGACCGTAACCGAGATGCCCAAATCGCTGGATCAGAAGATCGAATTCCGCGCAAGCCATCTGACCGACTACCAAAGTGCGCGGCTGGCCAAGCGGTATCGCAAGCTGGTCGACAGTGTTGAGGATGCGGATATCCGCGAAGCGGTGGCAAAAGGCTATCACAAGCTGTTGTCCTACAAGGATGAATACGAAGTCGCGCGCCTTCTTCTGACAAGCCGTGACAAAGCGGCTGCTGAGTTCGATGGCGATTTCAAGATGACATTCCATCTGGCTCCGCCCTTTTTGGGGGGATCGGGCAGCAACGGCAGACCGCGCAAACGTGCTTTCGGGGAGTCGGTCATTGGCCCATTGAAGCTTTTGACCCGGTTGAAGGCGCTGCGCGGTACGCCGCTGGATATCTTCGGCTATTCGTCGGAACGCAGGATGGAGCGTGCGTTGATCCGTCAATATGAAAAGGACATGCGCGAAGTTCTGCCGCTTGTGTCGCAGACCACGCGCGATGCGATTGCTGCCCTGGCCCGTTTGCCGCTGGATATCCGTGGATTTGGCCCGGTATTGCGCGAGAACGAGGCCAAAGCAGCCAAGCGGCGCGAGGAATTGCTGGCCGTCATTCGCGGCGGAGGGGCAGGGTTGCAGGCCGCGGCAGAATAAAACGTCACAAGCGTGTCACGATAACTAGGCAAAATTGTTACTTGCACTTATTTTGCAGGCAGCAAACCGGAGACCCATATGCCTTCTCGTCGTCATGCCGTTCGCGACATTTCCTACGCGCATTCCGCCGAAACCAAAGGCGGGCGGATGGTCATCAAGCTGATGGAGAACACCACAGGCCGTATGCGCCTGATCAAACGTGCGGACGGGTACGAGAAAGACGTTGCCAATGGGCGCGACTTTTGGGCCGTGATGGTTGAACGTTATGGGCTGACACTGGACGTGTCGGGGGGATCGCTTTCGAGTATTCCGAAAGACGGCCCTCTGATCCTGATTGCCAATCATCCCTACGGAATTCTGGATGGCCTGATGATGGGACATATCCTGTCCGAGACACGGGGTGATTTCCGCCTTCTGGCCCATCGGGTGTTTCGCAAGGCCGAAGACCTGAATCGCATCATTCTGCCAATTTCGTTTGATGAAACGAAAGAGGCGATGCAGCTGAACCTTGAGACCCGCAAAACCGCACTCACCTATCTGGGCGAAGGCGGGGCGATCGGCATTTTTCCCGGCGGGACGGTCAGCACCGGGGTTAAGCCGTTTTCCCACCCCATGGATCCGGGTTGGCGCGGGTTTACCGCGCGGATGGTGGCCAAATCGAATGCCACAGTTGTCCCGGTTTTCTTTGATGGCCACACGTCTCGTCTGTTTCAGATCGCCAGCCATCTGCACAGTACTTTGCGCATGGGCTTGCTGATCAAAGAGTTCAAAAAACGCGTTGATACACCGGTGAAAGTCGTGATCGGAGAGCCGATACGCCGTGACATTCTGGACCCGTTCAGCAAGGATACGCGCAAGATGATGGATTTCCTGCGCAAAGCCACGTATGAGCTGTCTCCAACGCCGTTGAAGTCTTATGACTACGGCTATGAGTTTGAGGAACGGCATCGCGCCTGAAGGATCTAATGGCAGTAGGTATCTTCGATTCCGGTTTGGGCGGTCTGACCGTCCTGAGTGCCGCGCAGCAACGTCTGCCGGACGTTGATTTCCTGTATTTTGCAGATAGTGCACACGCGCCATACGGTGTGCGTGATGCCGAGGATATCTATCAGCTGACCCGCAAGGCGGTTCAGGATCTGTGGTCGCGTGGCTGCAATCTGGTGATTCTGGCCTGCAACACGGCCAGCGCCGCAGCGTTGCGGCGCATGCAGGAAGAGGGCGTGCCCAGCGGCAAACGCGTTCTTGGCGTTTTTGTCCCGTTGATCGAGGCGCTGACCGAACGGCAATGGGGCGACAATTCTCCGCCGCGCGAAGTGGCCGTCAAACATGTGGCGTTGTTTGCAACGCCTGCCACCGTGTCCAGCCGGGCCTTTCAGCGTGAACTGGCATTCCGGGCCATCGGTGTGGATGTCGAGGCACAAGCCTGTGGCGGCGTTGTGGATGCCATAGAAGACGGCGACATGATCCTGGCCGAAGCCTTGGTGCGCAGCCATGTGGATGCGCTGAAACGCAAGATGCCGGAACCTCAGGCCGCTATTCTGGGCTGCACGCATTACCCGTTGATGGCCGAAGCATTTCAGGCGGCGTTGGGTGAAGATGTGCAGGTTTACAGCCAGGGTGCGCTTGTTGCTGACAGTCTGGCAGATTACCTGCAACGTCATCCCACCATGTTGGGCGAGGGCCCAAGTGGTTTCCTGACAACAGGCAAACCCAATGTTGTCAGCGACCGGGCGACGCAATTCCTCCGACGACAAATCACGTTCCAGGCTGCCTGACTTAGGTCAAGGACGCAGCCGCTCTGCTTCCCTTATTTCAAGGCCGTCGCATCGGCGGTCGAAACATGTGACACTCAAGTGAAAGAGGTCTGACATGACCCATAAAATCGCAATTCTGGGCGCTTCGGGCTATACCGGCGCTGAACTGGTGCGGCTGATCGCCGAGCACCCGAACATGGATATCGTCGCGCTGGCCGCCGAACGTAAGGCTGGCATGACCATGGCGCAGGTCTTCCCGCATCTGCGCCACATGGATCTGCCGGATCTGTGCAAAATCTCCGAGATCGACTTTGCGCAGGTCGACCTGTGTTTTTGCGCCTTGCCGCACAAAACCAGTCAGGAAGTGATCCGGGACTTGCCGAAAGACCTGAAAATCATTGACCTGTCAGCAGACTTCCGGCTGGCAGACCCCGACGAGTACGAAAAATGGTACGGCAATCCGCATATCGCGCTAAAACAGCAGGAAGAGGCGATTTATGGTCTCACCGAGTTCTACCGCGAAGACATCAAGGGGGCACGGCTTGTTGCGGGTACCGGGTGCAATGCGGCGACCGGCCAATATGTTCTGCGGCCACTGATATCTGCCGGGGTCATTGATCTGGACGATATCGTTCTTGATCTGAAATGCGCCGTATCAGGGGCAGGGCGGTCACTGAAGGAAAACCTGCTGCACGCTGAACTGAGCGAAGGCAGCAATGCCTATTCCGTCGGAGGGACACACAGGCATCTTGGCGAGTTCGATCAGGAGTTTTCGAAACTTGCCGGTCGGGCTGTGCATGTGCAGTTCACGCCTCACCTTATTCCTGCAAACAGGGGAATTCTGGCCACAACCTATGTGAAGGGTGACCCGCACAGCATCTACGAAACGCTTGCCAAAGCCTATGCGGATGAGCCGTTCATCCAGATGCTGCCGATGGGTGAGACCCCTTCGACCCACCATGTGCGGGGGTCGAATTTCTGTCACATCGGTGTTGTGGCGGATCGGATTGAGCGGCGCGCAATTGTGATTGCAGCGCTGGATAACCTGACAAAAGGTAGCAGTGGGCAAGCCTTGCAGAACGCGAACCTGATGTTAGGTGAAGATGAAACTCTGGGCCTGATGATGGCCCCGCTTTTCCCGTGAGGATGGTATGAAAACGCTCAAGAAACGTCGGCGTGTACAAGTCATTCTGGTGGCAGTTGTTGCCTTGGTGGCGGCAACTGCGTTGATTGGTTGGGCATTGCAGGACGGGATCAACTTTTTCCGCTCGCCCAGCGAGGTGATTGCAGAGCCGCCGAAACCGACCGAAGTGTTTCGGATTGGCGGCTTGGTCGAAGAAGGCTCGATCATCCGCGGACAGGGCGAAACCATCCGTTTTGTTGTAACGGATGGCGGCGAAAGCGTTCCGGTCTCGTTCACAGGTGTTCTACCTGACCTTTTCTCGGAAAATCAGGGAATGATCGGCACGGGAAGTTACGTGAACGGCGTCTTTGAAGCGACTGAAATTCTTGCCAAACATGATGAGACCTACATGCCGAAAGAGGTCATGGACGCTCTGAAAGAGCAAGGTGTCTATAAAGGCGCGGAAGAAAGCTGAAGCCGTTTGAATCTGTTACGGAGCGTTGCGTGCATGGTGCATGCAGCGCTCCGTTTCGTTTTAAATCATTAATATCTGTCGGAAACGGTGTGGCCACCTAACGTTACGAGGGTGGTATGCAAACGGTTCGGCAAATTGCCAAAGAGATTGTGGCCCGTGAAGGGGGCTTTGTTGATGACCCCGACGATCCGGGCGGGGCAACCAAGTTCGGGGTCACGATTCACACCCTGCGCAGGCTGGGTTTGGATCTGACTGGCGACGGCCGGGTTGACGAGGCTGATGTGCGCGCAGTGTCCCCTCGGCAAGCGGTCGACATCTTTGTGCAGCACTATTTCGACAAGCCGCACATTGCGGAGCTTCCCGAACCCCTGCATGCTTCTGTTTTTGACATGTATGTGAATGCCGGTGCGCAAGCGGTGAAGATCCTTCAGCGGCTGCTACAGGAAATGGGGTTTAACGTCACCGCCGACGGCGTGATCGGGCCGCAAACCGTGGCGGCCTGCGAAAGCGCGGCGCAGCCAGAGCCTGACGTCTTGCGCGACGCCTACGGAATTGCACGGCGAAACTACTATTTTCGCCTTGCTGATCGGCGGCCTGCATCCAGAAAATACGCGCGTAGCCGATCAGGCGGCAAAGGTGGCTGGATAAAACGGGCGGAAGAGTTCCTTTCGCCGCGTTATCACCTGTCGGACAGCGATTTTAATAGAAGGATCGCGGCATGGGGCTAATTTCAGGTGTGTTGGCGCTGCTGTTTGGCAACGGGCGCAACGTCTTGCAGGAAACCGCAGAACTCTATCGTGAAAACACCGAAGCAAGCGCAGTACGCGCTTACGAGGTTCAAACTCAGGCCATGGTGCAGTTCGGTAGCGAATTTCAGGCACCTCAGAAGGGTCTTTTTGACCGTGTCATGGACGGCGTGAACAGGTTACCGCGCCCGGCGCTGGCATTGGGAACGCTTGGCTTGTTTGTTGCCGCCATGGTCGACCCAATATGGTTTGCCGCACGGATGCAGGGCATAGCCTTGGTCCCAGAGCCGCTTTGGTGGTTGCTGGGCGTGATCGTATCGTTTTACTTTGGCGCGCGTCACCAAAGTAAAATGCAGGATTTTCAGCGGGATATCCGCTCAGCCATGACGCAACTGCCAACGGTCATGAGCAATATCGAGGCCTTGAGCACGATGCAGAGCGACAGCCCGGGAGTTGCTGATCCCGGTCCGGTTGCTGTGCTGAACAGCGATGTCATACGTCCCGAGGAAAACCAGGCGCTGAACGATTGGCGAAAGCTTCGCGGTATCTGACCCGCGACACTTTGTGCGTGCAGAACAAGCTAAAGGTCATGGCCCCCGGTTCCGCACCGGCGTATATTCCGGGGCATGATTACAGAACTTGGCCACTTCACCCTGATCCTAGCGTTCTTTGTCGCAATTGTGCAAAGCGTTGTTCCCCTGATCGGCGCCTCAAAACGCTGGACCGGCTGGATGGGCTTTGCAGAGCCCGCCGCGATCGTCCAGTTCCTGCTGACGGCGTTTGCATTTGGTGCATTGATCTGGGCGTTTGTAACGTCTGACTTCTCCCTCAGGATTGTGGTCGAGAATAGCCACACGGCAAAGCCGATGCTGTACAAGATCAGTGGAACATGGGGCAACCACGAAGGATCTATGCTGCTGTGGGTGCTGATTGTCACCCTGTTTGGTGCGATGGCGGCCTTCTTTGGTGGCGGCTTGCCACCGACACTCAAAGCCCGTGTTCTGGCCGTTCAATCGGCTATTGCCGTGGCGTTTTTCGGTTTTATCCTGTTCACGTCGAACCCGTTTGACCGACTTGCCATCGCTCCGTTTGACGGGCGCGACCTGAACCCGCTGCTGCAAGATCCCGGGCTGGCCTTCCACCCACCGTTTCTGTACCTTGGCTATGTCGGCTTGAGCATGGCATTCAGCTTTGCGATTGCTGCCCTGATCGAAGGGCGTATTGATGCGGCCTGGGGCCGGTGGGTACGCCCCTGGACGCTGGCGGCCTGGGTTTTCCTGACTATCGGTATCGCGCTGGGGTCCTGGTGGGCCTATTACGAATTGGGCTGGGGCGGCTTCTGGTTCTGGGACCCGGTCGAAAACGCGTCCTTCATGCCCTGGCTGCTGGCGGCGGCGCTGTTGCACTCGGCAATTGTTGTGGAAAAACGCGAAGCATTGAAAAGCTGGACCATTCTGCTGGCAATCATCGCGTTTGGATTTTCCCTCATCGGCACGTTTATCGTGCGTTCGGGGCTGCTGACCTCGGTTCACGCCTTTGCCAATGATCCGGAACGCGGTGTGTTCATCCTGATCATTCTGGTCTTCTTCATCGGCGGCGCGCTTACCTTGTTTGCCGCACGCGCGCAAGCGATGGAGGCCAAGGGCGTTTTTGGCATGGTCAGCCGCGAAAGCGCGCTGATCGTGAACAATGTCCTTCTGGCGGTCAGTTGCTTCGTCGTTTTTGTTGGGACGATGTGGCCGATGGTGGCCGAGATGATGTTTGACCGCAAACTTTCGGTTGGGGCACCGTTTTTCAACGCGGCGTTTTCTCCGTTCATGGTTTTGCTGGGGCTTATCCTGCCAATCGGGGCAATGCTGCCGTGGAAACGCGGTCGGCTGGGCAAAACGGCCTGGTCCCTGCGCTATGCCTTTGGTCTGGCGCTGGCGATTGCGCTGTTGGTTTGGGCGATGCAGACCGGTCGCAGCGCGTTAGGACCCGTAGGCTTGTTTCTGGGGGCTTGGATTACATTCGGCGCCGCCATTGATTTGTGGAGCCGGACAGGCCGCAATGGCAGCTTCAAACGTCTGATCCGACTTCCGGGCGCCGATTGGGGTAAGGCAGTTGCCCATACCGGTCTTGGGGTGACGATCTTTGCGATTGCCGGTCTGACCGCGTGGGAGGCGGAAGATATCCGTGTAGCGCAACTGAACCAGCCGTTCGAAGTGGGTCAGTTTACAATGACATTGCAGGACGTGCGACGGGTACAGGGGCCGAACTATTTTTCAACCACGGCTGATGTTCTGGTCGAAAAGGGCGGTCGCGTCATCGGAACGCTGCATCCCGAGAAACGGGATTATCCCGTTGCACGCATGCCGACGACCGAGGCCGCGATTGACTATCGTTTTCTTGGTGATCTTTACGTCGTCATCGGGGATCAGCAGGCAGATGGCGGCTGGGTCATGCGCACCTATATCAAGCCTTTGGCGAACTGGATCTGGGGTGGATGTATCCTGATGGCGCTCGGCGGTGTCCTTAGCCTGAGCGACAGGCGGTTCCGTGTCGCCGCAGGTGCGCGCAAATCCCCCGCTGGCGGAGTACCCGCAGAATGAAACGCCTTGTATTGATCCTGCTGCTGCTGGCAGCGCCGGTGTTTGCGGTACAACCTGATGAAGTTCTGGACGACCCAGTTCTGGAGCAGCGGGCGCGCGACCTGAGTGTTGGGTTGCGATGCCTGGTGTGTCGCAATGAAAGCATTGACGAAAGCAACGCTGAACTGGCACGCGATCTGCGCTTGCTTTTGCGTGAACGCTTGGTTGCGGGTGACAGCGACGAAGAGGCCGTCGCGTTTATCGTTGACCGCTACGGCGAATATGTCTTGCTCAAGCCCACCACCAGCGGCTCGAATCTGCTGTTGTGGCTCGCCGGGCCGATCATGTTGCTGATCGCTGCCGCAGTCGGGTTGAACTTTCTTCGCACACGCGCCAGGGCGCAGGTTTCAGGTGAAACCGAAGCTCTAAGCGCAGAAGAACAGGAACGCCTTCGCCAAATTCTTGAAGACTGACGTTTGGTTCTGCTTTTCCCATCCTGCCCGAACAAGTAAATGTGCTGAAACACGTGGCGCGAGGGGAAAAGTCTTCATGAATTACGAAACGGTTCTATTGGACATATCGGACGGTTTGGCAGTTCTGACCCTGAACAGACCGGACAAGATGAACGCGCTGACCACTCGGATGCGGGCAGAGATTACCCACGCGATGAAAGACGCCGCGGTTAAAGCGCGCTGTATCGTTATCACTGGGGCGGGTCCGGCATTTTGTTCCGGGCAGGATCTGGGCGATGCATCATCGACCGGCAAGATCGATCTGGAACGATCATTGCGCGACGAATACGAGCCGATGCTGGAAACCATCCACAGCAGTCCGGTTCCGACAATCGCTGCTGTAAACGGACCTGCTGCGGGGGCAGGGGCCAACCTTGCGCTGTGTGCGGATGTGGTTATTGCAACGGAGAGTGCGTATTTCCTACAGGCGTTTGCACGTATCGGCTTGCTGCCCGATGCTGGGGGCACCTGGTTCATGCCGCGCCAGATGGGCTTGGCCAAAGCGATGGGGGCCGCCTTGTTTGCTGACAAGATCAGCGCCCGGCAGGCCGAAGAATGGGGTATGATCTGGGAAGCTGTGCCCGATGATGCGTTTGCCGCACATTGGCATAAAAGGGCAGAATATCTGGCCAAAGGTCCAACTGCGGCCTATGGCGCGATCAAACGTGCCATTCGCGGGACCTACGAAAACACATTGCAGCAGCAGCTTGCGACCGAGGCGCATCTTCAAGGCGAATGTGGCCGGTCGCGGGATTTTGCTGAAGGTGTAGTGGCGTTCATGGAAAAACGCCCTCCGAAATTCGAAGGGCGTTGATAAGCGTTAGGCGCGGCGGCGGCGACGCGTGCGGCGTTCGGGGCCCGCGTCGTCCTCGGTTCCGTCCGAAGCCGACGAAAACGGCCCCAGTGCCTCGGTGATCTGATCCAGTGTCGGGCGCTCGCCGCGCGAAGTGGTATCCAGCGCTTCGCGCATTTTGCGCAGATGATCGGGCATGGTCCCGCAGCACCCGCCGATGATTGTGGCGCCCGAATCCCGCGCCATGGCAGCATACCGACCCATCAGTTCGGGTGTCCCGTCATAGTGGATATGGCCATCCACGTATTTCGGAATGCCCGCATTGCCCTTTGAGATCAGCGGGCGCTCGGTGCCTTGCGCAGCAAAACCCAGAACCGTGCGCAGGATATCCGACGCGCCGGTACCACAATTGGCCCCAAAAGCGATCGGTGGGTTTGGCAAGGTTTCAACCAAAAGCGCAAGATCGGCCGAGGTGACACCCATCATTGTGCGCCCGGCCGTGTCAAAGCTCATCGTGCCGCACCAGGGCATGTCGGCCAGCGCAAAGGCCTCGGCTGCCGCGCGGAACTCCTCGGGCGCGCTGATGGTTTCTACCCAAAGAACGTCAACCCCGCCCGCTTTCAAAGCCTCGGCCTGTTCATGGAACATTTCAACCGCGTCGGAATGCGACAGGCTGCCGACCGGCTCCATAATCTCGCCGGTGGGTCCAACCGATCCGGCCACGACAACAGGGCGCCCGGCTTTGTCTGCGACTTCACGTCCAAGTTCTGCGCCGATACGGTTCAGCTCGCCCACGCGGTTCTGCGCATCATGCAGTTTCAGACGCGCCGCAGTGCCTCCAAACGTATTGGTCAGAAACAGGTCGCTGCCCGCATCGACTGACCCCTGATACAGCGCCCTGATCTTGTCCGGAGCATCCACGTTCCACAGCTCAGGCGCATCACCTGATTGCAGACCCATGTTAAATAAGTTGGTCCCCGTTGCACCGTCCGCAAGGATGGCGTCTTTGGTGTCCAGAAGTTTGCTCAGCGCGTTTGTCATAGGGTTATTCCAGAAAAAGCGTAAAAACGCTGCAAAAAAACAGAGACGCCCCATGTCTCATGACCAGGGCGTCAAATCAAATTCATAAAACTCATGAAGATCATGAGTTTTGCATTTCAGGCAATCAATGCTCGCCTTCCGCCATCACCTGTTCTTTGGCCTCAACCAGAAGCTCGGCCATTTTCGAACGGATCGTGGCTTCATCTGCAAGATCACCCAAGTAGGCTTTGACTGCCTCGACAACATCGTCCTCGCCGACATGCTGCAGGTCGGTATGAACCAGTTCCTGGCCGTATTTCCGTGCCTGTTCAACAGTTTCGCCCTTCAGCGCAGACGCCCAGACAGCCATAAAGCGGTTGCGGCGCATCCGTGCGATGAATTGCATCTTTTCGTCATGGGCGAATTTGCTTTCAAACGCGGCTTCACGTTCGTCGAATGTGGTCATTGGTTGGGGACCCCTTGGATTACCGTTTCTCACTGATGATATGACAATAGGACACTCTGGGTGCAAGGTATTTGCGCTGCGTCAAAGGCCCTCGGGGCAGCGAACTTGCGGGAACGCAGGGCTTGCACTATGAGGACGCCAACGTGAAGGGACTCATTCCCTTTCGCCAGTCTGGAAAGGTCGCTTATGGCGCGTCGCAAGAAAATCTACGAAGGCAAGGCCAAAATTCTGTATGAAGGCCCCGAGCCGGGCACCATCGTACAGTATTTCAAGGATGACGCCACCGCATTCAACGCCGAGAAGAAGGACGTGATTGACGGTAAAGGCGTGCTGAACAACCGGTTGTCCGAGTTCTTCATGACCGGACTGACCCAGATTGGCATTCCGAACCACTTCATCCGGCGCCTTAATATGCGCGAACAACTGGTGCGCAATTGCGAGATCATTCCGCTGGAAGTGATCGTGCGCAATTACGCGGCGGGTTCGATGTCGAAACGTCTTGGCATTGCCGAAGGGACGCAATTGCCTCGTCCGATCGTTGAATACTGCTTCAAGGATGATGCCTTGGGCGATCCTCTTGTCACCGAGGAACACATCGCCGCGTTTGGCTGGGCCAGCCAGCAGGACATGGACGACATCCTCAGCCTTGCGCTGCGCGTGAACGATTTCCTGAGCGGCGTGATGCTGGCGGTGGGCATCCGTCTGGTTGACTTCAAGATCGAAATCGGGCGCGTGTTTGAAGGCGACTATCAGCGGCTGGTTGTTGCGGATGAAATCAGCCCGGACAGCTGCCGCCTGTGGGATATCAAGACCGGTCAGAAACTGGACAAGGATGTATTCCGCCGCGATCTGGGCAGTCTGACAGATGCCTATTCCGAGGTCGCCCGAAGGCTGGGTGTGCTGCCTGCCAGTAATGTCACCAAGCCGACGCTGATCAACTAAACATTCCTTCTCAGCAGCGCCGCCCCCTCAGGGCGGCGTTTTGCCTTTGCCAAGTTGTTGGCAGAGCAGGGTGTTTGCGTGTGGCCGGGCCGTTTGATCAGATGACTATTCCGAAGTTTCCAGCTGCTGCGCCAACAAAACTACTCAGGTCCAACTGACGGCGCAGGATCGTCACTCGCCTGCGGCAAACTGCGTTTGAAACAGGGTTGTCGAAACCCATCAGGCGCGCTATCCCCCGCGCAACGAAATGGGCCTTGTATGCGGCCCACAGTTGGAGTTGCCAAAATGAAAGCACGGGTTCATGTGATGCTCAAGAACGGGGTGCTGGACCCGCAGGGCGAAGCAGTACGGCACGCATTGGGTGCAATGGGCTTTGATCAGGTCGAAGGTGTACGTCAGGGCAAAGTCATCGATCTTGAGCTTGCCGATGGCGCGACCGAGGCAGACGTGACCGAGATGTGCGAAAAGCTTTTGGCCAACACCGTCATCGAACGCTACGAGATCGAACTGGTCTGATTAATGCGGGCCGCGCGTCTGATCACCTATCGTCAACCGCTTGAGGTGTCGACGATCCCCGATCCGGTTCCCACCGAAGACGGTGTTGTGGTGCGGGTGCTGGCTTGTGGCGTGTGCAGGTCCGACTGGCACGCCTGGTCGGGCTCAGACCCCGACGTTGTCCTGCCCATGACACCCGGTCACGAGTTTTGTGGCGAGGTGGTCTCGGTCGGAACGCGCGTCACACGGTGGCGTGTCGGGGACCGGGTGATTGCGCCCTTCATCCTAGCCTGTGGGCATTGTCCGGACTGCGCGCAGGGTCATCAGACAATCTGTCCGAACCAGGTCGTACCCGGCTTTACCTGTGACGGGGCCTTTGCTGAATATGTTGCCGTGGCTCATGCCGATGCCAACCTGACATCCTTGCCCGACAGCATCGCGCCTGAAATCGCCGCCGCATTGGGGTGCCGCGTAACCACGGCGTGGCAGGCGCTTGTTGGCCGGGCGCAAGTGCAGGGTGGTGAGTGGATCGCTGTCTTTGGCGGCGGCGGCGTCGGAATATCAACACTTCTTCTGGGCAAGGCGCTCGGCGCGCGTGTAATCGTTGTCGATATCGCCGAGGACAAGCTGGCCTATGCCGAAACTCTGGGCGCCGATGCGGTGGTCAACGCTGAGACATGTGATGCCCCTCTGGCGGTGAAGGACATCACCGGTGGCGGTGCCGATGTTGCGATCGAGGCACTTGGCGTCCAAGCCACGACCGTTTCCGCCATGCGATCCCTGCGCAAAATGGGGCGCATGGTGCAAATCGGAATGCCCGCAGGGGACCATGCGCAGATGTTGCTGCCGATGGATGTGCTCTATTCTGGTCAGCTCTCCGTATTTGGCACCCGCGGGATGCCAAGCTGGCGCTATCCGTCGCTGTTGTCGCTGATCGCGGGTCAAGGGGTCGACCTGAGCCCGCTGGTGACCCGGAAAATAACCCTGAACCAGGTAAGCGCCGAGCTTGCCGCTATTGACCATCCAACGCCTCCGGGTGTTGCGGTTGTCACAGATTTTGTCTCGTAGGAGGGCCCGCCATGCGTGCAGCCGTAATCGTATTCCCCGGATCCAACTGTGACCGAGATCTTGCCGTCGCCTTTGAGCAGGCCGGTTTTCAGGTCGATATGGTCTGGCACAAAGACGCGGCTTTGCCCGAAGGTATTGATATCGTGGGTGTTCCCGGCGGGTTCTCTTACGGAGATTACCTGCGTTGCGGCGCAATCGCGGCGCAATCGCCGATTTGCAAGGCCGTGGTCGAACACACGCAACGTGGCGGTTATGCCGTCGGAATTTGCAACGGTTTTCAGGTTCTAACGGAAACCGGCATCCTGCCGGGCGCGTTGCTGCGCAATGCCGGGCTGAAATATATCTGCAAGACCGTCGGCCTGAAGGTCGAAACCAGCGACAGCGCGTTTACCAGCGGTTACAACGCAGGCGATGTGATCGGTATTCCGATTGCGCACCACGATGGCAACTATTTTGCGGATGACACGACACTGGCCGCTTTGAAAGATCAGGACCGGATCGCGTTCACCTATGCCGAAAACCCGAACGGCTCGGTTGGGGATATCGCCGGGATCCTGTCGGAAAACCGCCGCGTGCTTGGAATGATGCCGCACCCCGAACGCGCAGCCGATCAGGGCCATGGCGGCACAGATGGGGTGGCGTTGTTCCGCGCATTGTCAGGTGTGTTTGAAGCGGCGTGACTTGAGGTCTCGCCCGCCGGGGCGTAACCTTTCGCCATGAACCCCGAAGTTCGATCTGGCTGGTCAAATATGTTGAAACCGTTTCGTGGTGCACCGCTGGGCTGGCGGTTGCGGCTGGCGGTTCTTGTTCTGCTGGTCGCGACAATTGCAACGGTGTGGGTCACGAACCGGCTGTTGACCGACAGGTTCACCGAATCCACGCGCAACCGGGCGGAACTGCGGCTGACGCTGTATTCGGGCAACTTGCTGAGTGAATTGCGCCGCAACTCGATTGTTCCGCAATTGCTTGCCCGCGACCCGACGTTGATTTCGGCATTGCAGTCAGGCGATTACACCCTGTCGACACAGCGCCTTATTTCATTCGTGGAAGAGATCGGCGCGGCCTCACTGGTATTGCTGGACAGCGACGGGCGCACAGTTGCCGCGACCGACCGGAACAGGTTGGGCGAGGGGCACCGAAACACGCCCTATTTTGTGGATGCGATCCGCTCGAACGCGACGATCTTCTCCGTTATTCCCAAGGATGCAGGCGGATACAGCTTTGTGTATTCGCGCCGGTTGGAGAACGGCGCCGAGTTTCTGGGGGTAATCGTCGTCGAGGTTGACCTGCAGAAGTTCGAACGCGCCTGGGCCGGTATCTCGGATGCGGTGATGGTTACCGACAGCACCGGCAACATCATTCTGTCTACGGAACCCCGGTGGCGCGGGCTGGACGAGAACACGGCGATGCTGCGCCAGCCTCCACAAGGTGCGATCCAGCGCGCCATCCGTGCAACAACCGATTGGACCGCGCTGCCGCCTGATGCCTATCTTCAGGGCGAAGCTGTGATGCGGATCGAGACGCGCATTCCGTTCCGCGGCTGGCAGATGACCTCGTTCACGACCTATGCCTCGATCCGGGAAAAGGTGAACAGCGTTCTGGCGCTGGAAATCATGGGGTTTGCGATTCTTCTGGCGCTTGCGTTCTATGCGTTGAGCCGTCGCGCCACGTTGCGCATGACCCTGTTCCAGCGCGAGTCGGCAGAGCTTCGCGCATTGAACGCACGGCTACAGCGGGAAATCGCTGAACGTGAACGGGTTGAAAAGACGCTGGATTTGGCGGAACAGACGCTTGCGCAAAGCTCGAAACTGGCCGCCCTGGGCGAGATGTCGGCGGCGGTCAGTCACGAGTTGAACCAGCCTCTGGCGGCAATGAAAACCTATCTGGCCGGGGCCCGTCTGCTGCTGCGCCGCAACCGCCCGGAAGAGGCCCTTGCCAGCTTTGGCCGCATCGATGGTCTGATCGAACGGATGGGCGCAATTACCCGGCAGCTCAAGTCTTATGCACGCAAGGGCGCGGATGCGTTTTCACCAGTAAATCTTGGTGAAGCGCTGGCCTCGTCCCTGTCGATGATGGAGCCTCAGCTGCGTCAGCGTCACGTCAAGATCACGCAGATCGTGCCAGAGGAACCCGTGATCGTGATGGGAGATCGAATGCGCATCGAGCAGGTCATGGTCAACCTCTTGCGAAACGCGCTGGACGCCACCAAATCAGTGGCGGAGCCGGATGTGGAAATCATCCTGGCAGCAGGTGATATGGCAGTGCTGACCGTACGCGACAACGGGCACGGAATCGAGGATATCGAAAACCTGTTCGAGCCGTTCTACACGACCAAACAGCCCGGAGACGGTGTTGGTCTGGGGCTTGCCATCTCGTCAGGGATCGTGAACGACCATGGGGGACGGCTGACTGCGCGCAACGGCCAATATGGCGGTGCGGTGTTTGAAATGCAGTTGCCTGCACTGGGAAGAGACGGCCTTGAAGCCGCGGAATAACGAGGAATGACTATGGCACAAGCCATGAAAATTGCCATTGTTGACGATGAACAGGACATGCGCCAGTCGATCAGCCAGTGGCTCGCTTTGTCCGGCTACGACACGGAAACCTTTGCCAGCGCGGAAGATGCGCTCAAGGTGTTGGGCCCGGATTATCCGGGGATAGTAATTTCGGACATCAAGATGCCCGGAATGGACGGCATTCAGCTTCTCAAAAAGCTGATGGGCGCTGACAGCACGTTGCCCGTGATCATGATCACCGGTCACGGCGATGTTCCGATGGCTGTCGAGGCGATGCGTGTCGGTGCATTCGACTTCCTTGAAAAACCCTTTAACCCCGACCGCATGTCCGAGCTGGCCAAAAGGGCCAGCAATGCGCGGCGTCTGACGCTGGACAACCGCGCGCTGCGCCGTGAATTGTCCGGCGGCACCCAGATCATGAACAAGCTGATCGGCGCCAGCCCGGTTATGGAACGCCTGCGCGAGGATATCCTCGATCTGGGTCAGGCGGATGGCCATGTGCTAATCGACGGTGAGACAGGAACCGGAAAGACGCTTGTTGCACACGCCCTGCACGCGGTTGGCAGCCGCGCCGGTAAGAAGTTCGTGCTGGTGTCCTGCGCGGCGCTCGAGGAAGACGCGCTGGCCAAACGTCTGTTTGGGCCGATGATGCCCGAAGATGCCCAATTGCCCGCCATCGAAGAGGCGCGGGGCGGGACGCTGGTTCTGGAAGATGTCGAGGCGCTCAGCGACTCCCTGCAAGCCAAGCTGCTCAGCGTGATGAACGAGCAGGGCACGCCGGCCGAGACACGCATCGTTGCGATCTCGAACCTGCAAGAGGCGGGAAAAACCTCCGAAGATGTCTTACGGCCGGACCTGTTCTACCGATTGGCCGCCTTGCGCATCACCATGCCACCCCTGCGCCAGAGGGGCGAGGATATTCTGACCCTGTTTACCCGTCTGAGCGAGCAGTTCGCCGAAGAATACGGCTGTGATGCGCCTCAGGTAAGTGCTCAGGAAGCGGCGCAGCTGTTACAGGCGCCCTGGCCGGGGAACGTACGTCAGTTGATCAATATTGCCGAACGCGCGGTGCTGCAATCGCGCCGCGGATCCGGAACGATCGCTTCACTGTTGATGTCGGATCACGAGGAAATGCAGCCGGTCATGACCACTGAAGGCAAGCCGCTGAAGGAATATGTCGAAGCCTTTGAACGGATGCTGATCGACAACACGATGCGGCGGCACAAAGGCTCAATCGCGTCTGTGATGGATGAGCTGTGCCTGCCGCGCCGAACGCTGAATGAAAAGATGGCTAAATACGGCCTCCAGCGGTCGGACTATCTGTAAACTTTGTGGCGGGGGCTCTGCCCCCGTCGCCTTTGGTGACTCCCCCGGGATATTTTTTGCCAGATGAAGGCGATCCCGCACGCCGTGGCAGGGGCGGTGCAGTTTGCCCATTGTCTTTTCCACAGGACTGCTTTTATTGTGTCCGGACGGGCCGGGCCAGTTTTTGTGCCCATAAGCCCCGAATCATTGAGTTTCGCTGCTTTACTGATGGTGATGACGGATTGTTCGCCGCAAAGCAGACCGATTGTGCCTCATTTGGGGCAATGTAGTACCTGAGTCCGACATGTCGGGCGAAAGGAATAATGGGCAGGCTGCGGCTAACGCGCCTGTCGGAGAAGAACCGCGATGACGCGCGCGCAACGATTGAGTGACCGGGCAGGGGGCCACAGCGCCAGACCCTGCCGCGCGCCGTCCTATATCGCCCTGACAAGACACCTCCCCAAATGTTCCTGTCCACCTGGACGGGTCAGGACAACGCGTTTGGCGCGGTGCACCAAGGACACATGGCTAAGAAAATGCTTATCGATGCCACCCACGCGGAGGAAACCCGCGTCGTGGTGGTCGACGGAAACAAGGTCGAGGAGTTCGATTTTGAATCCGAAAACAAGCGCCAGCTTGCTGGCAACATCTATCTTGCAAAAGTAACTCGGGTTGAGCCGTCGCTTCAGGCGGCCTTTGTGGATTATGGTGGGAACCGGCACGGCTTCCTGGCGTTTTCGGAAATTCACCCGGACTATTACCAGATCCCCATCGCCGACCGCGAGGCGTTGATGGAGGAAGAGCGCGCTTATGCCGAGGCCATGAAGGCGCGGGATGAGGCCGACGAGGGCAAGCCGAAAAAGCGGCGTTCTCGGTCCCGATCGAAGGCCGCGGATCTGAAGTCGGACGATTTGGTCGAAACGATGGAAGTTTCGACCGAGCCGACCGGTATGGAAACCATCGATTTTGACGAAAGTGACGAAGCGGACATGGAGGTGCCCGAGGGGACATCGCCAATGGAAGTCGTCGCTGAGACCCCTGTTGAGGAGCCTGAGGACAACGAAGCGCCGGAAGCTGTGTCAGATGACACTGTAGAGGGAACGGCTTCGGAAGACGAGGCAGAGGCTGAAACAGTTGAGTCTTCACAAGACGACGCAGCAGGGGATTCTGATGACGCGGCGGATGTTTCAAGCGCTGACGATGGCGATGAAGCGTCTGAATTGTCTGAAGATGACCAGGACGCAGATGATGGCGACGCTGATGAAGAACACGCTGACGCTGCCGCGAAAGATGACACGATTGAATCCGTGGCCGAGGAAGACGACAGCGAAGACATCCGCCCTCCGCGCAAGCCACGCCCACGCCGGTATAAGATTCAGGAAGTGATCAAAGTGCGCCAGGTGTTGCTGGTGCAGGTCGTCAAGGAAGAGCGCGGCAACAAAGGGGCAGCCCTGACGACATATCTGTCGCTGGCCGGTCGCTATTGTGTTCTGATGCCAAACACCGCCCGTGGCGGTGGGATCAGCCGCAAGATCACCAACGCGGTTGACCGCAAGAAACTGAAAGAAATCGCCGCGGATATTGATGTGCCCACGGGGGCGGGTTTGATTATCCGGACTGCGGGCGCCAAGCGCACCAAATCGGAAATCAAGCGCGACTATGAATACCTGCAACGCCTGTGGGAGCAGATCCGGGCATTGACCCTGGAATCCATCGCACCTGCGAAGATCTATGAAGAAGGCGATCTGATCAAACGGTCGATCCGGGACCTTTATAACCGCGATATCGATGAGGTTCTGGTCGAGGGCGAAGGCGGATACCGCATCGCCAAAGACTTCATGAAGATGATCATGCCGTCGCACGCCAAGAATGTGAAACGGTACGAGGACGCGCTGCCGCTGTTTGCGCGCTATCAGGTGGAAAGCTACCTGGCGGGGATGTTCAACCCGACTGTTCAGCTGAAATCTGGCGGGTATATCGTGATCGGCGTGACCGAAGCGCTGGTGGCGATCGACGTGAACTCGGGCCGGGCCACGAAAGAAGGCTCGATCGAGGAAACGGCGCTGAAAACCAACCTTGAGGCTGCGGAAGAAGTGGCCCGCCAGTTGCGTCTGCGTGACCTTGCCGGTCTGATTGTCATCGATTTCATCGATATGGACGAGCGCAAGAACAATGCGTCCGTTGAAAAGCGTCTGAAGGACAAGCTGAAAACCGACCGTGCCCGCATTCAGGTCGGCCGGATTTCGGGTTTTGGCCTTCTCGAGATGAGCCGTCAGAGGCTGCGCCCCGGTATGATCGAGGCGACCACGCAGCCATGCCCGGCATGCCACGGCACCGGCCTGATCCGTTCGGACGACAACATGGCGCTGTCGATCCTGCGTCAGATCGAAGAGGAAGGCACGCGCCGCCGCTCACGCGAGGTTCTGGTGCGCTGCCCGGTCAGTATCGCGAATTTCCTGATGAACCAGAAGCGCGAGCATATTGCACAGATCGAATCGCGCTATGGCCTGTCTGTACGGATCGAAGGCGATGTGCATCTGGTCAGCCCGGATTTCTCGATGGAGAAATTCAAGACCGCCAGCCGCATTGTTCCCGAAGCGACAGCACCTGTCGTGTCGGTCGATGCCTCGCTGATGGATCTGGTCGATTCTTCGGACGAGGAAGAAACCGAAGAGGATATCGGGCCGACCGAAGATGACACCAAACCCAAGCGCAAGCGCCGCCGTCGTCGTCGCAAGAAGGGCGGGGGCAATGGTGACGCGCCGGAACAGGGCGCGGATGACGGTGAAGGGACAGAGCAGGAGGATGCCGCAGGCGAATCCGCTGAAACCGAGACCGCTGTCGAGGCAACCGATGCCGAAGCGACGGAAGAGGAAAAACCCGCCAAGCCCAAACGCAAGCGCGCTCCGCGCCGTCGTAAGAAAGATGCGGTGGCAGAAGAGGCTTCGGAACAGACAGAAGTAACAGATGCCGATTCCGGGGCTGATGCACCGGTGGTTGAAGAGGCGGACTCAGTCGCCGAAGCCGAACCTGCCGAGGCGGCAGCCGCCGAGCAAAGCGAAGCGGCTGAGACTGCTGACGCTAAGCCGGAAGCAACAGAGGTTGCCGAGCAGACTGAGGAAGTCGCGCAAGCTGAAGCGGTCGTTGCGGTGGAGGAACCTGAAATTCAATCTGCGGATGAGCCGGTCGAAGACGCGCCCGTGGAAGAAACGCCCGTGGCAGCAGAACCTGAACCGGTGCTTGAAACTGTGGCAGATGAACCTGAGCCAAAATCCGACAGGCCCAAACGGCGCGGATGGTGGTCGTTGGGCAACTGATGAAAGGGCGGGCAGATTTGCCCGCCTTTTTTATATCATTAAGTCAGTCGGATTTTTGGATCAGATAGACCTGATGTTCGCCATCCAAATCCTGAGACAGCAATGTGTGGCCAGCTTCGGCGCAAAAATGCGGGACATCGATGATGGCTGCCGGGTCATCAGCCAGTACACGCAACACAGAACCTTGCGGCATGGATTTCAGCCGTTTGCGGGCCTTGAGGACGGGCAGCGGGCAAAGAAGGCCCAGCGCATCCAGCGTATCTGTAATCTCTGACATGATTTTCGGGATAGGGCGTAGTTGTAATATTGTCCAGATTCCAAGCACGAGGATGTGACTCATTGGCCCCGTGACGGACCGCCAATCATCACTTATGTGCTTAGACATGTTCGGAATTGAAATCATAGACGCGGGGCTGCTGCCCGCCATGTTTGTTGCCCTGCTGGGTGGCCTGATCAGCTTTCTGTCGCCTTGTGTGCTGCCCATCGTGCCGCCCTATCTGGCATATATGAGCGGTGTCACGATCAACGAAATGCAGGATGAGACCCGCGCCCGGCGCAAGGCAACCATGTCAGCGCTGTTCTTTGTGCTGGGCCTGTCGACGGTTTTTCTGCTGTTGGGCTTTACCGCATCTGCCTTTGGAGTGTTCGTGCTGCAAAATCAGGTGCTTTTTGCCAAGCTGTCCGGTGCCGTTGTCATTGTCTTTGGCCTGCATTTCCTGAATGTCTTCCGCATCCCCTTTCTGGACCGCGAAGCGCGGATCGAAACCGCTGATTCCGGTGGCTCGGTCTTTGGTGCTTATATTCTTGGATTGGCCTTCGCATTCGGCTGGACGCCCTGTATCGGGCCCCAACTGGGCGCGATCCTGTCCCTTGCGGCGAACGAGGCCTCGGTGGCGCGGGGCACGCTGTTGCTGGGTGTCTATGCAGCCGGATTGGGTATTCCGTTCCTGCTCGCAGCCATGTTCCTAAACCGCTCTATGACGGTGATGAACCGGATCAAGGCCTATATGGGTGTGATCGAAAAGGTCATGGGCGGGCTGCTGCTGTTCGTGGGCATCATGCTGGTGACAGGCCTGTTCACCCGCTTCAGCTGGTGGTTGCTGGAAACCTTCCCGGCACTTGCGAATTTCGGCTGAGCGTCTGCCCCCCTTACCTTGACCTAAAGCCTGCGTTAACCTGCGCGGCAGAAGGTAAAGGCATGAGCAGTCAGAGAAATCAGTCACAGGTGCGCAAACGCCGGGTGTTCTACATCCCTGGTTATGACCCGATGCCGCCGCGACGATATCGCGAGCTTTACCGAACCGAGTCGCAAGCGCAGGCCCGGATTTCGGGATATGAGATCGCCATGGCTCCAAAGTCCGCGGAGGGTCTGTTCGGCTGGTCCGTGACGTCCATTCAGGACGGTGCGTCCGTCGAGACTGAAATTGAAGTACTGGTCTGGTCAGACATCGTGCGCGACAGCATGTCCGCGTCGATCCCTGCCACCTATGCGCAGTTGGCCCACACGGCGTGGATATACATTTCGACCGGTGCTTTGTGGCGCCTGATGCGGTTGCGCAAAGGCCCGGTGATTGCGGCGCTCTATCCGGTGGCGATGTTGGTGTCTCAGCTGCTGGTTGCGTTTGTAGTCGCGTGGGCATGTGTGGCGATGGCTGGCTGGTGGGGTCTGTTACCGGGTATTGCCGTTGCGGTTGCGCTGATGCTGTGGTTCCGCAAGATCGACAACCGGTTGTTTGCCTACTACCTGATGCATGATTACGCCTATTCCGCACAGTTAAAGGGGGAAACTCCGCTAAAACTGAAAGACAGGCTGGCCGCATTCCGCAAAGCGATTGAGGCCGCGCTGATATCTGGTGTGGATGAGGTTCTGGTGGTGGGCCACAGTTCGGGTGCGCATCTGGGGGTGTCTGTTCTGGCCGACCTGATCCGCGACAGGGCCGTGCCGCAACAGGGGGCAGAGTTGTCGTTCCTCAGCCTGGGGCAGGTGATGCCTATGGTGTCCTTTCTGCCAAATGCGCATGGCCTTCGGTCCGACCTTCAATTCCTGTCTTCCAGTCCGGACATCACGTGGGTCGATGTCTCGGCCCCCGGGGATGGCTGCGCATTTGCGCTGTGTGATCCGGTGGCCGTTACAGGGGTGGCCGGGTCGGACAAACGCTGGCCGCTTGTCCTGTCGGCGGCCTTTACGCAAACTCTGGCGCCTGAACGTTGGAAAGCCCTGCGCTGGCGGTTCTTCCGGCTGCATTTTCAGTACCTTTGCGCATTCGATACGCCGGGTATTTACGACTATTTCCGAATAACAGCAGGCCCTTTGACGCTGAAACAGCGGTTCCGAGGACGTGCCCCCTCACGCAGCCGGATTGAGACGCCTGTGTCCAAATACACGTCGGTTCGCCCATGAACCCGCCAAAGCCCCAGCCACGCGCAGACAAGGTTTCCCTATTGCGTTACCTGAAACTGTTTCGTCAGGATCTGCTGTCTGCGCAGCCAGCGCGCCTTTATCGCGCGTGGATGGCCGAATTCAGGACACCCTTCTTTCGGTCCTTCCTGGTCAATGAACCGGACCTGATTGACATCGTCCTCAGGAAAAGCCCCGAAGATTTTCCTAAATCGGGCCGGATCAGCGAAGGCCTGCGCCCCTTGCTTGGAAATTCGGTGTTCCTAACCAATGGAGAGACGTGGAAACGTCAGCGGCGCATCATTGACCCCGCATTTGAGGGCGGGCGGCTGAAAGACACGTTTCCCGCAATGCTGGCCGCAGCAGACGCTTGTGTTGAGCGGTTGCGCCCCCATGGCGGCAAACAGATCGAAGTCGAAGAACAGACAAGCCACGCCGCAGCAGATGTGATTTTTCGCACCTTGTTTTCGGTGCCGATCGACCACGCCATAGCCAGCAAGGTGTTTGAAAAGTTCCGCAACTACCAGCGTGAACAACCTCTGCTGAACCTTGCAGCTTTCGTTCCGCTGCCCAAATGGATGCCTCGGTTCCACTCCCGGACGACACGGAAAAACGCCGAAGACATTCGTAACCTGATCACTGACCTGACCCATGAGCGGGCAGAGGCGATCAAGGCCGGAACCGCCCCCGATGATCTGGCAACCAAGATCATGACAACCGCTGACCCTGAAACCGGTCAGTTTTTCGGGCCCAAAGAAATGGTCGATCAGGTCGCGATCTTCTTTCTGGCAGGCCATGAAACCAGCGCATCGGCCCTGGCGTGGACATTGTACCTGCTGGCGCTTTATCCCGAATGGCAGGAAAGGATTGCTGACGAAGCTGCCGCTCTGGACGATCCGACCTTTGCCTCGGTTTCCAAACTCAAGATCAGCCGCGACGTGTTTCGCGAGGCACTGCGCCTGTACCCGCCGGTTCCCATGATGGTGCGAGAGGCCACGTGCCCACACCAGTTCCGAAACAGGGACGTTCCCAACGGGTCACAAATCGTAATCAGCCCCTGGCACCTGCACCGTCACGAACGGTTATGGGACAATCCCGACGGCTTTGACCCGACCCGCTGGAACAGTGAAAACGGCAAAACATGCCAGCGTAAGGCATATATCCCGTTTTCCGCAGGTCCCCGCGTCTGTACCGGGGCCGGGTTTGCCATGGTCGAAGGGCCGCTGATCCTGTCGATGCTGGTGCGGAATTTCAAATTCGAAACAATCAGCGGCAAAACGCCGGTTCCGGTGGCCCATCTGACCGTTCGATCCAGGGATGGCATATGGTTGCGGCTGGTTGAGCGCTAACAAACTACCATCGGTCCTGACTGTGATGTATGCGGGGGAAGACATCGGAATCATCATTGAACGGGAAAACATTATGGCCAAAGCAGAACAGCGCGCGCAGATGATCAACGGCGCAGGCTTTATCGCGGCATTGGATCAAAGCGGCGGCTCGACCCCGAAAGCTCTGGCGTTGTACGGCGTTGACGCATCGACCTACAGCTCGGACGCTGAGATGTTCGGCGAAATTCAAAAGATGCGCGCGCGGATCATTCTGGCAAATGACTTCACCAAAGACAAAGTCATCGGTGCGATCCTGTTCGAACGCACCCTTGGTGAAGAGATCGAGGGCCGCAAAGTCGCTGATTACCTCTGGTCAGTCAAAGGAATCGTGCCATTCCTGAAAATCGACAAGGGCCTTGATGATCAGGCCAACGGTGTTCAGTTGATGAAACCGATCCCCGGTCTGGCCGACACGCTGGCTAAGGCAGAAGGCGTGTTCGGTACCAAAGAACGTTCGGTCATCCACGAGGCCAATGCCGAAGGCATCGCGGCCGTGGTCGCCCAGCAATTCGACGTTGCCCGTGAAGTGACTGACGCCGGAATGGTCCCAATCGTCGAGCCTGAGGTCAACATTCATTCAGAAACCAAGGCCGAGGCCGAGGAGATTCTGAAAGCTGAAATCCTGAAGAACCTCGACCAGCTGGATGAGGGGCAGGAGGTCATGCTGAAGCTGACGATCCCGACACAGGCAAACCTGTATGACGAACTGGCCGACCATCCGCGCGTTCTGCGCGTTGTTGCGCTGTCAGGTGGGTATTCGACCGAAGAGGCCTGCGACCTGTTGGGGCAAAACGGCAAGATGATTGCGTCTTTCTCTCGCGCACTGACCGAAGGTCTCTCGAAACAGCAGTCGGATGCCGAATTCAACACCGCTTTGGGCGGCAATATCGACAAGATTTTCAAAGCCTCGGTCTGATCCTCAGACAGGTTTCGTGAAAGAGCGGCGCAACTGTGCCGCTTTTTTTCTGCTGATACAGCCTTCGGCATGGTCATTGACCAGCCCCATGGCCTGCATGAACGCAAACACCGTCGTGGGGCCAACAAATTTCCAGCCCCGTTTCTTGAGGTCCTTCGACATTGCCACCGACTCGGGCGATGTGGATGCCGATTGTGGCGGCGGCGGGGTTTCCGCCTCATACCGCCAGACATAAGCCGCCAGCGATCCTTCCGATGCCACCAGTTCCTGCGCGCGGCGGGCGTTGTTGATCACCGCCTCGATCTTGCCCCGGTGGCGAATGATCCCATCATTTTGCAGCAGACGTTCAATATCAACTTCAGAGAAGTCGGCCATCTTGTTGAAATCAAACCCGTAAAACGCTTCTCGGAAATTCTCGCGCTTGTTCAGGATCGTGCGCCAGCTAAGACCCGACTGAAAGCTTTCCAGGCACAGTTTCTCGAACAGTCGCCGGTCATCCGAGACCGGAAAGCCCCATTCGGTGTCATGATAGTCAAAGAATTCCGGCGCCGCCTGGCACCAGGAACACCGAGGTTGACCGTCAGGTCCCAATACCGTGCTTCCCATGAGTGTACCCTTTTTGTTCTGCGGCGAAGTTACACTCAACAACCAAGATCTGACAAGCGTTAAACCTTGTCTCGGTACCAGTTCAGAATAAACACGCGAATAGCCGAGGCCAATCCGGTTTCCGGGTCGCGGTCAACATCAATTTGCGCGGCCAGTGCATTGATTGGCTGATCTTTTTCTTTCGCAATGTCGCGAAATGCCCGCCAAAACTCATCTTCAAGCGAGACAGATGTCCGGTGTCCTTTGAGGGTCAATGAACGTTTTATCGGTCGACCGCTCATTCATCCTGCTCGTGATTGTCAAGGTCACGCCTCTGCTTGTCCTGCTGAAGCCTGACGATTGTTTTCTCGGACTTGGTGCGCCCAAAGGAGACGGCATTCTGATCTGCGCGGGCCTTCTTTTCGGCCCGCGCCTTTTTTTTTCGATACCGGTTCAGGTTGACCGGCTTGCCCATCAGTCTTTCGGGCCGATCATCTGTTCGGGGCGGACAACGGCGTCAAACGTTGCCTCGTCCACAAACCCCAGCGCAATGGCTTCTTCCTTGAGGGTTGTGCCGTTCTTATGCGCGGTCTTGGCGACCGTGGTGGCGTTGTCATAGCCGATGGTCGGGGCCAGCGCCGTCACCAGCATCAGCGATTCCTTCATCAGCTTGTCGATGCGCGGCTCATTGGCCTTGATGCCCAGCAACATCCGCTCGGTAAAGCTGTCGGCGGCGTCGCCCAGCAACTGGATGGATTGCAACAGATTGTAGGACATCATCGGGTTATAGACGTTCAGCTCGAAATGGCCCTGACTGCCTGCAAAATTCATCGCGGCGTTGTTGCCCATTACGTGCGCAGCAACCTGTGTCAGAGCCTCGGCCTGGGTCGGGTTCACCTTGCCGGGCATGATGGACGAGCCGGGCTCGTTCTCGGGCAGGATCAGTTCTCCAAGCCCCGAACGCGGGCCAGAGCCCAGGAAACGGATGTCGTTGGCAATCTTGTAACAGCTGCCTGCGATGGTCGCCAAAGCCCCGGACATAAAGACCATGGCGTCATGGGCGGCCAGCGCTTCGAATTTGTTCGGCGCAGTCACGAAGGGCAGGCCGGTGATCTGCGCCATATGGCCCGCAACCGCTTCGCCCCAACCGTTTTGGGTGTTCAGGCCGGTGCCTACGGCGGTGCCGCCCTGCGCCAGTTCGTAGATGCCGGGCAGCGCTGCGTGAACGCGTGCAATCCCCTGACGAATCTGGTGGGCATAACCGCTGAATTCCTGCCCCAGTGTCAGAGGCGTTGCATCCTGCGTATGGGTCCGGCCGATCTTGATGATGTCCTTGAACTCATCAGCCTTCTGCTCAAGACCTGAGGCCAGCTTTTCAAGCCCGGGCAGTAGGACGTCACGAACACTCATCGCTGTAGCGATGTGCATTGCGGTCGGAAAGGTGTCATTCGACGACTGACCCATGTTGCAGTGATCGTTCGGATGCACGGGGTCTTTTGAACCGATGACACCGCCCAGAATTTCGATGGCGCGGTTCGCGATGACCTCGTTCGAGTTCATGTTCGACTGGGTGCCGGAACCCGTCTGCCAAACAACCAGCGGAAAGTTTTCGTCAAACTTGCCTTCGATCACCTCACCCGCAGCCTGAATTATGGCGTCGGCAATCCTGGCATCCAGCTTGCCGGTCGCTTTGTTTTCCATCGCGCAGGCTTGCTTGATCACGCCCAGCGCACGCACAATGGCAATGGGTTGTTTTTCCCAACCGATCGGGAAGTTCATGATCGAACGCTGCGTTTGCGCGCCCCAATACTTGTCGGCAGGAACCTCGAGCGGGCCAAAGCTGTCGGATTCGGTGCGGGTCTGAGACATCTGTCACTCCGTCTGGTATGCTGTTGTATGCCGTTTAGCCGCAGCTAAGCCGTGACGCAATCGGCCAGTTGCGCGCACCTTAAACCCAAGGGCGTCAAAGGTATAGGCGCGGGGTGCGTCACTTTAATTGTAATCGTCGGGGAATGTGCCATTGTGCGCGGCCCCCTCTCAGCTACAATAGGTTCGTAGCCGCCTTGGAGGACAAGATGTCAAATTTCCATCGCATTACGCTTGAAAAAGCGATCGTGTTATTTGCTGTCTGTGCTTTGTGGCTGTCTGTTCTGGGCGCACCAGCGCGCGCCGCGGACATTACCCCGTTCCTGGGGGATTATGTGGGCTCGGCAAATGTCGTGGATGCGGACGGAACCTCAACCCCGCGGGATATGAGCGTTTCCATTTTCGAGACCAAAAACGGGTTCAACGTCAGCTGGCAAACCACGACCTACAAGCTGGACGGGCGGGTAAAAGAACAGCAGTTTTCCATCGACTTCGTGCCCTCGGACCGCCCGGATGTGTTTTCAGCCGCAATGAAACGCAACGTGTTCGGTCATGAGGTTCCGCTGGATCCGATGAAAGGTGAACCCTTCGTCTGGGGGCGTATCGAAGGCGAAACGCTGACGGTGTTTTCGTTGTTCATTGACGTTGACGGCGGATATGAATTGCAGCAGTTCGACCGAACCCTGGCCGAAGACGGGCTGAATCTGTCATTCTCGCGCTTCATAGACGGTCAGAAATCCCGATCTGTCGAAACATTTCTGATGAAACGCTGAACCCCGCGCAGGGCAGGGCTCAAAGGCTTATTTGCGGAAGCTGTCCAGCGACACGACATCGGCGTCGTGATGCGCCTGTTCTTCCTCTTCGACCTCGATCAAGTCCTCTGCAACATAATCGTCCTCATCTTCGTCGTCCGGGCTTTCGAACCGCAGTCCAAATTCCACCGATGGATCGACAAAGGTCTTGATCGCGCCATAGGGGATGTAAAGCGGTTCCGGCGCGTCTCCGAAATTAAGGGTAATGGCGAATCCGTTCTCTCCGACCTCGAGGTTTTCAAACCAGTGCTGCATGACGATTGTCATTTCTTCCGGATACCGGTCGCGCAGCCAATCGGCGATATCCACGCCATCTTCGCGTGTGTCGAAGGTAATGAAAAAGTGATGCGCTCCGGGCAGACCGGATTTCGAAACATCCGTCAGCACAGTCTTGATAAGCCCGCGCATGGCGGTGTGCATCAGGTTGCCATAGTCGATGCCTTGCGACATGTGTCATCCTCAAAAGTGGTTAAGCTCAGCATAGGGGTTTTGTTCGGAAACGAAAGGGCAGGTATGATCGGATTGATCAGATATTATGCGCAACCAGCCCTGCCAGTGACATCAGAACCAACACTGTTCCGATCCCCAATTTTAGTCGAAATATCAATATTCCAGCAATAAAGGTTAATGCAAGAGCCGGAATGTTCAGCGAAGACACTTTGGGCACGGGTATTGCCGCCGGACCCAAATTCATGTCTGGCACCGATTCGAAAAGAACATTCAGGGCAAACCACACGGAAAGGTTGAGAATCACTCCGACAACGGCGGCGGTGATACCGTGAAGGGCGGCAGACAGGCGGGGACGTGTGGCCAGACGGTCAAGGTAAGGGGCCGTCAGGAAAATCCACAAAAAGCAGGGCACAAACGTTGCCCACAACGCAACAGCGCCCGCAGCAAGCGCCAGTGAGAATCCACCGTTGATCTGTCCCGCCAGCATGGCGACAAACTGTGTAACCAGTATCAATGGCCCGGGGGTGGTTTCTGCGAGCCCCAATCCGTCAATCATCTGGTCTGCACTGATCCAGTGATACTGATCCACAACGGTTTGCGACATATAGGCGAGAACGGCATAGGCGCCGCCAAAGGTCACAACAGCCAGACGGGCAAAGAACCACCCCAGATCGCTGAGCAATTGATGGCCGCTGAGTGTCAAAGCAACAAGCGGCCCCAGCCAAAGCGGCAACCAGACCGCTATCGTCCGGGCCGAACGAGCAAAGTTCGGCGTGTCCTGAACAGCGGTTGCCCCAATGAATCCATTATAACGCAAATACCCCCACAGGGCCGCGATCAGAATGATCAGCGGGAAGGGCAGGTTGAACAGAAAGATTGACAGAAACGATAGGCCTGCGATGACACGATGTTCCGTATCCGTCAGCGCCTTACCTGACAGCTTGCGCAGGGCTTGCAGGACGATAACGATGACGGTCGCCTTGATGCCGGTAAATGCGGATTGCACCAGTGGAACGTCGCCAATGCTGAATAAAGCGCGACCAGGACAGCAATGACAAACGCCCCTGGCAAAACGAACAGGCTGCCCGCAATCAGCCCGCCCGCGACACCGCGCAAGCGCCAGCCTGCGTAGGTTGCCAATTGCATTGCCTCGGGACCGGGCAGCAACATGCACAAGGAAAGCGCACGCAGATAGGTCTGTTCATCCAGCCAGGGCCTGCGCTCGACCAGCTCCTGATGCATCAGCGAGATCTGGGCAGCCGGGCCCCCAAATGACAACAGGCCGATCCGTCCGAATACCTTGAAAAGGTCCAGTGCCGTAGGTCTCATGCGCCATGACCCGATGGCCAGTCATGCTTTTCATCAAACCCGTCGCGTGCCCAGCGGAACAGGGCATCATAAAGGTGCAACCCGGCTTCAAGCTGAGCATGATCATCGCGATACTGGCGGGACAAACCGACCGAGAACGCCAGCAACCCAGCGGCTTCCGGGGCCAGATCATTCTGGTCGGTATCCGCAGCGCGAATGATCCGGGCCATACGCTCAAGCGCCTCGGTTCGCAGGTGAAATGCCCGGATCATCGTGTCAAATGTGCAGCCGCTGTCCCGATGCGTCCAAAATGTATTCGGAACGTCAAAGGGGGTGGCACCAAAGTGATCAACGACTCCCTGAACTTCTTCCGACGCGACGAAAAGGAACCGTGCATTGCGATCGACAAACCGGCGGATCAGCCAGGGGCAGGCGATACGGTCAATTTTGGGCCTTTGGCGCGTAACCCACAATGTGCTGCCATTAATGGGCGCCGGCAGAATCGACTGTGGGACCAACGGCGCCTCGCGCTGTTCGTGCCACCCTTCAAACCCGCCTTCCAGATGTTCGGCGTTTTTGCCCATCCCGCGCAGCCAGGATGCCACCCCCTGACTCAGCTTTTTGCCTTTGTGGCAGATAATTACACAAGGGTCGTTGCCAATCAGACGACTCATCGCGTCGATTTCCGTGTGCGGGCAGCGAATTGACCCCGGAATCAGCCGCGGATCGTCGCTGAAATCCGCATCGGTGCGTATATCGATCAGAACCGGCGCCCGAGGCGTTCCGATTAACCGGCTCAATTGGGTCGGTGTGATGGCGTTAAGAGCAGCCATAGCATGTCTCCTTTAGTCGTTCGGATCCATGCGAAGCTTGGGCTGACGCCTCACGGGGTGTTCGCAAGTTGACCCCCTGTGCCAGTGCTACCGCGCAAGAACATAGGGGGTCAAGTTTGCGGTTTGTACCGTCAGGCCCAGTCGAGCCGCTGACCGGTCATGCAAACAGGAAGGGTGTCGGCGGGAAACTGGCCCATCTCCTCAAAGAACGAGATGAAATCGAAATGATTATACGCTTCGACCATCTTATTGTCTTTAAACCGGGCCATGACCTGACCGGTGACCTCCAAAGGGGCACCATTATCGGCCCGGCACGTCTGCACATGCAGGATGGCGGATACCCAATCGCCATTCTCGATGATCTTGGGCAAATCCACCTTGATATCCCCCAAGACATGACGAAAAGCCGTTACGAGGTCCCGAAAATCGTCTGCACCCACCTGCATTTCGGGGATCAGCCCCTCGGCCATGGTTTCGGGCGCAAAGAACTGATCGATTGCCTCGGTGTTTCCGTTTTCCCAAACCTCAGAATACCAGGATCTGAGTATCTCCGAATTTGTCATCCCAACGCTCCTGTCCAACTGCGAATACGATGGCAAAAAGGAATGAACAAACTCTGAATCTGCGCAAAGGCGGCATAAATATCAGACATATTGGGCGGAAGTGCAGGTTTCTGTTGCCAGGTACCTGCGAACCCCGCCTTACGCGGCTAGGCGCAAGGACTTAAGTTTCGGTCTTGTTACTGCTTACGCAGCAACTGCAACCGGAGCACGATTGTCGTTTGCAATTGTACTGTTTTCGCCGGTAACGGTGGCAGACAGCCGAGACAAAGCTTACCCCTTTAGACGTTCGTCGATCCTGTTTCGGCCCCGTGATCCTCAAACGAAGGAATTTGGTGGAGCCGCCGGGTACCGCCCCCGGGTCCGATCCGCTTATTACGAGCGCGTTTATGTCCATAGTCCCGAAGGACACCTCATATATAGGTGAGGTCAGCGGCGGATGCAAACCCGGATTGCACATCTTTGTTAGGCTTAATTACAGTGTGTTACGCGGCCCGATTGAAGTTTGCGGCGATCAACCATATCGCCAGCACCAGTTCGATTCCACCAAAGGTTGCTGCCTTCACAAAAGGCGGGTTATCCAGCGCCAGTGACAGGAAGCGGCCCAATGCGGCACCCGCATAGACTATGCCCAGCATCGTGTAGGCCATCGGAGCATTCAGCCAGATGACAGCAATGCCCGAGACCACAAACAGCCCTCCGACCGAAGCGCGCAACTCGCTCAGACCCATGGTGCTGTTGGTAGGTGCAAGATCCAGCGCGTTGGCGGTATGAACTGGCGCCAGAAAGCCGAACAGGCCAAAACCGATTGTCAGCAACGCGGCAATGACATTCAGGGTAGTGATCATCCGGGCCTCATTGAATTGTATTACTAGCACCTAAGGATAGTGTGTTGCGGCCCAAAGGAAAGCGATTAAACCGCCGACCACAGCCCCAAAAGACCAACTAAAACAAGGCTGAGCGCCCAGATGAGTTCCAAGTTGAACCAGCTGCGGGACAGGAAACGCAGCCCCAGCCAACGATAAACAGCGAAGGCCAGAAACCCTCCGCCCAGAACCATGGCGGCGGTGTGCAAGGCCGCAACTCCCAGAACCAGCAGACCGTTTGTCGTCATGATTTTGGAGATCGCCTGATGACCGGCATCCAGTTCATCCAACTGGCACAGACCAAGATAGATCGGAACCAGCATAAGGGCGGCCCCGTGGGCAAGCGCCACCAGAAACGACCACAGCGCCAGTTTGCTGGGCGGTATGCGCGACAGAAAACGGGGATGACGGCGGGTGATCACAATGTAAAGCCCCATCGCGATGACAATCAACGCAGCCCCGATGCGGATTTCCCGTTGATAATCGAGCAGAACGGCCATCAGGGCAAAGGGCAGAAGGACTCCCAGCATGGCAACAAAATGCCCGCCGGCCAAAGCCGCCAGCGCGCGCCAGAGGGCGGATTGGCGCTGCTCCATCAGCGCCGAGGAAACCGCCAGCGGCCAGCCCATCCCGGGGTTCAGCCCGTGATACGCGCCGCTCAGAACAACGGCCAGCCAAAGGCCAGCCGTTGATGTCATCATAATCTCCAATTCAGACCGAGGGGTAGCAGAAACTGTCGGTTGAGCAATCTCCGCCCTCCAGCCGGATTTGGTGGCTGCGATATCCTTTGGGGAAATCAACCCAGAATTTCTGGTCCAAAACCAGCCCGCCATTCTCACCGACATCCGCCTTGACCATGGCCGCGCCGCCTTCTTCGGGATAGAACTGATCGTCCCACGTGGAATAAAGTGAATTGGTCCAATAAACGCGTTTACCATCGCGGCTGATCTCGACCATTTGTGGCCCATAGCCAAAGGTCTGACCGTTCGGATGTTTGGTCTTTTTGACAATCCCTCCGATTTCGACCTTCCCGGCAAGGGTCGGGTTCATCGGATCGGATACATCATATTGATGCATCTCGCCGGTGCCCCAGCAAGCGACATAAAGGTATTTGTCATCCAGGCTCAGGTCGATATCGGTGACCAGTGGTGGTACGGCGGCAAACCCCTTGAGAAGATCAGGAAGATCATCAGGATCAGCGGGTTGCGGGTCGATGGTGATCGTTTTCTTGGCTTCGAACGTGCCATCTTCATTGCGCCACCACGTAAAGATTGCGCCTTGCAGGTTGGTGGTGTCGACGACAACACCACAGAACCCGTATTGTTTGACTGGATCATGCGCGGGCCGGATTTCCAGCGCCATCTGGTGGTTTTCGCCCAGATCGATGGTTTGGATATTGGTCCGGTTGCGCAGGTTCCAGAAATGGATGCGGTGACCGTATTTGTTCGAAAGCAGATCCTCGGCCACCAGCCCGTTTTCAAATTGCGGGGGAAGGCCCCATTCGGAACTTACCATGTAATCGCGCGGCAGATTCCACCAGAAATCATAGTGCTTGTCCTGCACGCCGCGCTCGATCTCATAGCGCCCGATGATCTCGAAGGTTTCACAATCCATGATGAAAATACCCGGAGGGCCATCCGTGCCGTCCTCACCGCCACCGCCCAGCGTGCTCACATAGATGCCTTCCGGCCCGCAATGGATCGTGTGTGGTCGTGAATACCCTGTTTTGTCAAAGACTTCCTCGGGTTCGATGATCTTGTGAATCTTCGCCTCAAGCGGGTTCTTTACATCGATGATGTATATCCGGCTCGACCGGATACCGGGGATTATCAGATAGCGACGTTCCAGAAACGCATGACCACTGAGCGGTGACAGCGATGAGGAACAGGCATTCCAACCAAAATGGTGAAACTCGTCGCCTTTTTCGGGCATGATCACCTGATGCACGATCTTCCCGAAATCGGCCGAGGTTGGATCGACATTCACTACTGCCAGCCCGTCGGGTTGCGAAAAATCGGGGCTGAGCATCAGCGTGAAAGCAAGCGTTTCTGCGGGGCCCTCCATCGCCAGCTTGGCCGAAGGATAAAAGGTTGGGTCCGGTCTTTTGTTCATAACGTCCTCCCGTAAATCATTGTCATTCAATTCTTATTGAGAGTTCCGGTCTTGATGCCGGATGACATTCTGCCTGCTCGACCTCTGCCTTTAAAGTATGTTTCTGTTTAAGCCTTCAGGCCGGTTTACGTTTGCGTTCGGCCACATCGTGGGCCAGTTGCTGTGTGTAATGCTCCAGATCGACCAGCGCGGCGTCGACGGTATCTGCGTCTCTGGCCTCAAGCGCGTCTGCAATTCTGGTGTGCAATGCGATGATTTCTTCGCGCGAACGTGCCGTGAAGGTAATCATGTTCATCAAAGGCTGCATCGCCTCGACCGCGCCAGCCAGTTGATAGGACAGGACCGGGTTGTCGGCCCCGTCCACCAGGGCCCTGTGGAAGGTGACGTCTGATGCACAAAACGCCTCATCCGTCAGACCGGGCTGGGACTGGCGAAAGATTTCCGCCCGCATCGTGGCAAGCTGATCCGCTGTTCGTCTCTGGGCAGACAGGGGGGCACAGGCCCGCTCCAGCGCATAGCGGGCCTCGCAGGCCGTATCAAAGCTGACAGCGTTCATCGACAGCAGCAGGGTCGAGGTTGTGATCTGCTGAGAATAGGCATCTTCGAAACTCAGACGGTTTACGAACGCACCTCCGGTTGCGCCACGCTGTGTGCGGATCAGGGATTGCGCCGCCAGTCGTTTCAAAGCCTCACGCACCGTTGGGCGCGAAACTTGAAATTGCTCGGAAAGTTCCGCTTCCGAGGGCAGACGCGCATCCACAATCAACTCGCCCGAAACAATCGCGTCCCGGATGGCTTGTGCAATCTGGGCAGACAGGTCGGCGGTTTTCCGAGGCGCTATTTTCATATTCAGAAGACCCTGAGTAAATTTTTATTTGTCTGACATTTAAAAGTCTGACATTTGAAAAGCAAGAGAGTTGAGTCGGGAGGCCGAAGTGAGTCGTACTTGGCTGCGCAGCGGAATGTGGCTGGGCTTTTATGTCCTGATCCTGTGGGCATGGTGGGTCATGTTCGCGATGGGCCGCGACATGGACTTGGACCTGATCGGTCGTCCGGGGCCTATGGGGCAGGCGATGGCTGCGATGGACCCGCGCATGGACATGTACATGCCCATGGCCGAGTTTGGCACGCTGTTCTGGATGTGGGCGATCATGATGGCCGCCATGATGCTGCCGACGCTTGTGCCAACCCTGCGCAGTTATGACGACCTGATCCGCAGTGCCAATGGCACCCGTGCCGGGTGGCTGGGTGTGCTTGCAGGGTATTCCTTGGTTTGGGTCGGGTTTGCGGCTGTGATCGCGGGAACGCAACAGGCTTTGCTGTTTGGTGGCGTGATCGACATGCTGGGCATTGCCAGATCCGGCTGGGTTGCGGGCGGGTTGATGATAGCGGTTGGCGCGTTTCAGTTCTCGCGCGTCAAAGAGGTCTGCCATGGCGTGTGCCACGCCCCGATGACCTATTTCCTGGGCCATTGGAAAACCGGATTTGCGGGCGGTGTTCGCATGGGGCTAGGCCTCGGTGTCTTCTGCGTCGGATGCTGCTGGGGTTTTATGGCGCTGGGTTTTGTGGGCGGCGTCATGAGCCTGTTGTGGATGGGTCTTGCGACCCTGTTCATGGTTTTGGAAAAACTTCCCCAGATCGGGCATGCTGTAACCCGACCGGTGGGATTTGCATTGATTGCGGGCGGTCTTTTCCTGCTCGTCTACCATATTAGCTACGGAGGATAAGCCAATGGCTAAGAACAGAAAACCAGATGCCGACCGGTTGCCCGTCAGCCAGCGTATCGACAGCCGTATGCCCAATCCCAAACGGCGCGAGATGAGTCCGACGGACTGGGCCATCAAGGGGGAGTTGATCCTGAACTGCTCGTGTGATGTGTTCTGCCCCTGCGTCGTTTCGCTGGGCGCGCACCCTCCGACCGAAGGGCATTGTCATGCCTGGATGGGTATTATCGTTGATAAGGGCCATTACGAGGGCGAGGACCTGTCGGGTCTGAATGTCGGCCTGCTGGTCGATATTCCCGGCCGGATGGGTGAAGGCCAGTGGAAAGTGGCGGCTTACGTCGATGAACGCGCCAGCGGCAAAGCCTATAACGGGCTGCTGCAAATCTTCAGCGGGCAGGCGGGCGGCACCACCGGTCTGTTCACCATGCTCGTCAGTGAAATCATCGGGGCCGAACGGGCGCCGGTTCAGATCGAGCGTGACGGCACCAAACGCCGCATCATGATAGGTCGCAAGATTCAGGGTGAGATCGAGATGCTGGCAGGCAAAGACCCCGAGCATCCCGTGATGGTTTCAAACTCAAAATACTGGATGGGTCCTGACATCATCGTGGCGCGTGGCACCAAGTCGAAAGTGCGCGACTACGGGCGCGTTTGGGATTTTGGCGGCAAGTCGGCTGAAATCTGTCCGATTGATTGGCACGGGCCCAAGTGATGATCACCGGCGCTTATGCGCAAGAGATGGCGCGCTTTAATCGCTGGCAAAGCGAGCAGTGTCATATCTGGATCTGACCCGATCCCGAGGACACCCATCTGGTGCTTCGCCGCAAAAGAGGTCGATGTCACAATGCCTTACGAAAACTATGTGATCCATTTCTTCAACCATCAGACCCACCATGGGGGTCCATTGCTCAAAGTGCTGACCGAAGTTCGGTCGCAAGCGCCCGTTAGCGACATCGTCTTTATGCCCGAGGAGGTTTGAATGCCGCAGATTTCCGCTTCGCGCCGCTTGCGGCGCACACCGTTTTCAGACGGGGTCGAAGCCGCAGGGGTCAAGGGGTACACGGTTTATAATCGTATGCTGTTGCCCACGGTCTTCGAAAGCGTCGAAGCCGATTACCGGCATCTGAAATCCCATGCACAGGTCTGGGATGTCGCGTGCGAGCGGCAGATCGAGCTGCGTGGACCGGACGCCGCGCGCCTGATGCAGATGCTGACCCCGCGCGATTTGCGGGGGATGCTGCCGGGGCAATGTTTCTATGTCCCCATCGTGGATGAAACCGGAGGCATGCTGAATGACCCGGTTGCGGTAAAACTGTCCGAAGACCGCTGGTGGATTTCTATCGCTGACAGCGATCTGTTGTTGTGGGTCAAGGGAATCGCCGTTGGATATCGTCTGGATGTGCTGGTGGACGAACCGGATGTGTCACCTCTTGCTGTTCAGGGTCCCAAAGCTGACGATCTGATGGCGCGTGTCTTTGGCGACCGGGTGCGCGACATCCGGTTCTTCAAATTCGATATGTTCCAGTTTGAAGGTCGCGATCTGGCTGTGGCGCGATCCGGTTATTCCAAACAGGGCGGGTTCGAGATTTATGTGGAAGGCAGCGATATCGGCATGCCCCTGTGGAACGCTCTGTTTGCGGCAGGGGAAGATTTGCAGGTGCGCGCCGGATGCCCGAACCTGATCGAACGGATTGAAGGCGGTCTGCTGTCCTATGGCAATGACATGACCGACGACAACACCCCGCATGAGTGCGGTCTGGGCAAGTTCTGCAACACACATACCGCGATTGGCTGTATCGGCAGGGACGCGTTGCTGCGTGTGGCCAAGGAGGGGCCCGTTCAGCAAATCCGCCCCATCGCCATTACGGGCGATCCGGTGCCTGGCTGCGACCGCCCATGGGGCCTTTACGCCGACGGCAAGCGTGTGGGGCAGGTGACCTCGGCCGCGTGGTCACCCGATTTCAACACCAACGTAGCCATTGGCATGGTACGCCTGAGCCATTGGGATGCGGGAACGGAGCTGGACGTGGAAACGCCAGATGGGATGCGCCGCGCGACCGTGCAGTCGCATTTCTGGATTTAAAGGGGGGGGATGGGGGCGCTGCCCCCGTCGCTGCGCGACTGCCCCGGGATATTTAGGGCCAGGTGAAGCAGCGGGCCGGTTACAGAAACACGAAAGGAATTGAGAGATGTTCAATGCACTTGTGATGGACAAGGACGAAGAAAGCGGTTTGGCGAGCGCGTCGGTCAGGCAGCTTACGCTGGATGATCTGCCGCATGGCGACGTCACGGTCGCGGTTGAATATTCCACAGTGAACTACAAGGATGGTTTGTGCCTGTCCCCGAAGGGGGGCGGTTTGGTGCGGGCGTATCCGCATGTTCCCGGAATTGATTACGCCGGTACCGTCGAGGCATCGACCGATGCGCGTTACAAGCCGGGTGACAAGGTTGTTCTGACCGGGTGGCGGGTAGGCGAGGCGCATTGGGGTGGATATTCGCAGAAAGCCAGTGCCAAGGCGGACTGGCTGGTGCCTCTGCCAGATAGGCTTGATGCCCGGCAGGCGATGGCCGTAGGCACCGCCGGGTTTACCGCGATGCTGGCCGTGATGGCACTGGAGGATCACGGGCTGACCCCCGATCGCGGTCCGGTTCTGGTAACCGGGGCGGCCGGTGGTGTTGGGTCGGTGGCCACTGCCATTCTGGGCCATCTCGGGTATGAGGTGGCCGCCGTGACCGGGCGACCTGAAACCGGCGATTATCTGAAATCGCTGGGCGCAACGACAATAGTGCCCCGCGATGAGCTGAATGAGACAACCAAGCGCCCACTGGAAAGTGAAACCTGGGCGGGCTGCGTGGATGCCGTGGGCGGTGCGATGCTGGCGCGTGTGCTTGGGCAAATGAAATACGGCTGTTCGGTTGCGGCCGTGGGTCTTGCGGGCGGCGCGGCGCTTCCTGCAACGGTGATTCCCTTCCTGCTGCGCGGCGTGAACCTTCTTGGCATCGACAGTGTGATGCAGCCCTATGAAAACCGGGTTCGTGCCTGGCAAAGGATCGCGACCGACCTGCCGATGGAAAAGCTTGAGGCTATGATTCAACCGGCGGTTTTGTCCGACCTTCCGCAATTGGGTGCCGATATCCTGAAAGGGCAGGTCAAAGGGCGCGTTGTTGTCGATGTGAATGCCTGAGTGCAGTTGACAGCCTAAACCCGATACGACGCCGTGTCGGGTTTTGCGGAGGCGTGTTTGGTACAAAATGATCGCAACACCTCTGGCCATTGGTACAAAACCGCCTCATGATTGCTATACATCCCAAATGTGATGGCGTAAGACCCATCCAAAGAGTACCTGAATACGGGGAGTGAGCAGCATGTCTGACGACTTCGAACTGGACACCGATGACCTGAAACGCCGTATGGATGGCGCAATGGCCAATCTGAGAACCGAATTTGCCTCGCTGAGAACCGGGCGCGCCTCGGCCTCGATGCTGGAACCTGTCATGGTCGACGCGTATGGCTCGATGACACCGATCAACCAGGTGGGCACCGTCAACGTGCCTGAGCCCCGCATGGTCACTATAAATGTGTGGGATAAGTCATTGGTCGGGAAGGTTGAAAAAGCCATTCGCGAAAGCGGCCTGGGCATCAACCCGCAGCTGAACGGCACCATCATCATGCTTCCGATTCCTGAGTTGAACGAAGAGCGTCGCCGTGAACTGGGCAAGGTCGCTGGCCAATATGCGGAAAGCGCCCGGATCGCGATCCGCAATGTGCGCCGGGATGGCATGGATCAGATCAAGAAGGCAAAAGCGGACGGTATGTCTGAAGACGACCAGAAGCTTTGGGAAAGCGAAGTGCAGGATCTCACGGATGCGATGATCAAGGCGGTCGATGCGGCGCTTGAAACCAAGCAAACTGAAATCATGCAGGTCTGATCTGGTCTGATGCCGAAAGATCCCCAAACCGATCCGGTCTGCGGCCCGCGCCATGTCGCTATCATCATGGATGGCAATGGCCGTTGGGCGCAGGCGCGTGGTCGCCCCAGGTTGTTTGGGCACCATGCCGGTGCGAGGCGTGTTCGCGAGGTTGTCGAGGCCTGCCCGCATCTGGGGATCAAGTATCTAACGGTGTTTGCATTCTCGACCGAGAACTGGAAGCGAACGCAGGTTGAGGTGGCCGGGTTGATGAGCCTGTTTCGGCGCTACATCATCAAGGAGACACGGACCCTGGCGGACAATGGCATCCGGGTTCGGTTCATAGGTGATCGGGTAAGGTTGGATTCGAAACTGACCGAATTGATGGATTCACTGGAAGAGGAAACCAAGGACAACGACCTTGTTCATCTGACGGTCGCCCTGAACTATGGCGGTCGGGACGAGGTGGCGCGCGCGACCAAACGTCTCGCGCGGGATGTGGCCGACGGGCGGCTTAAACCCGAGGATGTGGATGAAGAAACGTTACCTAAGTATCTGGATACACGCGTTCTTCCGGATCCTGACCTTGTCATTCGCACCAGTGGAGAAGCACGGATTTCGAACTTTCTGCTGTGGCAGTCCGCCTATTCCGAGTACGAATTCATAGATACCTTGTGGCCGGATTTCACCGCCGCAGAACTCGAACGGCTTTGTCGCAACTATGGGGCCAGAGAGCGTCGGTACGGGGCGGTTCTGGCATGAGTGATGGCCGGTGGTCTGATCTGACGAGCCGGGTCCTTTCTGCCGCCGTTCTGGTTGCAATAGGGGCCATCGAAGTCTGGCTTGGCGGTCTCTGGTTCGAGGTCTTCATTGCGGCTGCTTGTGGCCTGATGACCTGGGAACTGGTTCGGATGATTGACCCTGAAAGCCAGGGTGTGGCCGTCCAGTTGGGCGTTCTGACTGCGTTTGCGGTTATCCTCAGCTACCACCTGCCGGCGCTATACACGCTTCCAGTCGTGCTTGCGCCAGCTTTGGTGGGCATGGGACAGATCAGCCGTTCGAAACCCTTGTACGGAATGTTCGCGGTCTGGATTGTTGCGGCTGGTCTGGGTTTCATTTCCATTCGCGAAAACTCGGGTTTTGGCTGGATGGTCTGGCTGATCGCGGTGGTGGTTGCCACCGATGTGGCGGGCTATTTTGTGGGTAAAATGGTCGGTGGACCCAAGTTCTGGCCAAAGGTCAGCCCCAAGAAAACATGGTCGGGAACGGCAGGCGGATGGGCTGCCGCGGCCTGTGTCGGTATCGCCTTCGCAACCCACGCGGGTTTTGGATTTGCCTTTGTTGTTGTGTCCGTTCTCGCTTCAATGGCCAGTCAAGCGGGTGACATAATCGAAAGCGCGATCAAACGTAAATTCGGGGTCAAGGACAGTTCAAATCTGATCCCCGGCCATGGCGGATTTCTGGATCGGTTCGACGGCATGATGGGGGCTGCGGTGTTTGTTCTGATCGCAGGGCTTCTGTACACGCCGGGTGAGATGTAATGCGACGGATTTCCGTTCTTGGGGCCACGGGTTCGATTGGGCAAAACACGCTTGATCTGATTTCGCGTAAACCCGAAGACTATGATGTGGTGGCCCTTACAGGCGGCGCAAATATTCGACAACTTGCCGATGACGCTCGTCGGTTGCGTGCCGATCTAGCTGTCACGGCACACGAAGACAGGTTGGAGGATTTGCGTGCCGCACTGGCCGGAAGTGGGGTCGAAGTGGCGGCCGGGCCGCGTGCGATCGCCGAGGCCGCAGCGCGCCCGGCAGATTGGGTCATGTCAGCCATCGTCGGAGCAGCAGGCCTTGCGCCTGGGATCGAAACCCTGAAACAAGGGACAACACTGGCCTTGGCCAACAAGGAAACATTGGTCTGCGCAGGATCATTGGTTCTGGACACTGCAAAAAACCATGGCGCGCGTTTGCTTCCTGTCGACAGTGAACATTCGGCGGTGTTTCAGGCATTGGTTGGTGAAGATATCGACGCTGTCGAGAGGGTGATTATCACCGCAAGTGGCGGAGCGTTCCGCGATTGGCCGCTGAAAGATCTGGCAAACGCCACCGTCGAACAAGCGTCCAGCCATCCGAATTGGGATATGGGCCAGCGGATCACGATCGACAGTGCCTCGATGTTCAACAAGGCGCTGGAAGTCATAGAAACAAAAGAATATTTCGGAGTTTCCCCGGATCAGATCGAAGTTTTGGTTCATCCCGAATCCATTGTCCATGCAATGGTCGGGTTTCGGGATGGCGCGATGATGGCACATATGGGCGCCCCCGATATGCGCCACGCCATTGGGTATGCGTTGCACTGGCCCGACAGGCAGGAGCTGCCGGTTCAGCGGCTGGACCTGGCAAAGCTGGGACAGCTGCGCTTTAACGAACCGGATCTGACACGCTATCCAGCCCTGAAACTCGCCTGGGACGTAATGCAGTGTGGTGGGCTGGCTGGCGCAGTATTCAATGCCGCCAAGGAACGCGCGCTGGATCACTTCATTGCGGGCCGGATCGGCTTTCTTGATATGGCGGATACCGTTTCTGCCGTATTGGACAGGTTTGACGCAACGGGTGGCCTTATTGATGCCCCGATGACACTTGATAACGTGCAGCAAACCGACCATCTGGCACGTCAGTGGGTCGATAACACTGTGATGGAACGAGCAGGATAGAAATTTGGACGTACTTTCGCTGATCCCGCAATTCGGCAATCTGCTGTGGACGATTGTTGCCTTTGTTATTGCGCTGTCGGTCATTGTGGCCGTGCATGAATATGGCCATTACATTGTGGGCCGGTGGTCTGGTATCCATGCCGAAGTCTTTTCGCTCGGGTTTGGACCGGTGCTCTGGAGCCGCAAGGATAAACGCGGAACCAAGTGGCAGATCGCAGCGTTGCCTTTTGGTGGATACGTGAAATTTCTGGGCGACGCCAATGCGGCCTCGGGCAAGGATGAAGAGGCGATGGAAGACATCGCGACCCAAAATCCTGAGGAGTTGCGCCGCACCATGCACGGCGCTCCGCTATGGGCGCGGGCAGCAACTGTCGCGGCTGGCCCGGTCTTTAATTTCGCCATGTCCATTCTGGTTTTTGGCCTGATCTTCTGGTCACAGGGCGTTTCGCGTGAACCCCTGACCGTTGGCGCGTTGCAGCCTTTGCCAGGCACCGTGCAGGAATTGCGCGAGGGAGATGTGATCACGGCTATCGCCGGTCGTCCGACACCGGACTATGACGAAGAAGTCGCATGGAAGGAATTCATCGACCAGCTGCCTGTTCAACCGGTTCTGGATTATTCCGTGATCCGCGATGGCCAACCCCTTGAGGTTCAGGCCCCCTGGATGCTTCCGCCGCTGATCCGTCAGGTTGCCCCGCGCAGCGCGGCGATGGATATCCAGCTGAAACAAGGGGATGTCATCACCTCGGTCAATGGTGAACCGATCTTTGCCTTCGAACAGCTAAAGGATCATGTCGAAGGATCGGACGGTCGTGTCTTGCTGCTTGAAGTCTGGCGGGATGGGTCCGAGTTGGAATTTGCCCTGGCACCCCGGCGCACAGATGAACCGCAGCCTGATGGTGGTTTTGTCACCCATTGGCGCATCGGAATCGTCGGCGGCATGATGCTTGAGCCTGCAACCGTACCGGCTGGTCTTTTCGATTCCCTAAAGGGCGGTGTCATCCAGACTGGCCGCATCATCGAAGGGTCCTTATCCGGCATGTGGCACATGGTGACGGGTGCAATCAGCACCTGCAACATCTCGGGGCCAATCGGAATTGCCGAAACCTCGGGGGCGATGGCCAGCCAGGGGGCGCAGAATTTTATCTTCTTCATTGCTGTCCTGTCGACGGCGGTCGGGTTGTTGAACCTGTTTCCCATTCCGGCGCTGGATGGCGGACATCTCGTCTTCTACGCCTACGAGGCCATTGCCGGGAAACCGCCCAGCGACCGGGCGTTGCGCATACTCATGGGCATTGGAATTTCGATCATTCTGACCCTGATGCTGTTTTCGGTCAGCAACGACCTGTTCTGCTGAATGTGGCGGCTGGAGCAGATTCCAGCCGCATTACCGCCATATTTCAGCGCTACAACATTCCCGTCTAAAGGGAACAGTCATGTCCAAAACGCTGAAAAAATCGTATCAAAGCTTTAGCTTCCTGTTCATGTTGAATTGGGACGTTATGCTGAGTTTTGCCGTTACAGCGTTGGCGATGGCTGGAGCCGCCTATCTGGCGGGAATGTGATTCTCGGGAAAATCGTAGGTCTGTTGTCGCGTGGTCGTCTGCCTGACTGCTTCGATATCGCCTTTTGACAAGCTCATTCAATCCCGTTACTCAGCATTAAAGTCTCAAAATTCTGGGTAGAGCATAAAATGACTGACAGGCGAGACGCAGGCACATCCTGCGGGGGGCATATGCCGACAAACAATATTTTGTGGCAGGCGCTAACGGTTTTTTTCCTTTTTGTTGCGGTAAGTTTACTGGCGTTTCCGCATGCGGCATCGGCGCAAAACTACACAATCAACTCGTTTGATGTTGAGGGGAACCGCCGGATCGAAACCGGAACAATTATCGCTCGGACCGGAATCGAACCGGGCCAGACTGTAACTGCCGGGCAGCTTAACGATGCCTATCAGCGTTTGCTTGACAGTGGTGTATTTGAGACAGTTGAATTGACGCCGCGCGGCACGACTCTGGTCATTCAGGTCCAGGAATATCCAACGATCAACCAGATCAGCATCGAAGGGAATGCTCGCGTCAAAGACGACGTTCTTCTGGACGTGATCTCGTCGCAACCCCGCCGGGTCTTTACGCCACAGGCGGCCGAAGCAGACGCCGACACCATTGCCGAAGTGTATTCCGCCCAGGGTCGCGTCGCGGCAACCGTTATTCCTCGCATTATCCGTCGCAGCGACAACCGGGTTGATCTGGTCTTTGAAGTGGCAGAAGGCACGACCATTGAGGTCGAGCGCGTCAGCTTTGTCGGCAACCGCGCCTATTCGGACCGGAGGCTGCGCCGGGTTCTGGAAACCAAGCAGGCAACCTTCCTGCGGACATTCTTCCGCAACGACACGTTTATTGGCGACCGCATCGAATTCGACAAACAGGTCATTCGCGATTTCTACCTGTCGCGGGGCTATATCGATTTCCGTGTGAACAGCGCCAACGTCGAATTCACCCGCGAACGGGATGCGTTCTTTCTTGTGATGAACGTCACCGAAGGCCAAAAGTTCTCGTTTGGAAAGATCACGACGGTTAGTGAAATCGCCGGCGTTGATGCAGCGCCTTATCAGGATGTGCTGAAAATCAAACCGGGCGTGACGTATACGCCGACACTGGTGGAAAACTCGATCGCGCGGCAAGAACGCCTTGGGGTGAAACAGGGTGTTGATTTCCTGCGGGTTGAACCGCGTGTGACGCGCAATGACCGTGATCTTACCCTGGATATTGAATTTGTTCTGACGAAAGGTCCGCGGATTTTTGTTGAACGGATCGATATCGAAGGCAACACCACCACGCTGGACCGTGTGATCCGTCGTCAGTTCGACACCGTCGAAGGTGACCCGTTCAACCCACGTGAAATCCGTCAGGCCGCGGAACGCATCAATGCGCTTGGTTTCTTTGCAGTTGCGGAGGTCGAGCCTCGGGAGGGGTCATCACCCAGCCAGGTCATTCTGGATGTGGATGTCGAGGAACAGCCTACAGGTTCGCTGAGCCTTGGCGGCAGCTACTCGGTCACAGACGGCTTCGGGATTGCAATCGGCCTGAACGAGGCAAACTTCCTGGGACGCGGTCAGAATCTTGGTGTGTCGATCTCGACAGCACAGGATTCAGAACAGTACACGATTAACTTTACCGAACCCTATTTGCTTGGTCGCAAGCTGCGTTTCGACCTTGGTCTGGGGCTGTCGGCAACCAATTCCGGCTTTGCCAGCTACGACACGAGCTCGTTGTTCTTCACACCTCAGCTGACCTATGCAATCGGTGAACTGTCTGCTCTTCGCCTGCGCTATGGCTGGGACCGCAGCGAGATGACGCAACAAAGCAATCAGACCAATGGCGCAGTGATCGCGTCCGAGATCGCGCAAGGCAAACGGACGTCCAGTTCACTGGGACTGTCCTACATTTATGACAGCCGGATTGGTGGTCTGGACCCGAATTCTGGTGTTCTGTTCGAGGTGGGCGTCGACGCGGCAGGCCTTGGCGGTGATAACAAGTATTTCAAAACCACTGCGCGCGGCATCGCTCAAACGCGGGTCTGGAATGAAGAAGTGGTACTACGTGCCACATTGGAGTTGGGTGCGTTGAATTGGAGCGGAAATGATTTCAGCCGCACTGTCGACCGTTTTGTTTTGGGGCCTCGCACTTTCCGCGGCTTTGAACCTGCAGGTCTTGGCCCGCGTGATTTGTCCAATGGCCAGGATGATGCCATCGGCGGCAACTATTACTGGGTCGCGCGTTTTGAAACCGATTTCCCCTTGGGTCTGCCCGAGGAGCTGGGCCTGCGGGGCGGTCTGTTCTATGACGTTGGAAACCTTTACAACATCAACGATGTAAATACTGCAGGGGCAAATATCGTTGGTGCAGACGGGTCCATTCGTCACGTAATCGGCATCTCGGTCTTGTGGGAAACGCCGTTTGGACCTTTGCAGTTCAACTTCTCGAAGGCTCTGAAAAAGGAAACGTTCGACAAGGAACAGAACTTTGACCTGACCATTCAGGCCCGGTTCTGATCTGCGATGACGAACAGGTTCTTTACCTCGATACAGGGCCCGCTTTGGGCCCTGTGTGCATTTATGGTGCTGTTTCAGGCCCCTTCGGCTGATGCGCAGCAGCTGGGTGTTCCGCAAGCCAGTGTGGTTACATTGTCCGGTGAGCAGCTGTTCAAGAATTCGGCATTCGGGCAACGTGTATTGCGCGAGATCGAAAAAGAAAGCGCAATGCTTGCGGAAGAAAATGAACGGATTGTCGCGGAACTCAGCCGAGAAGAAAAAGACCTGACCGAAAAGCGCACGACCATGCCAGCAGAGGAGTTTCGCCCGCTGGCCGAAGCGTTCGATGTCAAGGTTCAGTCCCATCGAGACGGACAAAGGGCAAAGCTGGACGCGCTGGCACGTCGCAGTGAGGAAGCGCAGCAAACGTTTTTTGAAATAGTTCGCCCGATCCTTGTTGATTTGCTACGCGAATTCGGGGCCAGCGTGATCATCGAACGCTCCAATGTCGTTGTAAGCACGTCAGATATCACCGAGGCCGCGATAATCCGCGTGAACACGGCAATTGGCGATGGCAGCGGGTTGCAAAAGGACGCAAGCGAATAGGTTCGCTTGCCCTTGCGAGGCTGTATTGCTAACCACGCTGAAAAAGAAACATTCAGAACGGGATACCTGAATCATGACAACGGAACCCAAAAGCGCCGATATTCAGTTGATCCAAAGGATCCTGCCGCATCGTTATCCGTTCTTGCTGGTCGACAAGGTGGTGGACATCTCTGGCTATCAATCAGCCCGAGGCATCAAGAACGTCACCATGAACGAGCCGCATTTCCAAGGGCATTTCCCGGGAACTCCGATCATGCCAGGTGTTACCATCGTTGAGGCGATGGCGCAGACAGCAGGCGTAATGCTGGGCGTGGGTATGGATGTCATCGACACCGAGTTGCTGATCTATTTCATGAGCATCGACAAATGCAAATTCCGCAGGAAAGTTGTTCCTGGCGACGTCCTGGAAATGCATGTCGAAACGGTTCGCGGCAAGAAAGGTGGCAAGCTTTTCAAGTTCAGTGGCCGGGCAACTGTTGATGGTGAAGTGGCCGCCGAGGCAGAATTCTCGGCCTATGTCGATTGGGATATGGAAAAAACAACATGAGCGGTATCCACCCCAGCGCGATTATCGAAGACGGGGCGCAGATCGGGCAGGATTGCGTCATCGGTCCTTTCAGCTATGTGGGCGCCAATGTAAAACTGGCTGATCGGGTCGAACTGAAGTCTCATGTCGTTGTGACCGGTGACACATCGATTGGCGAAGACACCGTGATCTTTAATTTTTCGGTGATCGGTGAGATTCCGCAGGACCTGAAATTCGGCGGTGAAAACACGCGCCTTGAAATCGGTCAGCGCAACCGCATTCGCGAGCACGTGACGATCAATACCGGGACCGAAGGTGGCGGCGGTGTAACCCGGATCGGGGATGATTGCCTGCTGATGGCAGGTGTTCATGTGGCCCATGACGTGCAGATCGGCAACCGGGTTATCATGGTGAACCACGCAGGGGCAGCAGGTCACTGCATCGTCGAGGATGATGTGATCGTCGGTGGCATTTCGGGCCTGCACCAATGGGTGCGCGTTGGTCGCGGGGCGATCATCGGTGCGCTCACCATGGTGCCCAAAGACGTCATTCCCTACGGTTTGGTACAAGCGTCCCGGGGTGAGCTTGAAGGTCTGAACCTCGTGGGTCTCAAGCGTAAAGGTGTTTCGCGCGAAGACATCTCGGCGTTGCGTGCCGCGTTCAAGGAGCTGTCTGAGGGCGATGGAACGTTCATGGATCGCGCCAACCGTCTTGGTCAGGGTAACGAAAGCGACTATGTGCAGCGGATCGTTGATTTTGTCACCGGACACAGCGATCGGTCGTTCCTGACACCGAGGAAATAGGGACATGCTTGCGTTGATTGCGGGAACCGGGGCGCTGCCGACCGAATTGGTTGCCCAGCTGGCAGAACGTCCGCTGATCTGCGCGATGGAAGGGTTCCTGCCGGATGATCTGGTCGCAGATATCGTGTTTCCGCTTGAACAGCTTGGCAGTTTTATTGCCGGGCTTCAGGCGAAGGGCGTGACCGAGATTTGTATGGCCGGCGCAGTTCGGCGCCCGCAGGTTGATCCCAAACGTATTGACGCGGCAACGATGCCGTTGGTTCCGGTGATCCAGCAGGCCATGCTGTCGGGTGATGACGGAGCGTTGCGGGCTGTTATTGGCCTGCTGGAAGGCGCCGGTATGCGAGTCCGGGCAGCGCAGGAAATCGCCCCAAGCCTTTTACCGCCTTTGGGCTGTCTGACCGAAGTGCATCCATCCGAAAGTGACATGACAGATGCAGATCGTGCTGCCGGAATTCTGCGGGCCATGGGGGCTGCGGATATTGGTCAGGCCTGTGCCGTCTCAAAAGGGCAGGTTTTGGCAGTCGAGGGCATCTTTGGAACCGCCTGGATGCTTCAATCCCTGACGCAACGCCCGGACGCGGGGGGTGGCATACTGTTCAAAGGCCCAAAGCCCGATCAAGATCGGCGTGCTGATCTGCCTGCCATCGGGCCCGACACCGTCACGGATGCGGTCGCGGCAGGCTTGTCTGGCATCGTTCTGGAAAAGGGCGGTGTGCTGGTTTTGGAAAAAGAACAGGTCATCGCCGAATGTAACCGTCTTGGGCTGTTCCTGTATATTCGCGAGCGGGCGGTCTGATGCGCGTCTTTCTGGTCGCCGGTGAACCTTCGGGCGACCGGCTGGGCGGCGCGTTGATGGAGGGGCTGAAATCCCTTATCCCCGATATTGAGTTCGACGGGGTGGGCGGACCTTTGATGGCTGCTCAGGGGCTGACCAGCCGGTTTCCGATGTCGGAACTTTCGGTGATGGGTTTGATCGAGGTTCTGCCGAAGTTTTTTCAACTCAAGCGTCGGATCTCGGAGACCGCGCACGCAGTGTTGGACACGCGGCCGGATGTTCTGATCACCATCGACAGCCCCGATTTCAGCCTGCGTGTCGCCAAACTCGTCAAGTGCGCCAGTGATATTCGCACCGTGCACTACGTTGCGCCCAGTGTCTGGGCCTGGCGTCCGGGACGGGCGGACAAAATGGCAAAGGTCATCGACCATGTGCTGGCACTGCTTCCGTTCGAGCCGCCATACATGGAGCGGGCAGGGATGGAGTGCGACTTTGTCGGCCACCCTGTTGCCAGCGAACCGACGGCAACACAGGCCGAGATTGCGGCCTTCCGGAGCAGGTACGACCTAGGGGATGAACCAGTCCTGCTGGCTCTGCCCGGATCGCGACGGGGTGAGATCGAACGTCTGGCAGACACGTTCGGTGAGGCATTGCGGCTGTTTTTGACGGACCATCCCAGTTATCGTGTCGTGGTTCCAACCGTGGGTGCGACAACTGACCTGGTCAACGCTCTGACGCAAAGCTGGCCGGGCTCACCAATAGTGCTCGACCCGCGACAAATGGGGGCCGGGCAAGCCACGGTCGAAAAACGCGCGGCTTTTGGCACGGCATGTATCGCGCTGGCCGCTTCGGGTACGGTTTCTTTGGAACTGGCGGCGCAGAATACACCTATGGTGATCGCCTACAAACTCAATTGGCTGACCCAGAAAATGGCCGAACGCATGGTCAAGCTGGACACTGTTACATTGGTCAATCTGGTATCTGAAACACGCGCCGTGCCTGAATGCCTGCTGAACGATTGCCAGCCAGACAAGATCGCCAAAGCCCTGCATGACGTGACCAATGCCCCTGACACTCAGCAACTCGCGATGAACCTGACAATGGAACGGTTGGGGCGCGGAGGAGAAGCACCGGGGTTGCGGGCGGCACGAGCTGTGCTGGACAGAATGCAGATTAAGCATGCTTGATCACACGCTGTTCGCCGCTTCAGCCGGGGTTGCCATGATATCCACCAATCTGGACAATCTGGCTGTCCTACTGGGTTTGATAATGGTGATCGAGCAACGCCGCGCCATCATTGGCTTTGCCGTCGCGCAGACAATTGTTCTGACATTGGCCATGACCGTCGCATTGGGTGTTGACCAGAGCGGCGCACCGTTTTGGATCGGGTTTCTGGGTCTTGTACCACTGGCCTTTGGTTTGCGCGGAATCTGGCGGCAATTTTTTGGGGCCAATTCTGAAGGAACCGAGTTAAAAGGGGCCGTAACATCGGTGGTTACCCTGTTCCTGAGCCTGTCGATTGACAGTTTCGCGGTCATGACACCGCTATTGGCGGAGTCTGCCCCTTCATACCGTATTGCCGCCTTGATCGGCGCAGCACTGGCCGCTTCAGTTCTGGTCGTAGTTGCCGCCTGGGGCGCACCTCGGGCCAAAAGCCTTGGACCACGCGTCGCCCGTATGGATCGGATCGCCCCATATATCATGGTCTGCGCCGGGCTTTACATCCTCTTCAATTCGCCCACGGATGCCCTGTAACAGGCCTGTTTCGGCATTCCGTCTCGGGTTTGTTATCCGAGACCGTCTGTTGCAGCGGTGCGGACTTAAGATATCCTCGCTGAAAAGGAGATTTCATCATGACCCGCATCCCCCCTTTGTCAGACCCTGAGATGGCAGACGAGACACGCGCGTCACATGCGGCTTTGGGTGCTTATGGCCCGTTCGACAATTGGGCCCGGGTTGCCGCACATTGTCCACCGGTTCTGGAACATGTCGCGGGCATGTTGACGGCGTTGCGGGAACAGCAAACCTTGCCGCGTCGTGCGCTGGAACTGGCCATGGTGACGGTTTCCAAATTGAACGCCTGTGACTACTGCGTCTCGCATCATACTCCGCTGTTGACGGTTGCAGGTCTCAGCCCCGAAGGCGCGGCGCGTTTGCCAGATGTCGACAACCACCCCGAACTGGACGCGTGCGACAAGGCTGTCGTGCGATACGCCGAGGCGGTGACGACACGTTCAGGCCGCATGCGCGACGCTGAGGTTTCCAACCTACGGGACTGGTTCAGCGATGCCCAGATTGTCGAGTTAACCTGGCGCATCGCATTGTGCGGTGCATTCAACCGGTTCAACGATGCGCTTCAGATCCAGATCGAACCGGAGGTTGAACCCGTTTCAGCCTAGTATCCGCGCCAGATCCAGCCACCGCCAAAGATGCGGCTGCCTTCTGAGGCATAGAAGACGCAGGCCTGACCGGGCGAGATGCCTTCTTCGGGTGTCAGCAATTCCACCTCAGCAGCGGTGTCGGACAGCGGTCGAATAATGGCCTCGCGCGGGGGGCGGGTCGAACGGACCTTGACTGACAGGTGCCATTCTTCGCGCGATGTGAAGGCTTCATCGCCCAGCCAGTTGATCTCACGCACGGGAACGACACGCGTTGCCAGCATCTCTTTGGGGCCGACAACGACCTGTTTTTTGTCCACGTCCAGCTTGACCACATAAAGCGGCTCGCTCAGGCCGCCGATGCCCAAGCCGCGCCTTTGGCCGATCGTGTAATGGATCACCCCGTTGTGCTGTGCCAGAACGCGGCCATCGGCATGAACAATCTCACCCGGTTCCGCAGCACCGGGGCGCAGCTTTTCAATGACGTTGGCATAATTGCCGTCGGGCACAAAGCAGATGTCCTGACTGTCGGGTTTGTCCGCCACAGACAACCCATATTGAGCCGCCATTTCGCGGGTCGCGTCTTTTGACGGCAAATGACCCAACGGGAAGCGCAGGAAATCAAGCTGTTCGGGCGTTGTCGAGAACAGGAAATAGGATTGATCCCGGTTAGCGTCTTCGGCACTGTGCAGTTCCGGGCCGTGTGGCCCCATCTTGCGCTGGATATAGTGCCCGGTGGCCATACAGTCGGCCTCAAGATCCTTGGCGGTTTCCAGCAGGTCCTTGAATTTTACGCGCTCGTTGCAGCGAATGCAGGGGACGGGTGTTGCGCCTGCCAGATAGCTTTCCGCAAACTCATCGATCACCGCGTCCTTGAAGATGTTTTCATAGTCCAGAACATAGTGGGGAAACCCACGCTCTTCTGCTACGCGGCGCGCATCGTGGATATCGATCCCGGCACAGCACGCCCCTTTCTTGGCCAAAGCCGCGCCATGGTCATAGAGTTGCAGTGTCACCCCCACCACATCATAGCCCTGATCGGCCAAGTAGGCCGCGACGACGGAGCTATCGACGCCCCCTGACATGGCTACAACCACCCGCGTTTCCGAGGGCGGTTTGGCAAAGCCAAGCGAGTTCAGCGGGGTCTCGGTGTCGAGGGCCATTGGCGGTTCCTGTCCGGGTTAAGAAAGACCGGCAGAATATAGGAAAATTCTACACACTCTCAAGGGGCGGTTTCATACGACCTTAAGTAGGCTGGTGCCAGCTTTGATGCAGCAAAAAGGGTAAAGCGATGTATTTGCACAAAGTGGAAGGGCCAAGGTCTGTTTCTCTGCCGGATGGATCCATACTGACGCGCGCCGATCTGCCGCCGACAAGCACAAGGCGGTGGGTGGCCTCCCGCAAGATTCTCGTCGTGCGTGGGGTACTTTACGGGCTGATCAGCCTGTCTGAGGCAAAACAGAAATACGGCATCAGCGACGAAGAATTCAACGGCTGGGTTTCCCTGGTCGCGGAACACGGTGTCGAGGCTTTAAAAGCCACGGCCTTAAAAAAGTATCGACAACCTAAAGGAGAGTAGGAATATATGATTCAACGGTAACGTCAGATTAACTATTCTTGGTCAGGTTTAATTTTAATTGGAACTATTGACCCGAATTGGAGCAGTGAAAATGCGTATACTTCTTGTCGAGGATGATCCGACCACGTCTAAAAGCATCGAACTGATGCTGACGCATGCGAACCTAAACGTTTATGCTACGGATCTTGGCGAAGAAGGTATCGATCTGGCAAAGCTCTACGATTACGACCTGATCTTGCTGGACCTGAACCTGCCGGACATGAACGGGCATGAAGTGTTGCGCCAGCTACGGATTGCCCGTGTGGAAACACCGATCCTGATCCTTTCGGGCACAGATGATACGGACAGCAAGATCAAAGGTTTCGGGTTTGGCGCGGATGACTATCTGACCAAACCCTTCCACCGCGAAGAACTGGTGGCCCGCATTCATGCCATCATCCGCCGGTCGAAAGGGCATTCGCAGTCCATCATCCATACAGGTCGCGTGGCTGTAAATCTGGACGCCAAGACCGTTGAGGTGGACGGAAAAACCGTGCACCTGACAGGAAAAGAGTACCAGATGCTGGAATTGCTCAGCTTGCGTAAGGGTACGACTCTGACCAAGGAAATGTTTCTGAACCACTTATACGGAGGCATGGATGAACCCGAGCTGAAGATCATCGACGTCTTCATCTGCAAACTGCGCAAAAAACTCAGCAATGCAACCGGTGGTGAGAATTATATCGAAACCGTTTGGGGGCGGGGCTACGTGTTGCGCGACCCGCAAAGCAACACTCTGGACGAGACGCGAATGGCGGTCGGCCTCTGATTTGAACCGTTTGTGTCGCTGGTGGTCCAGGGCGGCACATTGCACTCACGGCTCAGCACATCTGGACCTGGCCATGGCCTCGCCCTATCACTGAGGTCCAAGAACGCGTGACAGGGCGAGGCCATGAGCAATTCCATTCCCATATCAGACCTGACGGATGATGAGGCGCGTGCCGAACTGGCGCGGTTGGCGGACTTACTGTCCCGAGCCAACACGCTGTATCACGCAGAAGATGCGCCCGAGTTGTCGGATGCGGATTATGATGCCCTCAAACGCAGAAATGCCGAGATCGAGGCGCTTTTTCCGCACCTGAAACGTGCTGACAGCCCGACAGAGCAAGTCGGGGCCAAACCGGCGGATGGGTTTTCAAAGGTTACTCATGCCGTCCGAATGATGTCACTGGGAAATGCGTTCGACGATGGGGACATTGCCGATTTCGACGCCTCGATTCGCAAATATCTGGGCTTTGATGCAGGCGCGCCGCTGGCTTTCACAGCTGAACCCAAGATTGACGGCCTTTCTTTGTCCTTGCGATATGAGAACGGACAGCTGGTTCAGGCCGCAACGCGGGGCGACGGTGAAGTTGGCGAGAACGTAACGGCCAACGCCTGCACAGTCTCTGATATTCCACAGCAGATTGGAAACGCGCCTGACGTTCTTGAGGTTCGGGGTGAGATTTACATGTCCCACTCTGATTTCGAAGCGTTGAATGAGCGGCAGACTGAACGGGGGGGCAAACCCTTTGCCAACCCGCGCAATGCGGCGGCAGGGTCACTGCGCCAGCTGGATTCGGAAATTACCCGATCCCGCCCATTGCGTTTCTTCGCCTATGCCTGGGGTGAACTGTCAGAGCCTTTGGCGGATACCCAGATGGGAGCAATTGAGCGTCTTGCGACCCTTGGGTTCCCCACGAATTCCTTGACGCGCCTATGTGCCACGACTGAGGACATGATCGCTCATTACCGGGATATCGAAGCGCAGCGTGCGACCTTGGGGTATGATATCGATGGGGTCGTCTACAAGGTAAACGATCTGTCATTGCAGGCGCGTTTGGGTTTCCGTTCGACGACGCCAAGATGGGCAATCGCACATAAGTTCCCAGCCGAACTGGCCTGGACCAGGTTGGAGGCGATTGACATTCAGGTTGGTCGAACAGGGGCGCTCAGCCCCGTGGCACGGTTGCATCCTGTAACGGTTGGCGGGGTGGTCGTCTCCAATGCCACTTTGCACAACGAGGATTACATCGCCGGGCGCGACGCCAAAGGCGGCACGATCCGTGATGGAAAAGATATCCGAGTGGGCGATTGGGTTCAGGTCTATCGCGCGGGCGACGTGATCCCCAAACTGTCGGATGTCGACTTGTCCAAACGCCCCGCCGATGCACGCCCCTTTGCCTTTCCGACACATTGCCCCGAATGCGGAAGCGATGCGATCCGTGAAGAGGGCGACGCGGTTCGACGGTGCACCGGCGGCCTGATCTGTCCTGCGCAGGCCGTTGAAAAGCTGAAACATTTCGTGTCGCGCAAAGCCTTTGATATAGAAGGGCTGGGTGCAAAACAGATTGAAATGTTCTATGGGGATCCAACCCTTCCGATCAATGCGCCAGCTGATATTTTCACGCTGGAACAGCGGGACGCAGCCAGTCTGACGCGGTTGAAAAACCGGGACGGGTGGGGCGAAACATCCGCCAGGAACCTTTTCGAAGCCATTGATGAAAAGCGGAAAATTCCTTTTGCGCGCTTGTTGTTTGCACTGGGCATTCGACATGTGGGCGAAGTCGGTGCGCGCGATCTGGCACTGTATTATCGTGATTGGGATGCGATGGCGCTCGCGTTGGACACTGCACGACCGGCTGCACTGGCGCAACGGCGGGCGGATGAGGCGGAAGACGCAGAGCGTGCGGCAGCGCAGCTTGAAGGGCGTCGCGCACGCGTGAAAGAAGTGCGGGACGCAGCCATCGCGGAGGCCAATGTCGCAGCCGATGCCAATGCCGCCTGGGCAGAGCTGATCGGCATCGACGGAATTGGCGCAACGCTTGGCCTTTCATTGTCGGACGCGTTTGCCAATGAAGAGGAACGACGGGCTTTCGACACGCTGCGCAGCGAATTGACGGTTATCGCCCCCGACGCGCCAGCCTCGGACAGTCCGGTCGCGGGTAAAACCGTAGTGTTCACCGGAACGCTGGAAAAGATGACCCGCGCCGAGGCGAAAGCGCGGGCCGAGGCGTTGGGCGCGAAGGTTTCCGGATCTGTCAGCAAGAAAACCGATATTCTGGTCGCGGGTCCCGGGGCCGGGTCAAAGGCGAAAAAGGCAGCGGAACTTGGGATCGAAACTTTGGACGAGGATGGCTGGCTTCAGCTGATAGAAGGCGCATGAGCGGACGGCCCGAACAGCTTTTCCCGCTATTTGCGGGGCTGGAAACGTTGGATGGCGTCGGCCCCAAGACAGCGCAGGCCATGGCGCAGACCGGGGTGGAATCCCCGCGCGATGTTCTGTTCAGCCTGCCTTATGCCGTGGTGGATCGGCGCAGGCGGGATTCAATACAGGGGGTGGACCTGCCGGCCACTCTGACCGTGGAAGTGACAGTTGGCCCGCACAGACCGCCCCGCAGCAAGGGGGGTGCCTATCGCGTTCATGTCGAAGACAGTCAGGCCGATTTCCAGCTGGTCTTCTTCCACGCACGTGGTGAGTATCTGAAGAAAGTGTTGCCACAAGGATCACGCCGCGTGGTTTCCGGCAAGTTGGAACTGTTCGACGGCATGGCGCAGATGGTGCATCCGGACCACATGCTGCCCGTTGAACAAGCAGGAGATATCCCGGAATTCGAACCGGTTTACCACCTGACGCAAGGGCTGACGCAGAAAACAGCGTTCAAGGCCAGCCGCAGCGCATTGGCACGCGCACCCGAACTTGAGGAATGGATCGATCCGGCGCAGGTGTCACAGCAAAACTGGCCGAGCTGGTCGGCGGCCGTTCACGCCGGTCACAATCCACGCGGCGCGGATGATGTAGCGCCGTTTGCCCCTGCGCGTCAGAGGTTGGCGTATGACGAGTTGTTTGCGCATCAGCTGACGCTCGCTCTGGCCCGGCAGCGAGAGCGCAAGTCGCGGGGAATCGTCAGCGTGGGAACCGGGGTACTGCAATCGAAGGTGCTGGCAAGCCTTCCATATCGCCCGACCGGCGCACAAACACGCGCCATTGATGAGATTTCGGCTGATATGGCATCTGACGCCCGAATGAACCGGCTGTTACAGGGCGACGTCGGCGCCGGTAAGACGCTGGTGGCCTTCATGGCCCTTCTGATCGCGGTTGAGGCAGGCGGGCAGGGCGTGATGATGGCCCCGACCGAAATTCTGGCGCGCCAGCATCTGGAAGGATTGCGCCCCCTGGCGGAGCAAGCCGGAGTGGTTCTGGAACTGCTCACCGGGCGTGACAAGGGCGCGGAGCGGCGTGCCAAGCTTGAGGCGCTTAAACAAGGCGATATTCACATACTGGTTGGCACACATGCAGTGTTTCAAAGCGATGTTGAATTCCAGGCGCTGAGATTGGCCATCGTCGACGAACAGCACCGGTTTGGCGTGCGGCAGAGGATGGAGTTGTCGGAAAAAGGCAAGGGGGCAGATGTTCTGGTAATGACTGCCACCCCCATCCCGCGCAGTCTGGCGCTGGCGCAATACGGCGACATGGATGTTTCGGTGCTGGATGAAAAGCCTCCGGGGCGAAAACCGATCAAAACGGCGATTGTCAACACACAGCGCATGGACGAAGTCATAGCCCACCTGCGGCGTGCGATTGATGAGGGGCGACAGTGTTACTGGGTGTGCCCTCTGGTCGACGAATCCGAAGTTTCGGACCTGACAGCGGCCGAGGAACGCTTCAAACGCCTGCGGGCCATTTTGGGTGAGGGCGTTGTGGGGCTGGTTCATGGTCAGATGCCACCTGCCGACAAAGACGCCGCGATGAGCGCATTTCAGAACGGGAAAACAAAGGTCCTTGTTGCCACGACGGTGATCGAGGTCGGCGTGAACGTACCCAACGCAACGATCATGGTCATTGAACGGGCCGAGATCTTTGGGCTGGCGCAATTGCACCAGTTGCGGGGGCGCGTCGGGCGCGGGGATGCGGAATCCACCTGTTTGCTGATGTATCAACCACCGCTCAGCGAGGGAGGGCGCAAGCGGCTGGAGGTTCTGCGCGAGACAGAGGATGGCTTCCGAATCTCGGAAACTGACCTTGAGATGCGAGGCGCGGGCGATCTGATCGGAACTGCGCAATCCGGGTTGCCAAAATTCCATATCGCGGATCTGGAACGTCAGGCAGGATTGATGGCCGTCGCCCAATCCGATGCGCGGGCGCTGCTAACGACCGATCCCAAACTGACTTCGGACAGGGGAAGGGCCGCACGTGTACTTTTGTGGCTGATGAAACAGGATCAGGCGATCCGTTTGATTTCAGTGGGTTAGCTGTAACGTTCCCTAAAGTTCACAAATGTTCTCAAAAAGTTCTTTACCTGTGCTTGGAAATATGAGAACAAAAGGTCAACAAAGGATTAAAACTCTGACCGGAGGTGACCCTATGCTGACCCAGATCAAGACCGCTTTCAGCCGCGCGCAATCGACCATCCTGCAGGATGCCGTTGGCGTGTTGTCTTTGGTCGTGATGCTGATGGTGGCCCTTCACCTGCCGGTTGGTTTCTAAGCCTTTCTGCCTGCGATCTCGTGCCGAAAAATCCGCGCTGTCATCCCCATTTCAGTCAAGGGTGACCTGCCTGTCCCAAACCCCTTGAGGGGCCATGCCTCGGCCCCGCGCGGTACACCGGACCCCACACGAGACACGCAATACCTGCCGCCGCCCTTTCGCCCGGAAAGCGCGGCGGCTTTTTTTACAATTGGCCGGTTTTGAAGATCTCCAACAGCGCGGACAGGACTGAGTTGGCAGCAACCGAGGCTAAAATCATCCCCATGACACGGCTGATGATTGCCGCGCCTGAATGACCGATCAGCCGAATGATGGGCTCGGCCAAAAGCATCAGTACCAACGCAACCAGCAATACGGAAAGCATGACAAGCGCTGTGATACCCTGATCCGCGATGCTGTAACGGTGGTTGTCAGTTAGGATAACAATTGCCAGCATTGCGCCGGGGGATGCCAGTGAAGGCACGGCAAGCGGGAAAATCGCCGGGTTCTGCTGATGATACGCGTCTTCACGATCTTCTTCGGCTTGCCGTTGTTCGATCTCTTGTTTGCTTTCACCAAAGATCATCGTCAGGGCAAACAGAAACAGAATAATGCCGCCAGCGACCTGAAACGAATTCAACCCGATATCCAGCGCTTCGATCAGCACCTGACCAAATACAAGGAAGAACAGCAATACGGCAGCACTTATCACGGCTGCTAACATCGCTGTCCGCCGCCGGCCTGCCGCGTCCAATCCGGCAGTAACAGCAATGAAAACGGGAATTGTTCCAATCGGGTCGATAACGACCCAAAGCGTAACGAAATGCTCGAGCAAATTATTCAAACCCATCCCTCCTGAAATCTGGGCAGAGGGTAAACGGGTTTACACCAAATAGCTATAATCAGGCGCAGTTTGCCTGTTCAGCCTGCGCCATGGCCTCAGCCGTGGCATCCAGAACCAGCAGGATCGACGCGTGGCGGTTTTTATAATCCCGTGCGGGCATAAGCACCTCAAGCCCATCAAACGGCGCATCAGGTGCAGGGCCGCCAGTCTTGAGCATGGCCGCCAACTGATCGCGCGCAGCTTCGACCTGCGCCCGCGACGCGCCAATTATCGCTTCCCCAACGACCGAGGCGGACGCTTGCCCCAAAGCGCAGGCTTTGACTTCCTGACCAAAGGCACTGATCTGACCATCGCGAACCTTGATGTCCACAGTTACAGTCGATCCGCATAAAGGTGAGCGTTTCTTGACGGTTGCATCGGGATCTTCCAGTCGCTCAAGATGCGGAATATCCGCAGCCAGCGCCAGAATGCGCCCGGAGTACAGCTTAATCAGGTCGTTCTCGCCGCTCATGGCTTTCCCTCGTCGTGTGTTACCCATACATAGTGGCGAGCCCACCGGATGCAAAAGGTTTTTGAGATGTCTGACCCAGTCGTGTTTGATCCCTCTACTTTGAGATTTAATGAGGCGGGTCTGATCCCGGCGATTGCGCAGGATGAAACATCGGGCGAGGTTCTGATGATGGCCTGGATGAATGTACAGGCAGTTGAAAAGACCCTCGAATCCAGGCGGGTGACCTATTGGTCACGCTCGCGGCAGGCTTTCTGGATCAAGGGCGAAACCTCGGGCCATGTGCAGGAATTGGTGGATCTCCGGATCGATTGCGACCGGGACTGCCTATTGGTTCTTGTCCGTCAAACCGGCGCAGCCTGTCATACCAACCGACGAACCTGTTTTTATACCGCCGTTCGGGATGGGATCGAAACTGAACTGATGGCGCCAATGGAATAGGGGTCAAAGCCCAACCATTCGGCGTATGTCATCTGGGCTGGCCCCTTCAGCCCGGTACTTTGCAATTGCGCGGGCATCGTCGCGTTTGGCCAGCCGTTTGCCTGCATCATCGCGGATCAGATCATGATGGAAATACTCGGGTGTCGGTAGGTTCAACAACGCCTGCAAAAGAACGTGGATGCGGGTTGCTTCGAACAAGTCCCGCCCTCGAACCACCTGTGTTACGCCCTGAGCAGCATCTTCAAGCACAACGGACAAGTGATACGACGTCCCCATGTCGCGGCGGGACAGAACTACATCACCTATGGTGGTGACCAACTCATCAGGCGTGAAAGTGATAATGCCGGTTTCGCCGCCCGGACCCGATCCCAACTCAAGAAATTGGTACCTGTCCGGGTTGCGGACCGCCTGACACGCCTTGACCACGTCCAATCGCAAGGGGTCCTGAGTTGGACGAGGAAGGTTCGATAAATCTTTGCCAGCAAACCTTTTTCGACAGGTTCCAGAGTACACAAGCCCGTCGGGTCCAAGCATGGGTGCGCCTTCCTGCGGCGCACTGGCTGCTGCTGCGATATCTTTGCGATTACACGTGCATGGATACAAAAGCCCCTGCGCCCATAGCTGGTCCAACGCCTTATGGTAAACGTCCATACGATCCGATTGGCGCATTACGGGTTCAGGCCATGTCAGCCCCAGCCATCTGAGGTCGCTGTATATCTGATCCTCCCATAGCTGTCGTGAGCGGGATCGATCGATATCCTCAATTCGCAGCAAGAACCGGCCGCTTTCAGATGCGGCCCTATCGCTGGCAACCAACGCAGAATACGCGTGCCCGAGATGAAGGGGGCCTGTTGGGGATGGCGCAAAGCGCGTTACAAGAGTCACGCTTTTTCTAATACATACACGTCAGAGTTAAGGTTGATTCCAGGCAGGTGGGGACCGTGTTCACGAAATAACAAACGTGCTGCCCCCATGTCGACCCAATCCGTCAGACGGCAGGTGAATTTATGGTCCGCCAACGCATGATCGTTCAGCGAAAAGCCAAGCAAACCACCCTTGGGCAGTGCGTGCATCAACAAATCCAGTGTCTCGGGCGGGGCAGCACCTTTTCCGATCACTCCTATGGCTGTGATCATCGTGTACTCCCCACGTTTCAACGGCGCGGGCTTGGCGATATCGAATCCGGTCAATGTTCGGTAAACGCCCTTGCTGGCGGCTTCCTGAAGCATGTTTTCTGTTGGGTCCATCCCATCGATGACCTCAAAGCCAACTGCGCGCAGGGCAAGCCCCGACAACCCGGTGCCGCAGCCGTAATCCAGAATGGGTGTCTGAGGCTTCGGTGCGAAAGACCACAAAGCCGCTGCTACACGGCCCGGCGTGGCGTAACCGTGTTCACCAACTTCCTTTTCATAGGTTGCAGCCCAGTTCTGATAGTGCGCTTCAGTCGCTTCAGGCGTGCCGAGATTGTATGTGCTGTTCAGAAACGTGTCGTTCATTCCAGCATGCTAGGCTGAGACCGCATTACGCGTCCAGTCAGCAATGCTCCAGCCAGGTACTCCATTCGGCTTTGGCCCGGTCGGTATAGGCCTTGTACCTGTCTTTACGACCCCGACGACCGCCTTTCAGACCATCCACGGGGCGAAACAGGCCGAAATTCACGTTCATCGGCTGAAAGGTCTTGGCCTCGGCACCGCCCGTTATGTGGTGAATCAAAGCACCCATTGCGCTGTCTTGCGGAACGGTTGGCAGGTCACGCCCCAAAATCTGAGCGGCGGCCAGCCGACCGGCCAGCAACCCCATCGCGGCGCTTTCTACATAGCCTTCGACACCCGTGATCTGTCCGGCAAACCGGATGTTGGGTTTGGATTTCAACCGCATTTGCGAATCCAAAAGCGTGGGAGAGTTGATGAACGTGTTGCGGTGGATGCCACCCAACCGGGCAAAGCTGGCATTTTCCAAACCCGGGATCATACGGAACACTTCGGTCTGGGCACCATATTTCATCTTGGTCTGGAAACCCACGATGTTGAACAAGGTGCCCAAAGCGTTATCACGGCGCAGCTGCACCACCGCATGAGGTTTCACGTCGGGCTCATGCGGGTTGGTCAGCCCGACCGGTTTCATCGGACCATGGCGCAGCGTTTCGCGACCGCGTTCGGCCATAACCTCGATGGGTAGGCAACCGTCGAAGTAACCTGCTTTCTCTCCTTCGTGAAATTCAGTTTTATCTGCTGCCAGAAGCGCGTCTACGAAGGCTTCGTACTGATCCCGGTCCATCGGACAGTTCAGATAGGCTGTGCGTTCTTCTTCGGTCTCGCCCTTGTCGTAGCGTGATTGCATCCACGCTTTGCTCATGTCGATGCTCTCGGCATAGACGATCGGTGCGATGGCGTCGAAAAAGGCAAGTGCGTCAGACCCTGTCTCGGCCTGGATGGACTGACCCAGCGTGGGTGACGTCAGAGGACCGGTCGCAAAGATCCACTGGCCTTTGTCGGGCAGGGTCGTCACTTCTTCGTCGGTTACCGTCACACGCGGGTGGGCGCGAAGTTTTGCGGTCACACTTTCTGCAAACGGGTCACGATCCACAGCCAGCGCGCCACCGGCTGGCAGGCGGTGTTCATCGGCCGTTGTCATGATCAACCCATTGGCGGCGCGCATTTCCCAATGCAGCAGGCCCACGGCATTCTGCTCATCATCATCCGAGCGGAACGAGTTCGAACAGACCATTTCCGCCAGATTGCCGGTCTGGTGTGCAAAGGTGCCGATGGTCGGACGCATTTCGTGGATCACAACATCCACGTCCATTTCAGCAGCTTGCCAGGCCGCTTCTGACCCGGCCATGCCGCCGCCTACAATATGCAAAACTTGTGTCATGCGATGCCACATATGGCAGACCACAATCGGGCGCAACTGAGGCAAAGCGGTTTCGCGAATTTTGTGGAAGGGGTCTTGGGGTCGCCGCTGCGGGATTGTCAGCGCTGGTGAGAGAAACCAGCTGGAGGGACCTTCCGCCCACGGCGACCCAAAAGTGTCCTGAGACCTTGGCCTCGACCCAGCTTTGCCACAGTGTCGCCCTTTTGGAAAGTGCAAAATTAAAAACAGTGGCGAAAAATGTGCAAAACAATTGCATTATTGGGACCAATTTGGGGGGCGTTTTTCGATAAAGGCTGAAATGCCTTCTTCTGTATCCCGGTACAGCATGTTTTGCGCCATTACGTCGCCGGTATAGGCATAGGCCTGTTCCAACGGCATCAGAAGCTGTTGATAAAACGCCTCTTTGCCTATCTTGACGGCGGCTCCCAGCTTGGAGGCAACCTGTTCTGCCAGCGCATTGGCTTCTTGTTCAAGATGCGTCATGGGGACAACGCGGTTGACCAAACCCAAATCGGCAGCACGTTCGGCTGATATGAAGTCTCCGGTTGTCAGCATCTCAAATGCCTGCTTTCTGGGGATATTGCGGCTGAGGGCCACCATTGGGGTGGAGCAGAATAAGCCGATATTAACCCCGTTCACCCCAAACCGCGTGTCTTCGGCGGCGACGGCCATGTCACAGGTGGCCACCAACTGACACCCGGCGGCGGTTGCAATGCCGTGGACCTCTGCGATGACGGGCTGGGGCAGGGACTGGATCGACATCATCACTTTCGCGCAGCGCGAAAACAGGTCATTGAAATAAGCTTTGCCGCCATCTTCGGACTGGCGTCCGGCCGTCATCTGTTTCAAATCGTGGCCAGCGCAAAATGCCTTGCCCTGACCCGCCAAGATCACTGCCCGGATCGATGCGTCTTCACGCAACGTGTCCAGTTCAGCCTGAAGCGCCGACAGCATCTCGTCACTCAGCGCGTTCAGCCTCTCTGGGGCGTTCATTGTAAGCCGCGCAACAGCGCCGGTGTCGTTACGTTCCAGAATTGCCATCTTGCCCTCCGATCCCATGTTGGGCCAACTCTAGGTCGGTATGAGCAGGAGGGAAAGCATGGCGTTGGCAATGAACCGGGACGAACTGTCACAATACCTTAAGCAGGTTTTCCCGCAGGTGCACAAAGACTTTGTCGTCGAGGACCTGACCGAAGATACAATCACCATGCGCCTTGTTGTGCAGGATCAGCATTTGCGGCCGGGGGGCACGGTTTCGGGGCCATCCATGTTTGGGTTGGCCGATATTTGTGTATACGCAATGGTTCTGGCGCGAAAAGGGCGTCAATCCCTGGCGGTCACAACGAACAGTTCCCTGGATTTTTTGCACAAACCAGAAGGCAACAAGGACATGATCGCCAAATGTCGCCTGCTGAAACTGGGCCGGACTTTGGCCGTCGGTGACGTGCTTATGTATTCCGATGGCGCAGAAGACCCAGTTGCCAGAGCGACGATGACCTATTCCCTGCCACCAGCAGGGTCTGCAGCCGCGAAATTCGGATAAAAAAGACCGGGGACAAGCCCCGGCCCAGGAAGAGGTCCCAATAATGGGACTGGGGATCAGTTAAATCTGCCAAAAATGGCGCTTTACTTCGCGGCGCGCATCATGACGGGTCAGACCGACGTCTTTCAGCAAGCGGTCATCCAGATAACTAAGATTGACGCGGCTGCGGCGACGACGCTCCCATTGAGTGACCGCTGCCGCAAACCGCACGGCCAGTGCAGCGGCCAGAGGCAGCCGGGGGCTGTCGGTCAGCAGCAGAAGGGCGGTGGTGTGCATTGTGCGTGTCATCTCGGAATTCCTTTCAAATTGTATTGACACAAATTAGCTGTACTTGGTACACATGACTGATACATTCGAAATTGTGTCAAAAGCAAAGGAAGAATTGTAATGGATACAATTTGGCCAGAGGCGCTGTCAAAAGCTAAAGGACCGAAATACACTCTGGTTGCTGACACAATTCGAAAAGCCATAGATAACAAATCTTTGGAAGTCGGTGTCAAACTCCCTCCGGTGCGCGAACTGGCGTATCGACTGCAAATAACACCTGGTACAGTCGCGCGTGCCTATACAATCCTGACAGATGAGGGGTTGTTACAAGCCGAAGTCGGACGCGGTACATTTGTTGCGCCGCCGAAATCGCCCATTCTTGACGACGTTTGGGCGCGGCAACTGCATCTTCGCGACGACAAGTACAATGCCAATGTAAGCCTGTTCAGCCCAAGGTTGGCGGATATGGGGCAGGTGTCCCTGATCCGTGAATGTTTGAAAAAAGTGTCGCAAGCCGATCCGGGTTTGTTTCTGAATTACCCGACGCGCGATGCGTACCAGCCCGTACGACAGGCGGTTGTGGACTGGTTGTCAGATCTTCCGCTGGGTGCACTGACCCATGATGATATTGTGTTGACACATGGTGGCCAGAACGGGCTTTGCGTTGTGTTTCAGACGATCCTGCGCGGGCCCAAACCTGTCGTACTGGTCGAGGACCTGTCTTATGCCGGGTTCCGTCGCGCAGGCGAACTGATGCGCGCGGAAGTGGTCGGTGTGAAGATGGACAAATGGGGTGTCGATCCCGCAGCTTTAGAGCATGTTCTGCGCCAGATCACAGCGCAGGCCGTCTGTGTGTCGCCAGAAGTACAGAACCCAACGGGAGCGCACACGCCGCTGGAGCGGAGGAAAGAGATCGTTGAGATTGCCCGTCGCTTTGATTTGCAGATCATTGAAGATGACTGCTATCGCATGGGCGAAGCCCGAGAGCCCAGCTTTCGGGCGCTGGCGCCTGAACGGGGATGGCACGTGTCATCAATCTCAAAGATTCTGACACCGGCATTGCGTGTGGGTTTTGCTATCGCCCCCAGAGAAAGAAGTGTGGATTTGCGCCGGTCCGCTGAATACGGATATTTCGGATTAGCCCAACCGTTGGCGGAATTAACCCGTCATTTGTTGTCCGATCCGCGCACGCGCCAGATCGCCAAGGATGTGCGCACGCGGATGGGGGATTATCTACGCGTTGCCGTCAATACCCTGGGTGGGTTTGATCTGAACTGGGGCCCGGACGTTCCCTTTGTCTGGCTGAGCCTTCCGTCTGGCTGGCGGTCGGCTGCATTCAGTCGCGCGGCCGAGCGGGAAGGGATACAGCTCCGATCCGCCGACGAATTCGCGCTGCGCGATGGGCGCGCGCCGAACGCGGTACGTATTGCCATGAATGGCCATGTGTCGCTGGAACGGTTCGAGGACGCGATGCAACGCCTGCGCGTACTATTGGACAATCCACCTGAACAAATCAGCGTTTGAAGGTGGGGTAAAATAATACCTATTTTTTAAGCCTTTGTTTTTACGTATATAAATAAGACAAGTGTTGCTTGACCTGCGTGCAGGCACCTCATAAAACCCGTCCATCGAATTCGGGCCGCTCCGCTGGGGCGGTCTTTCACATCAAACAGGACTATCCTGCCATGAAAACCTTTTCTGCAACACCTGCAGACATCGACAAGAAGTGGATCCTGATCGACGCCGAAGGCGTTGTTCTGGGCCGTCTTGCTTCGATCGTCGCCATGCGCCTGCGTGGCAAGCACAAAGCGTCGTTCACCCCGAACATGGACATGGGCGACAACGTCATCGTGATCAACGCTGACAAAATCCAGATGACCGGCAAGAAGCGCGAAGAAAACTTCTACTGGCACACTGGCCACCCGGGCGGCATCAAGTCGCGCACCAAACAGCAGATTTTGGAAGGTGCGCACCCCGAGCGCGTGGTCTTCCAGGCCGTCAAGCGCATGCTGCCAGGCAACCGCCTGTCGCGCCAGCAGATGACCAACCTGCGTATCTATGCCGGTGCCGAGCACCCGCACGAGGCCCAGGCCCCCGAAGTTCTGGACGTCAAGTCCATGAACAAGAAAAACACCCGGAGCTAATGACCGATGGTTGATCAGATCAATACTCTCGAAGAGCTGAGCGCCGTCGCAGGCGTTGAAACCGTGGCCGAAGAAGTCATCGTGCGTGAACCCGTACGTGACGAGCTGGGCCGCTCCTATGCCACCGGCAAGCGTAAAGACGCTGTTGCCCGCGTCTGGATCAAGCCGGGTTCCGGCAAAGTCACCGTGAACGGCAAAGATCAGGACGTCTATTTTGCACGCCCCGTTCTGCAGCTGATCCTGCGCCAGCCGTTCCAGGTTGCCGGCGTAGAAGGTGAATTCGACGTTGTTGCAACCGTCAAAGGCGGTGGCCTGACCGGTCAGGCCGGTGCGGTCAAGCACGGCATCTCGAAAGCGCTGCAACTCTATGATCCGAACCTGCGTGGTGCCCTGAAAGCCGCTGGCTTCCTGACCCGCGACAGCCGCGTTGTGGAACGTAAGAAATTCGGTAAGCGAAAAGCCCGCCGTTCGTTCCAGTTCTCGAAGCGCTAACAGCGAACGAGCATTTTGCTCAACAAAAACAAAGGGCTGCATATCCTGCAGCCCTTTTTCTTTGCGTAGCAGCTTTGCAGCAGCGCGCTGAATTCATTGACGTATTGATTTAGCGAAATTAGCATAACGATAGCGTTTGAGGCATGTGCAGCTAGGATTATTTAAGTATGGCAACAGTTTACGTTCTCACAAACCCAGCTTTCGAAAATTACGTAAAGGTGGGCAAGACGACGAACTTGGAGCAACGCCTGCGACAGCTAGACAATACCAGCGTGCCCTTGCCATTTCGCTGTGTATACGCTGTTGAAGTAGAGGATGACGCTCAAGTTGAGCGACTGGTTCACCAGGCATTTGCTGACCACAGAACCAGAACAACGCGCGAATTTTTCGAAGTTGATCCTCAACGCGTGATTGCAGCTCTTAAGCTCACACGTGGACGCGATGTAACGCCGAAAGGAGACATTGCGGAAGATGAGGAAGGCGTGAAGGCGCTTGAAAAAGCTACACGCAAGCCGCGCAAGACATACAAGTTCTCTGATGCTGGTTTGAAGGTAGGAGACGTAATCCACTACGCAAACAATGACCAAGTTGCCGCACAGGTCATAAGCGAAAAGAAGGTGCTGTTTGAGGGTGAGGAAACGAGCTTAAGCAAATCCGCGCTGACGCTGCTGCATAGGGACGGCTACACTTGGCAAACTGTAAATGGTTGGCAGTTTTGGATGTTTGAAGAGGAAACGATTGCAGAGCGACTTGAGCGGATGCTTGAGGACGCCGAAGAAGCTGACGCGGACATGGACGAGTAAGGAAGGTGGCATTTTACGAAAATAGGCGGGAACACTATGGCGGTGCGCTTGTGCTGTTTCAGCGTAATCTCGCTGTTGCCGTCCCCAACTCTAAAACGCACCGTCAGCCAACCTGGTATATGCGGCTGAAGATTGGCGGGCGCAAAGGTTACATCACGCGCAGCACCAAGCTGACTGTTTACGAGGACGCTTACGAGTATGCGAAGAGCGAGCTACTGCGTTTACAACAGGCTGCGCGGCTTGGGCACAGCTTAGACGAATACACTTTTGAGAAGCATTGGCACGATTGGTATGAGCGCAACTTGCGCAACAGCACTTGGGCTGACGAGCGTGCGCGCTGGCACAAGATGTATTTCAACCGTTATTTCAAAGACTACTTTTCCAACAGCGACGGCAGCTCAATGCTGCTCAACGACATAACCTCGCAGTATGCAGCTGGGTATTGGGATTGGCGTAAGGCATATTGGTCAAGCGAGAAGGCGACCAAGCTGCGTGACTACAATCCAAAACGACGTGGGGCGAAAACGCGTGGCACGGCAAATGCTAAACCTGCGCCCGCGTTGAAGACGCTGCAAATGGAGCAAAGCGCGCTTAATCAGATTTTCTACGACGCAATGGAACAAGGGCGCATGCAGCAGATCGTTAAGATGCGTGTTGCTGCAAAGGGGCAAACTCCAAGCAGGCGTGCTGGCTTTGACACAGGCAGCGAGTATGCGGTTCTGGTGCGGAATCTGCGCAGCTACAGGGATTGCGTGGGGCGCTTCGCAAGCGAAGGGCTGAACGCTTGGCATAAGCTTCATCGCGCGCAGTTGTCTCACTTTATCATGTTCCTACTTCACAGCGGCTTGCGCGTCGGCGAGGCGCGCGAGATGCGCTGGAGTGATGTGAAACTTGATGAAGAAGTTGAGGGCGAAGAAGAACGCATTGCGGAAGTGCATGTGAGCAAGAAGACGAAGACAGGACAAGCGCGGTTTGTCCAAACGCAACCAAGCGCGAACAGGGCTCTAAAAGAATGGCGAAAAATCTCGCCACATACAGCGAGGAACGATTGGGTTTGGTTTGGGCAGAAGCATGATGCAGACGGCAAACCGACCCAAATTGGCGATCTCAACAAGAGCTTTCAGCAATATTTGCGCGCGATTGATTTTGAGGGCAGGCAAGATGGCTTGCTTTACGACAGGGATGGGGGAAGGCGCAGCTTGTATAGTCTGCGGCACACATACGCTACGCAACGCTTAGAGAAAGGCGATGTGAGCGTGTATGACTTGAGCATAAACATGGGCTGTAAAGTGAAGCAGATCGAAACGCACTACAGCCATGTCGTTTCAAAGCAGCGCAGGCAGCAGATAACGCAAAACAAGCGAAAAAAGAACACGAAGCGAGAAGACAAAGCTGCGGCTGAAGCTGCGTCATTTTTGGCTGACGCACATCGAATGTTGCAGTTGGGACAGCTTAGTGAAGAAGCGTTCATAGCTATTGCCAGATCGACGCCAAGCGCGAACTGAACATATATTCCGGCTAGTCTTTCCAATGCATGCTAGGTCTATTCGTTGCGTAACTGCTTCGCAGTTCCACACGCACCTTCAGCTCTCTTTCGTCCTTTGCTCACGCAAAGAACTCAGAGCAGCTTTGGTGCCTTTTTTTGATATCCAATAGTTTATGATTTTATGGGGGTATTCTGTAGGTTTTGAAGCCATAGAGAGGCTTAACGCCTCTCATTGGCACGGCATTCTGTGAGGTCCGTCCACCATCTGATGCGCACAACCAGCAAAGCTGGGAGGTAGGGTTGGGCTGTTACCTTTAAGTGCGTGGAGTTGATCCCAACGCAACGCTGCGGAAGCCATCAGCCGCCGCCGCAGCACATACGAGGTGCTGATTGCTCAGCCTCTCTTCTCGTTCCATCGCATAATGTTTTTCAAGCCAGGTTGCGACTTTGCTTGTTGATCGCCTCCGCTAGCGTTCTGCGCTGACAAGTTCCGATGGCTACAGCTGATTGGCTGGCAAACTCAATGTCGTAGATGGGGCGCTATGCGCGGATGTGTGACGCGGCAGTGGGTGGCTGCTCTTGCACATGTAGCTATTTATTAGTGCGCTAAGGATCGCTGCGAAAAAGGTGCAATTTTCGCTTTTCTATGTGATGGCGACTAAATCAGCTCAATAGCGTTGCGAAGCTTGCTTTCATTGTAGTCGATGTAGCGCTGCGTGGTGCTTATATCTTTGTGGCGTGCCAGTGCTTGAATGACGCGCACGTTCACGCCCTTGTCTGCAAGCTCAGTCAAAAACTGCCGTCTTCCGCTGTGGCTGCTGGCTCCTTTTATGCCGGCAAGCGCGTAGAAGCGTGCAAACAGGTTTACAATCGTTTGAGCGCTGAAGCCGCCACGCTTTGCACTGAAAAACAGTGCTGCGTCTGGTTTGCTAACGTGGCGGGGATAAGCGGCGGCATATGCAGCAAGTGCTCTATGCAGCCGCTTGCTCACTAACACCGTGTTCGCCTCTTCACCCTTCGTCTGTCCTGCCGTCAAGTAAACCGTATCTCGCACAGCGCCGTTCGCATCGAACACGTCACCAACTTTCAGTCCAGCAATCTCGCATGCACGCAGTCCTGCAAAGAAGCTGAAAGCAAAAATTGTGCGATTGCGCGCGCTGTAGCGGTGCGCATCAACGATTGCATAGACGCGTTTTTGTTCTGCTTGTGTCAGTAGCTTTGCCTGTTTCATCTCTCACCTGAAATGTGTGTTTCTATCGTAATCCATTGTAATTCCACACATTTTGCAAAGCGACCGAAGAATGCAATCTAGCTAAGTCTTTGTATTCAAGCGAGGTTTTATGAAGATGTTAGAGATTACTATTTTCATAACAATTTGTTGGTGCGCACATCGCTTAGGGCGACTTCGGTTATCCGATGCTGTTCATGCAGAAACGCTCTCAACGCTTCCTGTATGTGATCCAACGCCAGAATCTCTGCCTCTAAGAGACCGCCCATGCGTCTCTGCCTCATGCGCAGCAGCAGCTGCTTGCGGTTCGACGTGTCCAAGCAGCTGATCGCTGCCGTTACACTGAAGTCTCGCTTGCTGTGCTTGCGCTCTGCATACCAGCTACGGCTTTTACAGCACCAATCGGTGCTAAAGTCCTCTGCCGATGCAACTAAGTCGTGTTCACACAGCAGCTCAAATACCTTTTCAATCAACAACACCTTACTCTCCAATTTCAGCGCCCATTGTATTTGGGCTTCTTTGGCTTTGAGGGTTCCGCAACAGGAACCGGCTTCACCGGCGGTTTTGGATCGACCTCAGTCTCTCGCCCCTTCGCCTTGCGCCGCTTCGCTGCCGCATCACCCTCGCGCACCTCAACGCGTAGTTGCCTGACGAAATCAGCGGCGGCGTCGAACAGCATTTGTGCCGTCTCCAACCTCTGCCGCCTGTTCATGCCGGTGTAGTCCACGCGCAGCTGACGTAGGGTCTTGTTCAAATCACTTGGGTGCATCGCATCGTCCTCCTGCCAGTATTTAGCTTTAGCGGGCTAAGGAGTTTGGAAACGCGGGCGAAAGGGGGCAGTATGGCGACATCATTAAAGTCTGCGCGCACACTTCCTTTGATAGCGCGCATTTGATATTGGTAAGCGAAGACAGAGGGTTAGCAGGCGCGCCTTCCAAATAAGAATCAAAAGAGGACGGGCAGCGGATGGCGGTCACACTATCAGAGCTTGAACAGCACCTTTGGGGCGCGGCAAACATCCTGCGTGGCAGCATCGATAGTGGCGAATACAAGAGCTACATCTTCGGTCTGCTGTTCTTCAAGCGGCTCAGCGACGTGTGGCAGGAAGAGTATGAGCAAAAGCTGGCGGAGTATGGCGACGAGGAACTTGCGGCTGACGCCGAAGAGCACCGTTTTGACATTCCACAGGGACACAACTGGTCAGAAGTGCGCAAGCATACGACCAACATCGGCGAGTATCTTAACGCTGCGTTCCAAGCGATTGAAGATGCCAACATGAAGCTGCGCGGCATCTTCCAAAGCGTCGACTTCAACAACAAAGACCGTTTCAGCGACGCCATGCTGGAACGGCTACTTCAGCATTTTGAGCGCTACGACCTGCGCAACAGCAACGTCGATGCCGATATGCTCGGCAACGCCTACGAATACCTCATCAAGCAGTTTGCCGACGATGGCGGCAAGAAAGGCGGCGAATTCTATACGCCCAAAGAGGTCGTGCGCTTGATGGTGCGTTGCTTGGAAATCGACGAGGGCATGAGTGTTTATGATCCCACATGCGGCAGCGGCGGCATGTTGCTGGAGGCTTATCGCGCTGTGGAGCAGGCGGGTAAGAATGCGCGGTCGCTAAGCTTGTATGGGCAGGAGCGGAACCTGAACACTTGGGCAATTTGCCAGATGAACCTGTTCCTGCACGACATTGACGACGCTGACGTGCGACGTGGTGATACGCTGCGCGAACCGAAGCATACGGTTGGTGAGGGGCGGGGTGCGATACGCACGTTCGACCGGGTTATCGCCAATCCGCCGTTCTCTTTGAAGGAATGGGGGCACACGGTTTGGAGCAATGGCGATCCCTATGGACGCGATGCGTATGGAACGCCGCCCAAATCGTATGGCGACCTGGCGTTCGTGCAGCACATGCTGGCAAGCTTAAATGAGAACGGCAAGCTGGCGGTTGTGGTGCCGCACGGCGTTTTGTTCCGAGCAGGGGCTGAGGGTGCGATCCGCAAGGCGTTCATCGAAAACGATCTGGTTGAAGGCGTGATCGGGCTTGCGCCCAACCTGTTCTATGGCGCGGGCATTCCCGCTGCGATCCTGTTCCTGCGCAAGAAAAAGCCTGCGCACATGCAAGGGCGTGTGATGATTGTGAATGGCGCTGTGCAGTTTGAGGAAGGGCGTGCGCAGAACTATTTGCGAGACAATCACATTGATACGCTGAGCAATGCTTATCTGGCGTTTGAAGATGCAGAGCGGCTGGCGAAGTTGGTTAGCACCGAAGAGTTGTCGGCAAATGATTACAATCTCAACATCACCCGCTATGTGAACTTGGGCGAGGAAGTCGAAGCGATTGAGGTTGCGCTAGAGGTCGAAAACCTTGCGGTATTGATCGCCGAGCGTGATGAGGCTGAAGCTAAAATGAACACATTTTTGCGGGAGCTGGGATATGTTCAGTGAGGTGCCAAACGGTTGGTTGAGAACCAGACAGGGAAATGTTGCGACTTTTTATAACGGACGAGCTTACAAGCTAAAAGAGTGGGAAAGCGAGGGGACACCCGTAATCAGATTGCAAAATCTTACGGGGAGTGGAAAAAACTATTACTACTCAAACCTTCAACTCCCGCCACACCAATACTGCGATAACGGTGATTTGCTCTTTATGTGGAGCGCTTCGTTTGGTGCATATATTTGGAAGGGTGGAAGAGCAATTTACCACTACCACATTTGGAAGGTTGAGCAAAAAACAGACAAGTTACAGAGGCAGTTCCATTATTACTTGCTCCAGCACTACACGGATGTGTGGAAACAAGGAGCGCACGGCATGGCAATGCTCCACCTTACTAAAAAAGGTATGGAGCAGCTTGAAATCACAATTCCACCCCTCAACGAACAGGAGCGCATTGCCGAAATCCTCACCAGCGTAGACGACAGTATCCGCGCAACGGAAGCGGTGATTACACAGGCTGAGCGCGTTAAGCGCGGCTTGATGGAAGACCTGCTGACCGGCGGCTTGGGCAGCGAAGCCATAGCGCGCGGCGATGTGCCGGATGGATGGAAGCCCGCGCAGTTCAAAGAAATCACAAGTAAGATAGGAAGTGGCGTCACACCGAAAGGCGGCAAGAAAGCCTATGTTTCTGAGGGTATTCCACTAATCCGCAGCCAGAATGTTGGTTGGGGCAACCTAATGCTCGAAGACGTCGCATATATTGAGCGTGAACAACATGATAAGATGAGAAATTCCAAACTCCAAACCGGCGACGTTCTGCTCAACATTACTGGAGCATCCATCGGCAGGTCAGCGGTATATTTCGGCGAGGACTTTGAAGCCAATGTTAATCAGCATGTTTGCATTATTCGTCCACTTGAAGGAGTCGATCCGAAGTTTTTGAATGCTTTCTTGCTATCTCACGTTGGGCAAAGGCAGGTTGATGAATTTCAAGCAGGCGGAAATAGGGAAGGGCTGAATTTTCAACAAATAGGATCATTCCGAATTGCGTTGCCGCCGGCGGCGGAGCAAGACAACATCAAGTCTGTGTTGGTTTCAATCGACGAAGAAATAACAAAGAACCAGGCGGTTTTGTCACAAGTGCAACGCCTCAAACGCGGTTTGATGGACGACCTTCTAACCGGTCGTGTGAGGACTGTTTGATGAAGGGGCGTGGCAGCGAATGGCGCTTGGCGGAAAAACCGACACTGCAATATTTGCAGACGCTCGGCTACGCGTTCATTGATCCGTCAGAACACGCGAGCCTGCGCGACAGTGAGAACCAAACGATCTTTCGCCCGCATCTCGTTGATGCACTCCAGCGGTTGAATGGCATCTCAGCGGCAGATGCGGAAGCAGCGGCGGCTGAACTGCTGCGCAAGGAAAACAACGAGGACTGGCTTGCAATACAGCGCGGCGATTTCAGCCGTGTTGTAGAGGGGCAATCGACGCAGAAAACGCTGCGCGTCATCGACTTCGAAAACCCAGCCAACAACACATTCGCTGTCACGCATCAGCTTTACGTTCAGGCAGAGAAAAGCCGGATACCGGATATCATTGTCTACGTGAACGGGTTGCCGATAGTGGTGATTGAAGCGAAGTCGCCGTTGAGCGGCAAGGACAAGAACGGCGAGGCGTTCGACCAGATTAAGCAGTATGAGCGCGATATCCCGCGTCTGTTCTACACCAACGCGTTCAACATCGTCACAGACGGCACGACTGTGCTCTATGGCGCGACACATGCCCCGTCTAAGTTCTACGGCTATTGGCGCGATCCGCATCCGCGTGCGGAAAGCGACTTTGCGAACGAACTAGAGAAAGGTCTGTGGAGCCTGCTTGAGCCGTCGCGCCTGCTCGACCTGCTGGCGCATTTCCTTGTGTTCGAGTTGGATGACGAGACGGGCGCAAAGATCAAAAAAATCTGCCGCTATCAGCAGTTTCGTGCAGTAAACAAGATGGTCGACCGCGTTGTGGAAGGGAAGCACAAGCGCGGTCTGATCTGGCACACGCAAGGCAGTGGCAAGTCGCTGACGATGGTGTTTGCTGCGCTCAAGCTGAAGCAGCATCGCACCATCTCATCGGACAAGCTCGATTATCTCAATCTGCTTGTGCTGACGGATCGGATCGACTTGGACGATCAGATTTCCGGCACGTTTGTTGCCACCGGTTTGCCAAACCCCATTAGCGTCGGTTCCGTTAGCGAGCTAAGGACTTTGGTCGGCAGTGGCGTGGACGGTCAAACGCTGCTGAGCACCATCTTCAAGTTCGAAGGGTCAAAGACAGCAATCCCCAACAGTGACCGCTGGATTGTGATGGTGGATGAGTGTCACCGAACGCAAGAAAAGGACTTGGGTGCAGCACTGCGCGCGACGCTGCCGGATGCAACCTTCTTTGGCTTCACTGGCACACCCATCAAAAAGAACGACAAAGACACCTACCAGAACTTTGGCGTCGTCGGTGAAGGCTACTTGGACAAGTATGGGATCGATGATGCTGTGCGCGACAGCGCGACCGTTCCGATCTACTACACCAGCCGCAAGACAGACTGGCAGATTGATGAAGCGAAGATCGACAGTCTGTTCGATATGTGGTTTGCCGATCTGAGCGACGAGCGGCTAGCAGAGATCAAAGAGCGCGGCGTAAAGATCGCCGATCTTGTAAAGCATCCAAAGCGTATCGAACTGATCGCTTTCGATATCTGGCATCATTTCAAAGATTACGCTCTGCCTGACGGCTTCAAAGCGCAGCTTGTGGCTTATGACAGAGAGGCAATCGTCCTCTACAAGCGCGCGCTCGATAAGCTGATTGCTGCAGATTACGTCAAGCAAGGTATGAGCGCAGAAGACGCCGCCAAAGCGGCTACCGCTGCCAGCGCATGTGTCTATTCGAAGTCGCAGGAAGACGACAAACCCAGTGAAGACCAATACAAGAATGCCGTCCGCTCAGACCTTGTTCGTTGGTATGTCGACAGGGATGCTGAACGGGACATTAAACGCGCATTTAACAAGCGCGGTGAGAACCCACAGATTCTGATCGTCTGCGACAAGCTGCTAACCGGGTTTGATGCTCCCGCTGAAGCGGTCATGTATTTGGACAAGCCGCTTAAGGAGCACACGCTTTTACAGGCGATTGCGCGGACAAACCGGGTATCGGATGCAAAGAAGAAGAACGGCTTGATCGTTGACTACATCGGCGTGAGCCAAAAGCTCGATGAGGCGTTGGAGAGCTACCGCGCTGAAGACGTGAAAAACGCGATGCGGGACTTGGATGGGCTACGTGCAGAACTTGCGGCGGCGCACCGTGCGCTTTTGGATTACGTGAAAGGCATCAAGCGAACCGGCAAAAACCTCAAAGCGGAATATGATGCTTTGGTCAGTGCAATTGGAACGGAAGACGAATGGATCCTGTTCCAGCGTAAAGTTCGAAACTTTGTGACGCTCTATGAGGCGCTCGCACCGGATCCCAGCGTTTTGGCAGTGACAAACGACTTGAAGTGGTTTGCTAACTTTTTGCGTTACGGAAAGCAGGTATTTGAGAAGAAAGAGGCGCTCGAACAGTTTGAATACAGCGCAAAGATACGTGAAATGCTCGAAGAGCATTTGAACGTGACTGGGCTGACGACAGTCATCAAGTTGCGAAGCGTAGTGGACGCTGAGTTTTGGGAAGACTTCGAAACTGAAGAGAAATCGGAAGACGACCTCAAAACAGCAGCCCTTCGAAAGACAACCGAACTCCGCAAAATCACAGAAGCAAAGCTGGCTGAGAACCATCATCAATACGGAAAGTTCAGTGAGAAGCTGCGTGCACTTATTGAAAAGCTGGACGATACGCAGCTGAGCTGGAGCGACAAGTTGCGCGCTGCAGAAGACTATGCGCGCGAGCTTGATGCTGAGGCTGACGCCCACAAAGGCAGTGGGTTGTCTCCTGCAGCGCATGCTGTCCTTCGGGTAATTCAGTCAGTGGAAGGAAGCGAGGCGACTGAGGGCGCATGCAAAGACCTGGCTGAACAGGTGGAGCAGCTCTACACGGATGATTTGCTAGCGCCGAAGCTTTGGCAATCAAAGGAAGGTGTGCGGAAAAACTTGCGACAGCAGGTTCGAAAAGCCGCGCATGGACTTGGCTTCAAGCAGCTAAAGAGCTTGCCGGTAGAGATTGAAGATATTGCCGTTAAGCACTATGCGCGAAGCGGCTTTGAGCATGATTGTGAATGCGTTTCCGTTGGAAAACCTCGCTGCAACCAAATCCCCTGCCGAACGACATCTGAGAGAGCGCAACGAGAAGGTTGGGGTCCGCTCGAATGACAGAGTTTAGGCTTGGCAAGCTCTGCATCCCTTACGCGTTGAAGCGCAGCGAGGCTGCCACACGACTACATATCGAAATGACACTCGACGGCATGCGTGTCACCGCACCAAAAACTGCCAGCACAGAGGCAATTGAGAATGCGCTCTATCGAAAGCGCCGGTGGATAATTGAGAGCCATGCCGACCTGCAATCCAAGCACGACATGATGTATAAGGTCGCGCGCTTCCGAACAGGTGCAAAAGTGCCGTATTGGGGAAGGCTGACTGGTTTGGAGACCAAACAAGGGGATGCGGTGACCGTAGGTTATCGCAGCGGGTTCAAAGTTGAGCTGCCGGAGCAGGTATCAGCGAAGCAGCACGACGATACCGTTGAACACGCGTTGCGTGACTGGATGCGAGATAGATTGGTTGAAGACGCTAAGCGTTTCTGTCGTCGCTATGCTGCTCGATTGAAAACCGATTTTGCAGGCTGTCGCGTTACTTCGTTAAGCACACGGTGGGGAAGTTGTGGATCAAGCGGTGTTGTCAGCTTGGATTGGCACTTGGTGTTTGGACCGAAGCGGGTGCTCGAATACGTCGTTGCACATGAGCTGTGCCATCGCGTCGAACGAAATCACAGCGATGCCTTCTGGCTGCTACTACGATCTGTTTTTGGCGACTACGAGCATGAGCACGATTGGCTCATGCGCAATGAGCACATGCTCGGCTACAAGCGGATTCCGGTGACAGAGGACAGTGCGTCAGAAGGCTGCTACAGCGCAACTTTGGCGCTGAGCACAGTTCGGACGCCCGAAAAAGCCGATTGACGCCTAGCGCGCTCGTTCTCCACGCGTCTTATAGCGTTTCGGCGCTTTGGTTCCCTCATTGCGAAGCGGAAACTGTCCCTTGCCAGCATTATCGATGTAATCTTGTGCTGCGGTCAGGTAGCGATTGACCGCCATCACTTGGCGCCGTCGAACCTCGTTCTGAACATCTTTGTAGGGCAGATCACGCCGCTTGAGCGTTTCGACAGTTTCACCGTTGACGACTCGGTTCACATAAACCCCTGCCAAGTCGGCAATCTCATACTTCTTCTTTGTTCGACCATGTTCGATCCATGCGTCCCAAACGCGAAGAGTTTGATAGAGCGAGACGAGGCGAACGGTTGCCGCAACCGGATATCGTGCGCGGCTGACCCGTCGAGCCGCTGCAACGGCATCCTTGTGCTCTTCAAGTAAGCGTCGGAAAGACCGCACGAGGTAAGCCGTGCGAACTTCAAGCGGGATTTCGACAACGAGCGTGTCTGAATGTTGGGTGTTTAACACCTTACCTGCGACTTGAACCGGACGCGCTTTTGGCTCTGCGAAGAGATACTCACCGCGCGTTTCCTTGTCGTTTACTTTCGCCGTCCACCACGCCCAAAATTCACTCTCAGTGTAGCTGTGGACGTCTCCGAAATCGGCGTAGAGCTTTTTGTAGCGCCCTTCGCCGCCGCGTTCACAGCAGTCCCTGTAGCCCTCGTGTCTGCGTAAGAACTCCCACCAAAAATAGTAGACCGAACTCTGCCAGGCTTCGGCTCCGTCGAAGGGGGGTTGGATGCGCGCAAGGCGCTTTGAGATAAACTCACCGGTCTTTTTTGAGCGTCGACCTTTGAACGGTGGCGCATGGAGGAAGAACTTGCGACCGTTTGACGGTCTATGCTCAGTAGTTATTGACTGCATATCAGTGTTTTACGTGAGAAACTATCTTATCATGTAGGTGCAATTTCATTCAGTCGCACAGCGTAGTCAACGGGGGTATCTTGTAATTGTTGCTGGTGATGACGCCGCAACAACGGGGACTAGCCCCTTAACCCAAAGTTCTGAATGAAAGGAACACACGATGACTACGAAGACTCAAAATATTGAACTGAACATCCAAATCGCAACCAAAGCCGTTGCTGACCTGAAAGTGCTGCGCAAGCAGTTCAAGTCTGCCGACAACCAGCTCATGCGTGCAAACAAAGCTGTCTACTCTGTTCTAAGCTGCGCCTTCGACGTGCTTGTAAGCCTAAAGACAGCAGATGAACCAAAGCGAGTGCGCGATGTATTTGAACAGCAGCTTGAAGCTATGAAGCGCGATGCCAAAGCCAAGCACGCCATTGCTTCGACCAGCATCGAGCTGAAAGTAATCCGTTTTGTGTGCGGTGATCTCAAGCAAAAGCGTGAAAGTTCGTATGCACGCGTGCTGCGCGTCGCGTTTGCTGAAGAAATCCATAAAAAGGACATCGATTTTGTTGAATGGATGCTTGGAGCGGGCGGCGTTGATCAAGTGCGTCGCAGTGGAAATGGCGAGCCACGCAAGGACTTTGCCGAAATTGCACGCAATTCTCTTAGGTCAGTCACGCCGCTCACCAAAGTCGCTGCCGTCCACATCAAGCGTGCTGGTGAGAAAGAAATCGCTGATGCTGAGTTCTGCGTTGCTGTTGTGCGCAAGAACACTGACGGCACTTTCAGCATTGTCACTACTGTCGATAACGCTGCGCTTACGAAACAGGCGCTGGCTCGGGCTGGCAAGCGTTTGAGCGACGAACAGCAAGTGCTGAAAGCAGCCGACGAGGCGCGCGAGCATTTGCAGGCAGCAAGCGAAGCAACGCGTGAACTAGCATCAGGTTCTGGCGCGGCACTGAAGGAGGCTGCGTGATGACCAAGCAATGGCAGCGCGATGAGCATGTGATGTTTGATGAGTGTGTCTTTGCAGATGACTTTGTCGAACAAGATGTGCGGGACTTTTTAAGTCCCGCTACCACCGACAATCTTCTGCTATGGGGTCTGCCCGGCACAGGAAAGAGCACAGTAGTGAAAGCGATTGCCTACGGGCGATACGGAGCGACAGATTTGCAAGAACAAGGTGTCGTTGTGCTGAACTGCAAAGACAAGGAGCAGGCGAAGCGATTGAATAGCAAGTGGCTGAAAAGCAGCTTCAACTTTGCAATCCACAACTCTAATTGTCCAATTTTGATCATTGATGAGCTTGATGAGTTGACCGATACGCAGCAGCGCGAACTTACAGCGTTCATTGATTTCAGCACTGGAGGACAACTGCGTAGTATGGTGCTTGCGACAACGAATGTTGACTTGCATGACCGGGCGGCAAAGGAAAAAGCCTTTTCAGGCGCCTTGCTTAGTCGCTTCAACACAAAACTTGAGATGCGCCAACAATCGCCCGAGCGATTTCTGCATTTAGCGCAGAAGAAGTTGGCTGCGGCGGGAGTGGCGCGAGCAGATGCATCATTGCTTGATGTCCTGACCAAGCACTGCGACCCAACTTCAACGACGATCGACATCAGAACAGTCCAGACAGTGGTCAACAAGTTGATACGTAGGTCGAATGAACCGCCTGATGACTTGCCAACGAAGCCCAATCTGAGGGTTGTTTGAACGAGACAAAGACCCGCGCTCAGGCGCGGGTTTTCTGTATCTATATGTCTGTTTTAGATCGCATTTTTGAAGAGAGGCAGCAGACTGATGTGTGAAACATCAGGAGCAAAAACAATGTCTCAACTATCCAAACTCAACGTCAAATCCGTTGTTCGCACCAACAAGCAAGACCCAGTTAAACAGCGCAGGCAGAAATTGATCGCTGGCATCGAAGAGCAGATGAACGTGGCGGTGGCTGCTATGAATGGCGAGAGTTACGAAGTGGCGAAGAAGACTTGGGCAAAGAACGAGCAAGGCGAGAAGGTGCTGGTTGAGCGCATGCGCAAAGTGCGTGCCTGGTTCTTTGAGCAAGACGGCGGTTGGTATGTGCAGTGCAAGTATGGGAGCAAGGCGCTGGCGCTAGGCAAGGGCAATGCTGTGTTCGTTAAGGCGCTGAAGGATGTGCAAGGCGCGCTTGGGTCATTGAAGGTAGCAGCAGAGGCTGGCGAGCTTGACGAAGCTATTGAAAACATGATGAAAAATAGAGGGAAGAAGGCTGCGTGAGCTTCTTGCTGTAGTTAGCAGTTAGTTAGCAGATATTTTGTGCTACACGTAACATGCTGATATATATGAAGGTATTATACGTTACGAATAGCGAAGCGTTAATTCGCCGGGAATACCCAAAAGAAAGGGCTCGCACTTGCGAGCCCTTTTGCTTTGCGCTGGTCAGGCATTCATTCTTCGTGAACGAGTTTCCACGCACCGTTTTCAACAACGTTGACGAACACAGTATCCGCGCCCTGATGGTCTTCAGGACCATAGGTGATGTGGTTGCCGACAAGGTCATCCTGATAATCCAGAGTTTCCATCGCCGCGATGAAACTGTCCTGCGTCAGATCGGGGCCTGCGGCCTCCAACGCCTTGACCATCATTTCAGCCGCCGAATAACCCAGCATGGCAAATCCGACCGGATCTTCGCCCGTGGCTGCCTTGTATTCCTCGATAAATGCGGCCGGGGCAGGTTGATCCGCACGCGCCCAAAGATCCTGCCACGAAGCTGCCGCGTAGAATCCATCAGTCACGCCACCGGGCACCTGCGCCACGACCGTCAGGAAACTGGCCGAGGTGCCGAGAAACTTCATATCAGTCAGGCCCATTTTCTTTGCGGTGCCCACGACGGTGATCGCCTGCCGCACCCCAAGCGCCATGGTGACGATATCGCAACCCTCTTCCTTGAGCTTGCTCAGCGATCCGACAAAGTCCGTCTCATCCGGTTTATGGGTGGTTTCTGATCCAAAAGTGATCCCGGCCTCTTCGGCTCCGGCCTTGCTGCCTTCTAGAATTTCCTCACCAAAATCTGTCGGCAGGTACATGGTGCAGACCGTCTTTGATCCAAAATCGCCTGCCAGATAGTTCACACCAACACGCGCCTGATCGAAATAGGTCGAGAAGGAGGTGAACTTGTTTCGCATGGGTTCCTGCAACATCTGACGCGCAGCTGTAAGAGGCGCTACGTTGGGAATGCCTTTGGGATCCAACAGCTTGAACCCCGCCATGTTCATCGGCGTTCCAAGCGACTGCAACATGGCAAATACCTTGTCGCGGTTCAGCAGCTTGTTATAGCCCTGCATGGCTCGCGGCATCTGATAGCCATTGTCTTCGACCACGTAACGAATTTTGCGCCCGTGCACGCCGCCAGCCGCATTCACCCGGTCGAAAACCACGTTAGCGCCCTTGGTGGCCGGAACACCCACGGCGGCAAAAATCCCGCTCAGGTCATTGACGGATCCGATGACAATCTCGTCATCGGTCACACCTTGTGTTTGCGCCCAACCAAGTGTTGCCGATGCTGTCAGCAGTGATGCAGCCGCCAGACTGTTGAGTAATTTCTTCATCTCTTTCCTCCCGTTAATCTTTTGGTCAAGTGTACATGTCTTCGATCAGATGCCCGTGTTTCTTTTCCACCAGTCCGCGCTTCAGCTTCATTGTGGCTGTAAGCTCGTCGTCTTCAGCGGTCAGCAGGACGTCAATCAGACGGAAATCCTTGATCTGCTCGACCCGCGCAAATTCTGCATTAACAGCGGCAATTTCCAAACTGATCAACTGCTTGATTTCGGGTGCCGCGCATAGCGAGGCAAAATTCGAGAAGGGGATTTTATGGCCCTGCGCGTATTTTTCGACGTTTTCCTGATCAATCATGATCAGTGCCGTCAGAAATTTGCGCCTGTCCCCGATGAGGATTGCGTCCGCGACATAGTGACTGAACTTAAGGCGGCTTTCGATCTCGGCTGGGGTGATATTCTTACCCCCCGCGGTGATGATGATGTCCTTCAGGCGGCCCGTGATAGTGACATAGCCATCCTTATCTATTGACCCCATATCCCCGGTACGCAGCCAGCCATCGGCGGTGAAGGTTTCTGCCGTCTTCGCGTTGTTGCGCCAGTATCCCTGAAAAATGTTCAGGCCCTTCAGTTGGATTTCACCATCGTCCGAGATGCGGATGTCGCACCCTTCGACGGCTTTGCCTATGGTTCCGATCTTATTGCTGCCTGTCGTGTTGAGCGTGGCAAGGCCCGAAGTTTCGGTCATCCCGAACCCTTCCACTAACGGCACGCCGATGGACCAGTACCATTTCAGCAGATCGGTCGAGATTGGGGCAGCGCCTGTTCCACCGCGTCGAAGTTTGTCCAGGCCCAGCATTCGACGCAGGTTTTTTAAAACCAGCTGATCCCAAAACCAAAATCTGGTGGCGACGCCGGTTGGAACAGGCTGGCCAGCACTTAGATATCCGGCACGGCGCGCACCAGTTTTCAATGCCAGGCCAAATGCCAGCCGCCCCAAGGGTGTGGCTTCCTGCGTCAGGATCTGGACGTGTGAGTAGATCTTTTCCCAAACCCTTGGCACCGCTGTGAAGGTTGTGGGCGAGACCTCCTGAAGGTTTGCAAAAACCGTCTCAGGGCTCTCGGCAAAATTGACAGTGCAGCGGGCCGCCAATGGGAAATAGACCGAGACATTACGTTCCAGAATGTGACACAGAGGCAGGAAACACAGCTGTTCATCGTTGGGCAGCGCTGGCAGCGCCCGTGCAGCGGATTCGATGGCGGCCAGAATGTTTTCATGGCTAAGCATCGCGCCTTTCGGCTGACCGGTTGTGCCCGACGTATAGACCAGCAAGGCAGTGTCCTGCGGTTTGGCCAATGCGATTTCCGCTTCGAAGCGCCCGGGCTCGGCCAACTCGGCCTCTTGGCCCAAGGCGAACAGTTCGTCGATCATCATGCAACGCGGATGGTTCAGGTCATGCAGCCCTTCGTCCTCGAGGATGATTACCTTGATCAGATCAGGAACCTCGGTCTCTATTCCCAGAAACTTGTCCAGATGCTCTTCGTCCTCGACAATCAGAAACCGGCTGCCGCTGTCGTTGATCAGATACTGCAACTGACTGGCGGAATCCGTCGTGTAGACGCCGGAAGCGATACCGCCAACGCCCTGAATGCCCATGTCGAGCCAAGCCCACTCCTTGCGGTCCTCGGACAGGATTGAGACCACATCGCCGCGTTCCAGTCCCAGCTTGCGCAAGGCCAGCCCGATCCATTTGGCATGATGCCAGTAATCGGCCCAGGAATAGGATTTCCAGATACCCAGGTCTTTTTCGCGATGCGCCGTTCGGCTGCCCAGTTCGTCACATCGGCTTTGGAACAACTCAGCAATGGTGATGCAGCCATCAACACGCACCGGGCGCTGTCCCGCTGTTACGTTGAACTGAACGCCGTTTATCACGACCTGTGGGGGCAGGGGCGTGGCGTCCATCCGTCTTACCTCCACGTCTTTTTCCGCTTCCAGCGGCGGCTTTCGCGCGCGCCTTCTTCTTGTTTTCCAAGATAAAAGCTTTGGATATCCTCGGATTGCAAAAGGGCATCCGCGGCCCCGTCCATGACGATGCGACCCACCTCCATGACATAGCCGCGATGGGCCAGTTCCAACGCCGCATTGGCATTCTGTTCAACCAGCAACATCGTCATATTCTGTTCTTCGTTCAGACGTTTGAGAATGCCAAAGATCTCTTGCACCAGCAGAGGGGACAGGCCCAGAGACGGCTCATCCAGCAACATGATACGAGGTCGGGCCATCAATCCGCGTCCTATGGCCAGCATCTGTTGCTGCCCGCCCGAAAGGGTTCCGGCCTCTTGCGACCGACGGCTTTTCAGAACCGGAAAATAACGAAAGACCAGCTCACGATCCTGTTCGATCTGGTCTTTGTCTTTGCGGGTGTAGGCGCCGAGGCTTAGGTTTTCATCAACCGTCAACAGAGGAAACACTTCGCGCCCTTCCGGGATCTGAACCACCCCGCGCTGGACAACCTTGTGCGGCTCCCAGCCCTGAATGTCACCGCCGTCAAAGGTAATCATTCCCTTTTCCGGGTCCATCACACCAGAGATGGTTTTCATCAATGTGGTTTTGCCCGCGCCGTTTGCACCAAGGATCGACACGATTTTTCCTTCGTGCACATCCAGAGAAACGCCCCGAATGGCCATGATCGGACCGTAGAAACTTTCGATATTGCGAACTTGCAAGATCGGAGTGTTCATGAGGCTTTTCCCAGATAAGCCTCGATCACGGCCGGGTGCGATTGCACGTCTGCCGGTGGCCCGAGGGCCAGCTTTGCCCCATCTGCCATGGCCAGGACCCGGTCGGACACGCCTGATACCAATCCCATATCGTGTTCGACCATCAGCACGGTAATTCCCATTTGCCGCCGGATATCGTCGATCCACCAACGCATATCGGTCGTCTCTTCCACCGACAGCCCCGACGCCGGTTCATCCAGCAACAGTAACTTGGGATCGGTCGCCAGGGCACGTGCCACTTCGACCACTTTGCGCACGCCGTAAGGCAGCCCTGAAATCATCTTGTCGCGATAGGCCTGCAGGTCGAGGAAATCGATGATTTTTTCAACTTTTTCCCGGTTCTCCAGCTCTTGCCGTCGGACTGCAGGGGTGAACAAAAGTTCTGAAATCAGGATCGTAGTCCGATGCCTGTGTCGTCCGACCAAAAGATTTTGCAGGACAGTTGCGTGTTCGAAGAGCTCGATGTTCTGGAAGGTCCGCGCCACACCAAAGGCGGCCACGCCAGACGGTTTGACCTGAAGGAGATCGTGACCATCAAACCGGATCGACCCTGAAAACGGTTCGTAAAAGCGCGAGATCAGATTGAAGACCGTCGATTTGCCAGCGCCATTCGGCCCGACTATGGCAAAAACTTCGCCCTTCTGAACCGCGAAGGACAAATTGTCCACGGCCGTCAGACCACCAAATTTCAGGGTAACGTTTTCAAATTCCAGCAAGCTCATCTCAGACGCTCCGTCTTGAGATAAGATTTCTGCCGTTTGAACATGTCCTTGCGATAGAAGGGAAACAATTCGAACCAGGTGCGAATCTTCAGCCAACGGCCATAGATGCCCATGGGCTCGAAAAGGATGAAGCCGATCAGGATCATGCCAAAGATGCCGAACTCCAACCCCGGAATGGCAACGGTGTTTCCGCCAATGATCGCGCCGACATATTCCTTTGAAATCGATAGAAACTGCGGCAAGAACCCGATGACGATTGCGCCCAGAAACGCGCCATGGATCGAGCCCAGCCCGCCAATAACAATCATCATCAGCAATTGGATCGAAATCAGGACGCTGAAGGTTTCATTGTTAAACGCACCAGCAAACAGACCCATCAACACGCCGGCCCAACCTGTAACCGCACAGGACAAGGCGAATGAAATCATCTTTGTTCGCGCGATATCTATACCCATCGCCTGCGCCGAAACCTCGGAGTCGCGAACGGCGATGAAGCTACGTCCTAGAGGGGCCCGCAGCAGGTTTATATATCCCAACGTGACCAGAACGGTGACGAACAGAACCAGCCAGTAAAAAAGATCAGGCGTCCCCCAGCGATCAACCGTAAGGCCAAAGATCTCGACCCCGCCGATATATTTACCCGCGACACCACCAGTGATCGGCTCGGACAGAACGATGATGTCATCCATCAGGATGGACAGCGCCATGGTAAAGATCGCCAGGTAGATACCGTGAAGCCGCAGGGCAGGGACTGCGACGGTCACACCCGCGATCCCGGTCAGAATTCCGGCCAGCGGAAACGCGACTAGAAAAGGAACGCCTGCCTCAATCAGGGCCACGTTGGCGTAACAGCCAAAGGCCAGAAAGGCCGCATGGCCCAGGCTGACTTGCCCTGTATGTCCGGTCAGGATCATCAGACCCAGACCGGCGATGGCCCAGATCAGAACGTTTGTCAGTTCACCCAGATAGAAATCGTCCAGTGCGAAAGGCGCGGCCGCGACGACAAACAGTAGAAGCAGATAAAGGCGCAGCTGGAACCCGTCTTTCCAGGGGCGAATATCCTGCATGTAGTCGGTTTTGAAAACGATCCGCATGGCTCAGACCTTCTTGACCCGGACCTGACTGAACAGCCCGTCTGGTCGGAAGATCAGGACGGCAAGCAGCAAAGCGTATGGCGCGACCTGGCTGTAACCTGCCGCAATGTACCGGCTGGCGAAGGGTTCGATAATGCCGACAATCAGCCCTCCGGCCAATGCACCCGGCAAACTGCCGAATCCGCCGATAACGGCGGCGGCAAAAGCCTTGATGCCCAGCAATCCTGTTGTCGGATCCACAGCCCCTTTTGCAGCAAAGAGAACTCCGGCAATTCCTGCAACGCCGCCGGCCAAAGCCCAGACCCATCCCTGAACACGCCTGACGGGAATGCCCATGTAATAAGCTGCCAGCTGGTTTTGCGAGGCGCCCTGCATCGCCAGACCCAGCTTGGTGCGGCTGAAGAAAACATAGAGTGCCCATGTCAGCAGCACCGTGACAACTATTATCGCGACATCCTCCATCCCCAGTACAAGACCGCCCATGCGCACTTCTTTGCCCGCAAGCGGGTTTTGCAGCGTTTGCGGCTCGTGCCCCCAGATCAGACCGGCAACGAAACGGATCACAAAGCCCAAAGCAATGGTCAGTATGACAACGGCGGTCTGACTTTCACCGAACAAGCGGCGAATGATCAGGCGATCAAGAAGAAAACCGAGCGCGCCCATTATTCCCAATGAAACAGGCAGAGCGAGCCAGAACGGCAACCCCATGTATTCGGTATTTGTCAGGCCGATGGTCACAAATGCGCCCAGCATCATGAAATCACCCTGCGCAAAATTCACCGCTTCGGTAGCCTTGTAGATCAGTACAAAGCCAAGCGCGATCAGGCCGTAGACACACCCGTTCGCCAGCCCGCTAATCAGCAGCTGCGCGTTATCCACACTGTCCTCCCTCCACCGGTTTTCCAGCGTCTTCGTCCGCCCGCGTGTATCCTCCGGTAACGCAGGTGAGTTCTACTATGGGGTGATAATCACCTTTCCGTCACTCTTTTTCAGCGCATCGGCAAGATTCGACACAAGATTTTCGAGTGTAAGGTGTTCGGAAACATCCGTTTTCCAGCGACCATCGGCAAAGCGGGCCTGAACTTCGGCCACAACCCGCATCTGGTCAGCGGGCGGTGTCGACATCATCCATTGCGTCAGCCAGAAACCTTCGATCCGTTTGCCCATGAAGATCAGCTGGCCGGTCTGAGAAAGCGTTGGCGCTTCGGTCGAAAGTTTGCCGTAGCTGACCCAGCGCGCCCGGTTGGGCATGGCGCAGAACAGTTTCTCGGACAGTTGATCCGTCACCGCATCAAGGAAGACCCGAGGCTTCAGCGTGGCGCTTATCGCGGCAAACTTCTCGCCGATTTCAGGATCGGACGTCACAAGCACTTCGGCAGCTCCAAGACTTTTCAGCGTGTCGACTGTCTCGGCCCGGCGCACCAGCGCGATGGGTTTCAACCCCAGATCACGCCCGAGGCTGCACATCAGTTTTCCCAATTGGCTGGACGCAGCGGATATCACAAATGCATCGCCGTCTTCCCTTGCCATGTCCACCATCGCCATCGCGGTGAGAGGGTTGACGATTTGCGCGGCGCCGTCATCATCTGAAATATCCGGACGCAAAGGAATACACATTTGCATCTGCGTCACGATGTATTCCGCCCAGGCGCCGGAACCTGCGGCCACGAAAGCGACGCGCTGTCCCTTCAGCGCCTCGGCACCTTTTCCGGTTGCAACGACGTCGCCACAGCCTTCGAATCCGGCCGCGGCACCTTTGACGCGCGGCTGGCCGTATTCACCCTTGATGAAGTGGAGGTCGGACGGATTGACCGACGACGCGCGCAGGCGGATCAAAACCTGACCGGGGCCGGGATTGGGAACGGGCAGTTCCGCGGCTTCAAGCCAATCAGCCGCATCCTCGATGACTGGTCCGGTCGAAGTGGCCGAGTACCCGCCGTGTTTCAGGATGGCAGCTTTCATTGTTTGGGGCAGGTCAATCATGGGATCGTCCTCAAGATGGCTTGTTCAATGCGCACACCCCTTGAACAGGAGATTGCCAACGGGCGACCTCGGGTGAGGATGTGTTGTCGGGGCAGCCAATCAAAAGCCGCACACTGGGTCAATTCAGAGAAACGATAACGTAAGGGCACGACTGGAAAATTGGCGTGAGAGGAAGGGGCCGGGAACTGGCAACCGGCCCCTTCTTTGTTATTGCTGCGTCAACAGCGCGGTCAGTTCCTGAATCTTCAAGGCGATGGTTTCAGGCGACTCTTTAATGTCATTTACAATCTTGATCGCCTGTTCTTTCAGATCCGTGGCCAATGTGCTGTCCTGAATTGAGCTCATGATGCCTTCATAGTCGAAATTGGTGGGGTCCAGCTTGCCTTCCTGAATCCAGGAGCTCAGCAATTCCTGTCCCTGACCCGCCAGCGCCGCCACCTGATCACCGGCTTGCTGTGCTGCCTCGGATGCTTGTTCCGCAACAGACGAAGCTGCCTCACTGGCTTGGTCGGCAACCGACGATGCGGCTTCCTGCGCCTGTTCGGTCAAGGATGAAGCTGCCTCGCTGGCCTGTTCTGTTGCACCTTCCAGCGCGTCAGACGCAGCTTCCTGAGCGGTTGACGCGGCATCAGCCACTGCATCGCCCGCCTCCTGCGCTGCGGATTGCACTTGTTCAGCCGGGGTTTGTTCGGACTGGTTGAGATAGTAGTAACCACCAACACCAACAGCGGCGATGATGATCAGGATAAGAATACGCGACATGTGTGTCTCCTTTAGAAAATGTGTCGCTGGGATGCGTTAAATGTAGCGGATATACAAAGGGGAATTCCTGTGAATTCTCAGCAGAATACAGGTTTGGGCCGTGCTACGCTGATTGCACCAGATTTCACGGCAAGAACACGCCGGGTGAACCAGGCCACTACAGTTTCTGACAGCGGACCACTTGCAATTTTGTTGAGAACCCAAATCAGACCGGAAGACGTTTTCTGACAGCCTTCGATATTGGGAATGTGGCGGAGAGACAGGGATTCGAACCCTGGGTGGGCTTGCACCCACAACGGTTTTCGAGACCGCCCCGTTCGACCACTCCGGCACCTCTCCGCGGGGGTCTGTGAGGGGGGGATTTAGTCAGGAACGAACGGGGGCGCAAGCAGAAAATTCCGGAAATCGTGATTGCCGGGATTTTCCGTTGCCTGCCGGCGCAAAACACCTACTCTGAATGGTATGACACAGTTTGCACACCGCATCGCCTTTTGGTTTCTCGCCCCGTTTCTGGCGCTTGTTCTGGTTCCTCTGGAGCTTTCTGCGGCGAACCGGGATCGGATTGAGGCTTTTCTGACGACGACCGGTTTTGACGTAGCTCTTGAAAGCATCGCCCTGAGCTCACGGTCCGCGCCGCAGATGTTGGGTGTTGACCCAGAGGGTTTCGGCAAGGACTGGACCCGTTTGACGGACGAGGTTTTTGAAGTCGGTGCAATGCACGACACCGCAGTTTCCATTCTGGAACAGACCCTAAGTGACGAGGCCCTGGCACACGCTGTCGAGTTTTACGCGTCTGACCTTGGTCAACGTCTGGTCGTGGCCGAAAATGCCTCACACATGCAAGAAGACGATGACGTCAAGCAATTGGCAGGTCAAAGGATCATCTCTGACCTGATCAAGAACGGGTCGAAACGGGTCGAAAGTTTTAAACGCATGAACGCCGCGATCGATTCCACAGGTACGGCGTTGCGTGCCTTGCAGGAAATTCAGGTGCGCTTCCTGCTGGCGGCCAGCGCATCGGGTGTCATCGAGCTACAGCTGGACGGGGATGAACTGCGTGAATTGATGAAGCAAAATGAACCGGCAATGCGTCAGTCACTGCAACTGTCCAATCTGGCCGGCGCTGCTTACACCTATCAGGATTTTTCCGACGCTGATGTGGATACATATGTTGACGCGCTGGAACAGCCGCTGATGCAGGAAGTCTACGAGCTATTGAACGCCATCCAATATGAGATCATGGCCATGAGGTTCGAGGTTCTGGCCGCGCGGATGGCCGAATTGCACCCGGCACAGGACATTTGATGCAGCGCGTAATTCTGGCATTTGTGGTCGCCCTGTGTTGGGCACTGCCGCTGTATGCCGATGGAAAAGTCGACCGACTGGCGAAAGCCATGCGCCTGACACAGGTGATGGAAATCCTTGTTCACGAGGGGCAGGGCCATCGCGAGACTCTTGATGATACTTTTTTGGATAACAAGGGTGGCGCTTTTTTCGAGTCGCAGGTCAATCGTATCTACGATCCCCTTTGGATGCGGGAACATCTGACGGACGCCTTCAAAGAAGGTATGTCCGATATTCAGCTTGATCAGGCCATCTTGTTTTTTGAAAGCGATCTTGGCCAGACCATCGTAACACTGGAAAACTCGGCCCGGCGCGCCATGTCGGATCAGGCAATCGAAGACATGGCCCGAGAAGCCTACAAATCCGCAGAACGCAGCACCGCTCAGTTTGCTTTGGTCAAGGAATATATCGAGGCAAATGACCTGATCGAAAAGAATGTTCAGGGGGCATTGACGTCTGACTACAGCTTCTTTCAGGGACTTGATGTTGATGCGCGGACCGATGATCAGGAACTGCTGGCAGAGCTTTTGTTGCAGAAAGAAAGCCGGGCCGAGGACACTGAGGAGTGGCTTTATTCGTTTCTTCTTATGGCCTACCGCCCGTTGGATGAGGCTCAGATGCGCGAAAATATCGCGTTTTCCAGAACCGAGACGGGACGCGCCTTGAATGAGGCCGTGTTTAACGGCTTTGATCGTATGTTCAATGATATTTCCTATCGCCTGGGGCAGGCGGTTGGACAAGCGCTGAGGGCGTCCGATCTTTGACGCCGCTTTGGTGTTGACTTTTACCTGTAATCTATGGATAAGCGCGCATCCCGGCCGGTTTTCCGCGCCGGGTATCGTTATTATTTGGCCCTCATGACGTTGTCAGGGGCCATTCACACAGCCCGAAAAGGGCACGCTGTTCGAGGTGGCTTTCAAGTTTCTTGGGGCCAAAACACCCAACCGGGGACCACAGAACGCGGGTTAGAAAAGGAAAGACGCATGTTTGCGGTCCTCAAGACTGGCGGCAAGCAGTACAAGGTTCAGGCGGGCGATATCCTCCGCGTTGAAAAACTGGCTGCCGACGCAGGTGAAAAAGTTCAATTCAACGATGTTCTGATGCTGGGCGGTGACGCTCCGGTCGTTGGCGCACCTTTCGTTGCAGGCGCAGGCGTTCAGGCCGAAGTGATCGAACAGATCAAAGGTGACAAGGTCATCAAGTTCGTCAAACGCCGTCGTAAGCACAGCTCGAAGCGTACCGTTGGCCACCGTCAGAAACTGACGCTGGTCAAAATCACCGACATTTTGGCGTCGGGCGCCGACAAATCGGGCATCAAAGCTGCAACCGGTTCCGCTCCGGCTGGCGAGGCGGCACCCGCTGCAAAGCCTGCCAAGAAAGCCGAAGCCAAGGCTGAAGCACCCGCTGCTGCCGCTGCTGACGATCTGACCCAACTGAACGGTGTCGGCCCTGCCGCCGCCAAGAAGCTGTTTGAGGCCGGTATCGAGAGCTTTGCCGCTCTGGCCGCCTTGTCGGATGAGCAGATTGCTGCTATCGAAACGGTCAAAGTGAAACCCGAATGGGTTGAGCAAGCCAAAGAATTGGCTAAAGGCTAAGGAGAGAGAGAATGGCACATAAAAAAGCTGGCGGTTCCTCCCGTAACGGTCGCGACTCAGCTGGTCGTCGCCTTGGCGTAAAACTGTATGGTGGCCAGGCCGCTATCGCAGGCAACATCATCGTGCGTCAGCGCGGCACCAAGTTCTGGCCGGGTGAAGGCGTAGGCATTGGCAAAGATCACACCATCTTTGCAACTGTCGATGGCGCCGTGAAGTTCCACAAGGGACTTAAGAACCGCACCTTTATTTCGGTCCTGCCAGTGGCGGAGGCCGCAGAGTAAGCCGAGACCCAGAAGGTTTAAGAAAAATTCATGGGGGACCGGCACAAAGTGCCGGTCCCCTTTCTCGTTTCAACGCAGTCGTGATCGAAAGAACCGATGACAGTCGCAACCACCAGTTTCCTGATCTTTGCCGCCTCTCAGGTCGGCACGCCGGGGCCGGCCAACATGGTCCTGCTGGGAACGGGTGCGCGCTATGGGTTTCGTGCCGCATTACCTTTTGTGGCCGGTGTCGTGCTTGGTAAGCAGCTGATTATCTGGCCCGTGGGCTTTGGTTTGCTGCAACTGGCGGAACAGGTTCCGACGGCCTTTGCGGCGCTGAAATATGCTTCGGCTGCATATATTTGCTGGCTGGCGTGGAAGATCGCGAATTTGCGACTGTCGCGCGAAACTGCGGTTGGTGATGTTCCGGGATTCTGGGCGGGGTTGATCGTGCATCCGCTGAATCCAAAAGCCTGGGCCATGATTGTTGCAGGTTTTACGGGCTTTGTCGCGGCGGGGACGTCCAGCTTTGACGCAACGCTCACGATCGCTCTTAGTTTGTTGATCTGCCAGATTGTTTTGCACCCGATCTGGACTTTTGCGGGGGATAGAATCGCGCATGCGGTTGAAGGTCGCCCGGCGGAAAAATATCTGATGTGGACGTTGGCGGGTCTTACGGTCGCGTCCGTACTATTCGTGTTGTTCGGAGGAGGAACACACCAATGAAGCTTGAGACAATAATAAATCAGCCGGTCATTGAAACCGAGCGGTTCGACCTGCGCCCCCTGCGCCGGTCGGATATGGGCCTTATCGAGCATTACGCAGGTGATGAGCGCGTGGCGCGGATGACCACCAGTATTGCACATCCACTGGCCCCCGGTTCGATCGAAGCCTTTGTAACCCGTTCGATGGCTGACAACCGGGACGAGGACGTCTGGGTCATGGATGCTACCAAGGACGGTGGCCCGGAACTGATCGGTGTAATTTCGCTGAAACGGCTTGATCGGAATCAGTCTGAAGTCGGCTATTGGGTCGCGCCGATCTATTGGAACACGGGCATTGCCTCGATGGCTGTGGAAGCGCTTGTTAACGCCAACCCGCTGGAAAACGCGACGATGTTTGCCAGTGTGTTTCAGGATAATCCGGCCTCGGCCCGGGTCCTGACCCATTGCGGGTTCCAGTATCTGGGCGATGCGGAAAGCTATTCGGTGGCGCGCGATGCGAATGTGCCCACCTGGACATACAGTAAAAAACTCTGACTTGTGGCCGATGGGGCCTTTGCAGTAGGGGACACACATGAAATTTCTCGATCTCGCAAAGGTCTACATCCGGTCCGGGGCCGGCGGTAGCGGCTGCGTCAGCTTCAGACGCGAAAAGTTTATCGAATACGGCGGCCCCGATGGCGGGGACGGCGGCAAAGGCGGGTCTGTCTGGGCCGAAGTTGTGGATGGGCTGAACACCCTGATCGACTTCCGCTATCAGCAACACTTCTTCGCCAAAAACGGGCAACCGGGCCGGGGGCAGCAACGCACCGGCAAGGATGGGGACGATATCGTTCTGCGTGTTCCGGTTGGCACTGAAATCCTGGACGAAGACGAAGAAACCGTCATCTGCGACCTGACCGAAGTCGGGCAACGCGTTCTGCTGGCCAAGGGCGGCAATGGCGGCTTTGGCAACCTGCATTTCAAGTCCGCCACCAATCAGGCCCCGCGCCGCGCCAATTCGGGGCAGGCGGGGATTGACCGCACAATCTGGCTGCGGCTCAAGCTGATCGCCGATGTGGGTCTTTTGGGTATGCCGAATGCAGGCAAGTCGACCTTTCTGGCGGCCACGTCGAATGCGCGGCCCAAGATTGCCGACTATCCGTTTACCACGCTGCACCCCAATCTTGGCGTTGTCGGCGTGGACAACGTCGAATTTGTTGTGGCCGATATCCCGGGCCTGATCGAAGGCGCTCATGAAGGCCGTGGCATTGGTGACCGTTTTCTGGGTCACGTGGAACGCTGTGCCGTGTTGTTGCATCTGGTCGACGGCACCTCTGCGACGGTCGCCGATGATTACCGCACGATCATTCACGAGTTGGAAGCCTATGGCGGTGAACTGGCTGAGAAGCCCCGGATCACTGTTCTGAACAAGATCGACGCGCTGGATGACGAAGAACGTGCCCTTGCCGCCGAAGAGCTTGAGGAAGCCTTGGGCGGCCCCGTCATGACCATGTCCGGTGTGGCACATCTGGGTGTAACCGAAGTTCTGCGGGCGCTGCGCAGCCAGATTGACGAAAACCGTGTGCGTCAGAAACCCGCTGAGGAGGCACAGCCTTGGCAACCCTGACCTCGTCACGCCGTCTGGTGGTAAAAATCGGGTCGGCTTTGCTGGTTGATCGCGACACTGGTTTGCTGCGTTCTGACTGGCTGCTGTCGTTGGCGCAGGATGTTTCCTGGCTCAAGGGACAAGGGAAAGATGTAATCCTTGTTTCGTCCGGTTCGATTGCACTGGGCCGCGGCGTTCTGGGACTGCCGATGGCGGCACTGCCCTTGGAACAGTCACAGGCTGCTGCTGCGGTTGGGCAAATCCGGCTTGCACGCGCTTATGAAGAAGCGTTGGCACCCCATGGGATCACCACGGCGCAGGTTCTGGTGACGCTTGAAGACAGCGAAGATCGCCGCAGGTATCTGAACTCACGCGCAACCTTGGAAACTCTGCTTGGGTTGGGCGTCGTTCCGATCGTCAATGAAAACGACACGGTTGCAACGGACGAAATCCGGTATGGCGACAATGACCGCTTGGCCGCGCAAATCGCCGTGACAGTAGGGGCCGACCAACTGATTCTGCTGTCGGATGTGGATGGCTTCTATTCGGGCAATCCTAAGGAAGACACTTCGGCGAAGCGCTTCGAGACAATCGACAGGATCACACCCCAGATTGAAGCCATGGCCGGTGATGCGGGCTCGGGCCTGTCAAAAGGCGGGATGAAGACAAAACTGTTGGCGGCCAAGATGGCAACCGCGGGCGGTTGCGCCATGGCGATTACCGAAGGGTCGGTTCTGAACCCTCTGAAAACGCTCGAAAACGGTGCCAATTCCACATGGTTTACCGCGACATTGGATCCACATGCAGCCCGCAAACGCTGGATTTCGGCGATGAAACCTCGGGGTGAGATTACCGTGGACGAGGGAGCGGCCAAGGCACTGGCCAATGGCAAAAGCCTGCTACCTGCCGGGATTGTGGAAGTGACCGGAGATTTCGGTCGTGGCGATCCTGTCGCCGTCCTTGATCTGGAATCCCGCCGTCTGGCTCAGGGGATCAGCCGGTATACGGCGCAGGAAGCCGATGCGATCAAGGGGCGTAAGTCTTCTGAGATTGAAGCGACGCTGGGCTATCCCGGTCGCGCAGCCCTGATCCACCGGGACGACCTGGCCCTTTAACCTTCAATAAGATGATCTGAAAGGCACGCGATATGAAAGACTTCGACAGCATTCCTGCTCTGATGGAAGATCTTGGGAAACGTGCCAAGGTCGCTTCGCGAGAACTGGCTTTTGCAACAGCTGAACGAAAGCACGCAGCGCTGATTGCAGCCGCAGACGCGGTTTGGGCCAATCGGGCACGGATCATCGAAGCCAATCAAAAAGATCTGGAATTCGGCCGCGACAAGGGACTGAGCCCCGCAATGATGGATCGCCTGATGCTGGGTGAGGCGCGTGTTCAGGGCATGGTAGACGGACTGAGAACCGTCGCGGAGCAGGCCGACCCGGTGGGTGAGGTTCTGTCTGAATGGAATATGCCCACGGGCCTTAACATCCAGCGCGTCCGGACACCGTTAGGGGTTATCGGCGTGATCTATGAAAGCCGACCCAACGTAACTGCGGATGCCGGGGCGCTGTGCCTGAAATCGGGCAATGCGGTAATCCTGCGTGGCGGATCCGAAAGCTTTCATTCCTCAGCCGCGATCCATGCCTGTCTGGTCGAAGGGCTGAAGGCCGCCAACCTGCCCGAAGACGCTATTCAACTGGTGCCCACACGCGACCGCGCTGCGGTGCAGGAGCTGCTGACGCTGACCGACTATGTCGACGTCATCGTTCCACGCGGAGGCAAGGGACTGGTGGGCCTTGTACAACGAGAGGCCCGTGTGCCGGTCTTTGCCCATCTCGAAGGCATCGTGCACATTTACATCGACAAGGCTGCTGATCCGCAGAAAACGCTGGAAGTTGTGCTGAATGCCAAAACCCGCCGCACTGGTATTTGCGGAGCCGCTGAATGCTTGCTGGTTCATCAGGATATCGCCGACACACTGGGGCGTGACGTGGTTGCGACACTGGTCCAGTCAGGCGTCGAGGTTCACGCCGACGGTGTTCTCGCTGGGGAGGGTACAGTTGCTGCTACGGCGGATGACTGGGGAAAAGAGTTCCTCGACAGCGTGATCGCGGCGAAGCCCGTTACCGATATTGATGCCGCGATTGCTCATATTCATCAATACGGCTCGAATCACACCGATTGCATCATGACCGAGGATGACGCAGCAGCGGCCCGTTTCTTTGAGCGTCTGGACAGCGCAATCCTCATGCACAATGCCTCGACTCAGTTTGCGGATGGTGGCGAGTTTGGCATGGGGGCAGAAATCGGAATCGCGACGGGCAAGATGCACGCGCGCGGGCCGGTTGGGGCGGCGCAATTGACCAGTTTCAAATATCTCGTGCGCGGGAACGGAACGATCCGGGCTTAAAACCGAAGTGACACGCGGGTTGCCGAGGTTTCAACGGCAACCCGCCGACCCATCGCAGCTGCCGTTTCAGGCAGCAACGCGAACTGAACGTGCGCGGGCGTGATCTTGGTGGGAAACCGACCTGTCACGACGTTCTTCCAAAGATCACCATCGACATTCAACCGGTCTGCAACCCCGGTCACTATCCAATTGTTGCCCTGATTGACGATTTCGACTGCGCCGCCCAGCGGCATGGCACTTTCGCAGCACATAAGCGCCAGAAAGGCCAGTTTGACCTGATTACGCGGCACAGGCCCGGTCAGGTTCCAGTTGACCCGTATCCGCCCGGCACGCTCGATATCTTTCAGCAGTTCGGTTACTTCGGTCCGACCAAGCGGCTGATCACTGGCCGAGCCAAAGGCAACGCGGAAAAAGCGTATACGCGCCCCGGCACTTCCGACACTGCCCGAGATCAGTTCCATCTCGGGGCCCTGTACGGCGCCCACCATATCCAACAGCTCAAGCCCGTTGGTGATCGCCCCGATCGGGCTGATCAGATCATGGCAAATCCGCGAACCGATCAATTCGGCCAGGTTGACGTTGCTCTCGCCCATGCGTACCTCCGACTGTATCTGCCGCACGTCCCGGAGGCCCCTATGACAGACATGAATGCTATACTTGCACCGGGCATGTTTGTCCGCCACCCGGATTTTCCCGAATGGGGCGTCGGACAGGTTCAGTCCAACATTGCAGGCAAGATCACCGTGAACTTTCGCGAGCAGGGAAAAGTGGTGATCGACGGAACGCGCATCGCCCTGATGCCGGTCTTTGATCTGTGAAAGTGGTTTAGGAAAGGTTAACAACGCTGACCGAAGCGGGGCTTGTTGCCTTTGGCTGAAAAACTGCGGTATCAGCAGCCAAAAGAACACGGATCACCCCATATGCCGGATACTGGCCCTTCTTTCACCGTAAAACTGGCCGAGACCGAAGCCGACCTGCAAGCAGCTCAACGCCTGCGCTATGACGTCTTCGTGCGCGAGTTGGGGGGCGGCGGAGAGATGGTCGATCACGATGCTGGCCTCGAGAAAGACCGTTTCGACCCGTATTTCGATCATATGTTGGCCTATGATGATCAAACCGGCGAAATTATTGGCGTCTACAGGATGTTACCGGGCGAACGTGCTGCGGAACTGGGGCAATTCTATTCCGAAGATGAATATGACCTGACCGTTCTCAAGAACAGCGGGCGCAAACTGCTGGAGCTGGGACGGTCGTGCCTGCACCCCGACTACCGTGGGGGTACGGCAATGTACCACCTGTGGAACGGTTTGGCCGCTTATGTAGCGGAACGTGACATTGAGGTGCTGTTCGGCGTTGCGAGTTTTCACGGAACAGACGTGACCACATTGGCGCAGCCCTTGTCGATGCTTCACCACAACCATCTGGCTCCGCCAGAGTTGCGCGTACGGGCGCAGCCCGATGTTTTTCAGTCGATGGACCTAGTGAAACCAGAGGCTTTGGACCGCCGCGCCGCCATGGTTCAGGTGCCAGCATTGATCAAAGCCTACCTGCGCTTGGGTGGTTTCGTGGGCGAGGGCGCCTTTATCGACCACACCTTCAACACAACGGATGTTTGCCTGATCCTCGACACGACGCGCATGAATGAACGGCAGCGTCGAATTTATGGCGGGGCGTGACGCTGTGAACGACCCGCTCTGGAATAGTGAAGACGCGCCCGATCCGATCGAGCTGGGCGTTATCGGATGGGTTCTGGTGATTCTGCGCGGAGTCCCGCTGGCGGCCCTTGTCTTTGGTGGCCTGGTCATCCTTCTGGCCGTTCGCCTGATCGAGTATCCGATTTTCGGCGTCCGGCGACCTGTGACGCCGTTCATCACGCAGTTTGTCTGCCGCAACGCGTTTCGAATTCTTGGCATCGGGTTCCGCACATCAGGCGCGCTGATGAAAGAGAGGGGGGCGGTGGTGGCAAACCACACGTCCTGGCTGGATATCTTTGCTCTGAACGCGCGCAAGCGGGTCTATTTTGTCTCCAAGGCAGAGGTTGCCAAATGGCCCGGTATCGGCTGGCTGGCCCGTGCGACCGGGACGCTGTTCATCGAACGGGATCGCAAGAAAGCCAAGGAACAGACCAAGCTGTTTGAAACCCGCCTGAAAGTGGGTCACAAACTGTTGTTTTTCCCCGAAGGCACCTCAACCGACGGGCTTCGCATTTTACCCTTCAAAACAACGCTTTTCGCCGCGTTCTTTGCAGATGAGTTGCGTGATTTCATGTTTATCCAACCCGTTTCTGTGGTGTTTCACGCGCCCAAAGGCCAGCCAAAACGCTTTTATGGCTGGTGGGGGGATATGGAGTTCGGGCCGCATTTGCTGAAGACCCTTGGCGCACGTCGGCAAGGAACGGTTGAACTAATATATCATGCGCCAGCGCGGGTCAGCGACTTTGAAAACCGCAAGGCTCTGGCCGCCCATTGTGAAAACGCCGTCAGGCATGCGCACGCATTGGCGCAGCTTGAAAAATAAGGGCGATTGGCCCTTGCGTAGCGCGCAAACCTGCCTTATACGCGCGCCATTCAAACCCGCAGGCGGGGTTTGGCCTTTTTGAGGGAGACATCCTCATCAAGACCGCCGGTTGGAGCGTCCGCTTCTTTCACCCCCGCCCAGGCGTAAACCGGAAAAGGAAAATAGCATGGCTCTTCCCGAGTTCACCATGCGTCAGCTGCTGGAAGCTGGCGTTCACTTTGGTCACCAGACACAGCGTTGGAACCCCCGTATGGGCCCGTTCATCTACGGCTCGCGCAATGGTATCCACATCATGGACCTGACCCAGACCGTTCCGATGCTGGATCAGGCTCTGCAGGCTGTTCGTGACACCGTCGCAAAAGGTGGCCGCATTCTGTTCGTTGGTACCAAGCGCCAGGCCGCTGGCCCGATCGCTGAAGCGGCCGAAAAGTCGGCTCAGTACTATATGAACCACCGCTGGCTGGGCGGCACGCTGACCAACTGGAAAACCGTTTCCCAGTCTATCAACCGTCTGAACCAGATCGACGAAGCCATGGAATCGGGCGCAGAAGGCCTGACCAAGAAAGAGCGTCTGGGCATGGAACGTGACCAGGGCAAACTTCAGGCATCACTGGGTGGTATCCGCGAAATGGGCGGCGTTCCGGACCTGCTGTTCGTCATCGACGTCAAGAAAGAAGCACTGGCCATCGCAGAAGCCAACAAACTGGGTATCCCGGTTGTGGCTGTTGTCGACACCAACTGCTCGCCCGATGGCGTTGACTACATCATTCCCGGCAACGACGACGCGGCACGCGCAATCGCTCTGTACTGTGATCTGGCCGCACGCGCTGCTCTGGACGGTATGACCGCGCAGATGGGCGCAGCAGGCGTTGATCTCGGCGCATTCGAAGAAGCTCCGGTTGAAGAAGCTCTTGCGGAAGAAGCCGCAGAAGCCCCTGCCGAAGCGTAAGCAGCCCGTCACGTAAATGACATATGGGGCAGGGTATGACCTGCCCCAATTCCGTTTGAATTGAGGAGAGCCAAAAGATGGCAATCACAGCAGCAATGGTTAAAGAACTGCGCGACTCGACCGGCGCAGGCATGATGGACGCAAAAAAAGCGCTGACCGAAACCGGCGGCAACATGGACGACGCCGTTGACTGGCTGCGTACCAAAGGCCTGGCCAAAGCGGCCAAGAAATCTGGCCGTACCGCGGCAGAAGGTCTGGTTGCTGTTCACGTCAACGGTGGCAACGGTGTTGCTGTCGAAGTGAACTCGGAAACCGATTTCGTTGCGAAAAACGCTGAGTTCCAGGAAATGGTCAGCAAGATTGCAAACGCTGCTGAAGGTGTGGACAACATCGAAGCACTGCTGGCCGCTGATCTGGGCGGAAAAAGCGTTGCCGACACGCTGACCGACAAGATCGCCACCATTGGCGAAAACATGTCGGTGCGCCGCATGGCCAAACTGTCGGGTGAAACAGTTGTGTCTTATGTGCACAACGCTGCGACCAACGGCATGGGCAAAATCGGTGTGCTGGTTGCACTGTCGGGTGGTGATGAAGCTATCGGCAAGCAGGTTGCGATGCACATCGCCGCTGTGAACCCGGCCGCCCTGTCTGAGGCCGACATGGACCCGGCAATTGTCGAGAAGGAAAAGCAGGTTCAGATGGACATCGCCCGCGAATCCGGCAAGCCGGAGCAGGTGATCGAAAAGATGATCGAAGGCCGCATGAAGAAATTCGTCGCTGAATCGACATTGCTGAGCCAGCAATTCGTTGTGAACCCTGATCTGACCGTTGAAGCCGCTGCAAAAGAAGCAGGCGCAACCATCACTGGCTTCGTTCGCCTGGAAGTTGGCGAAGGCATCGTTGTGGAAAAAGAAGACTTCGCTGCCGAAGTCGCAAAAGCTGCTCAGGGCTAAAGAAAGGCTCCGACAGGGGCCTTGCTGAACAAAGTGAAAGGGTTACGCGTCGCGTAGCCCTTTTTTGTTGGTGGCACATCATAGAATTGACAAAGAAGTGAAGGATTGGAGGGCCCCGCATGATGGGGATGGTCGAGGCCCCCCAAAATTCCGACACAGGTACGCGGACGAATAGGCGCCCCCTTGTCAGAGTGATTGGAGAGCTTTGAAATCGCAAAGATCCAACCGAATGTTCCCTGGCTAAAGCCACCACTCACGGAACACTCTCACTTTGCAACTTTTAGGTTAGATTTGAAAAGTAGTGATTTCCTTACCTAGGGTAAACTGACGCGGGATGGCGTCATAAAAACACTCCTAAACTTCCATAATGAACATCTGATTATGCAAAGATGCCTTCAAAACAGCCTGAGCCGTCGTTTCAACCGACAACGCCTCACGGGCGAGTCGAAGATGCTTTTCGACAGTTGCCGCTGTCAGGCCCATCAGCAGGGCTATGTCCTGCGTGGTTTTGCCGTCACCAACCCATTGCAACGCCTCGCGCTGACGCTTTGTCAGGGCCCGGTTCGGTGGGTTGAAAGGCAATGTCAGGATCTTCAGATGCGCAACGTTGTTCATCAAAAGAATGTCTTCGCCATGCTCTTGCCAGATCGCGTCAATGTCTTCCTGGCTCATCCCTTCCTTTGCGGATAGGGAAATCGCCCCTTTCGAGCGCACAGAGATCGAGTTGAAACTGATGGTGTAACCAGAAACGACGCCCATGGACTTGTTGAACTCGAAAACCTCACGCTCTTTATCGGTCATCGACCCGCGAGAGTGCATGTCCAGCAACATTTTCCAACTGGCGGCACCTTCATTGTCCAGCGCCCATTTCAACATGGGGGCGTGAAAATACAAACCGTCCTTGATGAAGCCATCCACATAGGCGCGGTTATGGTTAGTCAGAATGACAAAGTCCTCTGGATCACCCAATGAGGTTGCCGTCCTGTATTGCGTGTGGCCGTAGATAAGACGATCGAACCCGAATTCCGCCATCTGTCGGCAATGCGCATCCCACAGGTCTTCCAGGGTCTTGGCATAGCTGACAAACCGCAGATAATCCCTGAGGGTCATGCCGTGCCACCTGCTTTCAAATGTGCGGCCAGCGCGTCCAGAGCGAGAACATAGCTTTGGGCGCCAAAGCCACAGATCTGCCCCAGAGCAACAGGCGCGATATAGGACTTGTGCCGGAATAATTCCCTTGCATGGATGTTGGACAGGTGAACTTCGACAACCGGCAGTTCAACTGACGCGATGGCATCCATCAGCGCAACCGACGTGTGTGTGAATGCCCCCGCATTGATCACAAGGCCATCCTGCACACCGCGTGCGCCGTGGATCGCATCAATTAACACACCCTCATGGTTGGATTGCAGATGCGAGACTTCAAGGCCAATGGACGCGCCATGGCGCTGGCACTCCTCCTCGATCATCTTCAGAGTGGTGCTGCCGTAAACCTCGGGCTGCCGTGTGCCAAGCAGGTTGAGGTTTGGGCCATTCAATACCAAAACTTTGTGCATGTCTTCACGATCCCCATTAATGGTACATAGACGCCTAAAGGTTGGGTTGTCTACCTGCCTTTGCCGGATCGAGTACAGTCGAAAAACCGGTGTACGAAGCGGGTCGCTGTTTTGTTCACGGCTTCAACTTTCCGCCATGGTGACAACGATTTTCCCCAGAACGGATCGCTGCGACAATTGTTCAAGCGCCTCGTGCGCGCGGGCAAGCGGGAACCGCGCGCTAATTCGCGGTTTGATTTTGCCGGCTGTGTAAAGATCGAACAGGTTCTTGACGTTGTCAGCATGGCCGATTGGGTCGCGGAAAACTGACGCGCCCCAAAACACACCAACGATCTGACATCCTTTCAAAAGCGCCAGATTCAAAGGAATCCGCGGAATGCCCGCCGGAAAACCGACGACAAGGTAACGACCTTTCCAGGCTATGCTGCGCAGGGACGGTTCGGCCAGCGCACCCCCAACAGCGTCGTAGACGATGTCTACGCCGTCAAGACCGGCAAGTTTCTTAACTTCGGCTGAGAAGGCTTTTTGCGCATCCTTGTCCATGTCGCGCGGGTAAATCACCACGTCATCGGCACCAATCTGGCTACAGAATTCGGCCTTTTCAGGTGATGAAACGGCTGCAATCACCCTAGCACCCATGGCTTTGCCCAGTTCAATGGCGGCTGACCCCACACCTCCGGCGGCACCCAGTACCAACAGGGTTTCACCGGGTTGAATCTCCGCCCGATCCTTCAACGCGTGGTAGGACGTGCCGTAGGTGAAAATGAAACAGGCGGCATCTTCATAGGGCATCGCATCAGGAATTCGGATTGCAGCGTCTGCCTTGAGCGTGACATGGGTCGAAAACCCACCATGCCCGGTTAGGGCCAAAACACGGTCGCCTGGCTTAAATCCATTGACGCCTTCGCCCACAGCCAGAACTTCACCCGCAATTTCACCGCCCGGAGCAAAGGGCCGTGGCGGCTTCATCTGGTACAGATCGCGGATAATCAACGTGTCCGGAAAATTCACGCCCGCTGCTTTCACACCGATCAAAAGCTGACCTTTGCCCGGCTGCGGATCTGGTAGGGTCGTAAGCTCCAGGGTTTCGGGACCGCCCGGTGCGACGCTGAGTAATGCTTGCATACCGCCTCTGATCTGCCTGTACTTTGTGTCGAGGAAGTTTTGGTGCAGCATGGTTTTTTGTCAACGCTACGGTCCAACGCCTGCCGCGACGGCAAGAGGAACGCAATTTGTATCAGGATGAACTGGTGACAAAGAAACTGAGGAGCACAAAATGACCCCCGACACCCTCTTTTCGCTTCACGGCAAAACCGCTTTGGTAACAGGTGGAGCGACAGGTATTGGCCGCATGGCAGCCGAGGCGCTGGTTCGTGCGGGCGCGCGCGTGCTCATTGCCTCAAGAAAAGGGGACGCCTGTGCCGAGGTCGCCGCAGAACTGAACGCGCTGGACGCGCCGGGCAGCGCCGAAGGCTTTGCCGGTGACATTGGCAGCGCAGTCGGTATAGGCAAGCTGGTCTCTGACATTCAGGAGCGTACGGACAAACTGGACATCCTGATGAACAACTCGGGGGTGTCCTGGGGTGCTCCCATGGGGCAGTTTCCCTACGATGCATGGGAAAAGGTCATGTCTGTCAACGTGACAGGGATATTCGAACTGACCCAGCGGCTTTTGCCAATGCTAATGAAATCAGGCACCGCCGAAGACCCGGCGCGCATTGTCAATGTGGGGTCAGTCATGGGTGAAGTCCCAATGGGCGATGGGGCCTACAGCTATTCGGCCTCAAAGGCTGCTGTTTTGCACCTGACCAAGGTCTTGGCCAAGGAACTTTCACCGCACCACATCACGGTTAACGCACTCGCTCCGGGGCCGTTTGTGTCGCGCATGACTGCCTTTGCGACAGCCGATGAGGATACCAGAGAACGGGTTGGCAAGTCTGTACCTCTGGGTCGCGTCGGACGGGACGAGGATATTGCAGGCTGTATGTTGTTCCTGTGCGGTCGCGGCGGCAGCTATGTGACAGGCGCAGTGATCCCGGTTTCGGGTGGGATCAACGTGGTGACCGCCGGAAACATCTTTGCCGAGGCCCTGTGACGGGAAGACAGCCAATGAAAACCGAAATCAAACTGGATCTGAAGGCGGTAGATGCGTATCTGAGCGCGCATCTTTCCGGCTACAACGGGCCATTGGAGGCGAGGAAATTTGATGTCGGTCAATCCAACCCGACGTTTGAGTTACGCACACCAGAGAAAGCCTATGTGCTGCGCCGAAAGCCCGCCGGCGTATTGCTGAAATCGGCACATGCCGTTGATCGCGAATTTCGGGTTCAAAGCGCCCTTGCCGGGAGCGAGGTTCCGGTGCCCAAGATGTATCTGCTGTGTGAAGACAACAGCGTCATCGGCTCGGCCTTCTATGTGATGGAACGCTTGCAGGGCAGGGTGTTTCCGGACCCAACCCTGCCCAAAGAAAGCAACGAAACCCGCGCCGCCATCATTGACGAAATGAACAGAGTTCTTGCCCAATTGCACATGGTGGATATCGATGCCGTTGGCCTGTCTGACTATGGGCCGATTGGCAACTATTACGAGCGTCAGATCGCGCGCTGGACCAAGCAATACCGCGCGTCCGAGACCTCGGCCATTGCGGATATGGATGCGCTGGCTTCAGCGCTCGAGACCTCGGTACCGGCCGATGACGGACAGCGCACGCTAGTGCATGGGGATTACCGCATCGACAACCTGATGTTTGCGCCGAACCGGGCGGAATGTATCGGGGTGTTGGATTGGGAACTGTCGACGATCGGTCACCCTTATGCGGATCTGGCCGCAGTAATCATGCAATGGCAGTTGCCGCCGGGAAAACAGGGCCGGGGGCTGGCGGGTGTGGATCGAAACAGCCTGGGCCTGCCCAGCGATGAGGCATTCATTGCCCAATACTGCAAACGTCGAGGCCTGGATGGCATAGACAATTTCGGCTTTTATCTGGGCTTCAATTTCTTTCGTATGGCGGGCATTCTACAGGGTGTCTACAAACGCGCGTTGGATGGGAACGCGTCAGACCCCGACCGCGCAAAGGCTTTTGGCGCATATGTTCCTATATTCGCCCAGCACGGCCTGAAAGCTCTTGAGTCCACATTAGAGTGACGACCTATCAACCTGTTTTTGTGTCACTATCTTGCCTTGAAAGCTCAACTTCAAGGTTTGGCAGACTGTTCTTTCCAAAAAACAGCTCAGCCCCGGTAAACATGCTGGGAACCCCAAACACACCTCGCCGAACCGACGACTTGGTTTTCTCTTTCAGTTTCAGTTTAACGTCGGGGCTCGCCATGGCTTCGCGAATTTTGCGAACGGGCAAGTCGTTTTCATGCAGGATATCCGAAAGGACGCCGATCTCGTCCGCCTTCTGACCATGCACCCATATTGCATCAAAAACCGCGTTTATATATCCGACTTCCCAAGGTTTTCCATTGGCAAAACACGCGCCGCGCATGGCAAGTTTTGTGTTGATCGGAAAATGCGGGCTCATATGAAAGCTCAACCCACGACGGCGGGCAAACCGGTGCAGATCATGCGTCAAATAGGCTGTCTTCTGGCGGTTTTCGGAATACGCCTGAAACGGGCTTTGGTTATGCGTCGCCTTGAACACCGCAGGCAGCAGGACAGGAACATAAGTAATGCTTGCGTCATAGCGCTCGGCAAGATCGGGGAGCATCTTATGGGCGAGAAACGCGTTCGGGCTGCAAAAATCGTAAATGAAGTCTATGGTCTGCGTCATGGGGTTCCTCCCTTTCGGTCCCTTGAAATCTTGTTCATTGAACTTCAGGCGAATCTGCGTCGAAATCAGTCTAGCATTCCATTGTGAGGCACGCTGATGAAGTCAGTTCACGAATTTCTCTGCAACACGCAACTTTTTGCTGCTATTTCAGGTCACAAGCTTAAACAGTCGCAGTTTAGAACCTCACGGAAGTTCCCAAATGTCCCACAGGCAATCCATGTTTGATCAAAACCGGCTAGATCGGCTTAGCCATTGGATGGAAAACTATGTTGAGCAGCGCAAATATGCCGGATCATCCTTTTTGCTGCGCCACAAAGGGAATGTGACCTTTTTTCATGCCTGTGGTGTCAGCAGCCTCGAGACTGGCCGGCAATTCCAACGCGACACGCTGGTGCGCATTTATTCCATGACCAAACCGGTCACATCGGTCGCGTTGATGACATTGGTCGAACGCGGGCTTGTTCACCTGAACGCGCCTGTGTCTGAGTTTCTACCTGAATTCAAAGATATGCAGGCGCTGGTCCCGGGGGCGGAGAAACTGGATCAGACCGAGGCCGCACCGCCTCCAACGCTACATCAGTTACTGACGCATACCAGTGGGCTAAGCTACCCGTTCAACCCCGGGCTTTTGCCCCAAGAGATGGATGAACGGGACCTTATTTTCAAACCCAATCAGGGGCTTATGGAACATCTTGTGCGCGATCTGGCAGGGCTGCCGCTGGCGTTCCAACCCGGTGCACGCTGGGAATACTCGGTCGGGATTGACGTGCTGGGTCGAGTGATCGAGGTGGTCTCGGGCCAGTCATTGGAGCAGTTCTTTCGAAGCGAAATCCTTGAGCCGCTGGACATGAGCGAAACAGGTTTTTCCGTACCCGCTGGGGCAGGGGATCGTTTCGCATCGCTCTACACCCCATTGGCTGGCGACGCGATGGCGCTGAATTCCGCGGATCACGGTAGCGAAAGCCTGAGACTGTTCGATTCCCACATAGAATCCCCGTTCGAAAACACGACGACCTTTTCCGGCGGTGGCGGTCTGATTTCGACAATCGATGATTATGCCAAATTCGCGGACATGCTTCGAAATCGGGGGGCCGGGAAAGGGTACCGCATACTTGGCCCGAAAACCGTCGATTTCATGATGCGCAATCACCTTCCCGGGGACATTGCGTCAATGGGTCCGCAGAGTTTCGCAGAGCAACCGATGGAAGGAATGGGCTTTGGGCTAGCCGGTGCGGTTGTTCTGAATCCCGGTCTGGTAAGGGTTCCCGGCTCTATCGGGGATTTCAGCTGGGGTGGAATGGCGTCGACCTATTTCTGGATTGACTGGCAGAATGACCTGACGGCGATTTTCTTTACCCAACTGTCCCCCTCAAGTTCGTACCCATCCCGCGCCGAACTCAAGGCACTGGTTCATGCGGCCATGATTGAATGATTTCCTCAGTACTGATACCCGGTGCCGGACGACACAACTTGCGAGCAGACGATGACCGAAGCGGAACGTATCTTACTGGATCTTCTGGATATTGAACGGCTTGAGGTCGATCTGTTTCGCGGGACAGGGTCGGGCGGTGAAACGCCAACACGCATCTTTGGCGGGCAGGTCATCGCGCAAGCGCTCGCTGCGGCGTATCGGACTGTTGAAGAGCGGTTGTGCCATTCGCTACACGCCTATTTCATTCGCCCGGGAGATCCAGAGAAACCCGTTATTTATCAAGTTGATCGCGCGCGAGACGGAGGTTCGTTCACAACCCGCCGTGTGGTTGCGATTCAGCATGGAAAGCAAATCCTGAACATGTCGGCATCCTTTCATGTCCGGGACGAAGGTTGGGACCATCAGCATCCGATGCCCGTCGTGAACGCACCGGAAGCGTACCCGTCCCGATCTGAATTGCGTAAAACATATGTTGAACGTGTTCCAGAAAGGTTACGAGGCGAATTGCTGCGCGAGCGCCCGATCGAGGTTCGGGAAGTCGATCACCTGGATCCATTCACACCGAAAGTCTCTGATGATCGAAACCAGACTTGGTTCCGTATGCCCGCTGCCGCTTCCGTTGACGCCAGAACACAGCACTTACTGCTGGCTTATGCGTCTGACATGAACCTGATGTCCTCTGGATTGCGGCCACACGGTCTGAGCTGGTTTAGCGGAGAGTTCAACGGCGCAAGTCTGGACCACGCGCTATGGTTTCACGCACCGGTAAATTTTCAGAACTGGCATCTTTACGTAATGGACTCGCCGTGGACGGGGCAGGGACGCAGTTTTAACCGTGGATCGATCTATTCCGAGGACGGTACCCTTGTTGCATCTGTCGCACAGGAAGGATTGATGCGCAGAATTCGCGCGCGACCTTAAGTATTGCCTATAAATCTTTGATTTAACTTCTGCATTCCACCAAGCCACCGATCGTAATCAGCCGCTTTGAATTGCAAATAATCAGCGACTTGTGGATGAGGCAGAACCAAAAACCGTTCATTTCGAATAGCTTGCACACAGGATTCAGCCACATCTCTGGGCTCAAGCATCCCATCAATCGAAGCTACTGAGATTTCATGGCCTTCGGTCATTTTTGAACGTACTGCCTGCGGACACAGGACCGAGACTTTCAATCCTTCAGCGCCATATGTCAGCGAAAGCCATTCGGCAAATCCTACAGCCGCGTGTTTGGTAACCCCATATGGGGCTGCACCAGGTTGGTTCAGCAAACCTGCCGCAGACGCAGTTATCATTATATATCCGCCGCCGCGACGAACCATGCGTGGAACCAGATGGCGAGCAGTCCAGACATGGGACATGACATTGATCTTCCAGATCCGATCCCAATCTTCGTCCGCAACATCGAGACCACCAAGCGTCAGAATTCCGGCATTTGCGCAAAACAGGTCAATTGGACCGACAGTTTCCTCAACAAAATCAATCAGAGCTTTGATCTGCGCTTCGCTGGAAACGTCACAGGTATACGCCTGACCACCAATTTGCTTCGCGACCAAATTTGCGCCAACGATGTCGACATCCGAGCAGATTACACGTGCACCTTCATGGGAAAACCGTTCTGCAAGACCACGACCAATACCTTGGGCAGCGCCGGTGATAACGACAGTTTTGTTCTCAAGCTCCATGCGTATTCCGGGCAGGTTCGTTACAGTGTTTTCAATGTGTTGGCTTGCGTTCCGTATTACAAGTATGACTTGTTTACCATAATACCAATTACACGCTAATTGGAAGTAGCGGAGATATACTCAGATTCCATTGCAATCAGCCATCAGACCAATGCGATCAACACAGGTCTGATGCGAATTATCCCAACGCGTAACCGGCACCGCGGACTGTGCGAACCGGATCATCCCCGCCATGTTGCGTTAAGGCTTTGCGCAATCGTCCAATGTGAACATCAACGGTACGCGTATCGACATAGATGTCGCGTCCCCAGACCCGATCCAGCAATTGTTCACGGCTCCAGACCCTGCCCGGCTTTTCCATGAACGTGCTAAGAAGCCGGAATTCGGTTGGACCAAGTTTCAAGGGCTTGCTGTCACGGCTGACCTTGTGGGTTTCCGAATCCAGAATGATGTCATCGTACTCCAGTCGCAAGCCAACAGTTGCCGGTCGGACGCGGCGCAGTTGTGTTCGGACACGCGCCATCAGTTCGACGATCGAATATGGTTTGACCACATAATCGTCGGCACCAGTTTCCAGCCCGCGAACCTTGTCTACCTCTTCTGATCTGGCCGACAGCATTATTATCGGGATCGAACGTGTGTCCAGACGGCTTTTGAGCCGGCGGCAAACCTCAATCCCGCTGAGGTTGGGCATCATCCAGTCCAGAACAATGATATCCGGGCAGTCTTCGTCGACCAGCAGCATAGCTTCGTCACCGTTGGCCGCCTTTGAGACGCGAAAACCTTCGGCTTCAAGGTTGTAGGCCAGCACCTCGCGTTGGGCCAACTCATCCTCGACCACCAGAACCGTCGGTTGATCTGCGGACATCTCAAGCCTCTCCTACACTGTTTGCGACGTTATATCGGCCTTGGGCCGAGCCTCGGTCGGGCGGTCGCCTGTAACCAGATACACCACCTGCTCGGCAATCGAGGTTACATGGTCGCCCATACGCTCGATGTTCTTGGCAATGAAATGCAGGTGCATACAGGCCGAAATATTGCGCGGATCCTCGGCCATGAAAGTCAGGAATTCGCGGAACAGGCCGTTGTACATCTGATCGACATCTTCATCGCGGTTGATGACGTCGGTGGCCAGTTCCGCGTCGCGCTGAATATAGGCGTCCAACGCGTCGCGCAGCATACGCTCAACCTCGCGCGCCATGCGGCGCAAGGCAGCTGCGCTGCCGCTGATCTCGCCCGCATTGGCAAGAACGGTCGTACGCTTGGCGATGTTCTTCGCGTAATCGCCAATCCGCTCGAGATTACCGGATACTTTCAGGACCGAAAGAACCAGTCGCAGGTCACTGGCCGTGGGCGCGCGCAACGCAATCAGACGCGCGGTTTCCTCGTCGATCAGGTCTTCCAACGCGTCGATGGCCTTGTCACCTTGTCGTACTTCCTGGGCCAGCTCAACGTCACGGCTTTCAAGCGAGCGCGCCGCGCCCATGATAGCGGCCTCAACCAGACCACCCATCTTCATGATATGCGCCTGGATTGTTTCGAGGTCGCGGTCAAAAGCAGATGCAATATGTTGTTCGCTCATTGTTTGATACCTGTGCTTAGCCGATACGGCCTGTAATGTAGCTTTCCGTGCGCGGATCGACTGGATTTGTAAAAATCTGACCGGTTTCACCGAATTCCACCAGATTACCCAGGTGGAAAAAGGCCGTTTTCTGACTGACGCGCGCGGCCTGCTGCATCGAGTGGGTGACGATCACAACCGAATATCGGGAACGCAATTCGTCGATCAACTCTTCGACCTGTGCGGTTGCAATCGGGTCCAGCGCCGAGCACGGCTCGTCCATCAACAGGACTTCCGGTTCTGTTGCCACGGCGCGGGCGATACACAAACGCTGCTGTTGACCCCCTGACAAACCCGTACCGGGCGCATCCAGACGGTCCTTGACCTCATCCCAGATTGCGCCTCGACGCAATGATTTCTCAACGATATCATCCAGTTCCGCCTTATTCTTGGCCAAGCCGTGGATGCGCGGACCATAGGCCACGTTGTCGTAGATCGACTTGGGGAACGGGTTCGGTTTTTGGAACACCATGCCGACTTTGGCGCGCAACTGAACAGGGTCGACCCGCTTGTCATAAATGTCTTCGCCGTCCAGCAGGATATCACCTTCGACTCGGCAGATATCGATGGTGTCGTTCATCCGGTTCAGACACCGCAGGAAGGTCGATTTTCCACAACCCGAAGGGCCGATAAAGGCCGTGACGGTCTTGTCTTCGATCTCAACACTCACGTCCTTGATGGCGTGGGTATCACCGTAATAAACCTGAACCTTCTTCGCGTTGATCTTGATGTCTTTGGAGTCCACGGTTCTCTCCACTCGTGTCATGTCGTTCATTATTGCCCCCAGTTACCAGCGGCGTTCAAAGCGGCGGCGCAGGATGATAGCGATGATATTCATGGTCAGCAGGAACATCAAAAGGATGATGATTCCGCCCCAGGCCTTTTCGTAGAACCCGACATCAGCGCGTGCGGCCCAAGTGTAAATCTGGGCGGGCATTGCCGAGTTCGGCTCGGTAAAGCCGGCAAGGAACCCGTCGGGATATCCCCGCGCCACAAAGCCTACCATGCCGATCAGCAACAACGGCGCGGTTTCACCCAAGGCTTGTGCCAGACCGATTATGGTGCCGGTCAGAATGCCCGGCGCGGCCAAAGGCAGCACGTGGTGGAACACAGCCTGCATTTTCGAGGCCCCTACCCCCAACGCTGCATCACGGATCGACGGCGGAACCGCTTTCAGCGAGGCGCGGGTCGAGATGATGATCGTCGGCAATGTCATGAGGGTCAGAACCAGACCACCAACCAGCGGCGCCGATTGTGGCAGGTGCATGAACTGGATGAACACGGCCAGACCCAGAATACCGAACACAATCGACGGCACGGCTGCAAGGTTCGAGATGTTCACTTCAATCAGGTCGGTGAACCTGTTCTGTGGAGCGAACTCTTCAAGATAAATCGACGCTGCCACACCAATAGGCAGTGACAGGCCCAAAACCACCAGCATCATGAAAAACGACCCAATGACCGAGGCGCCGATGCCGGCACCGCCCGGGTTGTCAACGCCAGAATCCGCACCGGTGATGAACGGCCAGTTGAAAGCCTGCTTGATGATGCCCGCCTGTTCCAGCGCATCAACCAGATCCAGATCGCTAAGCTGTAGAAACCGGCTGTCCTGCAAGGTGTCACGGGACACGCGGCCTTTGAAATACCCGTCGACCCGGCTGGAGGCGGCCAGATCAAACTTGACCGGATCACCCAGCTTGCCGGGGTTATCGGCATAGTAAGTTCGGATTGTACCGCCGATTTTACCAAGAAGACGTTCGATCGCCGCTTCGTCGAAATCAACGCTGATCCCTTGGTCTTCCAGTTCCTTGCTCAACTGAGCGATGAACAGGTTGGAATAGGCCTTGGTCTTGAACAACGTACTTTCCGCCTCGTCTCGCTGCGCAGCGGACAAGGTGAAATCCACGCTGACAACAGTGCGCTGAAAGGCCGGAATACCCTGCGACAGGATTGAGGCGAACAGAACGATCAGGAAGAACAGGCCCGTTGCAATAGCGACAATCCCGTAGGCCCGAAATCGTTTCTCTGCATTTGCACGTTTTTTGGTATGTGCATCCGCTACAGTCAGCGAGACAGAGCGATGACCTGTTTCAGGGCTTTGCATACTGGCGTCGGTCATTCGTATTGCTCCCGATACTTACGCACGATGTAGAGGGCAAAGATGTTCAGCCCAAGCGTGAGGGTGAAAAGGGTCATGCCCAGTGCAAAGGCCACAAGCGCCTCGGGCGATGCGAAATCCGCGTCTCCGGTTAGCTGGCTCACGATTTTTGCGGTGACCGTCGTCATGGCTTCAAACGGGTTCAGGCTCAGCCGTGCTGCCGCCCCTGCCCCAAGGACCACGATCATAGTCTCACCGATGGCGCGCGATGCGGCCAGCAGGATCGCCCCCACGATACCCGGAAGCGCAGCTGGCAGAACGACCTGACGGATGGTTTCCGATTGCGTTGCGCCCAATCCGTAAGAACCGTCACGCATGGCCTGCGGCACCGCATTGATGATGTCATCGGACAAAGAGGACACAAACGGGATCAGCATGATGCCCATGACCAACCCAGCGGTCATGACTGCCGTGCCAGCTTTCATCCAGCCAAGCCCCTCATCCCCGAACAGGCCAAGCAAAAGCGGACCAACGGTCAGCAGCGCAAAAAGGCCGTAAACGATGGTCGGGATACCGGCCAGAATCTCGAGCAGCGGTTTTGCTACGGCGCGGACACGGGGGGAGGCGTACTCGCTAAGGTAAATCGCAGCGAACAACCCGATCGGGACAGCAACCAGAAGGGCAACGAGCGAGATATAGAATGTCCCCCACAACAAGGGAATAATCCCAAGTTCAGACGACCCGCCGCGCCCCGAAAAACTGGGGGCCCATGTCGTGCCGAAAAAGAAATCGGTAGCAGGGTAGAGCTTGAAGAATTCCCAAGTATTGAAAACCAGGGACAGGACGATCCCGACAGTGGTCAGAATTGCGATGGATGCGGCCGCCAGCAACAGAAAACGCACGCCCTGCTCGACCACATTACGCGCGCGGTATTCTGCGTGAGTTTGAAACCAGCTGGCTGCAGCACCGGCGAGTGCCGTCAGTATGACGGCGACAGTCATGACCGAATAGCCGGTCGCATTCATGATCCGATAACTTTGCGCCGCGCGCAGCACAGGTTGCGTGATATCTGACGTCACCACCTGCCCGGCATCCTTCAGACGCTGGGTCATGTCGATTACATCCGCGCGCGCGTTGCGCGCCAGTTCCTCGGGTATCTGCCCGGCGGCAACCGCGTTATCCAGACCGTAAGCGGTGCGACGGACCTCGGCCATGACCAGATTTAGGGACGAGCCGTCTTGGATGGCGGAACCCGAGATCGTTTCAGAAACCTGAGAGTTCACGTAAAGCGGTTGTACCAGCAACCAGAGGATCATAAGGCCAAATGCGGGTACGATCGTCTTGAGAGCGACATTTGCGCCATAATACGACGGCAGCGAGTGCAAAGCCCGGATATCTCCTGTGACGCTTTGCAGGGCGCGTGTGCGCCCCAACACGTAGCCGACTGAAGCAATCGCAAGCACGATCAGAACGAGCCATACTATCGGCATGAAACCCCCATTTGGTCTTGGCCGGGAAAGCTGAAAAATGTGGGGGCGACATAAATGCCGCCCCCGGTATTTCGAACCAAAGGCGGGATTAGCTGCCCGAACCCATGGTTACTTCGTTGGCGATTGCATCCTGAGTTTTTGCCAGCTCAGGGTCCGCAACCAGACCATAGTTTGCCAGAGGACCCGAAGCGCCTGCGATTTCGTCGTGGGTAAAGAACTGGGCGTATTCTTTCAGGCCGGGGATCACGCCGATATGGGCTTTCTTCACGTAGAAGAACAGCGGGCGCGAAACCGGATATTCACCGGTCGAGATGGTTTCGGTCGAAGGAGCGATACCCGACATGGTGGCCACTTTCAGCTTGTCGGTGTTGTTCTCGTAGAACGCCAGGCCGAAGATGCCGATGCCATTGGGGTTGGTGTCGATACGCGCCAGCGTTTCGGTGTAGTCACCATCGATGTCGACCGCCTTGCCGTCGGTACGTACAGCCAGACATGCATCTTCTGCGTCGTCTTCGCTCATGCCGCCAGCAATCATGGCTTCCATCGCGCCGGTCGCTTCACAACCGATCAGCAGAACTTTTTCTTCGAACACTTCACGGGTGCCGTGTTTTGTACCCGGAATAAAGCCCGCGATTTCTACATCAGGCAGTTCGGGGTTGAATTCAGCCCAGGTGGTGTAAGGGTTATCAACCACTTCGCCGTCTTTCAGAACTTTCGCGCCCAAAGCGTTAAAGATGTCGGCAGATTCAAAAGCGGTGAAGGCAGGACCGGTCTGCTGGCTTGCAAAAACGATGCCATCATAACCGATGCGGACTTCCATGATGTCAGTCACACCGTTTTCGGCGCAGGCTTTGATTTCTTTTTCACGGATCGCGCGTGATGCGTTTGCAATGTCGATGGTGTTTTCACCAACACCCTCACAGAAACGCTTCAGACCAGCTGACGAACCGCCGGATTCAACAACCGGGGTCGGGAAGTCGGTGTTCTCACCAAACAGTTCCGCGACGATCGAGGCATATGGAAGAACGGTCGACGAACCGGCAACCTGAACGTTGTCACGGGCAGCAGCGGTAGTTGCCGAGACGGTGGCGATTGCCAGCGCAGAAGCCGACAGTTTTACAAAGGACATTTCAGTCTCCTTGAAAAGGTATGATTGATCACCCCCATGATGATCCTGCGTGCACCCCTAGGGGCCGTGCGTAAGCCTTTTGTGACAAGTGTGTAACGCTTTTATGACAACCTTCGTTTATCCGGAGATTTCGGGTCAAAAAATCGTAACGAGGCAGATTTTGAAGGGCGGTAATGCGGGAAGGGCTACCGTGGTAAGATGACCGTAAAGACGGAACCTTTTCCCAACTCACTTTCCACGCGCAACCGTCCGCGGTGGCGATTGACGATGTGCTTGACGATGGCCAGACCCAGCCCCGTTCCACCCAACTGCCGGGATCTGTGATTGTCGGCGCGATAGAATCGCTCGGTCAGACGTGGCAGATGCACGGAATCAATTCCTGGCCCCTTGTCGATGACCTTCACCCGCACCCCAGGTCCACGCATCGCCGCGTCACGCTCTGATGACAGAACGCTGACTGTGACGCTGCCACCGCTGGCACCGTATTTGATTCCGTTTTCGATCAGGTTGGTGAATACCTGCCGTAACTGATCACTGTCTCCGGCCAAGGAAAGTGGGCCGTCCTGTGCGTCAAGCGTCAGCGTCACGCCCGCCTCTTCCGCCAGGGGGCGCAACGAGTTCAGGGTGGATTGCAGCAGCCCTGTCAGCTCCAGCTGTTGATTTGGTCGAACTCTTTCTTCGCTTTCCACGCGGTTCAGGGACAAAAGATCGCCAACCAGCCGGTTCATCCTGTTGGCTTCATCAGCCATGATTTGCAGGAACCGGTCACGCGCAGCCGGATCGTTGCGTGCAGGGCCACGCAAGGTTTCAATGAAGCCCATCAGTGCCGTCAAAGGCGTCCGCAATTCGTGACTGACATTGGCAACAAAGTCACGGCGCATCTGACTTGCCTGTTCCAGATGCGTGACATCTTGAAAAGTGGTCAGAACGGCCCCGCCCGACACGGCTCCGACCCCGTTCAAATACCGGCATTGCACATCAAATGTTGTGTCCTGTGCACCATCATTGGAAAGATGACGTGCCGTCTTGGTTCCCTTCGATTGAAGGCTTTGTTCAATTGCTTCAAGAACCTGTGGCTGCCGCAGGATGGTCGCAAAATGCCGCCCCACGATATTCTGCCCCAAAAGGGTTTTCGCATCCGTATTGGCGGCAACGATCCGTTCCGTCTGATCCACCATCAGCGCGGGCATAGGGATGGCCTGGACAAATCCATCAAGAAGGTCATCTGACATGCTTCAAACCCCGATCAATTCACGCGCCTTATTGAGCAGCTCTCAGGGTGTCACGAAACCTGCGCATGTTTTCCTGATAGTGCAGCGCGCTTAGGGTAATCCGTTTTGCTGCGACCTCGTCCAGCTGGCGCACCACTTTGCCCGGAGCCCCCATCACAAGGGAATTATCCGGAATCTCCTTGCCTTCCGTGATCAGGGCCCCTGCCCCGATCAGGCAATTCCGGCCGATCCGGGCACCATTCAGAACAATCGCGCCCATTCCGATCAGAGTATTTTCTCCGATCGTACACCCGTGCAGCATCACTTTGTGTCCGATGGTGCAATTCGAACCGATCGACAAAGGATACCCGGCATCGATATGCATGACGCAGTTCTCCTGAACGTTGCTGCCTGCACCAACGCGGATTTCCTCGTGATCTGCGCGTATCGTGCAGCCGAACCAAACCGAGGCGCCCTGTTCCAGCACGACCTTGCCGATTAGGTTGGCATCGGGCGCAACCCACGTGTCCTCGTGAATTTCGGGCATGTGCTCACCTAACGCGTAGATCGTCATGACAGCCCCTCGAATTCGTTTTGAAGCTTGCGCACGTGCTGTTGCAGATTTGGCTGTTGAATACGGCGCATCCGTTCGGCGCTGACAATGGTCTTCAGCTTCTTTTCGGTCGCCTCAAGATCGTCATTGATCAGGACATAATCGTAATAGCCCCAGTGGCTGATCTCGTCCCAGCTTTTGAGCATCCGCCGTGCGATAACTTCATCGCTATCCTGTCCACGCGATTCCAGACGGCGGCGCAACTCAGGGATCGACGGCGGCAGGATGAAGATCGACAGCGCGTGTTTACCCAAATCCGAATTGCGGATCTGAACCTCACCTTGCCAATCCACATCGAACAGAACGTCCTTGCCCGCGTGAATCGAGCTACGCACCGGATCAGCGGGTGAGCCGTAGAAATTGCCGAAAACATGCGCATGTTCCAGCATCTGGCCATTGGCGACCTTCTGCTTGAACTCGTCTTCTGAAAGAAAATAGTAATCCCGCCCATGTTCTTCTCCCGGACGCGGGGCGCGGGTTGTGGCCGAGACCGAAAACTCAAGGTCCTTGTCCCAGTCCATCAGCCGCTTTGCCAGGGTGGATTTGCCTGCCCCGGACGGGGAAGACAGGATGATTAAAAGGCCTCGGCGATCCGCCATATCAGTCGTTCCTATCTTTATTCTACGTTTTGCACTTGTTCGCGCATCTGATCGATCACCGCCTTCAGTTCCAGCCCGACAGCCGTTAGTTCCGTACTCTGAGCCTTGGAACACAGCGTGTTGGTTTCGCGGTTGAATTCCTGCATCAGGAAATCAAGCTTGCGTCCGACAGCCCCTTCTTGCCCAAGCAGCTCTCTTGCTGCGACGACATGTGCAGACAGGCGGTCAATCTCTTCGGTAATGTCGGCTTTGACCGCGATCAATGCCAGTTCCTGTGCGACGCGATCCGGGTCCGCGCCCTGCGCGTTGTCCAGTACGTGCGCCAGATTGTCCCGCAATGTCGCGGCCATCTTGTCCTTACGATGCACGGCCAGATCAGCGGCCTGAGCTGTCAGCGCCGCAACCTGATCCAACTGAGTATTCAGCACAGTAGCCAACGCTTCGCCCTCGGCCCGGCGCATATCGACAAAAGCGGCCAACAGGTCTTTGAAATCTTCGGTCAGGCGCGCAACCAGCGGAGCGGGATCATCCGCATCTGCGGTCGCATCCAACATGCCTTTCAGTGCCAAAATGTCCGAGGCGCGCGCCGGTTCCAGAGCGATACCGCGCGCAGCTGCCATCTTATGTGTTTGTTCCAAAGCGCTCAGGGCAGCGGCCATAGCGACCTCGTTCAATGCCAGTTCCGAGGCAGAGTCCTCGCGGGTCAGACGCATTGAAAGGGTCACATTCCCACGGCTCAGGGATTTTGACAGCGCGGCCCGAAGGGTCACCTCAAGCCCGGTCAGCCAATCAGGGACGCGCAGGCGCATATCAAGGCCTTTGCCGTTAACACTGCGCAACTCCCACGTCCAGCTGTGCGGTCCGTATTCCCCCTTCCCCGAGGCAAACCCGGTCATGGATCTGATCATGACTGTCCTTTCCTGTGACCTTACCCATTTGGATGTGTGCTGCACCTAATGCGATTGGCCGGTGCAGAGCAAGAGTTTGCTGAGGCCGCATTTGTTTGGCGTAAGTTAACCATTCGTTAAAGAATTGCTCCAAAATTGAATAAACCCGAGTCAAACTACCCCTGGTAATGGCTTGCAGGCCACAAATGCTCCGGTTGTGTTGCATTTTATGAAAATGGCGGCCAATTGACGTAAGGGTGAAGAAAATGAAAACCTTTTTCGGGACTGGTTCCGGGTCAGAATTTGGAAAGATCGTCGCAATGGATCGCTTTGACAGTGGGCGCAGCCTTACGCCGATCCGCCAGGCCGAGGCGTATTGGACTGCATTGCTGAGCGGTGACGGTGTTCCGATGCGGTCTCAGGTCGACCCGCGTGGACTGGAAAACATACTTGAATATACTTTCATTCTTGAACGGATCGCCCCCGGACTGGCCCGGTTTCGCCTTGCCGGAAGCCACTTGAACGCGCTTGCGGGGATGGAGGTTCGCGGTATGCCTGTGACAGCCTTTTTTCAACCTGATGACCGCGCCAGTCTTAAGGACGTTCTGGAGCAGGTATTTGCAGCACCCGCCGTTGCCGAACTGGGGCTGAATTCAAGCGGGATACTGGGACGTACCCGGATGCAGGCCTGCATGATCCTTTTGCCGCTCAAAAGCGATCTGGGCGACGTCAGCAGGGTTCTGGGCGTCATGGTTGCGGATGGTGCGATTGGTAAAACCCCACGCAGATTTTCGATTACGGATACGCGGATCAAATCGTTTTCGGAAGTTCAGGCACCAGTTCCTGCTGTGCCTCAAACCGTTGACGGTTTTGCCGAAGACCAAACGGATTTCAAACGCGCGGCCAAACACCTTCGTCTGGTCGTGTCGCGCGATGACTGAACCAGTTTGAACACCCGGAACAAAAAAACAGCGGACCGTTGGCCCGCTGTTTTTCCATCTTTTCGCACGCTTAACTTGCGGCGCGTTTTGATCCGTTACGGCGTAGGTTGGTCAGTTCTTCCGCCACAAGGAACGCCAGTTCCAGCGACTGAGACGCGTTCAGGCGCGGGTCGCAGGCGGTGTGGTAACGATCCGACAGATCCTCTTCGGTCACGGCCCGCACACCACCGGTGCATTCGGTAACGTCGAGACCGGTCATCTCGAAATGAACACCGCCAGGGATCGTGCCCTCGGATTGATGCACACCAAAGAAATCGCGCACCTCACGCAGGACAGAATCGAACGGGCGGGTTTTGTAGCCCGTGGCCGACTTGATGGTGTTGCCGTGCATCGGGTCGCACACCCAGGTCACCTTGGCCCCTTCTTCCTTCACGGCCTTGACCAGACGCGGAAGGTGTTCACCCGCCTTGCCTGCACCAAAGCGCGCGATCAGGGTCAGGCGGCCCTCTTCATTTTCAGGGTTCAGCTTCGACATGAGAACCTTGAGGTCTTCTGCCGTCGTCGTCGGACCACATTTCAAACCGATCGGGTTCAGAACGCCACGACAGAACTCGACATGTGCGCCGTCAGGTTGGCGTGTACGGTCGCCGATCCAGATCATGTGGCCAGACCCGGCCAGCCAGTTGCCCGAGGTCGAATCCAGACGAGTCAGCGCCTCTTCATATTCCAGTAACAGACCTTCGTGACTGGTGTAGAATTCAACAGTCGAGAATTCGTGCGTCGTGTCTGCCGTGATACCAGCCGCTTCCATGAAGTCGATGGTGTCCTGAATGCGGTCCGCAACTTCGGAATACTTCTGAACGTCCTGTTCGTCGGTAAAGCCCAGCGTCCACGAATGAACACGGCTCATGTCGGCGAAGCCACCGGTTGAGAAGGCACGCAGCAGGTTCAACGTGGCCGCCGCCTGCGTGTAGGCCTGCAACATCTTTCCGGGATTCGGAATCCGCGCTTCGGGCGTGAACGCCAGTTCGTTGATGATGTCACCCCGGTAGCTGGGCAGTTCTATACCATCCACAACCTCGGTCGGGGCGCTGCGCGGCTTTGCAAATTGACCGGCCATGCGACCGACCTTTACCACCGGCACCTTGGCACCATAGGTCAGAACCATCGCCATTTGCAGCATCACCTTGAAGGTGTCACGGATCGCATCGGCGCTGAATTGTTCAAAGCTTTCAGCACAATCCCCGCCCTGAAGCAGGAAGGCCTCGCCGCGACCGGCGGCACCAAGATGTTGCTTGAGGCGCCGCGCTTCACCGGCAAAGACCAGCGGGGGATACTGCGAAAGCTGGGCCTCGACCTTGGCCAATGCGGCCGCGTCGGTATAGTCTGGCATCTGAACCCGGGGCTTGTTGCGCCAGTTCGACTTTTGCCATTCGGTCATAGCTTTGATCTCCGCTGAAGTGTTCAGGTCGCCTCTATACAAAAAGCAATGAAGAGTGACCATATCCCATTTGCGCCTCTTGACGCCGCAAACAAGCTTTGATCATGGTGACTGCCAAATACGTCGCCGGATACTAGGTTTTCCCGCGCAGAATTAAGGACATTTTGTCATGCAAGTGCAACGCCAAGCAGTCACGGTGGAAAATGCTGGGGCCACACCCCGCCATTTCGTTTTTGTCCTGCTGGACAAGTTTTCGCTGCTGTCTTTTGCGTCGGCGCTCGACAGCCTGCGCATCGCAAACCGCATGGCCGACAAACAACTTTATACATGGACGCTTTCAGGTGAAGGCGGAGATTCGATTTCATGTTCAGCCGGAACCGAATTCAAACTGGATCGTGACCTGGACGAACTGCAACGCGACGATGTCGTTCTGATTTGCGGGGGCGTTGACGTACAAGCCGCGACCACCAAACGCATTCTGAACTGGTTGCGGCGCGAGGCACGGCGCGGATTGCGGATCGGTGGTCTGTGCACGGCTGCTTATACCTTGGCCAAGGCCGGCCTGCTGGACAACAAGCGCGCCACGATACATTGGGAAAACTCAGACAGTTTCATCGAAGAATTCGATGAGGTCGAGTTGACGAAAGCTGTCTTTCAGATTGACGGCGGTCGTATGACGACGGCTGGAGGGACCTCGTCTATCGATCTGATGCTCAAGTTGATTGCAGACGATTTCGGCGAAGACCTAGCAAATGCGGTGGCGGATCAGATGATCTATTCGTCTATCCGGACAGATCAGGACACGCAGCGCCTATCTACACCGACACGGATTGGCGTACGTCACCCCAAGCTGAGTCAGGTCATCCTGATGATGGAAAAGAACATAGAAGAGCCGATCTCACCTTCGATTCTGGCCAAGGAAGTCGGCATGTCGACCCGCCAGCTTGAGCGTCTGTTCAGGCGCTATCTCAGCCGCTCGCCCAAGCGGTACTATATGGAACTTCGCTTGCACAAGGCGCGGAACCTGCTGATGCAAACGGATATGAGCGTCATCAACGTAGCCCTGGCCTGTGGGTTCGCTTCGCCCAGCCATTTCTCAAAATGCTACCGCGCGCATTACAACACAACACCTTATCGCGAACGCGGAGCGCAAAGCGGGCGGCTATCGGTGTAAGGTCACTCCGCTGGAGATATTCTGTAAATTGCCCCCTTCCCAACCGAAATAAACCAGATCGACCCGTCTGGCGCTTCGACGATATCGCGGACACGCTCGGTTTCAGGGCTTCTGATCTGTTCGGCCTCATGCATTGGATCGCCCTGGAGTCGGGCGATATAGTCAAATTTCAAAGATCCTACGAAAACATCACCTGCCCATTGCGGCCAGAGCTTGCCGGAATAAACCAGCAGGCCGGACGGCGCGATGGAAGGATCCCAGTAGTGAGCTGGCTGTTCCAGCCCCTCTTTGGCTGTACCTTCCCCGATTTTTTCACCTGAATAATGCGTACCATAGGAGATGACGGGCCAACCATAATTCCGGCCTGCGCGGGGTTGGTTGATTTCATCTCCACCCCGCGCCCCGTGTTCCGAGGTCCAAAGTCGGCCAAGCGCGTCCAAGTCCGCGCCCTGCGGATTTCGATGGCCGTATGACCATATCTCGGGTTCGATATTCGATTGCCCGACAAAGGGGTTATCTGCCGGAACCGTCCCATCGCGGTTGATACGAATGACCGAGCCCATGGGATTGGACCGATCCTGTGCATTCTCCGCCTGCCCCCGGTCACCGAGGGTCACGAACAATGTCCCGTCCAGCGCTTCGACCACACGACTGCCAAAATGCCGACCACCCGTACCACCGGGCGATGCCTCGAAAATTACTCGGAAGTTCTGAAGGTTTTTGCCAGTCTCGGACAGGTGCGCAACCGCAACCGCAGTCCCTGCACCGTCGCCCTGAGGTTTTGCGAAGGTCAGAAAGACCTCTCGGCTTTGATTGAAATTGCGCGAAATCGTGACGTCCAGCAATCCGCCCTGCCCCAAAGCCGCAACCATTGGAACGCCTGAAACATCCCCAACTTGTCCATTTCGCACATACAGCAACCTTCCATCCCGTTCCGTGACGAGGAAGCTTTCATCGGGCAAAATGCCAACCGCCCATGGGGTCTCCAGCCCGCCGACCATTTCTTGCAGCTGGACCATCCCGGCTGAAACCGACAACGTTTGGGCTGCGGCATTCCAGGCGCAGAGTGAGAAAGACAGAATCATCGCCGTCCTGAACATTCTGGTCCCTTTCGGTGACAATCAGGGGTGAGTCCCAACAAAACAGATAGATTTTCAACCGAAAAAGACACGTTTGCGTTAGGACTTTTCTTTTCCGAACAGCTTGCCTAGGGTCGTCGCCAGAACGAATACGTTCACAACTGGGAGTAACCATATGAAAAAGCTGCTTACTGCAACTGCAGCAACTGCATTGCTGGCCGGCGCAGCCATGGCCGAAGATGTCAAACTCGGGATTTTGATCGGCTTTACCGGCCCCATAGAATCGCTGGCCCCTGCCATGGGGTCGGGTGCTGAGCTGGCAATCGCCGAAGTCAACGAATCCGGCAAGTTTATGAACGGTGCCAGCGTGGCTGGTGTACGTGCCGATACCGGCTGTATCGACAATGGTCTGTCCACCTCGAACGGCGAGCGTATGATCGCTGACGGCGTTGCAGGCATCATCGGCGGCGACTGTTCAGGTGTAACCGGCGCGATTCTGCAAAACGTTGCCATTCCAAACGGCATGGTCATGATCTCGCCTTCGGCGACCTCGCCCGGCCTGTCGACCATGGAGGACAACGGCCTGTTCTTCCGCACCGCACCGTCGGATGCGCGCGAAGGTCAGGTTATGGCTGATATCCTCAAGGATCGCGGCATCAACTCGATCGCGCTGACCTATACCAACAACGACTATGGCAAAGGTCTGGCCGATGCGATCCAGACGTCCTTCGAGGCGGTTGGCGGTGAAGTGACCATCGTTACGGCGCATGAAGACGGCAAGGCCGACTATTCGGCTGAAGTTGGCGCGCTGGCCTCGGCCGGTGGCGACATTCTGGTTGTCGCGGGTTATCTGGACCAGGGTGGTCTGGGCATCATCCAGTCGTCGCTGGACAGCGGTGCGTTTGACACCTTTGGTCTGCCCGGCGGCATGATTGGCGACTCGCTGCCCGCAAATGTCGGCCCCGACCTGAACGGCTCGTTCGGTCAGATCGCCGGGTCGGGTGGTGAAGGTGCAGAAAAGTACTTTGCACTGGCCGAAGCAGCCGGATTTGACGGTTCGTCGCCCTATTCGCCCGAATCCTATGACGCGGCAGCGCTGTTCATGTTCGCCATGCAAGCCGCCGGTTCGACCAACCCGGCAGATTACGCGGGCAAAGTTATGGACGTCGCTAACGCACCGGGTGAAAAGATCTATCCGGGTGAACTGGCTAAAGGTCTGGAACTGCTGGCCGCCGGTCAGGACATCGACTATGTCGGCGCGTCCGGTGTCGAGTTGATCGGCCCCGGCGAAAGCGCAGGTTCATACCGCGAGATCGAAGTGACCGACGGCGAAAACAAGACCGTCAACTTCCGTTGATCCCGCATATCAAACCATAAAATCAAACAGCCCGGGCCTTGTGCCCGGGCTGTTTCAATGACAAAAGGCTGCACCTCGTTTCACGGGGACAAGGCAAGGGGATACCATGATCGTCGTCGAGGACGTGCATAAGCATTTCGGCGGGTTTCACGCGGTGGACGGGGCGTCGCTGGAAATCCAAAAAGGGTCGATCACCGGCCTGATCGGGCCCAACGGGGCCGGAAAAACCACTCTGTTCAATGTAATCGCCGGTGTTTTGCCCCCGACCAGCGGCAAGGTGGTTATGGATGGTGAAGATATCACCGGCCTGCCCCCGCATGAGCTGTTTCACAAGGGTTTGCTGCGCACGTTCCAGATCGCGCATGAGTTTTCGTCGATGACCTGCCGCGAAAACCTGATGATGGTGCCCGGTGCGCAATCGGGTGAGGCGCTGTGGAATACCTGGTTCGGACGCAAGCGCATCGCTGATGAAGAGCGCGCGCTGAAAGCCAAGGCAGACGAGGTGCTGGAGTTTCTGACCATCGAACATCTGGCCGATCACAAGGCCGGTCAGGTTTCGGGCGGTCAAAAGAAACTGCTGGAACTTGGTCGTACCATGATGGTGGACGCCAAGATCGTATTTCTGGACGAGGTCGGAGCAGGCGTGAACCGCACCCTGCTGATGACCATCGCTGATACGATCCTGCGCCTGAACAAAGAGCGTGGTTATACGTTCGTCGTCATCGAGCACGACATGGATTTCATCGGCAAGATCTGCGACCCGGTCATCTGCATGGCCGAGGGTAAGGTTTTGGCCGAGGGTACTCTGGATGAGATCAAGGCAAACGAGCACGTGATCGAAGCTTATCTTGGCACCGGCCTCAAAAACAAAGACAAGCTGGAGGCCCAGACATGACCGCTGGTATGAGCGACAACCCCTATCAGGACGACAAGGGCAACAAGGACGCATCGATTACCAACACGCAAGGTATCGGAACAATGACGCCTGCCCATCGTAAAAGCGGGACGACTCATCGCGTTGAAGGCGGCCCGTTTCTGATCGGCGACACCATGACCGGCGGTTATGGCAAAGGCCCGGACATCCTGCACGACTGCACCATTGCCGTGGACAAGGGTGAGATCGCAGTCATTGTCGGCCCCAACGGTGCGGGCAAGTCAACGGCGATGAAGGCCGTGTTTGGGATGCTGGATGTGCGCGCCGGCTCTGTACGCCTGGACGGCGAGGATATCACCAGCCTCACCCCACAAGACCGCGTGATCCGCGGTATGGGCTTTGTTCCTCAGACATCGAACATTTTCACCTCGATGACTGTCGAGGAAAATCTGGAAATGGGTGCCTTTATCCGTCACGACGATTTCTCGGACACAATGGAGCAGGTCTATGATCTGTTCCCAATTCTGCGTGACAAACGCAACCAACCTGCCGGCGAACTGTCTGGCGGTCAGCGCCAACAGGTTGCCGTGGGTCGCGCGCTGATGACGCAACCCAAGGTCCTGATGCTGGACGAGCCCACCGCAGGTGTCTCACCCATCGTGATGGATGAGCTTTTTGACCGCATCATCGAGGTCGCACGCACCGGCCTGCCGATCCTGATGGTTGAACAAAACGCCCGCCAGGCACTGGAGATTGCCGATAAGGGATATGTGCTGGTTCAGGGGCGAAACGCCTATACCGGTACGGGCAAGGAATTGCTGGCTGATCCGGAAGTGAGAAAGAGTTTCTTGGGCGGTTGAGGATTAGGTTTTTTCTCGTATTTCCGATGGCTTGGCTACTCCAAGCATCCGTTCTTTGGGCAGCTTGGGACCAATACGGATTCCCGACAAATTGTAGCATGTACGCTGCGTGTGAAGAACAAGTGTGCGCGCGGGCAAGTTTGCCGCTTTCTTCGCTTTTTTTGAGCCGTGAGAACAACGACTATTTTCTGGAATAAAGTGAAGATCGACGTGTCAAACTAGGGTACTTTGAAAATTACGCTCAGGCCAAAACATACATTAAACAAAATCCTAAACCCGACTATTTTATCGTTATCGTGCCCAACGGTGAAATTGCTGACGCGTTTGGTATGAACCTCGTCCCGATAAGTAACTGGGGTCACAATGCGTTTCTGTCTAATCGAATGACAAAAATTAGTTGCAGCGCCATTCATGGGGGTTTGTACTAAGGAATTCTTCGACGTCCTTGTGACGCTCGCCAACTTCGTTCTTGTTCCCGCAATCGACTGAAGCCACCAGTCTTGCAAAACATGCAGATTGATCTCGGTATCCAACAGTCTCATGTCCTCGATCACCATCCCAACAATTCCACGCCTCGGCTGCAATCCGGTCACATTGGGCGTTTAGCGCCGGGCACTGTGAAGGAAACGGTTTCCCGGTCAAACAACTCAAGTTCCGTGAAATCAAGCGAACCTTCTGAATGAAAAACCTGTTCAGGACACAAAAATGAAAAAATGGATGTGGGTGGCCGTCGCCACTTTGTGCACAACCGCAGCAACTGCGGAAGAGCGCCACTTTGTCTGCGTTTCAGACCGCGACGGCAGTGAAGTGCGCCTCAAACGGGCGTCGGAAGGAGACAAGGGCATCATCGAAACCACACGTGTTTCTGGCGATGCGATGGTCTTCAAAGGCGTTGGCAACATGACGTTTGTCTATATCCAGGGCGATGAGGTCATGACCTTTGTCGTGAACTATGACGACATGACCTTTGATCTCTCGATCAAAGGCCCCAACGCGGGGACTGATCGCGGCGCTTGTACTGAAACAAACGCCTGAGCCTCCTTCCGACCATCTCGACCACGCACCGGAATTGACCGGTGCGTGACTGAGCCGAGCTTGATGTGGAAAGTCCGTCCTTCTTGAAAGTTTTTCTAGGGTTTTTTCGCTACCAGCAGGAAAATATCACGATAAATCGCGTGCAAAACATTGTGCCCGCGCAGACCGTTATGCCATAAGGTCGCACCCGGACAGTGAGAAGAAATAATGGACTTACTCAACGCGCTTGTTGCGCTTGCCAACTTTGTCATCGTGCCTGCGATTGCCTATGGCAGCCAGCTGGCATTGGGAGCGCTTGGCGTGACCCTGATCTACGGCATCCTGCGGTTTTCGAACTTTGCCCATGGTGACACCATGGCCTTTGGGGCGATGATCGCTGTGCTTGTCACTTGGGGCTTACAGGCCGTTGGTGTCAGCTTTGGGCCGTTGCCGACTGCCCTGCTCGCCCTGCCCTTTGCCATCCTTGGCTGCATCCTGCTGGTGTTGGTCACAGACCGGCTGGTCTACCGCTTTTACCGCGAACAAAAGGCCAAGCCGGTTATCCTTGTGATCGTATCAATGGGTGTAATGTTCATCATGAACGGTTTGGTGCGCTTTATCATCGGGCCGGATGACCAAAAGTTCTCGGATGGTGCAAGATTCCTGATTTCCGCGCGTGACTTTAAATCCATGACAGGCCTACAAGAGGGGCTGGCTATCAAGACCTCGCAAGGGATTACACTGATAGTGGCCGTTATTGCCGTGGCCTTGTTGTTCTGGTTCCTCAATAAAACACGAACCGGGAAATCGATGCGCGCCTATTCCGACAACGAGGATCTGGCGCTTTTGTCCGGCATCAACCCTGAACGTGTTGTGATGATCACCTGGATCATCGTGGCCGCCTTGGCGACCACAGCGGGTGTTCTTTACGGGTTGGACAAAAGCTTTAAACCCTTCGTCTATTTCCAGCTTCTGCTGCCGATATTCGCTTCGGCCATCGTGGGTGGCCTTGGTAACCCACTGGGCGCAATTGCAGGCGGGTTCATCATCGCGTTTTCCGAGGTGACGATCACCTATGCCTGGAAAAAAGTACTGACCTATGTAGCCCCGGAAAACCTGGAGCCGTCCGGATTGGTCCAGCTCCTGTCCACCGATTACAAATTCGCTGTCAGCTTTGTCATTCTGCTGATCGTGCTTCTGTTTAAGCCCACGGGCCTGTTCAAGGGGAAAGCAGTATGACCGAATCTGTCAAAAACACTCTGCTTTTCATAGCTGTTGGCAGTCTCATTCTGCTGACCGGTTTCACGCAAAGTTGGAACACTGCCGTTCTGATCCTGAACATGGGGCTGATCTCGGCCATTATGGCGATCGGTGTAAACCTGCAATGGGGCTTTGCGGGCCTGTTTAACGTAGGGGTCATGGGCTTCGTCGCGCTGGGCGGTCTGGCCGTGGTGCTGGTATCAACAGCGCCTACCCCGGGCGCCTGGGGCGCAGGCGGTTATGGTATCGTTCTGTCCTTGCTACTGGGGGCTGCCACCGTTGTTGCAGCCGTACTGGTGGCAACAAGAATGCCCAAAGGCCGGGTGCAAACGCTCACAATAATCACTGTCCTTATCGTCGGCTTCTTCCTCTACCGGGCCGTGTTCGACCCCAATGTTGCCGCGGTCGAGGCCATTGACCCGGCGATTGCCGGTAACATCGGTGGACTGAACCTGCCCGTTCTGCTGGCCTGGCCTGCCGGAGGTCTGCTGGCTGCCGGGGCGGCGTGGCTGATTGGCAAAACCGCGCTAGGGCTGCGGTCAGATTATCTGGCGATTGCCACTCTGGGTATCGCCGAGATTATTATCGCCGTCATGAAGAACGAGGACTGGCTGGCCCGCGGCGTGAAGAACGTCTATGGCATCCCGCGTCCCTCCCCGGTTGTCGGTTATGAAGTTGACTTGCAGCAAGATCCGGCTTTTCTTGCCCGCGCCGAATGGCTGGGGCTGGATCCGGTCACTGCATCCACCCTCTCGGTGAAACTTGGGTATTCGCTGCTGTTCATGCTGGTTCTTCTGGTGCTGCTCTGGATGGCGCAAATGGCGCTGAAAAGCCCGTGGGGCCGTATGATGCGCGCTATCCGCGACAATGAAATTGCAGCCGAAGCGATGGGCAAGGACGTCACCCGTCGCCACTTGCAGATTTTCGTATTAGGGTCGGCCATTTGCGGCATCGCAGGCGCGATGATGACCACTCTGGACGGACAGCTGACGCCGGGCACCTACAATCCGCTGCGCTTTACCTTCCTGGTTTGGGTCATGGTGATCGTTGGCGGTTCGGGCAACAACTTCGGGGCTGTTCTGGGTGCGTTCCTGATATGGTTCTTGTGGGTTCAGGTCGAACCGATTGGCTTGTGGTTGATGAGTGTGATCACTGCAGGCTTGCCGGATGGCAGCGCGCTGAAGGCACATCTTATTGATAGTGCCGCACATATGCGCCTGTTCACGATGGGCCTGATCCTGTTGATTGTTCTCAGATTCAGCCCAAGGGGTCTGATCCCCGAGAAATAGGTCCGCGCCACGTTCCAATGTGCAAAACCGCGCCACTTATCTGGCGCGGTTTCTTGATTCTTAAGGTTTTTCTGAATAAACGAACCCACCACAGTGTTTTCGATTTGCGGCAGGTTGCTGGCACTCACCCTCGCCTATGCCGTTTCAATCGATCAACAAGACGAGTAGACAAGAGTAGAAAATGAAAGCACCACATCTGAAATCACTCATTCTGTTTCCGGCTATTGCGGTCGCGGTATCCGCTTGTGTCCCCAGCCCCGAAGATCTTGAGACGACGCCCGTCAAGGTTCAGACACCTAAAGGTGTCGTGACCTGTCAGTTGTATCGTCAGGATCGCGTCACCTGGGACCGTGCAATCGACTTCCCAGCCACGAAGATGTCTGTTCCCGAGGCTGACGCCTATTGTCGCCAGGAAGGCCAACGCCGACTGAAGTAAACGCTGTAGCGCCCACCAAGGACGCTACGTTTTTACCTGTTGCGAAACAATCCGCCGAGGATACCGCGCACGATCCGGCGCCCGGTTGTGCCCTTAAGCTCTTTGATCACCGCTTCGGTCATTGCCGTGGCAAACGTGTCCTGCTTGCGCTCACCCCGGGAGGAGGACCGGCCGACCCGGCTGCCCGAATATCTGCGGGCCGAAGAGTATTCGCGTTCGATCGGCGATTGCGCTTCAAGAACTTCGTCGGACTCGGCCCGTTCCGCTGCAATGGCCGCAGCTTGGGCCCGCGCCTGAAGAATCTCGAAGGCAGATTTTCGATCTATGCTCTTGTCGTATTTCCCTGACATCGCCGAGGCGGCAAGGATATCCCGGCGTTCGGCATCTGAAATAGGCCCCAGCTGAGATCCCGGCGGCCGAATAAGTGTACGCTCGACCACGCCCGGAACACCTTTCTTTTGCAGCATGGAAGTGACGGCCTCCCCCACACCGACTTCGCGAATTGCCGTTTCCGTGTCAAAAGTCGGGTTCTCGCGATAGGTTTCAGCGGCCAGCCGTAGGTTCTTTCTGTCCCGCGCCGTGAATGCCCTTAATGCGTGCTGTATACGGTTGCCCAGCTGTCCAAGAATATCTTCCGGGATATCACCGGGGCTCTGAGTGATGAAGTATACACCCACACCCTTTGAACGGATCAGGCGGGCGACCTGTTCGACCTTGTCCACTAGAACCTTTGGCGCATCGTCGAACAACAGATGGGCTTCGTCAAAAAAGAACACCAGCTTTGGTTTTTCGGGGTCTCCGACCTCTGGCAGCTCTTCGAACAGTTCACTCAACAGCCACAACAGGAACGTTGCATATAGCCGTGGGGCTGCCATCAGCTGGTCTGATGCCAGAATGTTCACCATCCCCTGCCCGGCTTCGTCAGTTCGCATCAGATCGGCCAGATCCAGCGCCGGTTCGCCAAACAATTTTGTTCCGCCCTGATTCTCGAGGACCAACAGACGTCGCTGGATTGCCCCGATTGATGACGTGGATACATTGCCATATCGCAATGACAGTTGCGCCCGATTCTCTCCGATCCAGACCAGCAGCGCCTGTAGGTCCTTAAGGTCCAGCAACGGCATCCCTTCTTCGTCGGCCACGCGGAATGCGATATTTAGGATACCTTCCTGCGCCTCGCTCAACTCCAGTAACCGCGACAGCAACAGCGGGCCCATTTCTGTCACCGTCGTACGCACGGGATGGCCCTGTTCACCGAACAAATCCCAGAATGTCACCGGGCAGGCAGAATAGGCAAAATCCTCGAACCCGATCCGGCTGGCCCGGTCCTGAAAGGCCTGATGCAGTTTGTGGGCCTCGCTTCCGGGAAGGGCCAGACCAGACAGATCCCCTTTCACATCCGAGAGGAATACCGGGACACCCGCCTGAGAAAAACCTTCTGCAAGAATCTGCAATGTCACGGTTTTGCCGGTACCAGTTGCCCCGGCAATCAACCCGTGGCGGTTGGCATATTTCAAAGCCAGTTCCTGCGGCTGGCCATAGTTTTTACCGCCACCGCCCAAAAAGATATTCGTGCCCATTAACATTGCCTTATTGTTCACCGATCTGCCGCCAGCATACAAAGTTAACCTTTGACTGCGATAGTCTATTTGCCTTGCATTGCGGGGCAGACTTCCTCCCTGTCGACTGGCCGTGCCTGCTGGCACGGCCTTTTTGGTTTGGCCATCGGATTATTATTCTGGCGCATAGATTAAAAAATGAGGATAGCTGTTGACCCGTGTGCGCCCCTTCCGTAGGGTTTGCGCATAAATAAGTCGGCCAGTCCGACGGGGAGAAACTTATGGGGAAGGGAGCTGGTCGAACAGCTCCCTTTTTCTAACCTCCGAAGGTGCGGTTCCGACCTCAGGCAAGAATCCGTTCACGTTCGCAAAGGCTGTTCTGTTAGTGCCTGACACTGGTTCAGAAGAGTGTTAAACGAAGCAAAAAGATCAATCATCAACCCGAGGCATTCATGTTCAAGAAAATCCTCTCGTTCAACACGGTCGCCGCTGTTCTGCTATCCGGCGCAGCGTATGCACAAGACACAACCACAACCGCGCCAGACGCCGGTCTGGACCTTGGTCAGGAAGGCCCCCGGGTCGGAGAACAGTTCGTAAAGGAAGAATTCGGCGATTGGGACGTATCCTGTATCAAGGCACAGGAAGGCGAGGATCCTTGCGCCATCGTTCAGGTTCTGGAGGGTAAAAATGGTGATCCGATCGCAGAAGTATCCATCGGGAAACTGCCAGAAGGTGGTGCCGCCGTTGCTTGGGCAAATGTGATCGTACCCCTCGAAACTCTGCTGCAAGCTCAGCTGGCCCTGTCAATCGATGGCGCGCCGCGTAAATTGTACAACTATCACCAATGCGTTCCCGTGGGCTGCATCGCGCAACTGGGTCTAAGCCAAGGGGATATCGACGCGATGAAAGCTGGAACCAAAGCGACGTTTTCACTGGTTCCCGCCCGTTTCCCGGATCAGGTTCTTGAAATGGACATGTCGCTCTCCGGCTTCACATCGGGCTTTGACGTTCTGAACGTCAACACAAACTAAGAAATAACATCCGTGGAAGCCGCCGTATTATTAACGGCGGCTTTTTCACTAAACCCGCTTCAGGGCCAGTACAGCATTCAACCCACCAAAGGCGAATGCGTTGCTAAGCGCGACGTCGACCTTTGCTTCGCGTGCTTCGTTCGGTACCACGTCCAACGCGCATTCCGGGTCCGGTTCCTCATATCCAATCGTGGGTGCAATGACACCGTCCCGCAGTGCCATGATGCAGGCCAGCAATTCCACCGCGCCGGTCCCTCCAATCAAGTGGCCGTGCATGGATTTCGTGGACGAGATCATCAGATCGTCGGCGTGTGGGCCAAATACGTCGGCCACGGCTGCGCATTCGGTCTTGTCATTTGCAGCTGTTCCGGTGCCATGCGCGTTGATATAACCCACATCTTTTGCGTTCAGCTTCGCATCGGCCAAGGCACCGGCCATGGCACGCGCGGCCCCTTGTTTGCTGGGCATCACAATGTCCGAGGCATCCGATGACATGGCAAAGCCGACAACTTCGCACAGTATTTCGGCCCCTCGGGCGCGGGCGTGTTCGTATTCCTCAAAGACAAAGACGCCAGCCCCTTCGCCCTGCACCATTCCGTTGCGGTTGGCACTGAACGGGCGGCACGCGTCTTTCGACATCACGCGCAGACCTTCCCAGGCTTTTACACCGCCGAAACACAACATAGATTCGGACCCGCCCGTAACCATGACCGGAGCCGCGCCACTACGCACCATCTGAAAAGCCTGAGCCATCGCATGGTTTGATGACGCACATGCCGTCGACACGGTGAAACTGGGGCCTTTTAGGTTATGTTCCATTGAGACATGACTGGCGGCTGCATTGTTCATGAGCTTTGGAACGACAAAGGGGTGTACCCTGTTCTTCCCATCCTCATAAACAGAACGGTAATTGTCATCCCAAGTCGAAACACCACCACCCGCGGTTCCCAGAACAACACCTGATCTTGCTGCCAACTCGCCGTGAAACTCGATGCCCGACTGCTCAATCGCCTCTTTGGCTGCCGTCAGGGTGAATTGCGTGAAGCGGTCGTACAGCGACATCTGCTGTCGGTTGAACCGCCCTTCCGCCTCGAAACCCCGGACCTGTCCGCCGATCTTGATGGCCAACCGATCAACATCCCGGAATTCAAGTTCCGAAATACCACAACGACCTTCGCGCATTGCTTCCAGCGTGTCAGGGACCGAATGGCCCAGCGAATTGATCGTACCTGCTCCGGTAATGACAACGCGTTTCATGAGCGTTTGTCAGACCTTTTCCGACACAAGCTTTTCGATCCCAGAGATGATCGCGGCCACATTGGAGATATCGAAGTCATTGGCCTCGGGCTCGTTGGCATTGAAAGGAATCGAAATGTCGAACTCTTCCTCGATGGCAAATATGCTTTCGACCAGCCCTAGGCTGTCGATACCCAGATCTTCCAGCGTGCTTTCGGGCGTTACATCCGATGGCTCCAGAACGGCCTGCTCTGCAATGATCGCGATGACGCGGTCGCTGATGCTCATGTCGATCCCCTGATTATCAGTTTGAGGTTGATTTAATCGCTCGGGGTCTGTTTGAAAACAGCCTTTTTCAATGCCTCGACGTCGCGTGCCATACGGGGCAAACGCCGTTGTGCCTTGTAGATGTCAGTATGCGTTTCCATTTTGACGCCGGGATACCCCATGATCACGCGACCAGCGGGCACGTTGGACAGTATCTTAGTGCCGCCTCCGGCAATAACCCCATCCCCGATGAATATGTTGTCGACAACGCCAGTCTGACCACCCAGAACCACGTTGTTTCCGATCTCAACCGAACCCGACACACCAGTCTGACCGCACAACAGGCAGTCCTGACCGACGCGGGTGTTGTGCCCGACATGGACCAGATTATCCAACTTGGATCCGTTGCCGATAAACGTGTTTCGGATCGTGCCGTTATCGATAGTACAATTCGCACCGACTTCGACGTCATCACCGATTTCCACAGCACCCAGTGAATGAATGCGCAGCCAGCTCTGTGCTTTGGCCTCACCCTGATCGCCCATTGTCTTGCGTACATTTTCGACACCCGAGACTTCGGGTGTTACAAAACTGAACCCGTCCCCGCCGATCCGGGCACCGGGTTGCGCGATAAAACGATCTCCGATCTGCGCCCGTGCGCCAATGCTGACCATTTCGCGCAACACCGCCTGGTCGCCCAATATGGCGTCCATTCCCACCACGCACTGTGCCCCTATGACAGAGCCTGCGCCAATACGGGCGCGCGCGCCCACAACAACCAACGGACCAATCGCCACATCCAGACCAATTTCAGCGGTCGGGTCTATCACGGCCGAGGGGTGAATCCCCGGCTCGACCCCTTGCCCCCGGTCCAGCATGGAAGTGATACCAGCCATCGCCATACGGGGACGTTTTACAAAAATCGCCGCACGCAATCCCATCGCCTGCCAGTCGGCTCCCTCCCAAAGGACGGCCGCACGAGCGGCTCCGTTGGTAAGCGCCTCGGCGTATTTCGGAGACATAGCCATCGCCAGATCTGTCGGGCCTGCATCGCCCGGTTCCGCAGCGCGCACGATCGTCAGGCCGCCATCGCCATGACATTCTGCCCCCAGAGACTCGGCAATCTGTTGTACGGTAAACTGCATGGCGGGCTTCCTTTTGGCAGGATTTGCCCTGTGCTTACCCCTGAACGTCCGGCAGGGCCACCCCTGCCTTTTGCAAGGCTTCCCAAATCTTGCCGTCCCGCCCATAGACATCGCGGCGATACTGCACTTCGCCTTTGGGCCCGATGTAGGCCGTGCGGTAAATCAGATGCACCGGAACTTTCTGTTCCAAATTGACTTTGGTCTCTTTTCCGGTGTTCAGAACGCGATGGAAGAATGCCTTTGGATCTTCCTCTTGTTTGGCCAGCAAGGCGTAAGCAAATTCAAAGGGCTGGGCCAAGCGGATACACCCATGTGAAAAGGCCCGAACCTCACGCGAGAACAGGTTTTTCTGTGGAGTATCATGCAGATAGATGTTGTGCTTATTGGGGAACATGAACTTCACCAGACCCAGCGCATTGCTTTGACTGGGCGGTTGACGCATTGCGAAGGGAAAATTTCTGGTCGTGAACTGGGTAAAGTCAACCGCACCCCGATCGACCTGCCTGCCGCTTCTGTCAGTAATCAGAATATGGCCCACGGAATTCGGGTTTGATTGCAGTTTCGGCAGGTATTCCTTGGTCACAATCGAGCGGGGAACATGCCAGCTTGGGTTGATCACCATATGCTCCATCTCATCCGAAAATTCCGGACTTCTGCGATCATGCACATTTTTACCGATGACTGCGCGGGTTTCAAAAGTGACTTGCCCGTCGTCCACGATCTTGGCCGTGAAATCGGCTTGGTTCACAAGGATATGACGCGTGCCGCGTTCCCGAGGCAGCCAGCGTTCGCGTTCCAACGCAACGTAAACGGCTTTTAACCGGTCTGTGGCTGGACGGTTAATTTCGGCAATCGTCCCCTTGCCCGCCACACCATCGGTTTCAAGCCCATGCGCGGATTGAAAGGCACGAACGCCTTCAAGCAACGCGCTGTCGAAAGACGGGCTGGCGGACGGTTTCATGTAACCCATCACCACCAGACGGTCGCGCAGCTTGACAACATTCGGTCCCGTGTCGCCGTATTCCAGTTTGCTTTCGGGAACTGTTGGCCCCCATCCCCCTTGAAACACTAGCTTTTCCAAGGACAACTTCTGCTTCATCAATGCGCGGTATTGATGTGATTGCGGCGCCAAGACTGTAAAGTAGGCCGCGCCTTGAGTGCTTATTCCCTGCAAATGCTCAACAGTGCTGCGTCGTTCTACGGACCGAACCAGCCCATCATCCACACTGCCGGGCCGGATTGCGCCCGCATAAAGCGCGTCAGCATATTCGACAAAGATACGGCTAAGTTCTGCTTCAACCGCACCGAGATCGCGCGCCGAACGGGCCCTTTCCATCTTTTCCATCATGGCAGCAACAATTGGCTCGGCCTGTGGAAGGCCGTGCAGATGCCCAGTCGTAAGCGCCTTGATCAGCGCCGCCCGGCGTTGAGTGTGTTCAGGCGTATCACCGACCCAAAGCGGCGAAAATCCGTTCGCCCGGTAGAACTCAACCAGTTGCGGCGCCTGCTGAGTATGTTCAGCCATCGCCATCTGAAACGCAGTTCCTGGCGCAGCTTCGGACGACGCATTGGCGACGGATGCGGTAGCAACGAAACACGCGGCAAACAGGATGCTGGTACTGGTGCGGAGAACAGAAAACATAGGATAGCCTTGGAATTCAATAGGTTGAACTGGTGATTTATACGTCGAACAACTATGCAGTCGCGCCAGAACGCTTGTCCACTCACGATATCCTTACCAAATCGCTTCTTCGTGGGCCTGATGCGCGTTTGCATCGGCTGCGCGGCCCAAAGCCCACAACTGCGAAATATTTGTGATGCTCTGTGACAAATGCGCAAAAAACTGCCGAAAATTCCCCCTTGAAAAGGTGAAGATGAAACACTTCTTGGCCGTCGATTCCGATTGTGCCATAAATCCCGCATCTGGGATGGGAATAATTAAGACAGTGCACGTAACATCGTGTGCAGGCAGGAACAGTACGGGACGAAACCAAAATGACTGAGAGCAGTTCCTCGGGCTTGACCCGACGTGCCCTATTGGGAGCGTTTGCAGCAACGGCAGTCGCAGCAGCCCCCACCTACTCCAACGCAGCAGGCTTTTTACGCGGTGGCGGCGACATCCGTCGCATTCGTATGTATTCCGGTCGCACTGGCGAACGGTTGGATATGATCTATTGGGTCGATGGTAAGTATATCAAAGACGCTGTCAAAGAAGTGAACAACTTCATGCGTGATTGGCGCACAGATCAGGTAAAATCCATCGATTTACGCACGATTGATATCATGGCGGCATCACACAGCCTGCTGGATGTCAACGAACCCTACATGCTGTTGTCCGGCTATCGCTCACCTCAGACCAACGCAATGCTGCGTTCCCGGTCCCGCCGTGTGGCGCGCAACTCGCTTCACATGGAAGGGCAAGCAGCTGATTTGCGCCTTGCCTCCCGCTCGGTATCGCAGATGGCCAAGGCGGCGATGTCGTGCCGCGCAGGCGGTGTTGGTCAGTATTATGGATCGAACTTCGTACACATGGATTGCGGCGTGGTTCGCACCTGGCGCGGGTAAAACCTGAACACATCGGTTCTGTTTGGAACTTTTGACTGACTGAGTTTCCCACTCGGTTTTCTAACATTCGTGGCTATTGGCGGCAGAGCCGCCAAATCAGCTACTACAATAACTCCCGATACCCGACAGCGAATCCCTCCCTCAAATACTGCAACTCAGCAGAATTTTTGCACTCATGGGCCGTTGTGATGACTGCACGATCAACGCATTAAGCAATCCAATCGACAAGTCCGCTGTTCAGGGCTTCCGATTTCAATCCGACGTTGAATATTGGGTGGCGCACCTGAGAGGATTCGAACCTCTGGCCTCTGCCTTCGGAGGGCAGCGCTCTATCCAGCTGAGCTACAGGTGCCTTGGCCGTTAGCTAACCTTGTTCCAATCCGGGTGCAACTGCAAATCGCGATTGCCGCACCCTTATCGAGATCAAAATCAGGCAAACAGATCATGCGCCAATTCAAGCGCTTCGATCAGCGTATCTACTTCATCGGTAGTGTTATAGAGACCAAAACTGGCGCGGCATGTTGCCGTCACCCCCAGGTGGTCCATCAGCGGCCCTGCACAGTGGTGACCGGCACGAACCGCAACACCTTTCTTGTCGAGAATGGTAGAAACGTCGTGTGCATGGCCAGCACCGTCCAGCGTAAAGCTGAAAATCGCTGCCTTGTCCGGGCGAGTGCCCTGAACCTGCAACCAGTTCAGTCCGGTCAGACGTCGCATCGCGTAATCGCGCAAGCTGGATTCATGGGCAGCGATGTTTTCCATCCCCAAGTCCATCATATACTCCAGCGCTACGCCAAGTCCGATCGTCTGTACGATCGCCGGCGTGCCGGCCTCGAACTTCATTGGCGGGTCATTATAGATGACCTGATCCTTGCTGACCTCTTTGATCATGTCGCCGCCACCGATAAAGGGGCGCATCTCGGCCATGCGTTCGGATTTGATGAAAATCGCACCCGACCCTGACGGACCATAAAGCTTGTGGCCTGTGATTGCGTAGAAATCGCACCCAATCTCTTCAACATTTACTGGCATGTGAACGGCACCCTGACTGCCATCAACCAGAACCGGAACGCCCTTGGCATGTGCGCCGTTAGTTATGGCTTTCACATCCACGACCGTACCCAGCACATTCGAGCAGTGCGTCACAGCAACCAGCTTGGTTTTCGGCCCGATTGCATCGATTACCGCCTGAGGGTCAAGCCCGCCCTCTGCGTCGACATCGACCCATTTCAGCACAACGCCCTGTCGTTCGCGTAGGAAATGCCAGGGTACGATGTTTGCATGGTGCTCCATCACACTCAGAACGATCTCATCCCCCGCTTCTAGTCGCGGCATAGCCCAGCCATAGGCGATCAGGTTTATCCCTTCGGTGGTACCAGAGTTCAGGACGATCTCATTCTCGTTCGATGCCCCCAGAAACCGCGCGATCGTGCCACGAACGGCCTCGTATTTCTCTGTCGCAAGATTGGACAGAAAATGCAGGCCACGATGGACATTCGAATACTCCTCGGCATAGGCTCGCGTCACCGCGTCAATGACCACCTGAGGTTTCTGAGCCGAAGCACCATTGTCGAGATACGTCAAAGGCTTGCCATTCACCTGACGCGACAGGATCGGAAAGTCAGAGCGGATTTTCTGCACATCATACATAAGAGTGGTATTCCTAGACGGGCCCGGTTGGGCTTAGAAACAGAACAAAAGGGATGGCGACAAGGGCTGACAACACAATTACCGCAAAGGATTTCCAGAGCGACCCGAGCTGATGCGCTTCGTTCAGAAAATGAAGCGTGACGTAAAGGCTCAGGATTGCTGTCGCCAACAATGTCATCATCATCAGGAACGGTAGGGTCAGGCTCAAGATCAGCGTCACGACCAAGGCGGCTATTTGCAGGAATTGCAGCCAGATCGTCAGAACCATCAGATCATCGAACTTCGCCAGACCTCCAAGCATTCGCCCGACCAACAGGAACGCGACAATGCTCAGCATCATGGCCCCGGCCGAGCGCACTAAAACCATGGGAATGCTTTCGAGCGCAGGAGAGGGTTGACCTGCCGCCATTGTTATCGACAGATCAATTCCCAATTGGACAACGCAGTTCAAAACGACGGCCAGCGCAAATGCCAGCCAAAGCACTTCTCGCCCCAGCTTGAGCGCCATCAGTTGACGCGCCGCTTCGGCCGGGTTCTTGATCGTCAAGACCGCCAGATTTCCCAGAAAACACGAATTCATTAGACGGACCTTTGCACTTGTCTGAGACCTGATACCCAGAACCAGACAAAAACAGCAACCCAGGCGAGACCTACAAACGTCAAGGTAGGCCCTGGCCCGATGAACCCGGCGACAAGGCCGTTCAGCAGAACCAGCGGCGCAGAGGACAACAGCGCCCAGAACAGTGCCAGGCGCGCACCATAAGCGCTTCCCTGCCCGCCAAACAGGCGTGCCGCCCAATGAGATACCAGTGCCAGCGTGTAAAAAACCAAGGGCAGAATGAACACTGATCCAAGCAAAGCACCACCCAGAAGCATATTCAGCTCAACGCCTTCCAAATGCGCCTTGCGCGCAAGGCCAGGCATCTGGGCGATGAATGCCACCACACAAAACGCCATGACAAAGATCAGCGCCCGGTCTTCTCGTTGACCCATATCCAAAAGCCTGCGCACCACGCGCCCCGGCCCCCGGTACGTTGCCAGGATATCCGACGACAGCGCCATCAGCTTCGGCGCGCCAGCCACCCTTCCAGACGGCTTACGATTTCATCTGCCAAAGCACTGTCTTCGATTTCGTCCACCGCTTCGGCCAGGAACGCCAGCGTCAACATGTTGGTCGCGTCCTTGACCGGTACCCCCCGTGACCGAAGATAGAACAGCGCTGTTTCGTCAATCGCCCCCGAGGTTGAGCCGTGGGAACACGCCACGTCATCGGCGTAGATCTCTAGCTCCGGTTTGGCGAGGAACTGGCTGTCATCATCCAAAAGCAGCGATTGGCTGATTTGGTAGCCATCAGTTTTCTGAGCCCCTTCCTTTACAAGGATCTTGCCCTGAAACACTCCGGTCGCACCGTTGCGCAGCACTTTCTTAAAGACCTGACGGCTTTCGCAATTTACCGCGTCATGGGTGATGAACACCGTGTCATCATGGTGGAAATCACCATCCCCAACACAGGCCCCGGCCACATGCGCCACAGCATTGTCGCCGGTCAGTTCAACAACCTGTTCGTTGCGGGTGAGCACTCCATTCGCCGTCAAGGTGAAGGACTTGTAGACCGACTCTGCCCCCAAACGCGTGAACATATGGGTCGCGGCGCGACGTTCATGGTCCCTGCCCTGCGCCCGCACATGATGCAGCGTCCCCTTGTCGGCAATTTCAATTTCCATGCATTTGTTGAAACGCGACGCCGCCGGGCCGGATTCAAGAATTGTCACCTCGGCCCCGCTTTCCACGCGAATAACGTGATGGAGGATCGCATCGGATGTCGGCGAGGCATGACGATAGATCAGGTTGATCGGTTTAGAGGGTTTGCCCGTAACGTGAATGGCAACGCCGTCCGACGCAAAGGCCGTGTTCAATGCAGCCAACGGACGTTGAACCGGGGACTGGCCACGCGCTTCCAGAACGCCATACAGGTCTTTTGCCCAATGAATGTCTTTGCAGCAGATGTCTTCAATCCGGTCGATCTTGACACCATCCAGCGACAGTTCATCGGATTCCTCGGCGCTGAACACCCCGTCGACAAAGACTATTTTCAAACGGTCAAGGTCGTTAAAAAGTACCGGTTCATCATTGATAAACACCGCCGCAGGCAAAGCCTCGGCAGAAACCAGACTGTCGGGCTGAGTGTATTTCCAATACTCATCCCGGCGCCCCGGCAGCCCGGATTCCAGAACACGCGCCAAGGCGTCTTCGCGTGCACCACGGGTGCAGCCCGCGTCGGGCATGGTCAGCGCAGCCAGACGCGCCTCGGTTGCGGATTGTTTCGCTTGCGGCAAAGCCATCAGTTCACCTCGGCCAGAATGTCAGCATAACCGTTGTTTTCAACTTCAAGCGCCAGTTCAGGTCCGCCCGTCTTAACGATGCGACCATTGGCCATGATATGCACAACATCCGGTTTAATATGATCCAGAAGGCGCTGATAATGCGTGATCACCAGGAACCCGCGGCCTTCGTCCCGCAGGGCATTCACGCCTTCGGCCACCAGCTTCATCGCGTCCACATCAAGGCCCGAGTCGGTTTCGTCCATGATGCACATCTTGGGTTCAAGCATGGCCATCTGCAGGATTTCGTTACGCTTTTTCTCACCACCCGAAAAACCAACATTGACCGGACGCTTGAGCATTTCTGCGTCGATCTTCAGCGTCTTGGCCTTGGCACGCACCTCTTTCAGGAAGTCTGCGGCAGACAGTTCCTCTTCTCCACGGGCCTTGCGCTGCGCGTTTACTGCGGTGCGCAGGAACGTCATGTTGCCAACGCCGGGGATTTCAACCGGGTATTGGAAAGCAAGGAAAACACCCGCTGCCGCGCGTTCCTCCGGTTCCATCTCCAGCAGATCCTGACCGTCCAGAGTAGCCGAACCTTCAGTTACTTCGTACCCGTCGCGCCCCGACAGAACATAGCTGAGGGTCGATTTGCCCGACCCGTTCGGACCCATAATCGCGTGTACCTTGCCAGCCTCGACCGTCAGGTCCACACCTTTGAGAATCTGCTTGTCTTCTTCTTCAAGCTGTACGTGCAGATTTTTGATTTCCAGCATTTTTTGTCCTTTAGCGTATCGCAAGGGGCGCCTTGGCCCCGCATTGTTCTAGCCCAGCAATCTGCGGATCAGTCTGGCGAGGATCCAACCCAGGATCGCCCCGCCGCCTACCGCCCAAACCGGGTTGATGAATTCCATGTAATGGGTGTTGACGTAGGCCACGCCAAGCAGACCGCCCAGAACCGGCAATGCGTACCCAAGCCAGGTCAGCACATCATCCTTACGGATGCGGGTTCCGGGTGACCGCGTCATCACCCAACCGAACCTTCAAGTGAGATGGCCACCAACTGCTGTGCTTCCATCGCAAACTCCATCGGAAGCGCCTGAAGCACGTCTTTGCAGAACCCGTTGACCACCAGGGCCACGGCTTCTTCCTCGTCCATGCCGCGCTGACGGCAGTAGAACAGCTGATCGTCATCCACTTTTGACGTCGTCGCCTCGTGCTCAACGCGGCTCGAGTTGTTCTTGACCTCGATATAGGGAACCGTATGTGCGCCGCATTTGTCGCCGATCAGCAGACTGTCACACTGCGTGTAGTTCCGGCTGTCCTTGGCTTTCGGGTGCATCGACACTAGCCCACGATAGGTGTTCTGGGCCTTGCCCGCGCTGATGCCCTTGGACACGATGCGCGACTTGGTATTCCTGCCCAGATGAATCATCTTGGTGCCGGTGTCGGCCTGCTGATAATTGTTGGCTATCGCGATCGAATAGAACTCACCCTGGCTTTCATTGCCGCGCAGGATGCAGGACGGGTATTTCCATGTCACGGCCGATCCGGTTTCCACCTGTGTCCACATCACCTTGGACCGATCACCCCGGCAGTCGGCGCGTTTAGTCACGAAGTTATAGATACCGCCCTTGCCGTTTTCATCCCCCGGAAACCAGTTCTGAACGGTCGAGTATTTCACCTCGGCATCTTCTTCGACGATGATCTCGACCACAGCGGCATGCAGTTGTGCCGTGTCGCGCTGGGGTGCAGTACAGCCTTCCAGATATGAGACGTACGAGCCCTTATCAGCAATGATCAGAGTGCGTTCGAACTGACCGGTATTTTCGGCGTTGATCCGGAAATAGGTGCTCAGCTCCATCGGGCAGCGAACCCCCGGCGGGATGTAGACGAATGAGCCATCCGAGAATACGGCCGAGTTCAGTGTCGCATAGAAGTTGTCTGAAACCGGAACCACGGTTCCCAGGTACTTCTTGACCAATTCGGGATGCTCTTTGATCGCCTCAGAGATCGAGCAGAAGATCACGCCTGCTTTTTTCAGTTCGGCCTGAAAGGTGGTACCCACGGAAACCGAGTCAAACACTGCATCGACCGCTACCTTGCGGCCTTCGGCAGGTGCATCCTCAGCCCCTTCAACACCAGCCAGAATCATCTGTTCTTTCAGAGGGATACCAAGCTTTTCGTAAGTGGCGAGCAGCTTTGGATCGACCTCATCCAGAGATTTGGGCTTCTCTTCCATCGATTTGGGGCGGGCATAGTAATACTGGTTTTGAAAATCGATTGGCGGATAGTGAACCATCGCCCATTTGGGTTCTTCCATTTTGGTCCAACGCTCGAACGCGGCCAGACGCCATTCGGTCATCCACTCGGGCTCATCGTTTTTCCCCGAGATCAGACGGACGATATCCGGGTTCACGCCTTTGGGCGCGTATTCCATCTCGATATCGGTGTCCCAGCCATATTTGTATGTGCCGACCTCGCGAACCGCGTCCACGGTTTCCTGGTCGACACCTTCTTTCACCTGGGTCTGGTCCAAAGCGGCCATGACTTACCCTCCGTCAGATCACGCAGCCCGCGCGCGATGCTTTTTCTCTTTTTCAAGCCACGTTTCGGCGAAACGCAGCACATCTTCTTCAGTCGTCTCTGGCCCCAACGATACGCGGATTGCGCATGACGCCACCGTCTCATCAAATCCCATTGCCGTCAGAACCCGACTGGTTTTGACCTTGCCGCTGGAACAGGCGGATCCCGCACTGATGGCAAAGCCAGACAAATCCATCTGCATCACCTGCGTTTCGCCTTTCCAGCCGGGCGTCGCGAAACACAGGGTGTTCGGGAGTCGCTCCTGATCTTTCCCGACAAAAATAGTAGATATTGCACCAGCCTCAAGGGCGTTTTCTAGAATATTTCTAAGTTCTCTGACTTTTTCCCATACTCCATCCGCCAGATCGCGCTGAGCAGCCTCGGCAGCCGCGCCAAATCCGGCAATACCCACCACATTTTCAGTACCGGATCTTCGGCCCATTTCCTGTCCGCCACCGCTGGCCAAAGGTTCGATATCGATACCTTGCCGCAGGATCAAAGCGCCAACACCTTTTGGCCCGCCAATCTTATGCGCCGACAGGATCGCCATATCAGCGCCGCTCCAGGCGAAGGAAAATGGAATGCGTCCGACAACCTGCGTAATATCCAGCAACAGCCAGTCCGCGCGCCGCGCGCCATAGGGCCACTGGTTCTCAACTTTCTGTGGCGGCTGCGTGATGACTCCGGTTTCGGAGTTCGCAAGCCCCATCGCCAATATGTGCCCGGGGCCAAAGGGATGCTCGCTACAATGGGTCAGATCGAAATGCGACCACAGCGCATCGTGGGCAGTGCTGTCGACAAAGACGTCGCAGCCTTCGGGGCGGTTTTGCAGAACCCGCGCCGCTTCAGTCGCGCCGGAGGTAAATATGACCTCTTGCGGACGGCAACCGACGGCCTCGGCGACCTGCGCCCGTGCGCGTTCGACCAGCGCTTTTGCGGCACGTCCTTCCGCATGAACAGATGACGGGTTCCCGACCACATCCATCGCCGCGATCATCGCCTCGCGTGCTTCGGGTCGCAGCGGCGTAGTCGCGTTATAATCCAGATAAACACGTTTCATGGATACATCTTTTCCCGCGCGGATGTCATTTGCATGTTCGACTTACCCAGCTCATTCATCGACGACGGAAAACAGGCTTGGAACTGCCGGACAGGGCGCAAGGTCGTTTCTGATCACATCCGACAGGCGCGTCTGGTGCAGGAAGACATAAACATGCGCGCTCAGGCTTTCCCACAAGCGGTTCGTCAGGGATTGCGCCCTGCTACCCGATGACGCACCGGATGCTCCGGCCCCTTTTTGCAGCGCATCAACTGTCTCATCCACGGCGGCCAGAACCTCGACCACGCGAATCTCGGACGCGGGGCGTGCAAGACGATACCCCCCTCCGGGCCCACGGACAGAAGCAACCAGTTCCGCGCGACGCAGCTTGACGAAAAGCTGCTCAAGATACGGCAGAGAAATGTCCTGCCGTTCCGAGATTTCGCCCAGGGTTACCAGCCGGTCTGTTGGCTGAAGCGCAATATCCGCCAAAGCGACCATCGCGTAACGCCCTTTGGTCGAAAGCTTCATGCCCTGCCCCCTTTTAGCCGGATCTGCGCGAAATCATTGACGCCGACGCTGCCAGTGCGTATCTCCGACTGACAGCGCGATTGCGCCAAGCAATGTAATTAGAACCGTTCTAAGGTGTCCGACGATTATAGTCAAGTATATCCGGATGCCCGCACGAAAATGACAGGACCAAAGCACACATGCCCGAGGTGATTTTTCCCGGACCCGAAGGCCGCCTGGAAGGCCGTTACCACCCGCAAAAGGAAAAAGACGCACCGATCGCTATCGTGCTTCACCCGCATCCTCAGTTCGGCGGGACCATGAACAACAAGGTGGTCTATAACCTGCACTATGCCTTTTACAACATGGGCTTCACAGTGCTGCGCTTTAACTTCCGCGGCGTCGGTCGCAGCCAGGGTGAATATGATCAGGGCGTAGGCGAGCTGAGCGATGCGGCATCTGCGCTCGATTACCTGCAATCCATGAACAACAACTCGAAACACTGTTGGGTTGCGGGCTTTTCGTTTGGGGCGTGGATTGGAATGCAGTTGCTGATGCGCCGCCCCGAAATCACGGGTTTCATCAGCGTGTCGCCGCCTGCAAACATGTATGACTTTTCCTTCCTTGCGCCCTGCCCGTCTTCGGGCCTGATCATCAACGGATCGGCTGACCGAGTGGCACCACCAGCAGATACCACCGCGCTGGTCAACAAGTTGCACGAGCAAAAAGGGATCACGATCACCCATAACGAGGTTGAGGGCGCGGATCATTTCTTCCAGGATCGCCACATGGACACGCTGATCACAGATGTCAGCGACTATGTGAAACGTCGGCTGACCGAGAACACCCGCTAATGTCCGACACCATCACATCGCTCGCGGCCAAACTGGCCGAAGATACGATGAAGGTCATGGACGAAACCGGCGAAGACCGGTTCTTTGTGGAAGTGGGTGAAGTTCTTGGTGCGGCGTCTCAATCTCTGGAAGAGGCTTTCCTGACAGAAATCCGCGTGCGTCTGGCTGAACGCAAGGCCAGACAATTCGTGATCAAGCGCCTCGCTTCGCATCGCGCGAAACTCAAGGCGATTGAAAAGCAATGACCGATCGCCTGGTTGCGCAGGTCGCATTTCTGAAACGGGCCGACAATCTGAAACTGGTCGAGCGGGCAAATGTCCTGCTTGACCAGTCAAGGCCCGAAAACTCCGCCGAACACAGCTGGCACTTGGCTTTGTGGGCAATGGTCATGGCGCCGCTGGCCGGGCCGGACATCTCGGTCGACCGGGTCATCCGCATGTTGCTGCTGCATGATCTGGTCGAGATCGTGACAGGTGATCACCCGATTCACCTCAACACGGATTGGGATACCGTGGCCGAGGCTGAACAGGCCGCAGCACAGGAATTGTTTGGTCTGTTGCCCGACGAACAGGCACAGGAATTTCTTTCTCTCTGGCACGAATTCGAGGCGGACCAGACCCCGGATGCCCGGTTTGCCAAGATTCTGGATCGCTGCCAGCCGCTGTTTCAGGTCCTGTGCGCCACTGACCCGCGACACGATCATGTGGACATTGCGCGGTCGAACCTGGCGGGTGGGCGCGCAGCTTACCTGGCCCATGCGTTTCCAATGGCCCACCAGCATGCAACAAACCTCTTGACCAAGTCCGACCATCAGGATGACGCATTCACGAAACGATTGGCGTTTCTCACAGAAGCGGATCAGTTGAAATCTGTTCTGCGCGCGTCACGCCTGATGGCCAGTGACCGGTTCGAAAACTCGGCGGAACATTCGTGGCATGTCATGCTCTACGCCTGGGTATTGTCGGAATACGCGCATTCGGATGTTCAAGTGGACCGAACCCTCCAGATGTTGCTTTTGCACGATGTTGTCGAAATCGACGCGGGCGACCACCCGATCCACGGACATGTCGACCACGCGGAACAAGAAGCCAAGGAACAGGCCGCCGCCAAACGACTGTTTGGCCTTCTGCCTGACTGTCAACACAGGTCATTTACTGAACTATGGCGCGAGTTTGAGGCGGCTGAAACCCCGGAAGCCAGATTTGCAAAGGCTGTTGACCGGTTTCAAACACCCATAGCAAATCTGGAAACAGGTGGCGGATCATGGGTCGAATACAAAGTAAAATTCGATCAGATTGTAACACGTGTCCGACCAGCTATTGCAGCGGGAGCACCTCAGCTGTGGGACTGGCTGCAACCGCAACTGGTTGTGCATTTTGAACATGTCGAAACACCCGATCCTCAAACATAAAAAAAGGAGCCTGAAGGCTCCTTTTTTCTTGCTTGGTTTCTAGCGGCGTTCAAAAAACACTACTACCATCAGACTGTTGAACCAAGTTGGCTGCATTCACTTCGACGGACCCCCCGTCAGCAAGCCACCCAATCGCCACTATCAGAACCGAAGCAAATATGATTGATTTCGCAAATAACGTCATCGCTCAAAACTCTTTAACAAAAATAAAAAACATAGGGCGAATATTACATTCATTCGATTGAAAAAACAGTCAGGTATACCTGACCCAAGGTAATCTTGTAGACTGCATGGCGGTCGACGTATTTCACTCACGAAAATCGCCACCAAGCCACCGGACCCACCCTTTTCGAGGTACTCAAATGCCCCAAGCCTATCTGTATCTGTTACTGGCAGTGCTGGCGGAAACCATTGGCACGACGGCCTTGCAAGCCAGCCAGCAGTTTTCGCGGTTCTGGCCATCAGTGATCGTTGTCGTTGGGTACGCGTTTGCGTTTTACCTCATGGCACTAACGCTGAAATTCATGCCTGTCGGTATCGTTTATGCAATCTGGTCCGGTCTCGGTATATTCCTGATCGCCGTGATCGGATTCATCGTGTTCGGCCAAAGGCTGGACTGGCCTGCGATCCTGGGGCTGACGTTGATCTTGTCCGGAATCCTGATCATTCACCTCTTTTCAAAGACTGCCGGACACTGAAGGCCGGTTAGGGCTGGTATATTTTGCCGCGCCGCGTTATGCGCGCGGCAACTTCCCGTTCAAAGGCTGACCTCTCATGGACCTGCGCAACATCGCAATCATCGCTCACGTGGACCACGGCAAAACGACCCTGGTGGACGAGCTGCTCAAACAATCCGGTGCATTCCGGGAAAATCAGGCCGTCGCGGAACGCGCCATGGACAGTAACGACCTGGAGCGTGAACGCGGCATCACCATCCTGGCCAAGGCCACCTCGGTTGAGTGGAAAGACACGCGCATCAATATTGTCGACACCCCTGGCCACGCCGATTTCGGCGGCGAGGTCGAGCGCATCCTCAGCATGGTCGACGGTGTTGTTCTTTTGGTGGACGCCGCAGAAGGCCCGATGCCCCAGACCAAGTTTGTAACGTCCAAGGCACTGGCGCTGGGCCTACGCCCGATCGTGGTTCTGAACAAGGTCGACAAGCCGGATGCCGAACCGGATCGCGCGCTGGACGAATGCTTTGACCTGTTCGCCAACCTCGGCGCGGATGACGACCAGTTGGATTTCCCTTCAATGTACGCCTCGGGCCGTTCGGGCTGGGCGGATATGGAGCTGGACGGCCCCCGAAAGGACTTGAGCGCGCTATTCGACCTGATTGTCGATCATGTCCCTGCTCCGAAGCAGGTCGATCACAAAAATGAACCCTTCCGGATGCTGGCCACGACACTGGGCAGCGATCCCTTCATCGGCCGTATCCTGACCGGCCGTGTGGAAAGCGGTACGCTGAAGGCTGGCGACAGCCTCAAGGCGCTCAGCCGCGATGGTTCGGTCATCGAAAACTTCCGCGCCACGAAAATCCTGGCGTTTCGGGGACTGGCCCAGCAGCCCATTGATGTGGCCGAAGCAGGCGATATCGTGACCATCGCTGGCTTGAGCAAAGCCACCGTAGCGGATTCACTGGTTGCCCCTCAGGTCACTGAGGCCCTGCCCGCGCAGCCCATCGATCCGCCGACCATTACCGTGACCTTCGGTATCAATGATTCTCCGTTGGCAGGCCGTGATGGCAAAAAAGTTCAATCACGCGTCATTCGAGACCGCCTGATGAAGGAAGCCGAGTCGAACGTCGCCATCCGTGTCACCGACACCCCCGGCGGCGAGGCGTTCGAAGTCGCGGGCCGCGGCGAGCTGCAAATGGGCGTTCTGATCGAGAACATGCGCCGAGAAGGCTTTGAGCTTAGCATCTCGCGCCCGCAGGTTCTGTTCCGTGAGGAAGACGGGCAGCGGCTTGAGCCCATCGAAGAAGTCACCATCGACGTAGATGACGAATATTCTGGTTCCGTTATCGAAAAGATCACCGGCGCCCGCAAAGGTGAACTGGTCGAGATGCGCCCGGCTGGTACCGGCAAGACTCGGATCATCGCCCATGTCCCGTCCCGTGGTCTGATTGGTTACCACGGCGAATTTCTGACCGACACGCGCGGTACCGGAGTACTGAACCGTGTGTTCCACGATTGGGCGCCACATAAGGGGCAAATTCCGGGCCGTCGCGCAGGCGTTCTGATCTCGATGGAGAAAGGTCAGGCTGTGGCTTATGCGCTGTGGAACCTGGAAGAGCGTGGCCGTATGTTTGTTGGTCCGCAAACAGACGTATATCAGGGTATGGTGATCGGCGAACACTCGCGAGACAACGATCTGGAAGTGAACCCGCTCAAAGGCAAGAAGTTGACAAACGTGCGCGCCAGTGGATCCGACGACGCGGTCCGCCTGACGCCGCATATTCAGTTCTCACTGGAAGAGGCAATTGCCTATATCGACGATGATGAACTGGTGGAAGTCACACCAAACGCGGTGCGCCTGCGGAAGCGTTTTCTTGACCCGCACGAGCGTAAGCGGATGGCCAAATCTGCCTAGAACACCCTCAGGTTGCAAACTGACCAAACGGAAACAATGGCAATAGTGTGGCATATTTGCTTCCAATACGACAAAAGACGAAGTCAGAAAAACCGGGCTCACTGCCCGGTTTTTATTTGAAAACTAACACCTTTCTCCGCATGGTTGAAGATTTCTGACACAAACCACACCAACAAGATATTGTAGGCACCCTCGAATTATGGTCAAAACACGTCAGAAGTGTGACGTCCTTCACAAACACCGATACGGGAATGGTGCATAGAAGGACGTAGTTTAGTTATCGAGTTCCAAGGAGTTCAAAATGGGTAATAGAGCTCGCAAGTTTCCACTGTTTTTTGTTGCGACAACTTTTTTGCTTTCACCTGCCGGTGAAACCTTTGCCGCTGGGACATGTACGGTTGCAACAGCACGGCAATCCGCTGCGTCCGCTCAGGTTTTGTGCGAATGCGATGCTGTGACATCCGGCATGATCCGCTACATTCAACGCCGTCATGACTTCGATCAGATCCTGGCGCGCGTCGGTGCAGAATGCGCCCCGCTGGCAGGTCTGCTAAGTGACTTCCCGACCGCATCGATCGGTGTCTCAGACCAGAGATCCGGCGACGGACCTTCCCAGGAAAATGGCACGCCCCCCAATGGTGGCGGCGGTAACCCAACCGGTGGCGAAGAACCTGGTGGTGAAGAACCCGGTGGTGAAGAACCCGGTGGCGAAGAGCCCGGTGGCGAAGAGCCCGGTGGCGAAGAGCCCGGTGGCGAAGAGCCCGGTGGGGAAGAGCCTGGTGGTGAAGAACCCGGTGGTGAAGAGCCCGGCGGCGAAGAACCCGGTGGGGAAGAACCCGGTGGCGAAGAGCCCGGTGGTGAAGAGCCCGGCGGCGAAGAACCCGGCGGCGAAGAACCCGGTGGTGAAGAGCCCGGTGGGGAAGCGCAAGAAGAAGACCGATAGAGACGAAACCGAATACCAGCGAACCGGCCCCAGGAATGCGGAGCGTATTCGATAGAAAAAACTCTGCTGGTCGTGGCTTCGGGGCTAGAATACGTCGATACGCAAAACGTTCAGATTAATCCGTCCAAGCGACAGGACAAAGACTACTCTCTTGGGCGCAGACCAAATCTGCGTCCAAGGGCAAGATTTTGGGTATGTAAATAAACCACTGAGGTCAGCTGCGCCCGTAAACGCCGACCCATTGACTGGGCCGCTTCGGATCTTGCATGCGCAGGAACAAATAGCGCGTAGCTGTCCAGGGTTTGATCCGGTTTGTGAGATTGTCCAAGATCAGGTCGCCCTGCGCCGAGCGGTAGACCAGAACCGCATGAGGTGTCCGGCGTGTGTCCAGAACGGTGGCAATCAAAAGCTTACTTGGATCAACCCCGGCATGGATCAGATCCCTTTTCTTCAACAATGCAAAGTCTTCACAATCACCGCCTCTGGGTGTTGGCAAGGCCCATCGCTCGCGCGTTTTGTACTGGGATTGATCCGTAACTTCACGGGTCGACGCGTTTACGCGGCGATTCACCTGATTTACCACCTTCAGCTCTTGCTGGCTGGAAAGTTTGACCGAGCGTTTAGCGGCGCAAGCCCAGTCATACTGGCTGCAAAGGTTGATTGCGCCTGAAGGCGGTGGCGAAGACGCGATAAATGGAATAAAGACACCGTCGGACGCGTGGGCAGCAGGTGCTGAAGCCAAGCCACCGATGCACACGGCGCATATACCCAATAAACGCTTCGCAACCGATGCAGGCACGGAAACACACCTCTTGGCTAAATTCGCTAATGAAATCATGCGAGTTCCCCGATCCGATGTTCTTCGAACGATTGCATGTCCAACTGCACCACATTCTGTTTCTTGAAACTATCTGTGATAAGGTGTCACGCGCAATCTTTTGAGAACCTGCAAAGAAAACGGGGCAAAAATTCGTCCGAGATTCTGACAATTCCACGTAAGAAATTTGTTGGCGCGGCCACAATTCGGTCAAGAACTACCCGGATAGTTGTGCGCTTTTGGAGATAACAAATTGAAATCAATCAATTAAATAAAAAAAGCCCGCTGTCGCGGGCTGATCTTTATCAACTGAACAGGACATAAGCCGAATCTTGCCTATTCACCGTCAGTTTTCTCGGAATTATCAGCATCTTGGATACTAAACCCGAAGTTCACTCCGTGATTTCGACCACTACCAGTTCACGTTCACTTGCTCCGCGCGCGTGATTCAGGGCCTGCTGGTAGTCATCCGAGTTATAGCAATCAACCGCAGCCTCCAGCGTCGGGAAGCGGGCCACCACGTTTCGTGGACGTTCCTTGCCTTCCAGCTGAACGTACCGCGCAGCACGGGCGATAAACTCGCCCCCGTGCTTGGCGATGGCCGGTCCGGCCAGTTCAGCGTATTTGCCGTAAGCCTCGGTGTCCGTCACCGTGACATGCGCAATCCAAAGAGCAGCCATATTATCCTCCCAAAACCTGTTGTGCGGCCTTAATTGCCGCCTCTGCATTTGATGCATCCTTGCCGCCGCCCTGGGCCATGTCAGGACGGCCGCCGCCGCCTTTTCCGCCCAACTCGATCACGGCCGCTTTTACAAGATCCACCGCCGAAATTCGTCCGGTCAGATCTTCCGTCACACCAGCCGCAACGGCCGCCTTGCCGCCCGTATCCGCAATCAGCAGCACCGCACCCGATCCAAGGCGGCTTTTGTGTTCGTCGATCAACGCAGGGAGGTCCTTGCCTGAAACACCGCCAAGGGCTTGCGCCAGGAATTTCACACCATTTACGTCCCGCGCCTCGGCACCACCGCCCTGACCGGCCCCGCCAGCCATAGCCAGATCCCGGCGCAACTGAGCCACTTCGTTCTGCAAAGCCTTGCGTTCGTCCAGAAGGCTTTTCACGCGCGCCACAACGTCGTCCGGTTGCGCCTTCAGTTCTGATGCGACCTGAGCCAGACGTTGATCCTGTGCCGAAAGATAGCGGAAGGCTTCATCCCCGGTCAGCGCTTCGATCCGGCGCACACCTGCACTGCTGGCGCTGTCACCCAACACAACAAAGGTGCCGATATCACCTGTCTGGCGCACATGTGTACCGCCACAGAGTTCTATCGACCACGTATCGCCGTCATGGCCTTTGCCTGTTGGTGCCTTGCCCATGGAGACGACACGAACCTCGTCACCATATTTCTCGCCGAACAGGGCCTGCGCGCCCAATGCGCGCGCGTCGTCGGGTGTCATGACCCGGGTTTCAACAGTCGAATTCTGGCGGATGAAATCGTTCACCTCGCGTTCGACTTTTTGGATTTCCTCTAGGCTCAGCGCTTTGGAATGGCTGAAGTCGAACCGCAGACGATCCGCTGCGTTCAGCGAACCGCGTTGTGCTACGTGGTCACCTAGCGTTTCGCGCAGGGCTTCATGCAGCAGGTGCGTGGCCGAGTGATTGGCGCGAATGGCGGAACGGCGGGCGTGATCAACCTCAAGCTCTACCGCGTCGCCCTTGCAAACAACGCCGCTTTGAACCGCCACCTTATGAGCATAGACCTTGCCGTCGGCAAACTTCCTCGTGTCCTCTATGCGGCTCAGGTGATCGCGATCCTCCAGCCTACGCAACGCGCCAGTATCGCCGACCTGACCGCCGGCCTCCCCGTAGAACGGGGTCTGGTTCACGACGACCCAACCGCTGCTGCCCGCGGCGATCTTGTCAACCAGTGCGCCATCAACAACCAGGGCGACAACCTGCGCTTCGGCTTTCTCGGTATCGTAGCCCAGAAAATCCGTCGCACCGGCGGCATCCAGCACATCAAACCATACAACCTGATCCGCTGCTTCACCTGACCCGGCCCATGCGGCACGTGCCTTGGCCTTCTGTTCAGCCATCGCGGTGTCAAAACCGTCCGTGTCGACGCTCAAGCCCTTTTCACGCAGCGCATCCTGCGTAAGATCCAGTGGGAAGCCATAAGTGTCGTAAAGCTTAAATGCCGCTTCACCTGACAGGGGTGCCCCCTCAGAAAGCCCTGAAACCTCATCATCCAGCAACTTCAGACCACGGTCCAGTGTCTGCTTGAACCGGGTTTCTTCCAGCAGCAGCGTCTCTTCGATAAGCGGTTGCGCCTGTTTCAGTTCAGAATAATGCCCGCCCATCTGCTGCACCAGCGTAGGCACCAGGCGATGCATGACAGGATCCTTGGCACCCAGCAGGTGCGCATGGCGCATGGCGCGGCGCATGATCCGGCGCAGAACATATCCCCGGCCGTCATTGCTGGGCATCACACCGTCCGCAATCAGGAACGAGGTCGACCGCAAGTGATCCGCGATCACCCTGTGATGCACGTTCTGGTCGCCATAGGGGTCGACACCGGTCGCATCCGCCGAAGCCTCGATCAAGGTTTTGAACAGGTCCGTGTCGTAATTGTCATGGCTGCCCTGCAACAGCGCCCCAATCCGTTCGAGCCCCATACCTGTGTCGATCGACTGCATGTCAAGTTCGACCATCGAGCCATCTTCGAACTGCTCGTTTTGCATGAAAACGACGTTCCAGATTTCGATGAATCGGTCGCCATCCTCCTCGGGTGATCCCGGAGGGCCGCCCCAGATGTGATCGCCGTGATCATAGAAGATCTCGGTACACGGGCCGCAAGGTCCGGTCGGACCCATCTGCCAGAAATTGTCATTGGTGGCGATGCGAATGATCCGGTCCTCGGGCACACCGACCTTTTTCCAGATTTCAAAGGCTTCATCATCGGTATGATAGACGGTGGTCAACAGGCGGGTCTTGTCGATACCGAATTCCCTGGTGATCAGCTCCCAGGCAAATGGGATCGCTTCATGTTTGAAATAATCCCCGAATGAGAAGTTTCCCAGCATCTCAAAAAACGTATGGTGACGCGCCGTATAGCCAACATTGTCAAGATCGTTGTGCTTGCCGCCCGCACGCACACATTTCTGGGCCGTGGTGGCGCGTTTGTAATCGCGGGTTTCCAGACCGGTAAACAGGTTCTTGAACTGCACCATGCCTGAGTTCACGAACATTAGTGTCGGGTCATTGCGCGGCACCAGCGGGCTGGACGCGACGACCTCATGCCCTTGTTTTTCAAAGTAGTTCAGAAAAGTCGATCGGATGTCGTTCAGGGTTGGCATAGGGCTCTCTCGGCGCACATATATCTTGGTCTCCGTTGGTTTAGCCCCGTGTCAGGTGAGTGTCCACAGCAGAGGCACACAGGAACGAAACAAGGCGACCCGATCAAGCCGCCTTGTTTCAAGTGTTACAGTCTTTGCGCAGATGTCAGGGGTTACCCACCTCAGGACATCAGGCCTCCAGAATATCGTCATCCTCGGCAACGCCTGGCGACATATCGAATTCCAGCCCATGCGCCGCGCGGATCTTGTCTTCGATGTCCAGCGCCACCCGGCTGTTTTCCCGCAGGTATTGTTTGGCGTTCTCACGCCCCTGCCCGATCCGCTCATCACCATAGCTGAACCAGGACCCGGACTTTTCGACAACACCGGCTTTGACACCCAAATCCAGCAATTCGCCCATCTTCGAGATGCCTTCGCCATACATGATATCGAACTCGACCTGCTTGAACGGCGGTGCGACCTTGTTCTTCACAACTTTGACGCGGGTCTGGTTCCCGACCACTTCATCCCGGTCCTTGATCGCGCCAATCCGGCGGATATCCAGCCGAACCGAGCTGTAGAATTTCAGCGCATTGCCACCGGTTGTGGTTTCCGGGCTGCCGAACATCACGCCGATTTTCATCCGGATCTGGTTGATGAAGATGACCATGCAGTTCGAACGGCTGATCGAGCCTGTCAGTTTGCGCATTGCCTGGCTCATCAGCCGGGCCTGTACACCCACGCTGCTGTCGCCCATGTCCCCTTCGAGTTCCGATTTCGGCGTCAGGGCAGCGACCGAGTCGACAACAACCATATTGACTGCGCCCGAGCGTACCAGAGTATCTGTGATTTCAAGCGCCTGCTCACCGGTGTCAGGCTGGGAGATCAAAAGCTCATCCAGATCAACGCCCAGCTTGCGGGCATATTGCGGGTCCAGAGCGTGTTCCGCATCTACGAACGCGCAAACTCCGCCGCGCTTTTGCTGCTCAGCAATGCAATGAAGGGTCAAAGTGGTTTTGCCCGAGCTCTCAGGCCCGTAAATCTCAACGATACGCCCCATCGGCAGCCCGCCGATACCCAGCGCGATATCCAGACCCAGCGACCCGGTCGAGCTCGCCTCGATGTCCTGCCGGGCATCTTCTCCCAGCTTCATGATCGACCCCTTGCCGAACTGCCGTTCGATCTGGGCCAGCGCACTGTCGAGCGCCTTTTGCTTGTCTGCGTTTTTCTTGTCGCTCATTGTCAGAAGATCCGCCATTGTCCTGTCGCCTTCCCTTTTGTCACACCCTTAATCGGGCGGCAATCGCTGCTTTGTTCGCCTCTTGTTCCTTATGAGATCAAAAAGAGAACATTTCAACTAAAACTTACAGAAATCAGTCTTCTGCAATTGTGTTAAAGAGTCGTTTACGACAATCTGCACAAGTAACATGGCAACCTTGAGAACCGATAAATGCTTGTTTTTTATAAAGAACGACTTGCTTTTCTTTCAGTCCCCAAGACCGGAAGCACGGCTTATCACACGGCGTTGCGTGACCGGGCCGATCTCATCGTGACACATCCACCTGAGCTGAAACACGCCCCGGTGCGTCGGTATGACCGGTTTTTCCAGACCATGTTTCGAAAACTGTTTGATACCGAGATGGAAATTATGGCCGTTGTGCGCGAGCCGTTGGATTGGCTGGGCAGCTGGTACCGGTTTCGCAGTCGTGAAGACTTGATAGGTCAACCGCGCTCGACACGTGACATGAGTTTTGACGCATTCGTGCAAGCCTATTTGCTGGACACACGTCCCGAGTTCGCCAATGTCGGCAGCCAGGCGCAATTCTTCCGTACCCGCAACGACAGTTCTGGCGCTCGTCATATCTTCAAATACGAACATCAAGACAAGGTGTTAGACTTTCTGCAAGCACGTCTGGACATGCAGATTGACCTGAAGCGCGAAAACGTATCGCCTCCGGGAGATTTGCATCTGTCACCTGCTACCGAACAGAAGTTTCGAAATGCCTGCCCGGAAGAATTTGCGCTGCACAAAGCCGCATTGTGATCCATCAGTTGAGTTGTTGAAACACGGCCTCTGTCAGTTGGTTGAGGGAAAACGGTTTGGGCAGAAAGGTTGAGTTGGCAATATCCGGACCGGTATCGCCGAAAACGCCTTCGGTATACCCGGACACGAAGATCACACGCGCGTCCGGGCGCGTCTCCCTAGCCTTGCGCACCCAAGTGGGCCCGTTCATTCCTGGCATGACAACATCTGTGACGAATACATCAACACTTAACGCGGAATCTTCAAGCAGTCGAAGCGCCTCTTCCGCCGAGTCCGCCTCGAGCACGGTGTAACCTTTCAGCCGCAGGGCGCGGGTCGCAAAGGCGCGAACAGGCGCTTCATCCTCGACCAGCAGCACCACGCCTTCGCCCTGCCTGGCGCTCTGGGCTTCGGGCTGGACTGGCGATTCAGTTTCGACCTCGGACGTCGTCGCGCAAACCGGAAGAAAGACAGTGAACTCGGTGCCCCGTCCAATTGCGCTGTCGACAAAGATAAACCCACCGGTTTGCTTTACGATCCCGTAGGCCGTTGACAACCCCAACCCGGTGCCCTCACCAGTTCGTTTCGTGGTGTAGAAGGGTTCGAAAATCTTCTGCAGCTTATCTGCTGGGATACCAACACCGCCATCCACAACCTTGACTGTCACATAATCGCCCGGTTGTACGGTTGCCCTGTCCCGCATGAGAGGCTGCAAAAGTGTCAACACACTGGTTTCAATGCGAATTTCACCACCGTCCGGCATGGCATCTCGTGCGTTAACGACAAGGTTCATCAGCACCTGCTCAAGTTGACGCTTGTCCGCCCGCACGGGTTTGAGCACCGGATCGTGGCTCAGCGTCAATTGTACCTTCTCTCCAACCAAACGGTTCAGCAGGTGAATAAGGTCCGAGATCGTGTCACGCAGATCCAACACTTCCGGCCTGAGGGTCTGTTTTCGCGAAAACGCCAAAAGCTGACTGACCAGCGCGGCGGCCCGGTTGGCATTCTGATTGATCTGCACCAAATCCCCGTAATCCGGGTCATTCTGGTCGTGGCGCAACAGCAGCAGATCGCAGTGACCGGAAATGGCCGTCAGCAGGTTGTTGAAATCATGTGCAACACCTCCGGCCAATTGCCCTACGGCCTGCATCTTCTGGCCCTGAACGAATTGAGCTTCCAGAGTCTTCAGTTCAGTCGCATCGTTCAGAACCGCGATCAGGCATATCTTTCCGTCGACAAACACACGGCTCAGGGTGACTTGAACAAAGATTTCCTTGTCGTCCCTAAGGAACTGCAAAAACTCTGATCGCTGCGTTTCTTCATGCGCCTCGGTTCGTTTCAACCAATCCAGCACAGGGCCACCCATGCCCCGCATGATGTCGCTGATGTTACTGCCTTCAAGCTGCTTCTTTCCCAACAGTTTCGCCGCCAGCCGATTACTGTCCAGAATGATGCCGTCCTCGGAAAGTCTGAGGATTGGAACCGGAAGGTCAGAGAAGGACATGACCGCATCCTGTACGGGCATCTGCGTAATCGGTAACAAACAAAGGCTTCGTTCCGACCCGGATTGAGAAAATTCGGACACGGCTGCCAGAACATGACCATCGCGGGTCCTGACTGCGTTGACAGCCCCGGTCCGCGGTTCGGCTTCGCTGAAAATATCCTGCGCCCTAGCAGGGTGCGCACCAAACAAACGCTCGGCCGTGGCATTGACGCGCAATACGTCACCTGCGCGTCCAAGGGTTACGACCGGCAAGCCAAGGGTTTGCCAGCTATCCTGTTGAACACAGCTAAAGTTCCAGTAGAACAGTCCCGGCCGCAATCGGTGCACGGAAACCGAAATAGTCCGATCGCCACCGGGAAACTCGCTCTGGGCGCTTCCTGTGGATTGCGCCCGCGATTGTAGGCTCAACAAGATCGCCGAAGGGTTAGCAAACCTGGAGCGCAAACAGCGGGCTAGGTTTTCGCCTCGTATGGCCCCCAGCTTTTTGTCCGCCAGGACGTTCGCGGCCAATATGTCACCATACCCGTTTGAGATCACGACCGGAGCATCCTCGCGCTCTGCGAAAGCGGCCAAAAGGGCTGATATCTGTTGCAAATGCCTGTTCGCAATCGCCCCCTTGATCCCAAACAAAAGCGCCACAACCAAAAGGGAAATGCCTGTTGCCAGCAAACCTTTTGTCCAATCCGACGGCAGAAACCCAACCGCAGGTGCCAGGCTGATCAACAGCGCCACAAACACTAACGACCCGATCCGAAACACCGATGGAGTATTGGCGGCTGAAGGGGCTGGAACAAATTCAGTAATGTCAGGCATAAACGGCTCGGGCACAGGTTTTGCGGTAATAACAGGTAGAATTGGTTAACACTCGCCTAACGGCGTTAAAAAACAAGTTAGCTACCCAAGGTTGTATTTACCGAAAGATCAGCGCGTCAAGTGTGACGTAAAGAACCCGTCGGACCCGCGCGTTACCTGCCATGCCTGCCGGAAGGTTTCACGCCAGCCCGCATGTTGCGCCAGAAACCTGTCGACAACCGCATCGTTCTCGTCGGCAAGAACCGAACATGTTGCATATGCCAGCACTCCACCTGCTTGGACCAACGGCGTGATTTGTGCGAGAATGTCAGCTTGGATGACCGTGAGATCTTGCAAACGGTCTTCAGTCAATGCCCATTTACCTGCTGGTGCGCGCCGCCACGAACCGCTGCCGGAACACGGGGCGTCGGCCAAAATGACGTCAAAAGGCCCGTGATTGGCAAGATCTGCGCTGTTCAGGATGGTTATTCTAGCCCCTGCCCGTTCTGCCCGCGCTGGAATATCCTTCATTCGGCGTGCGTTTACATCATGAGCGTATACCTCGACACCCTTGTTGGCCGCAATCGCAAGCGACTTGCCACCGCCCCCGGCGCAGTAGTCCAAAACGCGCATTCCATAGCGCAGGTCCAAGGAAGCAACAACCGCCTGACTTGCCGCATCCTGAAGCTCGACCAAACCCTGAGCGTATGCCTGGCTTTGCGCAATCCGACGCGCGCCCTCTGTCACCTCCAGAGCGGTTTCACAAATCGGCGTTGGACGGGCTGAAATACCGTCGGTCGCCAAAGCATCAATCGCCCGGGTTACATCCGTTTTCAACAAGTTGACCCGCAGAAAAACCGGAGCGCGTTCCTGCAATGCCAATGCGCAAGGAACGGCGGCATCATTCAAGGATGCGACGAACTTTGGCCACAGCCATTCGGGAAAATCATATCTCTCGGCTTCGGATGCAAAATCCCTTGATACTTCGTCATTTTGAAGGGCTTCGGGCGCGTGGCGGGCGCCGGTAAACAACTCAACCGGATCTTCACCCGATGCGCGAATGGCGCCGATCATCAGGCCGCGACCAGTTCCGGAACCACCCAACGCAGCAAACGAGCGTTTGCACCGCAAAGCGTCAAACACATGATCGCGAATAGCTGCCCGATCCTTGGAGCCCGCAAACCTGCTGCGCCGCGCCCAGCCGGTCAGCGCCTTTTCAACCGGGGCACCGGCGAGAATTTCATCCAGAATTTCAATCGAGGCCTGAACGCGGGCAGCAGGTGTCATCACGGATTACCTTGGCTGAAAAAGGCCGTGACAGGCCAATCCAAAATCACTACGGCACCCCGTGCTAGGGTGCCGTATGTCATGCGCAACGGCTTACATCACCCGGTAGTTCGGGCTTTCACGTGTGATCTGAACATCGTGTACGTGGCTCTCTTTCAGACCTGCGCCCGTGATCTTCACGAATTGGCAGTTTCTGCGCATCTCTTCGACAGTCGCGCAGCCGGTGTATCCCATCGCAGCGCGCAAACCACCAACAAGCTGGTGGATCACTGCACTGGCTGATCCTTTGTAAGGAACCTGCCCTTCGATCCCTTCGGGTACCAGCTTGTCATTTGCCGCGTCCTTCTGGAAATACCGATCCGCCGATCCGCGCGCCATCGCGCCAAGACTGCCCATACCGCGATAGGATTTGAACGACCGGCCCTGATACAGAATGACCTCACCCGGGCTTTCGTCTGTGCCCGCGATCATCGAACCCACCATGGCGCACGACGCACCGGCGGCAATTGCCTTGGCAAAATCGCCCGAAAACTTGATGCCACCATCCGCAATGACCGGAACATCCCCCGCCGCGGCGGCACAATCACTGATCGCGGTCAACTGAGGGACACCAACGCCCGCCACCATGCGTGTTGTACAGATCGAGCCTGGGCCAATACCCACCTTGATGGCGTCAGCACCTGCGTCGATCAGCGCCTTGGTCGCCTCGCCTGTAGCAACGTTTCCGGCAATGATCTGAACCTCGTTCGACAGGGTTTTGATCCGTCTCACCGCATCTAGCACGCCCTGAGAGTGACCATGCGCCGTATCGACCACAATGATATCAACGCCCGAAGCTACCAGCTGCTCGGACCGCTCAAAACCCGCGTCTCCAACCGAAGTCGCGGCAGCCACTCGCAGGCGGCCAAGCCGGTCTTTGCACGCTGTTGGGTTCAGAACCGCCTGTTCGGTGTCTTTCAACGTTAGCAGACCTGTAAGTTTTCCCGTGCCATCAACCACAAGCAATTTTTCGATACGACGGGCCCGCATCAGGCTTTTAGCCTCTTCCAGATCGGCGGGTTCTTTCAGCATTGCCAGGTTTTCCGAGGTCATCATCGCCTTGATCGGTGTGTTGTCGGAATTGGCAAAGCGCATATCCCTGTTGGTCACGATACCAACAACGCGGCCATCCGCGTCAACTACCGGGAAACCGGTAAAATTATAGCGCTCGACCAGAGCCTTCGCATCGGCCAGGGTTTGATCCGCGCGCAAGGTAACAGGGTTGTAGACGATACCCGACTCGAACCGTTTGACGCGGCGAACTTCGCGAGACTGCTCTTCTACGGAAAGGTTCTTGTGGATGACCCCGATACCGCCTGCCTGTGCCATGGCAATGGCCATGCGCGCCTCGGTCACCGTGTCCATGGCCGAGCTCAGCAGCGGGATGTTCATGGTAATCTCACGCGTGACACGCGTGGTGGTGTCTGCTGTTGCCGGCAGCACTGAAGATGCGGCCGGAACCAGAAGAACGTCGTCAAAGGTGAGTGCCTCACGAATCTGCATCTGAATACCCCATGCAAAAGCCCGTTTGGCGGTGACCCTATTGCATGGATTGAACCAAAGGAAAAGCCCTTGGAGGCAACTCTGTGGCTCCAGGTGACTATACAGCCGAAGAAAACGACGCATGCCGTGCAAATCGTGCCGCTGATAGCCCTTTCCCTTTGCGCTCAAACCCATATCTTGCCGGGAAAACGCGCGAACACAAAAAGGCATGTCACTCATGACCAACGACCCACTTGTCGTCTTTACCCCGTCCGGCAAACGCGGGCATTTTCCTGTCGGCACGCCCATTCTGACCGCAGCCCGCCAATTGGGAGTGGATCTGGATTCGGTCTGCGGGGGCCGTGGTATCTGTTCAAAGTGTCAGATCACCCCAAGCTATGGCGAATTTCCCAAGCACGGCGTCACGGTGGCCCAGGATGCGCTGAGCGAATGGAACGCGGTCGAGCAACGTTATGACGACAAGCGCGGCCTGAAACCCGGTCGTCGTCTGGGCTGTCAGGCCTCGGTTCAGGGCGATGTCGTGATCGACGTGCCGCCGGAAAGCCAGGTGCATCGTCAGGTCGTTCGCAAGGCCGCCACGGCACGCGCCATCACCATGGATCCGGCAACGCGTCTGTATTTCGTGGTGGTGGAAGAGCCCGACATGCATTCGCCAACCGGCGATCTGGAGCGCCTTGAACGTGCGCTGCGTGAGCAATGGAAAATTGACGCGGCCACGGCGGACCTATCGCTTCTGTCCAAGCTGCAACCGGTTCTGCGCAAAGGCAAATGGGAAGTCACTGTGGCAGTTCACAAAGGCCACAAGGACAGCGTCGCACGCATTGTAGAAATCTGGCCCGGCCTGCACGAAGGCGGGCTGTATGGGCTGGCCATCGACCTCGGCTCAACTACGATTGCGGCTCATCTGACCGACTTGGAAACCGGCGAAGTCAAAGCGTCATCAGGTCTGATGAACCCGCAAATCCGCTTTGGCGAAGACCTGATGAGCCGTGTTTCATATTCCATGATGAACCCCGGCGGGGATCGGGAAATGACAAAAGCCGTGCGCGAGGCGATCAATGATCTGACCACCTCAATCGCCGAAGAAGCCGGCATTGACACCACGCTGATCGTTGAAACGGTGTTTGTCTGCAACCCGGTCATGCACCATCTGCTGCTGGGTCTGGACCCGGTCGAACTGGGTCAGGCGCCCTTTGCCTTGGCCACGTCCGAGTCGATGTCCCTGCCCGCACGCGAGATGGAACTGACCACCATGAACCCCCGCGCGCAGGTCTATATCCTGCCTTGCATCGCGGGCCATGTGGGCGCGGATTGTGCGGCGGTTGCCCTGTCCGAAGAACCCGGCAAATCCGAGGATTTGGTTCTGATCGTCGATGTGGGCACCAATGCCGAAATCCTGCTGGGCAACACCAGCCGCGTTCTGGCCTGTTCCTCACCTACCGGGCCTGCGTTTGAAGGCGCTCAGATCAGTTCTGGCCAGCGCGCAGCACCCGGCGCGATCGAGCGGATCGAAATCGATCCCCTTACCAAGGAACCCCGCTTTCGCATCATCGGGTCCGAGAAATGGTCGGACGAAGACGGCTTTGACCTTGATGTCGCCACCACTGGTATCACCGGCATCTGCGGCTCGGGCATTATCGAAGCTGTGGCCGAGATGCGTATGGCTGGCCTTCTGGATGAAAGTGGCCTGATCGGATCGGCCGAACAGACTGGAACGGCCCGCTGCATTCCTGAAGGCCGCACACACGCTTACCTGATTCACGATGCCAGCGCCGAAGGCGGCCCCCGCATCACCGTCACGCAGGGCGACATCCGCGCCATCCAGCTGGCAAAATCCGCGCTATATGCCGGTGCGCGTCTGCTGATGGACGAGATGGAAGTCGACAAGGTGGATCGTGTGGTTCTGGCCGGTGCCTTTGGAGCTCATATTTCGACCAAGCACGCCATGGTTCTGGGCATGATCCCTGATGCACCCCTAGACAAGGTCACCAGCGCGGGTAATGCCGCTGGTACAGGCGCGCGGATTGCGCTGTGCAATATCGGATCACGCGCTGAAATCGAACGCGTCGTGCGCGAGATCACCAAGATCGAAACCGCAATTGAGCCGAAGTTCCAGGATCATTTCGTGGCCGCCAACGCGATCCCGCACAAAACCGATCCATTCCCGGAACTGGCGCAGGTTGTCACGCTGCCCAATCCAAGCTTCAACACGGGCGGAGAAAGCGAAACAGGCGGTGGACGCCGTCGCAGACGTCGCGGTTAAACCAGCAAAGGAACGACTCGCAGGTACGCCTCGGGTCGTTCCCAAAACTGGTTTCAGGTTACGCGTCGCACCTCGTTAAGCGAAGAAACGCCCATCTGCGCCATGGCAATACTCATTTCATCACTCAGCACAGACCACAGCTGCTCAAGCCCTTCTTCCCCTTCTGCCGCGATTGCAAATTGCAGGATGCGGCCGAAGAAGGCAAAATCTGCCCCGTTTGCCAACGCTTTCAAAACATCCTCGCCCGAGCGCAAACCGCTGTCGTAAAACAGCGGATAATCCAGGCCGACGGCGTTCCGAATTTCTGGCAATACGGCAATCGGCGCTGGCGCACTGTCCAACTGGCGCCCACCGTGGCTTGTGACCTGAATGGCATCGACACCTGCCGACCTGAGGTTCAGCGCGTCCTCTGCATCCAGAACGCCCTTGACTACCAGTTTCCCGGTCCACTGTTCGCGCAGACGGGCCAAAGTCTCCCAAGTCGCCTTGGCTCGGCTTTCCCGTCGATCGAAATCATATCCGTCCATCAGGAAATTCGCCATTTCGGGCTTGCCCCGCAGCAGCGTCGACAGCGACCACCGCGGATGAAGGGCAAAATCAAGCACCTGTTTCGGACCCATTTTGAACGGCATCCTGAACCCATGGCGCAATTCGCGCGGGCGACGCCCCACTTCGGGCACGTCAACCGTTAGTACCAGCGTTTCGTACCCCGCAGCCTTTGCGCGCTCGACCAGCTTGAACGTGCCACTGCCATCGCCGCTGAAATACAGTTGAAACCAGGCATGTCCTTCTGCCTCGACAATCAGGTCTTCCAACGGGGTCGATGCGACGGTTGAGACCCCAAGCGGCACCTCGTACCGCGCCGCAAGACGTGCCAGCATCAGATCTGCACCGGGGGCCGACAGATTGCACATACCCATTGGTGCGATTCCAAACGGGCGTTGGGTCGACCCGCCAAAGACGGAACAAGCCAGCGACCTTTCACTAACATCTTTCAGAATCCGAGGGCGAAGGATCAGCGCATCCAGTGCAGCCCTGTTTCGGGCTGCGCCAACCTCGGCCCCGGCAGACCCATCGATATAGTCAAACACCATCCACGGCAGACGCCGCCGCGCCAGGCGGCGGGCGTCTTCGGAACTGTGGATAGCGCTGGATAGCATCAGGCCTGTACGGCCTTCATGAACCGGTCGCGGATCACCACCGGATCCATAGTGATAACAGGCATCTTGGCGTTTCCGCTTTCGCACTTGGCCACGATGATGGTCATCTGTTTCGAATCCAGCGCTTCTTGCAGCACGCGGCCGGTGTCTTCGGCCTGACATTCGATTACTCGCTCGCATCCCGCGGCTTCCGCCATTTTCGCCAGAGAGGTCTTCTGCCCGGCATAAGTCGGCTGATCCCCAGTGGACCCGTAAGAGCCGTTGTCGACGATCAACAGGATATAGTTGTCCGCCACGTTATTGGCGATGGTCGGCAAGGTACCCAGATTGGTCAGGACCGACCCGTCCCCATCGATAACGATAACCGGCTTGGGCTGCGACAAGGCTAACCCCAAGCCAATAGATGAGGCCAGCCCCATCGTGCCCAGCATATAGAAATTGGTGGGCTGGTCGTCGATGGCGTGCAGCTCCTGACTTGGAATGCCGATGTTACAAACAACAAGTTGATCTCGCAGGATCGGAGCGATTTCTTTCAGAATTTCAGAGCGGATCATTGGTCGCCATAGCCTCCCCAGAAACTGGCATCGGTCAGAATGGCGACCGGTTTGTTGCACATAAAAGTGTATTTGAGGATCGCGTCGAGTTCCTCAACATCTGACTGATGGTGGAAGTGATAAGTCGGGATATTCAGCTGAGCCAGCAGCGCTTTGGTATGCACAGCCATTTCAACCTGGCAGGCAACCGGTTCGCGCAGCTCTCCGCGATAGGAAATCAGCATCGGCAACGGCATGCGATAATACTGGATCAGTGTCGCCAGTGTGTTGATCGTCACACCGATTGCGGTGTTTTGCATGATGATCGCGGGACGCTTGCCGCCCATCCATGCCCCGGCGCATAGGCCCATCCCCTCGTCTTCCTTGTTGGACGGGATGTGATGGATGTCCTCTCGCTGGTCGATTTCAGCGATGACACCCGCAAGTTGCTTGCACGGGACGGTGGTGACGAACGAGATATCGTTGGCCACCAGATCGTCGGTTATCTTCTTGTCTATGTTCATGGTCGGGCTGTTGGTCCTGTTGGGGCGCTTGGCGCGATTAAGGAAATCAGGTTCTGCGGTGCACATGTACAGCGCAGGGGGCATGACGAACAACGCGTGACGCTGTCGATCCCAGAAAGTAGTCGCTCAGGTCCGGTTTGTGCGAACCTATAACAATGCAGTCCACATTGTTGCTGGTCGCGTAGTCAATGATGGTGCGGGCGGTGTGTCCTTTGATAATTTCGGCTTTCACACCATCCAGCCCGTCAACTTTTTGCAACAATGCCCGCCTCGCGCGTTCGAACCCTTCGGCCACTGCGGATTTGTCGAGATAGGCGCTGACCGATCCCTGTGGCATTTCGTAGACATGCAATCCGATGATCTCGGCCCCGTTTTCGGACAAGGCACGCGCGACCTCCAGCGTATGTTGTGATATGCCGTGATCCAAAGCCATCGGGACCAGAATTTTCTTATACATGGTGGCCTCCAGTTCTGTCAGGTTTATCCCCAGGGTCTCAGGATAATCTTTGGTGCGGCTACAGAGCCAGAGCGGATATCGCGAAACGCCTGCGCGCCATCGGCCAGTGCACGCTCATCAACCCAATTCAGTGCGCCAAGACGGCCGTCAAAGATCGCCTGAGCCGTGTCGCGGAAATCCTGCGCGGTGTAGGTGTAGGTTCCGATAAAGGTGATCTCCTGCAAGGTCATGCGACGCACGTCCAGACCTCCGGCATCTTCACCCAATCCGACATGCGCGATCACGCCACCCGGCGCGACCAGAGCCGAAGCGACCGACCGTGTCGCGGCATATCCAACAGCATCAATGACCAACGGGAAAGACCCATTGGGCGCATCCACAAGTGCAAAACTTTCGATTTCCGCCAGATAAGTCCGGCGCAACGCGTTTGGTTCCGCGATTGTAACGTCTTCAATACCCTGCGCCCGCAGGGCCAAGGCCGCCGCAAGGCCAATGGCCCCTCCGCCAATCACCAAGGCGCGGCGGTCCATCGCTGAATGCAGAGCCTCGATCCCCAGTCTGACTGCGTGCCAGCTTACGGCCAGAGGTTCAGCCAGCGCAGCCTTGGCGAAAGGGACATCATCGGGCACGTCGACAAGATTTCTGCCTGGCATCGAGACATATTGCGCGAACGCCCCTTCGCGCGGTGGCATCGAGATGATCTGGCGGTCCGGGCACAGATTCTCGCGACCCGCCCGACATTCCGCGCATTGGCCACAGGTTACCAGCGGGTTGATCGTCACCCGGTCACCGGCGCGGATACCATCAGCTATGACACCGGCTGCCTCGTGCCCGAGGATCAGGGGCGCTGGGCGACGTGCATCATGGCCCAGATAGGCGTGCATGTCCGATCCGCAGATGCCAACCGCCTCGACCCGGATCAGGTGTTCCGATGCGCCCGGTTCGGCATTCGGCACATCGTCAAACACCATGTGTTCAACACCTTTGTAAACCAGAGCCTTCATTTGGCAGTAAACCCTCCGTCAACCATCAGAACCTGTCCCGTGACATAGTCAGACGCCCGAGAGCATAAGAACAGGATCGGCCCGTCGATATCCTGCATCCGCCCATTGCGTCCGATACAGGTTTGCGCGGCGTTCCGTTCCGCGCGCTTGGGGTCGTCGAACACAGCCTGCGTCAGTTCGGTGGGAAAGAACCCCGGTCCGATGGCGTTGGCGTTTATGCCAAAGGGCGACCACGCCTCGGCCATGGCGCGTGTCAACTGCCCGATCCCCGCCTTGGACGCGCCATAGGCGATACCACCTGGAAATGCCCGTGTTGTTTGCAGCGAGGCGAAATTTACAATTCGCCCCCACCCCTTTTCCTTCATTGTCGGCACCATGGCTTGGCTAAGGAAGAACGGCGCGCTCAGGTTCAGGGCAAGCGTGGCATCCCACCCCTCAGGAGTAACATCATCGGCGGCCTCACGCGTGTTCAGCCCAGCCGCATGGACCAGAATGTCGGGGGGGCCAAACTTGGAAGCGACGGCCTGTGTCAACGCATCTGCCCCATCGCGATCTGCAACGTCTGCAACAACCGTTGCAGCGCGCGTGCCAATCTCTGCCTGCATCTGCGCCAATGCCTCGCCGCGCCGGGCCACGCCGACAACACGCGCACCTGCCGCGGCAAGAGTCCGTGCCACTTGCCGCCCAAGTCCCGAGCTGGCACCGGTGATACACGCCACCCGGCCAGTTAGGTCAAACAATGAGCGCGGGTCATCCATCGGCGGTCAAGTCGAACTGCTCGTCCGGGAAATACTTCGCAAGACGCACATCTGCGGCGCGGGCGTGACCTTCCATTCCTTCCAACCGCGATATCCGCGCGGTCGCTTCGGCGATGGGCTTTGACCCTTCGCGGGTGGCCCTCTGCCACGTCACGATCTTCATGTATTTATGGACACTCAGCCCGCCAGTATAGCTGGCCGCGCCCGAGGTTGGCAGAACATGGTTCGTACCGGTCGCCTTATCTCCGTATGACACGGTTGTTTCCTCGCCCAGAAACAGCGATCCGTAACAGGTAAGCCGTTCCAGCCACCAATCCAGATCCTCAGCCTGAACCGTAAGATGCTCAGGTGCGTATTCGTCGGAACAGGCGGCCATCTCTTCGCGATTGGAACAGACGATAACCTCAGCATAATCGCGCCATGCGGCCGAGGCGTTTTCGCGGTTCAATTCCGGCAGATCGGCGATCAGCGCAGGCACCAGTTCCATCACCTTTTGCGCAAGGTCGCGATCATCGGTGACCAGCCAGACCGGCGAGTTGTATCCGTGCTCTGCCTGACTGACCAAATCGGTGGCGACGACATGCGCATCGGCGGACTGATCGGCAAGGATCAAACTGTCGGTTGGACCTGCGATCATGTCGATACCAACCTTGCCGTAAAGGATGCGCTTGGCTTCGGCCACGAACTGATTGCCGGGGCCCACAAGGATGTTGGCGCGCGGTAGACCAAACAGGCCGTAGGTCATGGCGGCAACGCCCTGCACGCCCCCCATAGCCAGAATGCTGTCGGCCCCGCAGATATGCGCCGCATAAACGATGGCAGGCGCGACCCCTTCGCCGGGACGCGGGGGCGAGCACGCCGTGATGTGGCGACATCCCGCAACTTTCGCGGTGGTCACTGTCATAATCGCACTGGCGATGTGGCTGTATCGCCCCCCCGGCACGTAACACCCCGCAGCGTCCACTGGGATCGCCTTCTGCCCAGCAACGAAGCCTGGCACAATCTCGGTCTGGACGTCCGAAACGGTCGCTTTCTGCGTCTCGGCAAAGCGCCTGACATTGTCGTGAGCGAAACGGATGTCGGCCTTCAGCTTTTCGGAAACTTTTGCACAGGCGGCCTCAATCTCAGCCGGGGTCAGCAAGACATTCCCTTCGTACTTGTCGAACTTGGCGGCGTATTCTCTTGCCTTTGCATCACCGCCCGCCTCGATATCGGTCAGAATTGTCTTCACCGTATCATGCACCTCTGAGGCGTGTGATTGAGCCGTTAAAGTTGCCTTTTTCAGATATTCACGAGGCATGTTCAGCAGGTCCTATTGGTAGATTTCTGGTAGCAATGTTGTCGACACGGCTGGCACGTAGGCGATCAGGATCACCACGATCAGCATGGTCAATACGAAGGGCACGGCTCGGGCGGCAATCTTCAGAATGGATTCACCGGTAATGCCAGATACGACGAACAGGTTCAGCCCCAGCGGCGGGGTGATAAAACCCACTCCCAGCGCGGTGATCATCATGATGCAGAACTGGATCTCATTCATACCGATATTGTCCGCCAGTGGTTTCAGGATAGGTGCCAGGATGACGATATTCGGCGTCGTCTCCATGACGCAGCCCGCTGCGATCAGGATGCCGATCATCAACAGGATCAGCAGATACGGATCGTCTGTCAGCGAGGTCACCGAAGTGACAAACCCCTGAGGAACACCCATGATCGCCAGCGCCTCGGCCAGCGGAGCTGAAAACGCGATGATCGGCAGGATCACCCCGTTCACCTTTGCAGAGCTGACCAGCATCGACGGAAAATCCGCCAATGTCAGCGTACGCAGGATGAAGCCCATGATGATGGTGACGACAACAGCCGTGGCACCAGCCTCAGTCGGCGTAAGTCGGCCCGAAAAGATGCCATAAAAGATAATCCCCGGCACGATAAAGGCATACCAGCCAGACCTGAGCGCCTTGCCCAGATTGGCCAACCACTCCCCCATGGTCATCATGCCGCCGCCTTCGTATGCATAAAGGCGGTTCATGATGATGTTGGTGATCAGGATCGACACCAGGATAGCCAGACCCGGGATCAGGGCGGCCAGAAAAAGAGTCGATGCGGAAATACCCAGCACAAGGCCGATGATGATATAGGCGATCGAGGGCGGTATCAGGATGCCGGTGCAGGCACCGGCCGCGACCAGAGCACACGCGTAGGGGCGCGGATACCCGCTTTCCACCAACCGGTTGATGGTCATCCTGCCAACCGCAGCAGCCCCGGCGGCGTCCGATCCCGAAATCGCGGCAAACATTCCGCAGACCAGCACCGTGGCCGATCCGAAGCCCCCCTTGGCGAAGCATGTCAAAGCCTCGGCAACATCCAGAAACTTGCGTGACAACCCCGTCCGAACCAGAACATCCCCGGTCAGGATAAACAGGGGCACGGCAGTCAGGGCAAAAGCGTCGATGCCGGTAAACAGGCTCTCTCCGACAAGGCTGAGAGGAAGGTCACCGGACATGATCAGCATTACGATCGCAGCCGTTCCAATGGCCGCCCAAACCGGTACGGCCAAAGCGATCAGGGCAACAAACAGGATCACCGGCAGATAAAAATCCCAGCCCAGTTCAACGGTTTGATTGAGGGAGTTCCAAAGCATCCGGTCTCTCCTCAGTCAAACAGTTTGTCGCCTTCGAAGACGGGCGTGCCGTCGCGAAGGCATTTCAGATCGCGCAACAGGGATTGGATCAGCCGCCAGATCATCAGGGCAAACCCGGTCGGCACGGCCATCAGGAACCAAACCTTGGAAATCCGCAATCCGTCCGTAACGGAACCAAACTTGGCTGAAACGTGCACGGCTTCATACGACCAATAGAGTGCGATGATCGCCACCAGGAACATCACCAGATCGCCGAAGATATAAAGCAGTGCCTTGGGGCGCGGCCCGACATAGTGCATGATCACATCGATCCGGATATGAGCGCGCTCTTTCACCGCGGCAGCAGCACCGATCCAAGCCAGATAGATAAAGGAATACCGCACGATTTCCTCGCCCCAGATCGAGGAATAGGCGAATATCTCGCGCCGCAGCACCTCGATGGCCATGGTGATCACCAGCATCACGTAGAACACCAGCAGCAACCAGCGTTCGGCGTTTCGGTCAATGTTCTGAAGAACGGTCATCTGATCCTCCGACGATGGGACAGCCCAGTCCGTACCTGCCTTGACCGGCCACTGTCGGCCGCGCGGTACAAGAATCGTGGACGCCGACAGGCGCCCACGGGTTTCACCTTAGGCGTCGTGGACGTAGTATTTGCCCTGCGTACCGGCCGCTTCGACCAGCTTCTCAAAGTTGTCCATCGAACCGGCCAGTTCCGTCTTGAAAGGATCCCATTCCGAACGCTGATACCCACCGGCATCCTGCCATTCCGCCAGCTGATCATCGCTGAGTGAGTGGAATTCAACACCTGCCTTGTTTAGCTCGGACATGGCGTAAGCACGCGCCGACGGAACCTTGGACAGGTTCTGATGGCCAGTCATCTCGGCACCCCACATAATGCCTTCCTGCACGTCAGCAGGCATCGAGTTGAACCATTCCAGATTACAGGAATAAACCTGACTGTCCGGAACGGCCTGCGTGAAGGTCACATGGCTGAGGATGTCCTTGAAACCAAAGACATACAGTGCTCCAACTGACGGGTCGAGCGCGTCGGCAACACCCTGCTTGATCGCCGAAGGTGTTTCACCCCATGCCACAGGCGTCGGGTTGGCACCAACCATGCGATAGTATTGTTGCAGCATCTTCGAACCGGGAACGCGGAACTTGATCCCGCCCATGTCCCCCGGTGTTATGACCGCATTGCCACCCTGCCGGACTGCGACAACACGCGGATCGATATTCACGTAGAACAGGGCCTTGAAGCCTGCCGCCTCGACCTTGGGGTGGACTTCGCTTTTCCACGTGTCCGAATGGACAAGGTTGGTGAAGCGCTGGTTCGACCCGCACAGATACGGCATGTTGATCAGGTCGACCGTGGACGCAAAAGGCGCAAAATTCGACAGCGAGTGCTGCGCGGCCTGAATGGTTCCACCCTGTACTTTCTGCACCAGCGCACCGCCCGCGCCAAGCTGACCACCGGGGGCCAATTTGACATAGACCTTGCCGTTGGTAGCATTCTGGATGTTTTCCTTCAGATCCAGCTGCATGATCGGATAGCTGCGCGACGCACCCAGCACATAGGCTGTGGCCACCGTCATAACGTGGTCTGCGGCCTTTTCGCGCTCACTCTCTTCTTTTGCGGTTTGCGCGGCAGCCTCGGAAGACCACAAAACACCCCCTGCCCCGGCAACCAATGCGGCCGTGAACGCGCCACTCGCGCTCAGCTTCAGAAAGTTGCGACGTTCTGTTGACGCCAGTTCAATCTCGTCGTTGTTCATGAATTGCCCTCCCAAGCAAAAGTTCAGCTGCCGTCTGTTGCGTTTCGGTCAGCTTCCTTTTTCAGAATCGCGACAACGAACAAAATCGACGCCGCGAACAGAACCAACATCTCTCCTACGTCACCAAGAAACGCGCGGCCTGCAAAAGCACCCAAAGCAACGTTGGCGAAATAGATCGCGAAAACGACGACAGATGCAGCAAGGACCATTTCCGGGACTCCCGTTCAGAATCGGCTCAACACCTTTGTAAGCGCTTACATCAATATTGCAAGCGCTTACATTGGTGCTTTCATCATTTGAAAAATGCGATTAACTTAAGCCAACTGGAATTGAGAGTTCGAGAATGTCAAAACATCGGTCTGCTCCGACACTGGATGACGTTGCCAAGGCCGCGGGTGTTTCGACCGCGACAGTGTCCCGGTGTCTGAACAACCCGCAACAAGTTGTTGAAGCAACGCGCAAGCGTGTCCTGTCGACGGTCGAGGAATTGGGGTACACGCCAAATTTCGCGGCCCGCGTGATGGCGGCCAAGCGGTCATTTACCATTGGCGCCATCATCCCCACCATGGAAAACGCGATATTCGCAAGGGGGTTGCAGGCGTTTCAGGAAGAGATACATCAGCGTGGTTACACGCTGCTGGTCTCCAGTTCAGCCTATGAGCCCGAAGCGGAAAAGGATCAGATCCGAACCCTGGTCGCACGGGGTGCGGATGGGCTGTTATTGATCGGTCATGACAGGGACGCAGATATTTACGATTATCTGGACAGACGGAAAGTGCCCGCGCTGGTTGCCTGGTCCTTTCTGCCGGATAAACCTGTGCCGTCAGTTGGGTTCGACAACCGCAAGGCCATGAAAGCGCTGGCAGACCAGATCATCAGACAAGGACATACGCGTCTTGCGACGATATCGGGTATCAGTTCGGGTAATGACCGGGCGCGGCTCAGGATCGCTGGGATAAAAAGCGCCATGGCTGAACACGGCCTGCAGCCGGATGACCTAATGGTGATCGAAACCACATATGAGTTCGAGAATGGCGCGACGGCATTCAGGGATCTCATGGCGACTGACATGCCGCCGACCGCAGTTTTGTGCGGAAACGATGTTCTGGCAGTCGGCGCATTGAGGCAGGCGCAGAAAATGGGGCTCCGAGTGCCCGAAGACGTGTCGATTACAGGCTTTGACGACATCGAAATCGCGCGCATTGTCAGCCCTGCCCTGACAACGGTTCACGTGCCCCACCGTGAAATGGGTCAAAAAGCTGCGCAGGAGTTGATACGAATGATCGAAACGAACTCTGCGGGCCAGTCTTTGGAGCTTTTGACCCATTTGGTCACCCGAGACTCCTTGCTTGACCGCATTCCTTGAGGCTCAGAAAGTTCGGCGGTTCATTGCGTGTAAAAGGCGCACCGGTCTACGATTCAGTGTGACGATCCGCTTTCATTGACCTGAATCAAAGCACGCAAAGTGACCACATAGTGAAGTACGAATATATCAACGGGCCCGACGCTCACCTGCCTGACCCCAAGCAAATTTACCGGTGATCAGTACTTCAACGGCGCGAAGGTTTCACTCCACGGGCGCGGCAAATGCGAGGCGCGCTCTTCTGCCGACTACCCTCTGGCTCCTCGGAACCTAACGCACGCCAGCCACTGCATATGATCGAGGCAACTAACCAAGTACAGAAACGTCGAAGCCATTTTAAGACACGCGGAGCGAAGCAATTGGCGGATAGATGATGTCCATCGTTGACCAAAAGACACCAAAGCTGCGGCGGGCGCTGACGACCCCGCTGCTCACGCTCTATGGGCTTGGAGTTACCGTTGGAGCCGGAATTTACGTGCTTGTTGGTGCGACGGCCGGGATTGCGGGCCCGTATGCCGCTGTTTCGTTCCTAATTGCTGCGCTTGTTGTTGCGCTGACTGCCCTGTCTTACGCAGAATTGGCAACCCGATATCCTGTGAGTGCGGGTGAAGCCGCTTATGTCGAAGCAGGGTTTCAGAAAAGCTGGATGGCCGTTCTGGTCGGTCTCGCGGTGGCCGCCTCGGGCATCATCTCGGCCTCGGCCGTGGCTATCGGGGCCGCGTCGTACCTTCAAACGCTTACAGGCTTAGGCATTTCAAGTCTGACAATCGGTGTTGTTCTGGTCATGGGGCTGATCGCCCTATGGGGGATCACGCAGTCGGTAATGGTGGCGGCAGTCATTACCATCATAGAAATCAGCGGGCTACTTGTCGTTATTAGTTGGGGCCTGTCCCTTCCAGACCCTCAGGGCTATGCCCTCACCCAGATGGTTCCCGGGCTGGACCCAAACGCTTGGAGAGGGATTTTTGCCGCTTCGCTTCTGGCGTTTTTCGCCTTTGTCGGTTTCGAGGACATGGCGAATGTCGCTGAAGAAGTTAAAGACCCCGCCGGAACAATCCCGAAAGCGATCCTGTTGACGCTTATTCTGGCCACGGTCTTGTATCTTGGCACGTCCATGACTGTTCTGTATGTGGTGCCGATCAATGTCCTTTCGACGTCCGCCGCTCCGCTGGCCCTGATTTTTACGGACGCGCCCGAGGTTATCAAGCAGGGGTTTTCGGCCATTGCCATCGTAGCCACGATCAATGGTGTTCTGATCCAGATGATCATGGCATCCCGCGTGATTTACGGGCTCGCGGATCGGGATCATTTGCCTAAGTTTCTGGCTACGGTATCTCAGGTCACTCAGACGCCAACGGTAGCGACAATCATGGTCACGGCGATAATCCTGTTGCTGACCCAAACGATTCCAATCGCCATTCTAGCCGAGCGCACGTCGCAAATTGTTCTGGGGGTCTTTGTGCTGGTCAATCTTTCACTGATCCTTTTGAAGACCCGGGCTGAATTCGAAGAACCGCAGTTCCGCGTGCCACTTGTTGTTCCCCTCTTTGGGGTGGTGACCAGTTTGTTGCTTTTTGCGTTCGCGTTTCTGTAAGCCTGTATCATTGGGTCAAGGAAATCCTGCGATGCGATTTACGTGAACATGACCACTGACCAACCTTCTACAGGAGCGCAGCTTTCTGCATGGTGGCATAGAACCTTTGTTGATCTGGCGCGACAGATGCGATGGTCCTACCTGCCACCGCTCATGGTCTACTTTGCCGCCGGGGTTTCTGGCCTGACATCGGTCGTCGGCGCTTTTTTTCTTAAGGACTATCTTAACCTATCCGCTTCCTTTGTAGCCGGGTTGGCGTTTTGGGCCGGGCTTCCCTGGATCTTGAAAATGCCACTGGGTCATATCGTTGATCTGTTTTGGCGGTGGAAGTCATTGCTGATCCTATTGGGGGCAACCCTGATCACCTTGTCCCTGCTCACCATGTACGGGCTTGTAGCCTTTCCCGGACATATGGCTGATGTCATGCCGCTGGAACACTGGTATATCATTGCCCTGCTCTTGGCGCCTTCCGGCTATGCCATTCAGGATGTCGTCGCCGACGCGATGACGGTCGAGGCCGTTCCAAAGATCAACCCTGACGGGCAGCCGTTTTCGCCCGAGGAAACCCGTGCGCAGCATACAACAATGCAAACACTGGGCAGGATCGCCATTTTCTCGGGATTCGCAGCCGTAGCCGCGGTCAATATCTGGGTGTTCTCGGGAACCGAGGGCATGCAGAAATCAGACCGCCTTGCATTGTATGGCAACGTCTATCTGATCGCGCTTGTCATTCCCCTGTTGTCCGTCAGCGGTGTGGTTTTGCACGGTTTGATACAGCGTCAACGTCTTCGCCTAGGTCATCCCCCGCATACCCCTGACGAAACCACCGAGGTCAAATGGCCAATCCTGCTGGGCGGTCTCGCCTTTGTTGTACTGAGTATCGTGTTGGGAACATCGAATTTCCAACTCGCCCAGGAAACTATTTTTGTAGTCTCACTGAGTGTGATCTTGTACCTGATGTCGCGCTTGGTGAAGGAACTGAACCCAAATCAGGCAAAGGCTCTGATTGGTACGGCGATAATCATTTTCGTGTTTCGTGCGGTTCCCTTGCCCGGGCCGGGGCTGACCTGGTTCGAAATCGACGAGTTGGGGTTTGACGAGCAGTTCCTGGCAATCCTGGCGCTTCTGACGTCCCTGCTTGCACTGGTCGGGCTCATCGTCCTGAGACCGTTTATGGCCAACCGCTCGATTGCGCAGGTCGTTATCATTCTGACCATCGCGTCGGGGGTCCTCGCCCTGCCCAACCTTGCGCTGTATTACGGCGTGCATGAATGGACATCTGCGCATACCGGCGGGATCGTAGACGCAAGGTTCATTGCAATCCTCGACACCGCAGTTGAATCTCCGCTGGGTCAAATCGCGATGGTTCCGATGCTGGCCTGGATCGCACGTAATGCTCCTGTGCATCTGAAGGCAACTTTCTTTGCCGTCATGGCGTCATTCACCAACATGGCCTTGTCGGCCAGCAGTTTGGCAACGAAATACATGAACCAGATTTTCCTGGTGTCGCGCGCGGTAACCGACCCGGAAACCGGTGTCGTCACATCGATTGCCGATTACGGCCAACTTGGACACCTGTTGATCGCCGTGGCCCTGATTTCTGTGATCGTTCCGTTGACGGTCGTATTCTTTGTTCAAAAATCGCCGTTCCAGACCAGTGATTGATTACTGGCTGACAGTTTCATTCAGCAAGGTTTTCAGATGCAAAACCGGAACCCCGATGTTTGACCCCCCGAACTCTGGCAGGATCGCGGCGTTAATCGCGACCACCTCTCCCTTGCGGTTCAGGGCCGGCCCTCCGCTTCCTCCTGACGTTGTTTCTGCGTCGTAAACGACTGCACCCGGGCTTGTCTGCGCCACGATTCCTCGGCTGGCGAGAGGTTGAACCTGGTTTTGAGCAGATAACCGTGCGGCGATCGTCCAGAAATTGACGGACCCGTCTTTCTCGAGCGTTTTCAGAAATTCCGGCCCCGCCTGCGCAATTAACGCTTTCAGGCCAGTAGGATACCCCAGAAGAAAGACTTCGTCACCGCTGCGAGGAAGGTCATCGGCCAGTCGTAATCCCAGCCCTTCGACACGGCTTGGATCAACCGACAAAAGCGCCAGATCAGCGGTCTCACTGAACCGGTCCAAAGTGGCCTCGATCGGGTCGGCCTGACCTGGCAGATAGGCCAGCAACCGCAGCATCTCGGCCTCAAGACCTGCGTTTTTCAGCGCCTGAGCCTTGTCGCCGGATGTCCAGGGCAAGGCAACGTGGCGGTTGGTGGCCAACAGCGGCGTACCCTCCAGCAGAAATCCGGTGCCGGTGAACTGGAACTCTGCGGGCTCACCCGTTGCGTCCGGTTCGATCCAGGGTTGTCCGAAAGGCGTTTGCAACTTCTCTCCGTTTGGCCCCAACACATGGCGCAGCAGTTTACCGCTTTCGATATGACGCAATCCGTAGGCGCCCTGAATGAAAGCCACGGATTGAGTAGAGGCGGTGATAACCCGCGTGGACGCCCCCGCGCGCTGTTCAAGGGTACCCAACCGCTGCTCAGTTGATATCAACTGGTTCTGAAAGGCATCCCTCAACGCCACAAGGTCTTCTGGGGTCAGCACATCTTCCCGCGTCTGGCTAAGCATGGCCGCCACTGCTTCGATCTTGCGGGCTTCCTGTTGCAGGCTGTCGGCCAGTCTACGGTCGTTTTGATAAAGCAGGAACAGCAGACCTGCGATCAGCGCAATCGCTGCAACCACCGTAATCCTGAAGAACATAGTGGTTTGAGAAACAAGCCTTCGCCCACTCTCACGCAGCGCACCCGACATTCTTTGGGCAAAGGGCCGGCGACTTGACCGCGCATAAGCATAGGCGTCACTTAGGATATCCTCGACCGTGTGACGAATGGGAAACCTCTGAGTACAAATGCGGTATCGGGAGATCGGGCCCAATTCGCCAAACTCGATCATGTCGCCGTGTTTCAGCGTTGCCGACACAATCTTGTGGCCATTGACCCAGATGTCTTGCCCCGCCAGCGCGTTGAGCACATAGCCCCCCTCGGACCACTGAAGCGTTGCGATATCTTCGTCATGGGGCGGTGTGTTGTCTTTCAGGCGCAGACCTAGCGCACGGCCTTCGCCAACAGAAACAGTCAATGCGCTGTCAACAAGCCAGGAAACCGTTCCACGGGACGGGCCGGTCAGGCTCTCCAGAAAGGCATGAACATCACCTGCGCAAGGCTCTTGGGGTGTACTCGTGCCGGTCTGATCAATTTCCCGCATAGTTGGGCTCTGCTCAACAGTGATGGGGTCACTCTATCATAAGACGCCCGGAATCCTACCAATCGCGAGGGGGCTGCCCAAAACCGGAAATATCTACAGGCACAAGTCAATTTGGTGGAACGTCCCGAAACGACCCCAATTCTTGCCGGAGCAGGCCTTCACCGGAAAACGCCGTCTGACCTGAAAGTTCTGGAGCGGGTAGCGCGCACCATGTTGCTGGTGCAACATGTTTCAAATGACTTCAATCCCCTTTCCTTTGTTGCATTTTGCGAATTGCGACTGTATCCGATTGTGTAAACATGTTGCAAATGAACCCACCGCAAGTGTGGGGCAGATATGGCAAGAGGCAATAACCGTCTTTCCGCAACTCAAGTAAAGAATGCTGCTCCCGGTAGCGTCATTCAGGATGGAGGCGGTCTATTCCTGAAAAGGTCGCAGAGTGGCGGGCGCTGGTTTTATCGGTTTCAGATCAGCGGCAAACGCCGGGATATGGGTTTGGGCTCATATCCAGACATGTCCCTGTCCGATGCTCGAAAGGAGCGATCGAAGTGGGCGGCTATCGCAGCGCGCGGCGATGATCCGATAGCAGAACGTGAGCGCCAACAGATTGAAGCTGAGAACAGCCAGAACGACCCGACATTCGGGGAAATGGCTGTAATTGTGTTCGAAGGCCGAAAGGAACGGCTGCGCGGCGATGGTGAGCGCGGCATGTGGTATTCGCCCCTCAAGAACCACATCATTCCGAAGATCGGAAAGCGGCGCATCAGTACGTTGACGCAGAAGGACATTCACGACGCCCTGAAACCGATCTGGCGCACCAAGCACGAAACGGCAGACAAGGCGATGTATCGGACGCGCATGGTGCTGCGGCAGGCGAAGTTGATGGGCTATGAGGCGGAACCGTTCATCTGTGACGCGGCGCGTCACATGCTGGGCTACGTGGAGCGGGTTCAAAAGCCACTGCCCGCAACGCCTTGGAAGGAGATACCAGACCTCTATTCGCGGCTGGATCAACATCACCCCTCTTACCTGGCTCTGCGCTTCACGATCCTGACGGCAGCGCGCGGGATGCCAGTGCGCGGGGCACGATTCGATGAAATTGACGGTGACGTGTGGACGGTCCCAAAAGAGCGTATGAAAGGCCAGCGGGGCAAGGTTCAGGATTTTCGCATCCCTCTATCGACCGAGGCCATGAACGTGGTTGAGATATGCCGCGACCTGCGCCGCAATGACTTCCTGTTTCCAAGCCCGAGGACGAACAAAGGCGTCAGTGATGTTGCCATGGCGAAGGTACTGAACCACCTGAATGAAGAGGGTCGCATACACGGTTTCCGGTCGTCGTTCAGGATGTGGATTCAGGATACCAAAGCCGCCGACTACGAAACTGCCGAAACCGCCCTCGCACACGTCGTCGGAAACAAGGTCGAGCGCGCCTATGCCCGCCCTGATCTGCTCGATTGGCGGCGCATCCTCATGCAGAAATGGGCCGATTTCGTAACCCAGACCGAAAGCAAGATATTGCAGCTTCGCGGTTAGATAGGCAGCGGCTCGGTTCGTTTACGACACAATTTTTGTGTACTCTGGGGGCAAGACCTGAAAACAAGCATATTTTCAACTGCATCTTCAAACGAAATAGCGGACGTTCGTCAAAATTTGGGCTGTGACCGAGTTGCAGACCAAGCGACAGTCTAGCGCAAGGCTTGATAGGCAGTTCAGAAGGGTAAATGTGCCCGATGCAACCTTTGTGAAAGGCACAAGTGATCCACATGAAATGATCAATGGCTGCGTTCTACCAAGCACCACGCATGCCAACGTAAACCCCCCCGTTCTTTGAAAACATAATCAAAACATGATCGCTAATTTGCCAAAATGAAATGAAGAGGCGATCATCAATTGCCTAAGCGGCAAGGATCAAAGTAGGTGCCTGAGAGATTTCTATCTGCAAAATTGTGTGGGTCTCCCTCCTTCGAACGGATGGATGGCACAGCGGTGCACTTTCCGACAAAGCGCGGATTAGCGCTTTTTACATATCTTGTAGTCAGGCCCGGAGAACGTATTCCCCGCGATGCATTGGCAGACTTGCTATGGGGAGACCGCGGCCCGAGCTCTGCCAAAACAGCGCTAAGGGGCACCATCTACGAGGTCAAGAAGGCGCTCGAAACAAATGCGAGCACGGTACTGGAGGTCCATCGCAATCATCTGTGCGTCGATCCTGATACCGTCGAGTCCGACATAGTGAGCGATTTGACTCCCGCTCAGGCGGCGGCGTTTCTCTCTGGCTTCGAAATCGGATCGATCGCTTTTGACGATTGGATTTCTGAGACGCGAGTGCGACTGACCAAGGCTGCATCGGTCAAAGCAATGGATGCCGCTGAAACCGCTCTGGCCGAAGGAAACGGCGAGCGCGCACTCGAAATCGTGACAGAACTTATCGCGATAGACCCGCTCGACGAACCGGCGAACCGCTTGTCTATGAGAGCGAAAGTGGCGCTTGGTCGACGTTCCGATGCGCTTAAGGACTTTGATGACCTACAAAACCTTCTGCTCCAAGAGCTAGACGCGCAGCCTGACGATCTGACCTTGGAGCTGAATGAACATATCCGACGAGGCGAAAGGCTACTGCCGCGAGAGAAATTGGAGCGGCCTTCAGTGCCTTCGATTGCAGTCATGCCGTTCGTTGATAGAACCAGCGAGGCGCGACACAGCCACATTGTCGAGGGATTGTTTGAGACGATTGCAAGCGGCCTATCGCGCGACCGATCACTCTTTGTGATCTCGACAGCATCAACATCTCAGTATCGCTCTCTTCCAGTCAAGCCTGCGGAAGTCGCCAACGAACTTGGCGTTCGGTATCTGGTTGAGGGACGAGTGCGCATGGATCCCGCACGAATGCGCCTTGATGTCCAATTAGTCGATGGCGTCCGTGGCGCCCTTGTATGGAGTGAGACCTACGATTGCGAACGACCCGAGATGCTGGAGATACAAGATGAGATCGTCGCTCGCATTGTTGCAACGCTACGTGGCTACAAAGGCGTCATACAGCGAACTGAATTGCGAAGGGCTCGGTCGAAGTCCGAAGTTGATCTGACGGCCTACGACCTATTGATGCAAGGTATGGCCCTAAAAGAACACTTTTTGAAAGATGACATGCGCACCGCTCGTTCGTTATTTGAACGCGCGATATCGATCAGCCCGACGATGGCGGCGGCATATGGCTGGCTGGCATGGACGTGGTTTTTCGAGGTTTACATGGGTTGGACGGATGAGATCGAGGCCGCTTTGGATGAGACTTTCCGAGCCGCCCAGAAAGCCGTCGAGCTTGACCCTGACTTGGACTTCGCCCACTGGGCATTAGGTGCGGCCAACTTAGCCGCCGGTGACAATGAACAGGCATTGTCTGGCTTTCAGCGCGCTTTGGACCTGAATCCAAATAATTCCGATGCGATGGCGAACATGGCCTGGCCCCTAGTCTTTACAGGGCGGACGACCGAAGCTCTCGATAAGCTTCGTCAAGCAACGCGTCTCAATCCGTTTTATCCCGATTGGTACACTTGGGGCATTGGTATGGCCCTTTATGCACAGGGCGATTGTGTCGAAGCAGCGAACGAACTCGCGCAAATGACACAACCCAACGACCAGAGCCTTGCCTTCATGGCTGCTGCATTAGCCGAGGACGGTCAGGCTAAGAAAGCTGCAGATGCGCGGAACAAACTACTGGCTCTTGCCCCACATTTCGAGGTCAGTCGCTGTCTCGATGCGCTTCCTTTTTGCGACGCTTCAATCACCAACCGTTTTAGAGCATCCTTGGTTGGCCTTGGGTTACCCGATTGAGGAGCTAGCGGCTCCGACTGCGTTCCGACGATTTTCCGACGTTCGATTCTCAACATGGTGCTCATGGTCGACATGAGGAGTAAACAACCATGCTACAGAACGACAAAGATGCCATCCGCGGAGCAATTGGCCGCTATTTTGAAGGTATGAAAACCGCCGATGTTGCTCTGCTTAAGAGTGCTTTCCACGAACACGCTAACTTCTTCGGTGACTTTGGACCCGACCTTTGTGAAGCACCGATCCAAGGCCTGTTCGATTGGGCTTCATCGGAACTACAGCCCGGTCAAACAGGGCCCGACCATCGTATGGAGATTGACGACATTCGTGTGTTCGGCAGTGTTGCTGTCGTGCAGTGCCGTGAACTTGGATTTATGGGGGGCGACTGCGACGAGGTCTTCATGCTGGTGAAGTCTGCTGGCGGCTGGTTGATCACTAACAAATCATGGGCAGATGCTTAGACTCAGGTAATGCCTCCGCCGCTAGTATGGATCAAACCGGGCTCGCAAATGCAGTGGCTCGGTTTGGTTTCGAAAGTTAGAGCGACTTTGCTCAATCATAAAGGTCTGCTGTGGGCTCAAGGCAGTCATCTGAGTCTTTTAGTCAGATGACGGCTTAGGAACGGATAGCGGTCATTATCGGTGATCATTCCGAGAATTTTCGCCTGAAGGTCTGCATTGAACGGCAGCGGACGTTCGCTGAAACGTGCTGAACGGCAGAGTTGCGGACTAAGCCGCCAATCAGTTTGGAAGCGCATGAGACCGTAACGGCCCAATCCTGCCATTCACCAAGGCAAGTCGCTGTTGCAGCGCGGCCCGTCAAACCGGCCATTCACTGCGCCTGCAATATCGGTGATGGAACAAACTCATAGTCTGCGGGAAAAGGCAGGAGAGCTTATACACGGTTTCGCGACATGACCTAGATCATCGAGGACGCAGCCATCCCGACCAGGAAAGCCTCCACCTCGGATTTTGTGCGCTCCGGGTCCTCGTCCTTGATCGCCCGCGCGATCTTCGACAAGCGGTCATGAAAATGCTGCCGCACGAGGTTGGCCACCGGCGCCTGGTCCATCCCGCCGTCAAAGTTGTTCGAGCGTCGCGCGCTGACGATCTGCTCGAAGGTCCAGAGCAGGAAGCTGTTGCCGGCCTCCTGATAGTAGAGCCGGGCGAAGGCGTAGATCTCTTCCTTGAATTGCAGCCATGTCGGTGCGCCGAGGATACCGTCGAGCGCGGCGTCGAGGTCCTGGCAGAACCGCCGCGTCGGCGCTTCGGCGGCGCGGGCCGCAATGCTCGGTTCGATCAGGAGCCTCGCCTCCAGCGTTTCGAGGAAATCGTGCGACCGTTCCGGCGACATGTCGACGGCGGCCTCTCTCAGTTCGATGATCTGAGGCGCGCGTTCCGACAGGTAGGTGCCGCTTCCGATCTTGCGCTCCACCAGCCCTTCCTTCTGCAGCATCAGAAGCGCGTCACGGACCTGCGTGCGCGAGGCATTCTTCATCTCTGCGAGCTTGCGTTCATTCGGGATCCGGTGACCCGGAGCGATCTCGCCCGAACGGATAAGATCGCGGATTTCCTGATAAACTCGGTCCGTGACTGTCTGCGACATGGTGCGGCATCTTCTGTTTTCCGTCAAATTGGCCGACCAATCGCACATTTTGGGTTCACTTCCAAGTGTCCTGCGTGAATTGGTTGGCACTTTCGCCCTTGCCCCAGCAGGTTGGTGATTGGATTCTGCAGTTGACAAATGGTTGATCATTTGCCGATAATTGGTTGACCGATGCGTGCCGCCGCCTGCATTCGGTGAACCAATGCCCGGAAAACGGGCCTGACATGACAGACATGGAGGAAATGATGGCTTCTTCGCAGCGCAGACTGCTGACCGGCACGGCGATGCTGGCGGCGACGAGTACCTTCGCGGTCCTGGCCGGCGCCACGGCAGCGATGGCAGAGTTCTCGTGGAACCAGTTCTCGGGACAATCCATCACGGTGATGATGCCCGAACACCCGGTCACGGACGGCGTCCGTTCGGTGCTCGATCAGTTCGAGGCCGACACCGGTATCGACGTCAACCTGCAGACCATGGCCGAGGATCTTTACTTCGACCGCATGGAGGTCGCGCTGCGCGGGTCCGACGGCAACGCCCAGATGGACGTCTACTTCCTGCCGATGGATTCGACAGCCTATACCCAGCATACGAACGGCCTTATCCATTCGCTGCAGGGCTATATCGACAACCCCGACATGACGTCGGCGGACTATGATATCGCCGACATTCCGGCGGGCTTCCTCGACGCGACGAAATACGATGTGAACGGCGCCTGGGAATATCACGGCATTCCGGCCTCGTTCGAGACCTACATCCTCTTCGCCAACATGGACCACGTGAACACCTATCTCGACGGCAAGATGCCGAGGACGATGGAAGAGTTGATCGCTGCGGCGCGCGAGGTGAAGGAGGAAAGCGGTGGCGCGGTGGCGGGCGCGGTTCTGCGCGGCATCCGCTCGGACACGCTGATCGACACGGTGACCGGTTTCGTCAACACCTCCGTCGGCGCGGCCGATCGCTCGGCGCCCTACAACGTGTGGTTCGACGGCGACTGGTCGAAGCCGAAGATGGACGATCCTGACATCGTCCGCGGGCTTTCGAACTATGCCGAGTTGATGAAGGCCGGCCCGGTCAACATTCAGGCGATGGACTGGCCCGACGCCTCGCAGTTCTTCATGGCCGGCGGTGCCGCCTTCTTCATCGACGCAAGCCTCTTTGCTCCCGGTTTCGAGAATGCGGACGAAAGCCCGATTGCCGGCAAGATCGGCTATTCGGTAATCCCTGTCGACAACGATGAGGGCCAGCCCTACACCGCCCACTGGCAGTGGGGCTTCGGCATCCCGGCGCAGGCGTCGAATGCGGATGCCGGCTGGCTCTTCATCCAGTACATGTCGAACAAGGATAACGCGGTTGCCATCGGCAAACTACATGGCGGTGCGCCGCGCCTCTCGACCTGGAACGAGGCCGACTATGCGGCGAGCTTCCCCAAGGCCTATATCGACGCGGTGTCGGCGGCGATGCCGAACTCGCAGACCTCGGTCGTGCAGCGCGCCGGCTGGAGCGAGTTTGCACTGCGCATCATCGACGTGATCCAGGCCATCTACGGCGGCGAGGATCCGGCAACGGCAGGTGCGGCGGCCCAGGCCGACTTCCAGAAGATGGCCGCGAACTGATCGCGGCCTTTCCCCGGGCGGCGCCTGTCGCCCGGGGGCTGATTTCCCGCTACCGTGAACCGACCCGAATTTCCCTGACCGGAAGGCATTCATGACGTCCATGCGAAAATCCCTGTCCGAAGCCACGGAGTTCTGGTTCATCCTGCCGTGCCTTCTGGTCCTGGCTTTGACCTCGCTCTACCCGGTGGGTTTCGCTTTCGCGATGTCGCTGACCAACTGGAACTGGGGCAACCAGATGGATTTCGTCGGACTGTCGAATTATGCCGGTCTTCTGTCCGACCCGGAATTCTGGACGGTCATGAGCAACACCGTCGTCTTTGCCGTGGCGGCAACTTCTGTCGAGGTGGCGCTGGGCTTCTACCTTGCGGTGCAGGTTGACAAGTTGGCGATACCGACCGACCTGATCCGCGCGGTGCTGATGCTGCCGCTGATGGTTTCGGGCATCGTCGTGGCGCTGATGTCCAAGGTGATGTTCGACCCCTTCCTGGGCATCATCAACCACCTGATCGGCGCCTTCGGCCTTGGCCCCTCGGCCTTCTACGGCGCGGCCGGCACCGCGATGCCCTCGATCGTCGGCGTCGATGTCTGGTGGCAGACCGCCTTTGTCTTCATCATCATGCTCGCCGGCCTGCGCGGCCTGCCCAACGACCCGATCGAGGCGGCGCGGGTCGAGGGGGCGAGCGAGTTCACGATCTTCTGGAAGATCCGCTTCCCGATGCTGCGCTCGCTCCTGATCACCGTCGTGATCATCCGCGCCATCGACACGCTCAAGGTCTTCGACATCGTCTTCGGCACCACGGGCGGCGGTCCCGGCATCGCGACCGAGGTGGTCCAGACCTTCGTCTACCGTACCGCCTACAGCTACCAGCAGATCGGCAAGGCGATGGCGACGATGATCCTCTTCTCGCTTCTCATCCTCGCGATCTCGCTCGCTCTGCAGGCATTGCAGCGGCGGGGGGAGGACGCCTGATGGCCGGCGCGACGATCACCCCGACCTCCGGCCGGCTGATGGCGCGGCTGTCGACGGCCTGGGCCTATGTGTTCACGGGTGCAATGGTGCTGTTCAGCCTCTTCCCGGTCTACTGGGTGTTGACCGTATCGCTGAAGTCCAAGCGCGACAGCCTTGCTAACCCGCCGCTCTGGCTGTTCGACCCGGTGGCAGCGAATTACATCAAGCTGTGGTCGCACGACACCTTCAAGTACACGTTCTTGAACTCGGTGATCATCACGATCCTCGGCGTCGCCCTTTCGCTCGCCATCGCGATCCCGACCGCCTATGCCATCGTCCGGCTGAAGATCCGCGGTCAGAACATCGTCGGGGTCTGGCTGATCCTCGCCTACATGCTGCCGGAGTTCCTGTTCGTCCTGCCGATGTTTTCACTTTACCAGTTGACCGGGCTTTACGACACCCATGTGGGCCTGGCCCTGATGTATCAGGTCCACGTGCTGCCGCTCTCGATCTGGCTGCTGAGTTCCTTCTTCCGCGAGATCAATCCTGCCATAGACGAGGCGGCACGGATCGAGGGCTGCACGAACTGGCAGATCCTGACGAAGATTTATGTGCCTTGCACGCTGCCCGGCATGGTCGCGACCGCGATCCTGAACGCGATCTGGATCTGGAACGAACTGGCCATCGCGCTGGGCCTGACGTTTTCAAAGGCCCAGACCGTCACGCTGGGGGTGACGAGCTTCCGGGGCTACGCCGCGCTCGACTGGGGCGCGATGACCGCCGCCTCGATCATCGCCATCGTACCGATGCTGATCTTCGCCATCATCGCACAGAAACACATCGTCAAGGGTCTGACCCTCGGCGCCGTCAAGGGTTAAGGACCAGATGCCGTTTACGGAAACCGGCATACAGCAATTTCAGACGATCTTCGGGCGGAACCTTCTGGCCGAGGTCCCGGGCTTCGTCCTGCCGAAGATCCTCGTGGTGACGATGGCGGATCTCTGGCCGATCTTCCGTGGCCGGCTGCCGGCGGATGTCGAGGTCTACCTGGTGGAGTCGATGGAGCGGAGCCGACTCGAATCCGACGTTGCCCGACTGGACGGTGTCGCTTCGATCGTCGGCCTTGGCGGAGGGCAGGCCATCGACGCCGCCAAGTATTTCGCCTGGAGGCTGAACCGTCCGCTCTTCCAGTTCCCGACCTCGCTTTCGGTGGATGCCGTCTTCGGCCATCGCTCCGGTGTCCGCGAAAACAGCATCGTGAAATACGTCGGCTGGGCGGTGCCGCAGTCGGTCTATATCGACCTCGACATCATCGAGGCTGCGCCGCGTGCGCTGAATATCGGTGGGGTCGGCGACGTCTTCTGCTTCCTCACGGGTGTGATGGACTGGCGCTACGCCGACGCGAAGGGCAAATGCGAGGCACGCTGGCCCTACGATGACAGCCTCGCCACAATCTCGCTGTCCAAGGCCGAGGCGGCTCTCGCGGCGCTCGACGATATCCGCGATCTCACGCCTGACGGCATTCGCATCATGGTCGACGCGCTGAAATGGGGTGGCGCCTCGTTCCACGGCGCGGGCTGGAACCCGCGCCATATCGAAGGGGTGGAGCACTACATCTTCTACGCGCTCGAGGCGCATACGGGCAGAAAGTTCCTGCACGGTCAGGCGGTCTGCCTCGGCCTCATCCTCGGCGCGATGATGCATGGCCAGCGTGTCGAGGAGCTTCTGACTGCCGTGACCCATCTCGGCGTCGATATCCGGCCGGCGGCGATGCATGTGACTTGGGACGATGTCTTCACCGCGATGCGCGGGTTGCGGGATTTCGTCGCGCGCGAAGGGCTGGCCTACGGCATCGCCCATGATTTCGAAGTGACGGAGGACTTCCTGTCGGAGGCGCGCGACAGGATCGAAGGGGCGTTTTCGGCATGAGACAACAGGCAGGAACCGTAACGCCAGATCTTTCCGGCGCCGAGGCGCGGCTGGCGGCGCTTGGCCTCGCGCTGCCGCCGGTTCCCGCCGCCGTAGGCAATTTCGACCTCGGCTCGATCGACGGGACGACACTCTACCTGTCCGGGCAGGGGCCGCTTCTGGAGAATGGCGAGCTTGCACGCGGCAAGGTCGGGCGGGATGTCACCGCCGACGAGGCCGCGCACCACGCGATGCGCACGGGCCTCGTCCTCATCAGCGCGATGAAGGAAATTCTCGGCTCGCTCGATCATGTCGCGCAGATCCGCAAGGTCTTTGGCATGGTGAACGGCACGCCGGATTTTGCCGATCATCCGAAGGTGATCAACGGCTGTTCCGACCTCTTCTGCGCCGTCTTTGCTGAGCGTGGCCGGCACGCCCGGGCTGCCGTTGGCGTGGGGTCTCTGCCCGACAACATCACCGTCGAGATCGACGCCATCGTCTCGATCTCGCCCGACTGGAAGGCGCGCAGATGAGTGAAATACGGTTCGTCAACGCCGCCAAGCGGTACGGCGGCAATGTCGAGGTGATCCGCGACCTCAACCTGCATGTGCGCGAAGGCGAGTTCATGGTGCTTGTCGGCCCCTCGGGCTGCGCCAAGTCCACAACGCTGCGGATGATCGCCGGGCTGGAAACGGTTTCGGCGGGCGATCTGATGATCGGCGGGGTTCGGGCCAACGACCTGTCGCCGGCCGAGCGCAACATCTCGATGGTGTTTCAGTCCTACGCGCTCTTTCCGAATATGTCGGTGCGCGACAACCTCTCCTTCGGTTTGAAGATCCGCAAGACCGATCCCGCCACGGTCGGCGCGGAAGTGACCCGCGTCGCCGGTATGCTGGGTCTTGGCGAGCTTCTCGACCGCAAGCCGCGCCAGCTTTCGGGCGGTCAGGCCCAAAGAGTGGCCTTGGGCCGCGCGATGATCCGCAAGCCATCGGCTTTTCTCTTTGACGAGCCGCTTTCGAATCTGGACGCTGAGCTAAGGGTCCAGATGCGGGGAGAGATTTCCCAGATGCAGAAAGAGCTTGGAACGACCACCGTCTATGTCACCCACGATCAGGTTGAGGCCATGACCATGGGCGACCGGATCGCGGTGATGAACCGGGGCCGGGTGATGCAGGTGGGTTCGCCGATCGAGCTGTACGAAACACCGGCCAATACATTTGTCGCCGGGTTCATCGGAAGCCCCCGGATGAACATCCTGCCGGCGGCGACGCTTCTGGCCGGATCGACCGGGGTGGACCGACGGGTCGCGCCGCCGGCCGGCGCGGTGCTCGGCATCCGGCCGGAACATGTCATCATCGACCACGACGACGCCTTTGGCATCGGATCGGCGCGCGTTGACAGGATCGAGGATCTTGGCCACGAGGCCTTGGTTCACCTGACGACGGCGACCGGGGCGCCCCTGACGGCACGCGCCTCGGGCGAGATCCGCGGTGCCGTGGCAAAAGGTCAGACCGTGTCACTTGGCATCCGCCCGGACCAGCTCCACACCTTCGATGAGGCGAACGGGGAGCGTATGGCATGACTACGGACCCCTTCGCGCGCTGGAACCTGACCCCGGTGATCAATGCATCGGGTACGATGACAAGCCTCGGCGCCTCGCGCGTGGCGCCGGAAACCCGCTCACTGGTCGACGGCATTCTGGGTTCCTTCGTCGGGATGGATGAGTTGCAGGCACGGGCGGGGGCGATCATTGAACGCGTCACCGGGGCCGAGGCCGGCTGCGTCACCGCCTGTTCCGCCGCCGCGATGACGCAGGCCGTCGCGGCCTGTCTGACCGGCTCAGACCTGGCGCGGATCGAGCAACTACCGGCAACCGAAGGAGAGGCCCGGGTGATCCTGCCGATGGGTCATATGGTCAACTACGGTGCGCCGGTCGATCAGGCGATCCGCCTTGCGGGGGCGCAGCTCGTGCCCGTCGGAACGGCGGCCGCCTGCGAGACCTGGCACCTGCGCCGCGCACTGGAAGACGGTACGGCAGCGGCGATGTATGTGGTTTCGCACCATACGGTACGGGAAAACGAATTGCCGATGGACGTGTTCATCGGCCTGTGCCGCGAATACGGCGTGCCGGTCATCGTCGACATGGCATCGGAATACGACCTGACGGGCCCCATAGCGCTCGGCGCGTCGGTCGCGATCTATTCGGGACACAAGTTCCTGTCCGGCGTGACCAGCGGGATTGTTGCCGGTCGCGCCGATCTGGTGAGGGCGACATACCTCCAGCATCGCGGCATCGGCCGCACGATGAAGGCCGGCAAGGAAAGCGTCGTCGGCGCCATGGCTGCGCTGGAGCTTTGGGAAGGCCGCGACCACGAGGCAGAGCGCGCACGCGAAGAGGCGCGGGTCGATCTGTGGATGGCCGAACTTTCGGATATCCCGGGACTGCACCCTGCGCGCCACGCCGACTGGACCGGCAACCCGATCACACGGGTGAAGGTCGTCGTCGAGCCGGAAGAAGCCCGCGCCCATGCCTGGGAACTGGCCGACAGGCTCGCGTCACGGCGGCCCCGGATTGTCGTCCGCGACGATCTGATCGAACGGGGCGAGTTCTACCTCGACCCCTGCAACGTCACCGATGGCGAGGCCCGCGCCGTGGCCGGTGCCATTTCCGAGGAGGCGCGTCGGTTCCGGGAGGAGGGCGGCGGGCTGAAAAGAAGCTGGAGCGAGATGAAAAGCGCACGCGAGGCCGCCGTAGTGAGCTGGAGCGGGGGCGGCGATGCTGCTTGAGGGCAAGCGCATCCTGATCACGGGCGCAGCGCGCGGCATCGGCCTTGCCGTCGCGCGGGCCTGTCTTGCTCATGGCGGCGAGGTGATGCTGACGGATGTCGATGGCGATGCACTTCTGGCCTCGACGCAAACACTCGATGGCGAGGGTTTTGCGCCCCGACACGCCGTTCTCGACGTGGCCGACGCCGCGTCGATTTCCAGCGCCCTGGAAGGTATCGTGGACTGGCCGGCGCTAGACGTGCTGATCAACAATGCCGCGATGCTCGACATAAGTGATGCTGCCACCGTGGGTGAGGCGCGGTGGAGCCGGGTTCTCGATGTCAACCTGACCGGCGCGCTGCGGGTCACGCAGGCCGCGTTGCCGATGCTTCGGCGTTCGGTCGCCGCCGCGGTAATAAACACGGTTTCGACGCAGGCTTTCCAGGGCGTTCCGCACTCTGCCGCCTATGCCACAGCCAAGGGCGGGCTGATGATGCTGACCCGGTCAATGGCCGTGGACTTCGGGGCCGAGGGCATCCGGGTCAACGCCGTCGCGCCCGGTTTTATCGACACCCGGATGGCGCTGATGGCGGATGGAACGCATGAGCATGACATGGCCGATTTCCGCGACCACTACATCGCCGCCGGCCGCATCCCGCTGCGCCGTCCCGGTACGCCCGAGGATTGCGCCGGAGCCTTCATCTTCCTTGCCTCCGATCTCAGCCGGTACATCACCGGTCAGGCCATCTGCGTCGATGGCGGGCTGACGGCGACCTACTGATGCGGGATCCGATCAATCTTCAGGTGCTCGGAGCCGCCCGCGCCGTTCTCGGTGAAGGGATACGTTACGACGCGCCGTCGGACAGCTTCACCTGGCTTGACATTCCCACCAACCGCGGTTGGGCAGTATCGCCCGACGGCCTCGAGACGGCCCTGGACCTCGGTCCCGAGGCCGCCTTCGCCTGTCGGATGACCGATGGGCGGCTTCTGTCGGGCGGGGCGACGGGGCTTTTGGCTGATGGCCGGGCGCTTCCCGGCGGCGCGGATTGGCTGGGTTCTGACGAGGTGCTGAACGATGGGGCGGTTCACCCCTCGGGCCACTTCGTCGTTTTCGGCAGCCGGGACCGTGACGAAGCAAAACCAAGCGGTCACGCGTGGTTGCTGGGCCGCCGGCTGGTTCGGTTTCCCTGGTCCTTCACCGTCTTCAACGGCCCCGCCTTCAGCCCTTGCGGCACCCGCGTCTACTTTGCCGACTCGCCCGCCCGCATCATCTATGCGGCCCCGGTTGACGCCGCTGCGCAGACCATCGGCGAGCGCGGGGTCTTTGCGCGAGTCCCCGACGACCTTGGTTTCCCGGATGGCATGGCCTGTGACGTAGACGGCGGTCTTTGGTCGGCACATTGGGACGGCAGTTGCGTGACCCGCTACAAGCCCGATGGTGCGGTCGACGTCCGCATCGGGCTCCCGGTCATCCGGCCCACGTCGATTGCCTTTCGCGGCCGCACGATCGCCGTCACCACCGCCCAACCCGACACCCCAACGGACAGCACACCCGACGGGCACGCGCTGACCCTAGCGGTCGACCATCACGGCACGGCCAGCCCGCGCCTTTCGACTTCGATTCTGGACGCTCTTTCCAAGGATGCATGACATGCCTCATGACCACGCTCACGACCACACACATGGCACGCAGCTCGATTACGGCTTTCCGACGATCTTCGGCCGGGGTCTTATGGGGGAGTTCAAGCACTTCGTGAACCCACCCTTCCTGGTCGTGACGATGGAAGACCTCTGGCCGATCTTCGGGCACCATTTCGAAAGCGCCGACTGCCGGCCGTATTTCTGCGGCTCGATTGAGCAGGAGGATCTGAACCGCGAAGCCGCGAACCTTGGCGAGGTGCGCACCATCGTCGGGCTTGGCGGCGGGCAGGCGCTGGATGTCGCCAAGTATTTCGCCTGGCGGCTGAACCTGCCGTTCTTCCAAGCGCCAACGGCCTTGTCGGTCAACGCGGTCTATGGCCAGCGGGCGGGCGTCCGGGTCGACGGCAAGGTGCTCTATCGCGGTTGGGCAGTGCCGCAGGCGATCTATATCGACTACGATGTGCTCGCCGCCTGCCCGCCGGCGCTCAACTGGTCGGGCATCGGCGATATCCTCTGCTTCCATTCCGGCGTGCTTGACTGGCGCTATGCCGAGGCCACGGGCAAGATCGAGGCGAAGTGGCGTTATGACGAGGGGTTGGCGCGTCAATCGCTGCGAAAGGTGCGCGGCATCGTCGACAACGTCGACAACATCCGCGCGATGAACGACCGCGGCATCGAGGCGCTGGTCGACGGGCTGAAATGGGGGACGAGCTATCACGGTGCCGGCTGGTGCCCGCGACATATCGAGGGCACCGACCATTTCCTGTTCTACACGCTCGAAAAACTGACCGGGAAGAAGTTCCTGCATGGCCAGCCGGTAGGGCTCGGTGTCGTCGTCGGCTCGATGCTGCACGAAAACGGCGCCGAGGAGATGCTCGATACGATCTCAGGTATCGGGCTTGACGTGCGGCCCGAGGCAATGGGGCTTACGTGGGACCAGTTGACCGAAGGCTTGAAGACCATGAGAACCTATGTGAACGAGGTCGGGCTCTGGCATTCGATCGCCCATGACACCACCATATCGGACGGCTTCATCGCCGATCTCAGGCGTCGGCTCGACCGAGCCTACGCCCACAAGGCGGGATAGGCAGCATGCCAACGCTGGACGACCTCGCCCGGCGCGAGCATCTGCGCGTCGCCTGCATCGGCGAATGCATGTTGGAACTGTCGTCGCTCGATCTATCGGGTGGGGAGGCCAAGGTGGCGGTGGCCGGAGACACGCTCAACACCGCCATCTACTTCGCCCGTGAGTCCTCGCGTGAGAGGGTGGCGGTCAGCTATGTGACGCTGCTGGGTGAAGGGGCACTTTCGGAACAGATGGTTCGTGCCATCGCCGCCGAGGGGATCGACTGCAGCCTGATCGGCCGCCACCCCGACCGCCAACCCGGCATCTACCTTGTGGAACGCGATGTGCGGGGCGAACGGTTTTTTCGCTACTGGCGGTCCGAGTCCGCAGCGCGGCGCCTCTTCTCCGATGGCCTTCCGGCGCTCGACATGCTCGCGAATTTCGATCTCGTCTATCTCAGCGGCATCTCGTTGGCGATCCTTCCGCCGGAGCGAAGGAAAGCCCTGATCGACGCCTGCGCCGCACTGCGGTCTTCCGGTACCGTGATTACTTTCGACAGCAACCACCGGCCACGGCTGTGGGACAGCCCGGACGAGGCGTGGAACGCGATGGACGCGATGTGGCGCGTCACCGACATCGGTTTTCCGTCGCTCGAAGACTTGCGGGCCTTGCATGGCGAGATGTCGGCAGAACAAGCCCTGCGGCAGTTGTCGGAGTTGGGTGTGGGGGAGATCGTCCTCCGCGACGGCGCACGAGGAACGACGACGCGATGCAAGGGTCAGCCGGATATGCAGCTTCAGCCGATGGCGGTTGAAGTCGTCGATTCAACTGCTGCGGGTGACTCCTACAACGCGGCCTACTTGGGGTCGCGCCTGCGGGCTCAAACTGTGGCCGAAGCCATGCGCTTCGCCCAAAACCTTGCGGAACAAGTGCTTGCTTTTCGCGGCGCGATCCTCCCGCCAAGCACCTCCCGCTAAGTGTGCGGCAACCAAACCAAACTATTCCGCCTGTTAGCACCTTGCACCGAAACGCCAAGGGATCGAGCTACATCATGGTTTTTTGGAGATTGGTACCAGCCGGATCGCGATGCGTGCAGTTTGAGGTTAAGAACTGACTTGATCTAGGAAGCGGCGCACTGTGGCTGCGCCATTGCAGCCACATTGAAACCCTTATCCTTACAGACGATACAGTTGTTTCCGACTCGCATGCGAATGAACCTTTTCTGCGCTTCTCTGTTGAAAGTTTGCACTCGCAGCCAACTTCCGCTTTGCCGCCAGCTCGTCAAATCGGCGATCATGGATAGGCGAGGCGTATGAATGTCCGCTCATGCCATCGGGCGACTACCTGCTCGCACCCGCAGCGAAGTTCTGCTTCCCGCCCATTGCGATGAATGCTGCGCTAAGAAGCGAGGTCTGGGTTGGGCTCCGAGCAGACGTACACGGAATTTTGGTGAGTGTCTGCTGTGTCGCGTTTAGCAGCCGTTCGACGCCTTCGATTTGAAATTTCCAGTCCGAATGACCGGTTTCACCAGCAGCAGCCGTTCGTGAAAAATCGCCGAAGGTCCGAGTCGCGGACGAAGGAGCCATTGCCTCCAGCCGCGCGCCTTATCTGTCAGGCATCGAGAAAACCCCGGAGCGCCTGGATAAACACATCGAATGTTGGGTGGCCAGGGACAGGCAGGTGGTTCGCGCTTTCCAACACCAACAGCTCCGAGCCGGGAATGCCTGCAGCAAGTTTCTTCGCCTGCACCAAGGGATGTATTGAATCGTTACGACCTTGAATGATCAGAGTCGGGCATTCGACATTCTTCAATACATCGATGATTGATGCATTGTTGGACCGGTCGCGGTGATCGAGCATGAATTTCTGAGAGGCGCTTTCCTGCATTAGTCCCACCATTTGCCGCACGCCTTCGGCCGGACCCTCGGGAAAATAGGCCGTGAGAAAGGCAGTGGCGATCCCGCCTTCATGCTGGTCCCAACCTGCCTCCATCATAGCCTTCAAGACCTCGGGCTGGCCTTGCGCCTCACGAATCCCGCGGCCCTCTGCATACCCGCCAACCATGACAAGGTGTGTGAGCCTCTCAGGATGCGTTGCAGCGAATAGGACGGCTGGCAAACACGCACCAGATTCGCTCATGAGAGCAAATCGGTCTAACCCGGCGGCATCGGCAACGGCGACCATATCTTCGACATTCTCTTCGATGCTAAGCGCTTCATCCAACGCCTCCGACAGACCCGTTCCGGCCCAGTCCATTTGAATGAGCGTACGACCCTCTCGATAGGCATCATAGCCATCTCGCAAGATCGGTATGTGCCACGCCTTCTCCTTGCTAAGCGGCGGACCATCAAGTTGAAACAGCGGTGGCCCGGAACCGGAAACAAGATAGGCCAAAGAGTGCCCGCGCTTTGAGATCGTGTATCGCACCTTGGGAGCCATTGGTTTTTCCAAATTTGGGCGGTCGGTGGCGTCGCCGCCTGTAACAACAGCAACCATTTCCAGACCTCGCCCGTGATGTGTCCGAATTACCTTCTGCTGCTTTCCGTTGTCTCCAATCGCACGGCGTGCTGCAGCGATCCGGGCGCTGACGGCACTTTCGGAAACGACGCGTCCGCCCCAGACGGCGTCAATGATCTCATCTTTGGTCACTAATCTTGAAGGGTTCTCCGCCAGAAGCCGCAGCAAATCGAAAACTTGCGGTTCGATGGCAACTTCCAGACCGGCGCATTTCAGTCGGCGGCTGGCAGTGTCGAGTTCGCAATCTCCAAAACGGTAAAACAATGAGACAACCTTTGATCCAAGCTGATCTTTGAAATTCTAGACAAATCCAAATGAATTCACAGGGATTTCTAAGGGCTGTCTTCAAGCGAAGATCTTTTACCCCTGTCACAGTGGCAACAGGAACAAGGAGAAAGACGATGAATGCCCCTTTTGATACCGCCCTGCTCAAGCATTTGCCCGATCACCTATCCCCGCTGACCGAAGCTGATCGCGCTGCCGAAAAACTATCGCGTCCCTATCGCCCAACGTTCCATGAGTTCGCGGCGCAGGTTTTCTCCGCGGTGCCACGGCATCGAAAATCTGAGTTGCCACGAACTGCGGCAACTACGCGGCTGTGAAAATCGAAAGACCAATTTGGGCTCGACTCGGTCATCTGAGTCATTCTCTCAGGTGACTGGTTAGGCCCGCGTAGCCGACATTCACAGTAAATTTTTCGAAATTCACCTGTGAACGGCGGCTTCCACCAAGAGCAGACGCTGGCGGAAAATGTCGCAATGTCCGGCCTCCCGTGCAGCTATGGGCCCGTGATCGGAGGTGGTCTCCGGCGTTGTCCTGAGAGGGCATTTCCAGCAATCGCAGCAAGTAGGACCGCGCCTCCAATCAGTGTGTTGGCGGTAGCAGTTTCTCCCAAGAAAAGCCAAACCCAAAGCGGACCGAGTAAGACTTCAGCCAGTGAAAGTAGTGTGAGTTCTGCTGCTGGCAGACTTCTCGATCCAATGGTGTAGAGGATCAAACCCGCACCCACCTGAAAGATGCCCATGGCAAAGGCGACGCTGCCGTCATTCAAGCTTATGGCTAGCGAAAGACCCTGAAGCTGGCAGATCGCAAAGGTGATGACGACCCCGAACAACCCAGACAGAAACACGGACGGCAACATCTCTGACGTTCGCCCCCACCGCAGCGCAACGGTGAATACCGCGAAACCGAGCGCCGACCCAAGCGCCGCAAGACTGCCTTTTAGAACAACGCTTCCTGATTTATCGGCAACCATGATCGCAATGCCGCCAAGCGCGATAACGATTGCAATCCATGTCGCTCTGCGCACGGGTTCTCGTAGGACCATCCATGCCAGAATAGCCGTTAAGAACGGTGCTGTCGCAAAGAGCAACATTGCATTGGCAACTGATGTATTCTGTATCGCGTAAATCGCACCGGAGTACGCAGCCAGCAGCGACAACGCGGCGACGACGGCGGCGAAGCCGGTTCGGCGAAGCTGGACGAATGGGTTTTCACCGGACCGCAGCCGAATAACGACATAGAGGAATAGCGACATCGCCATTGAGCGGTACAATAGAATTTGCCAGACACCGGCCTCTTCTATCAAGCGAATGCCAAGACCGACCGTCGACCACAGAACGCCAGCCGCAAAAACAAAAAGCACACCGTGTTTGTGGGCGTCAGAAGAGCTCGATATGTTGACGGTTGTCGTAATGGCAAAAACTCCAGTTTACCCGCGAGCGTATTCAGGCATCCGACTGTTTTCTGCATCATTTGCGACAACGCCACGGTGAATTGTGCGAAACTTACAAGGGACGCGGTATGCATTTTTGCGCAATATCGTTGGCACTACACAACATGATGGAAATTGACGGCCCCAGTACAAAACGTATCGACTGCTGCAGGAATACTCAGGACACCAACTTTCGCCTAGCGCGATTTAGGCGATCACCTCAGGCCCCGCATCCAGCGCGATAATTTTCCCACTGGTATCGGCGTCAGTGTCGCAATGAAGACAGAAACCGGGCCGCGCCTGCGCCAATGGAGGGAGCATGTCTGTAGCTCCACCTGATCGACAGCTGCATGCAGCGGCCTTCATGATTTGTGCAATGGCGGTCATTGGCGTGATCGACAATTTCATTGCGCCGTTGTCGCGCCATATTGGGCTCTGGCAGTTCCACCTTATGCGGGCCACGATCGCGTGGCCGCTTGTGGCGGTTCTTCCGCTGCTTGGACTTGGCAGGTTGATGCCCATACGGTTTTGGGCGGTGGCGCTACGCAGTCTACTAGTGGGCATCTCGATGTTGTTCTACTTCTCGGCGTTGGCGATGATGCCGATTGCCCAAGCACTGGCCGGGCTTTTTACCTCACCGATCTTCATCCTTCTGATCTCTGCAGGCGTAATGGGACAGCGAGTGGGCATCTGGCGGATTAGCGCTGTTGCCGTTGGGTTCATTGGGATCATTCTTGTGCTGCAACCGAATCCTTCTGATTTCGATCTGACGGTTTTGATCCCTGTCTGCGCCGGGTTCTTTTATGCATTGGGCGCAATCGCCACACGTAGACTATGCGTCGGTGAAAGTACCGTGGCCCTGCTGGCGGGGATGTGGGTCACTTTGGGTTTGCTTGGAGCTGTGGGCACTGTCACGTTGATAATCTTCCCCATTTGGCAGCCAGGCGAAGAGGTACAGTTCTTCACCCGGCCGTGGGTTTGGCCTATGTGGGATGCTCTGCCGCTAATCCTACTGCAGGCCATTGGTTCAGTTTGTGGGGTGTTCATGATCATCAAAGCTTATCAGCTAGGTGAGCCATCTTATGTCTCGGTCTTCGAGTATTCGGTGATGATCTTTGGTCCACTCTTTGCGTGGTTTGCCTTTGGCCAGCCGGTCGGTGGCTGGCAAGTGCTGGGCATCATTTTTATTGCTTCGGCAGGCATTATCATCGCCCTACGGTCGCATTAAGTTTTGAAATAATCACGACGAGCCTGAGTATCGGCCCCCTTCAACCTGACTGCCATATACGAGCAGGTGCCATTGATGTTTGCGTGGAGTAAATCCGGGGGCCAACTACCCGGGGAATAAGGAGGCCCAACCATAGAGCAAAGTTTGACACGTCTTTTTCAACTTGAGGCGATTGGTGCGCTCTGCATGATCCTACTCGGGTCTGCTATGCACTTTGCATTTGCCTGGCTTGGCAACTGGACACCATTGGCCCTCGTGGCAGCCGTCAATGAGTCAATATGGGAGCACTTGAAGTTGGCTTTTTGGCCCGGACTGCTTTGGGCCTGCCTCATGCCGCTGCCGCCAAATTTAAGTCGTTGGTATGTAATGAGTTCGAAAGGCGTGAGCCTGACAATTACAGCAATGCTGATTGTCACAATCTTCACAGCTTACACGGCCATCTTGGGTCGCAACTTGCTGTTTCTGGACATCGGCACATTCGTCTTTGCCATTTGTGTTGGTCAGTTAATCTCGGCCTTACTGCTCACAAGTGGGATCAGTCAGACCAGATTCGTTTTTGTTTTGGGAACTGTTCTTCTGGCGCTCCAACTGATTGCTTACAGCCTTTTCACGTTCTTTCCTCCTGACCATTGGCTCTTTGTTGAGGCCCGTACAGGCATCAGAGGAATTCCATGACGTTTAAGCGAAATTTCCTATTGGTATGAAAGCTTACTGTTTTCGCTGGGGAATAATGTTGAGTTACGATGTTGTGCGTGTGCAGCAGAAAACTCCGAAACCGGACTTTCACAGCGCCAGTCATGTATGTCTCACTTGCGTGACTAAGCCGCCACTTTCTGTGTCGGCTACTCACGGCTGAAAAATATGCAATAATTGACAGGTTTGAATTTTATGAGACGATGAATGGTGAGTGGCCGATCTAGAGCTCATTAGACAGTTGCGGGCCTCTGACCAGCACCAAACTTCAACGGAGACACCTATGGAACGCCGCACCACACTTTTCGTTATGAATGTTCAAACCGAAGACCGCGAGATCGGTAAGGTTGCGGAAATGGCCGCAAGAGAGGACCATCATTTGCTTTGTCTTATGCTTGATATGGCCCCTGCCTTGCCTGCCTATTCCTACTCGGTTCCGCCATATGGCGGGCTGAATATTCCGGACGATTGGAAGGAGACCCTAGCCTCCGCGCAAGCTAATCTCAAATCCAGATGTGATACCATTGAACAGCTGCTCGCACAGAGAAATGCGTCGGGGGAGGTTCAGGCCGTCCTTACTGCAAGCATGGATGCCAAACATGTCGTTGCGCGATTTGCCCGTGTGAGCGATGAGGCGATCTTTTCTCAAAGTCTGCGGGAAACCCGCGATCTGATGACCGAAGCGGCATCCGGCGTTTTGTTCCACTCACCGATCGGATTCCGGATCAATGCCAACCTAGAACGCAATCCCGAATGCATATTTGTCGCCTGGGACAGCAGCGAGGCCGCGTCTGCGGCTGTTCACGCCGCCCTACCGCATCTGCTGGACGCGCGCGAGGTTATTATAGGATGTATCGACCCTGTAACCACGGTTAACCGTGACGGGCAGGATCCCGGGACCGACGTGGCAGCATGGCTCAGCCATCATGGATGCTTGGTCACCTTGTCACAGTATCCCAGCGGTGGACGCGCCGTCGCCGATGTTATTCAGGACCGCGCGGCGGAAGCCGGCTCAGATCTGATCGTGATGGGCGCATATGGTCAGGCCCGGATGATCCAGACTGTTTTGGGCGGAACGACCCGGTCGATGGTCGAGCAGACCAAGTTGCCGGTCTTCCTCGCCCACTGAAAAGCCCCTTGCCCCGCCTCAATCTAAGTTCCTCTGAAAAAACCTAGTAGGGATCATCGCTCATTGCGCATGTTTATCAAGTGTCGTGCCGGTGCTTGTTCCGACCCAGTCTGCTATGTCACTTGCGGATATCACGCCTGTCCGCCGTCCTATCTCTCTGCCACCTTGGAAGGCAATCAGAAGTGGAATGCCACGGATGCCATACCGGGCCCCGGCCGCCGGAAATGCCTCAGTATCGAGCTTGGCGAGGCGCGCGCGGCCTTTGAGCGCCTGAGCGGCCTTGGCGAACTCTGGCGCTATCATGCGGCAAGGCCCACACCATGCGGCCCAAAAGTCCACAAGCAATGGAACGTCGTCGATCCGTTCCGCCTTCTGTAAAACGTCGAGAGAGACATCGATGGGAGCCTGGGGCACGAGCAGGACACCACATTTTCCACATTTGGGAGAAGCGCGCAGACGGCCTTCCGGAACCCTGTTTCCCTGACCGCAGGCGAGACAGGCAAGCTTCAAACTCATTCCCCAATCCCCCCTACCCTTTTGTCATAAATATTTAGCCTTCCGCTCAGCTCCATATTTCTTCAGGGAAGAAAAGACTTTGGAGTGGGGTCCTGCAGTGACTCAAGGTAATTTGCGATCGCGATCAGCTTGGTGGGCATCAGGATTGGCTCACCATTGCCTGTATCGAATTCACTCATTTCATTGTCCAAAAGGTCGACGATAATCGGCATATCCTCTCGCGGGAGAATGTTGCGGGAATACCCACTCAGTATCTCCATGATCTCAAGAGCGGGCCACACCCCGTCGCGCCGCGCTGCAATTCTCGTCAAGTCTGGCGGCGGTGTGCTCAAACGCGCAGCTACAGGCCCATCGCCCTTCCCATCAACACCATGACAGGACACGCAGTTTTGCGAGTACAGCGTTTTTCCGGTGATTGTCTTTTCTATAGTGGTTCCCATCAAAAAAAGCGGAGCCAAAAGCAGCCAATACTTCATACGAGTTATCTTTCCGAAGCGGTGCAGCAAAGTTAACGTTTCTTTTCAACCATTACTTTGATCCCTGTCAATTGACTAATCATAGCTTAAGCATAGAGACTGTTGCTATTCGATTTCGACCTGACTCTTGGCGGAAACCCACGTCTTCTTCCGACATTTGCGATCAGAATTGGCGTTTCATTTTGAAGCCGCCCGTAATTCCCAGCTCAGTTTTTCCTGTCGATCACCCTTTAGTGATCCAATAATAGAACGACCGCTTTGGGCTCAAGGCAGTCATCTGAGTCTTTTAGTCAGATGACGGCTTAGGAACGGATAGCGGTCATTATCGGTGATCATTCCGAGAATTTTCGCCTGAAGGTCTGCATTGAACGGCAGCGGACGTTCGCTGAAACGTGCTGAACGGCAGAGTTGCGGACTGAGTAGACATTTGCCCCGCGTATTGACGGGCAACTCTCCTTTTAGCTATCCTCCCGGCATGATTGGCGG